>NZ_CP084032.1:1842006-2456009 GCF_020181655.1 Pectobacterium colocasium
TAGTTCTAAATGTGTGATGATCGTAACTCATACGCATATAACTATCTATCTCATCCAGACGCATGTTCTTATTTACAGATACATCCGTCCCATACATCATTTTTAATATACAAGTGAAATCATGTCCATTGCATATAGAAAAGTGGTCTGGAGACATTAATTCTAATTTACGCACTTCATTAAATAAGTCTGCTACATTAAAATCCCCACCGGCACGACTTCTATTAACTACATGGTTTATATACTCATTCTCATCAACTAAAACCTCTATTTTATTAATGCTTACAAAATCCCGATGTTTTAATCCTTTGAAATTAAGATTACTATGTGTAAGATAATTGTACCATTTGAGAAGTCCGATTTTATAACATGCACAAAGGATATTCATCTTTACATCACGACAGAATGATTCAGCTAATTCCCCTTGAATTAGTTTTCTATCTGTGTGTGACATAATAAATTTATCAACCACTCCACCTTTAACTAACATCATTTCAAGATCATGAGCATCAGTATAAAAAACCCCCTCGTAATTTATTCCACTTAACTCATCAAAATCAGCGTCACATACACCATACACAGCATCATTCCCAGCATGACGTAATTGACTAACAGCCGATATTACCTCACGTTTCCCATTTTCTGGCGATTCATAAATCATCCTATTATCAAGCCGGTATGCATTGAAAAATCGGATATCTGTAATGCCCTCAACTACAATCAATATACGACGTCGATTCATTTCGCTTCTGAATAAAAGCATCATACTACTCAGCCAATCATCTTCGCTAACAGCATCGCGTAATGACATCATTCACTCTTTTCCTTCTGAAGACTGTTGGCTTTCATTTCTATTTTTAATCATTTCATAAAGATCGTATGTTAATTCCCAATTCTTACTGATTACTTGTGGTGAGTGAGTAGCAATAATGACCTTTTCATACTCGTTAATTTTTTGTATTTTTTTGAGAGAATCTAAGAAAGTTTGTTGCCAAGCGACATGCAATGATATCTCGGGCTCGTCTATAAGAATTACTTTTTGTGAAACCAGATCGAAAATCAAATTAAAAAGAAGAACTATTTGGTTTTGTTCTCCCGATGAAAGCATATTACGATCAATGATATCACCATTTAAACTTTCGAAATAAAATCCTTTATCTCTATCAATCATCACTTTTTTAAAAGCTAAAATCTTTTCTTGCAAAATTGATTCAAATAAATCAATCTTTTGATGCAATGTCTGAAAGGGGGACAGTTTCCCAAGGGCATCTTCAATGTATAGATCCAAGACACCTAGATATTCATTACTACTATAAAGACTTGTGCTTTTTTCAGGCATTAGATCATTTTCAGCCTGAATAAGACCATACCGCATGTAATGACGACGTTTATCTTGAATGCCATTTAAGCGCGCTTGAATATTTCCTGACGAAAATCGTTTTTGTTGTTCTAAACGCTCAAATAACCGGATAGGAAATGTAGCATCTAATCTTTGTGATAATGCAGCGGAATCATCCTGTGCGCTTTCCATCAAATCTTTTAATTTTCTTGCACATAAATCAATGACTGTTTCATCATCAGCCCTAACTTGTAATCGATCTGCACATATAAAAGATACGTCTTCTTTCGATGTAATGTGACTTAATACCTTCGAAGATAATGGCTTATCCAGTTGTGGTTTTTGTTTTGGTTTAGCTTCCCTCCCATGCCAGCTTATATAAAATACTTCTTCCGTACTGGATTCATCTTTTTGTAACTTGAGTTTTTCAGTTGCGATGCTTCCCAAATTATTATCTATATGATTCAGTATTAAGCCATCTTTCTTAGTATCATGAGTAATTGAAACTGAGCCACCTTGAAATTCAATCTTAATTAAATCAAACTTAAGTTTACATAGGATATTTAATTCATTTGCAAGGATACCATTGATTATCTTAAGAATCATCGTCTTACCGTATCCATTTGGACCTGTAAGCATAGTAATTTCATGGTTATCCAAGGGGATTTCATAATCAAGGAGACCAAATAGTTTGTTTATTTCCAAATGTATTAATTTCAAGTCAAAACCCTTATGTAGATGATTAATTGCAGTTATTTATCATATGGCTTCATAATGTGTATTCTACTTATTAAATTAATACAAAACAAATGGATTTGTAGTATTCATTGTTTATCTCCACGCTCTCATACCTCGCATCGGAAACCGTAACCTGAAGCTCTAAACCCGTCGTCAAGCCGTTTCCGCTTACCTGACTGAATAGCCATGCCTATTTGTCTATCATGCGTTTAAGGCTTTGAGCGCTAACGCAGTTAGACCAATCCAGCGCACGGCGATTTTTCCGCCCTCTGTTTCTATCCCCGTTCACATACACCCAGCGGATGAGCTGGCCTGCTACTACAGCTGGTGCCATTATTTTGGTGTAATCAATTTTCATGTGTTTTTCCTTTTATTATTATTATTGTTTGTATTTATATAATGCAGAACATGTCATTGTCAAAAATAAATGTGAAAAAATGAAATAAAATATACTTTTGTGAGATTATGTTCACTGATTTCGGTGGTTTTTAAATATAACAGAGTTTTCAAAGAAAGATGTTTGGTTTCAGTACAGAAAAACTTCACCGTAAAAATATTTAATATAATGATTTTAACTTGGAGTGCGCCAGCCAACTCGTTCCGTTTTATCTTCTGTCATATCTTTACTTTGAATGATAGACAGCAAGTGATTGTTTTATACAATCACTAAGCGCTGCTTGGTTATAGGGATATGTTATTTTTTCCTTTTAATACATAGCGGCTATCGCCGCAATTATTTATGGATAAATCCATCATTACAGGGATGAACCCTGTTTCAGCAATGTGATTGTCTTTAACAATCACGAAGTGCTGCTTCTGTGAATATCTTTCATACATTGAAGAGTAAATAGCCTGTTTTACAGAGTTAACACAAAACTCGATTATGGGATCTTTTTTAAAACTGAATGATGTAACGATCTAAATACGATCCTTTTCGTCTTTGCGGGAAAATATTGAAACTACCGTATCAAGATAAAAATATATTAATGTCAGCGTCAGGGCGAAGCCGTGCTTCAGCACATGAGCGTCAGCTCATAGATGGTGGTGATTTTCAAAAAAGGATTTTAATGGAATAAAAAGGAAAGCTCTGCAATAAAAAATGCAACCCGAAAATTGTTAATCATTTTAAGGTTAAAACCCCATGTGGCGATCATAAAAATCGCCCGGTTTCTGTTTATCCTCTTAAGTATTATCTCTTACTTCTTGCAAAATTAAATTGAGACAAAATCGGCTTGTAGCCCTTGCTGTATAAGGGATTAAACAAAAAAACGGGACTGACTGTACGGTCAGTGTTCCTGACTCTGTGGTCAGTATTCCTGACTGTACAGTGAGCTTTCCTGACTCTGTAGTCAGTTTCTATGTCATTTTATAGACTAAAAATGACAGTGCTTTAAATTATCGTCACTGGAATACTTGCGATTTCTAAAATATTTTCGCAAAAAAATATGCAAAAAACTTGATATCTATTTTGTGCATGGTATTTAGAGCCTATCCCAATAGGATTTTATTCCAGACAATAATGCCGCAGGAAAAATGCAGCATCGCCTCATAGTTTTCGACTTTTTTCTCCCAACGAGTCAGAAGCCGACGGAAGCGGTTCATCCAGCTGTGCGTTCTCTCCACTACCCACCGACGGGCTTTGTAATTCATATTCTCTTTGCTGGCATCGGATTCTTCTTTACGCGACTGGATATGCGGTTCATAACGCCGATTTTTCAGTTCACTTTCCAGCCATTCCGCGTCATACCCCTTGTCCAGACAGATATTCAGCCTTCTGCCCGGCCTCCCCGTCTGAAGCGCATCAAGGGTCTCTGTGACTAACCTGATATCGTGGGTATTTGCCCCTGCGACAACCACTGAGAGCGGCAGCCCGTTCGCATCGGTCATCAGGCTACGCTTTACCCCCTGTTTCCCCCGGTCCGTGGGGTTCCGGCCTGTTTTTTTGAGCCTGCTAGCGGGGATTTTGTCATACAGCCGTCCATCGACAACCATGACCAGTCGATGGCTTTCAGTTGCTCGCTGGTCATCAATCCGTTCTGCCAGAAACGCTCAAAAACCCCCGCCGCGCGCCATTCCTGAAAGCGGCGGTGTGCAGAACTCGATGAACATATCCCTGTTTCATTTAGTGCGTTCCATTGGCATCCGGTGCGAAGAACAAAGAAAATGGCGTCCATAGCCACTCGGTCATCAACCCGTTTTCGGTGCGTTCCCAGTGGATGGTTAGTTTTATGTTCAGGAATAAGCGGCGCTATTTTTTCCCAGAGTTCATCACTAATCCGCCACTTGCTGCCAGTCATGCTACGTCCTCAAAAATTCTCAGTTACTTATATTCTAACAATTCCTATTGGGATAGGCTCTTAATTATAAATAAAACAATAAGAGGTAATGTCGTGATGGATGAAATAGAAGTTGATTTAGATTTAGGCTTAAATCCTTTTTGCTTTGAGACAGAGATAAAGATTGAAACAAGAAAGAAGAACCTGACTGTTTTAAGAGGAACAGAACTTATTGAAAGGAAAGATGCCAGCAAATCTTATTTTGCCAATATAGTACATACACAAGAGGTCGATAAAGAAGAGTTCATTAAGCTCTACACTTCCCAGATAAAAGCATATTTTGATTTAACGAAAACAGCGTACAAGGTGTTTTTCATATTTCTCCGTATCTATCAGGATGCGATAGGTAAAGATCACTTTTACCTGAGCTGTAAAAAAGCAATGTCGCTTGCGGAAAAGATAGATCACTTCGTCTTGTCTGAATCTATCTTTTACAGAGGCATAAAAGAACTTATTGAGAAATGTATTATTGCTAAAACGAATGAAAAAAACTGGTATTTTATAAATCCTGCTATTGTGTTCAATGGTGATCGTGCTCGCTTTGTTTCAGAGATTATAAAAAAGAAAGAAGTAATGGAAGAACAACCCGAAAGCGTTGCCAGTACTGACCGAAGGAATAAAAGTATTAAGGAAAAAGGTATAACTATTGAGGCAGTCATAGAAGACGTAAATAGCCAAGAAGATATAGATTTGTTAATCGCAAGATTACAAGCTAAAAAATATCAAAAGAAAATGATGAATAAAAGCACGGATAGAGCTATTGCTACCAAGGGAGAAATGCTTCTACCGCAAGAAGAACCGTTAGATTGGGATAATATTCAGGGCTAGGATTTGTTCGTAACGATGATGTTCAAGAGCGTCTTCCTAAATAGGACAAATCCAAAGTACAGGTCAAAAGCCATCTAGAAAAAATAAACTTTATAAAAAAAGCCATCCTGTGTGGATGGCTAAAGTGAGACTTTGGAAGGTATTGTCATGCGGTCATTGCATCATGACTATTATTGAATACATCTAAATAATGTGAAACATTTTCCATTGATTGCGCATGTCTAATAGATAAAGCTGTATTGATAGCACTAGTAATACGAGCTTGTTTTACAATGTCTTTATCAATGGAGTTATTTCTCTCTAACCAATCAGCTATATCACTCCACGCCCATAGTGGACGATTACTATCTACGCGCAGGATTGGGGTCGGAAAATTCCCATTACCTCTGCTTCCATTACTATATCTTGAAAGAGAAGCCTTGGTAGTACCTGCTAACTCTGCAGCATCACTTAAACTAACCATATCACCAATATCCACAGACAGGCATTTTAATCCCTCGACTGATTCAATATTAGCAATTGCTGATAACACCGCCTTTTCATACCCATCTGCTTTTCTGTTAAAATTTATATAAAGAGTACCGTTATATGCTGCCGGATGAGCATCCGCACAGCCAGCTTCATATAATGCATCTGAAACTTCAAATAAATCCTCATCATTAGTAATCTTCTTACCGCCTACCACAATATCAAAACTATATTTTTTCATAATAAATCACCTCTATATTGTGTGAGACTTTAGAAAAGGCCACCTCAAGTGGCCTTGAGCTTAATTGCATTTATCTACTAATGAGATTATGTCCTTCGCGTGGTCTTCAGGGCTTTCAGGCGTTCCCCAAACTGATTTTTGATGACATTTATCTTTGCCACCACATCTCAAAATTCCCACTGCATGACCTTTCCCTTTGCGTGTAACGTAGGTCCAGCCTTTGGACACGGCATATGCAATTGCCGCATCAATATGCTTGTTTTTATGATACGCGATAGACGATCTCCTTCCCGTAAGTCTCACATTATTAAAGAACACAGTTAGTCAAAGGAACTAACTGGTAACAATAGTAACCAATTAAATTCGTGCTGTCAACTATCGTTACCACTTTTAGTGCAGGTGTATGAAATATCGAGTAGATAAACCTTTTCCACGCAGGCAGTCTAAGGCTGATAACTCTTTTGAGCATCAGCGCACTGGTGATTGCCGTAAGATCACTGTCCGGTTTTCAACACTCAGTTTGCTGCCTCCTCTTTCCATTCAGCCACTCGTGGTGTAGTGCCCTGTGCTTGCGCAGGGATGAAACTATCCTCATCACTCTACCTGCTTTAACCTTTGAATGAACGACGTTTTACGCCGTCTCTCCTGATTCATATATTACGATAGGTATTTTCAATTGATCGTTACCAAAGATCTATAAAGTATATTTGATAGTTAAAATCTATCAATTGAGATTAATTGATCGGTTTTTTAATTGGTGATATCGATCGATTATTTATTTGTGATGGTTTTAATCTATCAAATGATTTGAATTCGATCGATACAAACGATATGACGAACAGAAAAATAAATTGAATCCTATCAATTGATTAATGCTTTTTTACAGCCCAGAGAGACCAACCTATGGGTAGGGCTGTCTTTGACATAAAGTTTCCACACATTGGGGATAGATATGAAATTACGGATAGTGATGCCACTGGTTCTGTCTGCTGCCGCACTGACAGGATGCCAGCAGCTCAACGATGGCGTGAATACAGTTAATGGAGCAATCAGCTCGTCGATGTCTTCAGTAGGTAAAGCGCTGGGAGGAACTGCCACCCCTCAAAGTCTTGGCCCAGTATCGTCTGTATCTGGCCTTGGTGCTGTCTGCAAAGACTATGAAGAAAATGCAATGGCATCAGAAAAGAAATGGACAGGCAAAAGGATCTCTATCACCAATGCCACTGTTCTGGAAGTTACGAAGGGCAGAAGTGCCAGCGACATGATGACGGGAATGCCCAAATCAGCACCTAACTATTACCTTTTATTTAAAACCTCTGATACGAGCTACTGCGGCGGGATGGTCTGGCTGGATTACTACTCTGGTATTAATGATGGCGTTCTTACCTATAAGAAAGGCCAGAAAGTCAGCGTCACCGGAACGGTAAACAATTTCGAAGTCCGTGGGTTCGCTACCGTCAACAACGCCGATATGCCAGTTCGTCTGGTTGTACTGAGAAACGGCACAATCAATCATTAATTCCGGGATAACACTATGCGTAAAATTTTACTCGTGGCGGGTCTTGCTGCTCTTGTATCGGGATGCGGTGAAAAAGGCGATTTTGAGAAAGCGATCAACGCGAAAATATCACAATCGAAGCTGTGCTACTCCCTGCAAGACAATGACATTGTATTCAACAAAGGTTTTCCAATTAAGGTTAACCGTGGCTACCGTTCTGCTGGATACAGTGCCAGTGATGAAATCCTTAGAGGACTTGTTGAACAAGGGCTGCTCACTGTTTCACAACAGTCTAACGGCTTTAGCAGTGTTGATGTTCTGGAAGTCACGGACAAGGGCCAAGAGGTTGAGTTTTGGGACCGTGAGAAAGGTGCCTGTGTTGGTCATCGGGAAGTTTCTGAGATAAAGGAATGGACCGAACCGGGAAACGGTGATCAGAAAGTTGTTCGCGTGTCATATACATGGAAGTTGGCGGATGTTCCTTCATGGGTGGACAAGAAAGCGTTCTCCAGCGTCAAGGGTATGGATGAACCTGAAGACGGCAAAATTAATCTTGTTAAAACCAGCAATGGCTGGAAAGCGCTCTAAGGGGTCTATCATGGAAAATAATACAATTCAGTGTCCGTTTTGCTTGAAAGAGAGCCAGCGCGGTGTTCATGTCTGCACCGGCTGCATGGCGACTGTTTTATATGGAGCCTATCCGCAGTGGTATGCGCTTGTGGTTATCTTCCTCTCCTTTGGTCTGTCAGCACTGATTGGTATGTCATCAGGTATAGCGGGGGCTACTATCAGCATGCCTATAATCGCTGTTGTTGGGTTTGTGGCTGGTAAGGCTATTTTTTCTGATAATGTTGTGTTCAGGCGAAGGATGTAATTATCTCATAGATAACCACGCCCATATGGACATCATAGGCGTGGTTTAAATTATTATCTATTCAATAATAACTAATTCACGCCGTATACTTCCATATTTTTCTATAAGGGAATGACGATTTAAATTCAAATTACATTTTGAACCTATTAAAATAGTAAAGTCCCAAATGTCAATACCAGTATCCTCATTATCGTTATATTCCTGTAATGTCCATCCCGATACGCTTAGAGCGGGTTCACCGAGTCCTTGAACGGTTTTATATCTAAAACAAATATCAGCATCTTGATCCGTATTAAGATCAATGCTATTAAATATAGGACCACATACAGATTGCCCGCCTAATTCAGGGGGTTGAGGATAACCTATTGCAACATCAAATATTTGGTTATCCATTTCTATCCATGAATGATCAAAGCATACTTTGTTAGATAATGAATAAACTTCACCAATTTTTAATTTTGGATTCATTCCTAATTCGGATAGTAATACAAACATAGCTGCAGAAGTTGAATGGCAGGCACCAGTGAATTCATTATCTACAACATAGTCCAGCATTGACTTATAAATATCTTCTAAGGAGACTTCATTTTTATTATTCATAACGTGCGTCCTAATATGCCATGGGTGTTAATTGAGTTGATGATGCGTTTTTAGTATAATTTTAAGTGATTTTAAGATAAAGTATTTTTATGACCATCGTTAGGAATAAAACATAAATGTATTCTTTTAGTTAAAGTTTAATCTATGGAGATTACCCTTTGCCTCGATTTATCTTACCCGCCAATAGTGGACACGCGACAAAGTGAGTAAATTCTGAACCAGTAGTAGCTCATATGACAAAACCCATCTGAACCAGTAAGAAACCCTGTAAGCAATACACACCAGAACTCCGCGATGAAGCCCTTAAACTGGCCGGGCGTAACCGCCGAAGCCCGTGAACTCAGCCTTTGCGAATCATGATCCTACCTACGAAATGTTGACACCGCCCTAAGCGAGTGTCTTGTTTCAAACTGTTCCGGGTTTCACCTATACTTTAGGTGGCCGATATTCGATTTTCAATCGTCTCAGATCTGCAAATTCTCAATTATAAAACATCGATACAAATCATACCATTAAACTTATAGATTGAAGCTTGTACTGCATGATTGCTGTGAAAATAAACAGTATTTGTGTGGCGCGTTTTTAGTTATACTATTCAATATGTTAAAAAATTAACGAATGAAATTATTTCTATGCAATAAATAACATGGACAAATAATGGGACCATTCAAAGCGCATGAAGTGATTGAAGAAAGAATGAGAGATCAAGCTTTATGTAGTTACTTGGTAGGTTTTGATATTAATGACACAGGTGTATCCTACTATAGGATGGATCCTTTGGTCATGAAGGTTTTATCGGCCCTGCATGAGTTCGCTTATGGGTTTCACGAAGGAGAGCAGACAGATAACACGCAAACATTATCTAAAATAATAGATGCCGCTCGTTCAATCTATAAAATTGATGAATACCAGAAGGTTAAAGATATTTATCTGAATTCCGGTGAATTGACTGACGATGTTGCTAATAAATACCTTAAGCGAGGTGAATTTGGTGAACTTATTCTTCATCTGATTTTGAGAGATTTTCATAATACAATCCCACTTCTTTCAAAAATTTATTTCAAAGACTCTATCGGGCATACCGTTCACGGTTTTGATGCCGTGCATATAGATCCTGTCAATAAAACCCTCTGGCTAGGTGAATCTAAGTTATATATTGATCCAAAGAAAGGTATTGGTGATTTAATCAATGATGTTGAAGAGCATTTCAAAGCTGATTATTTAAATTCTGAATTTAATTTGATAGCGAAAAAAATACGTCATGTACAAAACTCTCCAGAATTAGAATATTGGTTGGATGTTTTATCGGCAGGAGGGAAACTATCAGATAAGCTTACAAAAATTAACATTCCGCTGCTATGTACCTATAGCTGTGATTCATTTTTAAAATATGATGACGAAAAATCACCGGATTTTTCTGATTATTATAAAAATAAAATACTTGGTGGTGCCTCTAATTAGTTGAATTGATATATAATGACTGCTTTGAGGTTTGCTCATGGCCAGCGTTAATGTTCATTGTCCTCGCTGTCAGTCTGTTCAGGTTTACCGTCATGGACAGAACCCTAAAGGTCGTGACCGGTTTCGCTGTCGTGACTGTCACCGCGTGTTTCTGCTCACCTATACCTATGAAGCGCGTAAGCCCGGTGTCAAAGAACAAATTACCGAAATGGCATTCAACGGCGCCGGCGTTCGTGATACAGCCAGAACACTGAAAATCGGTATTAACACCGTCATTCGCACGTTAAAAAACTCGCGCCGAAGCGAATAACTTCCTCTCCGGTCGCTCATGCCGATGTAGCACTTATCTGTGAGCTTGATGACCAATGGAGCTTTGTCGGCAATAAAGCCCGGCAGCATTGGCTCTGGTATGCATACAACACCAAAACAGGTGGCGTTCTGGCTTACACGTTTGGACCGCGCACGGATAACACCTGCCGTGAACTTCTGGCTCTGCTGACGCCGTTTAACATCGGTATGATAACCAGCGATGACTGGGGCAGTTATGCCAGAGAACTCCCGAAAGATAAGCATCTGACAGGAAAAATCTTCACTCAGCGTATTGAGCGTAACAACCTGACACTGAGGACACGTATTAAACGTCTGGCCCGTAAAACAATCTGCTTCTCGCGTTCGATAGAATTGCATGAAAAAGTCATCGGGGCATTCATTGAAAAACACATGTTCTACTAATTGGACGCATTACCAAATACTTATGCTAAAAAAACATTTTGATGAAAATTACAAACACCCTTTAAAAAATCATTTAAATATTATTCTTATGCTTTTTCCCGTGAGTAATAAAATAGAGTTAGTAAAAAAACTTCATCAAAAACTATCATTGATTCAACAAATTGGTGGTTGATATATGAATGAGAATATTGGGAGTGGAAGTGACACCCTGTTCGAATATACTTTTAGTGAGTATCAAAAATGTGCTAGATTACTAATATCAGATGAGAATCAGGGGAGAGATGAATTAATAAAAATTTTAGATAAGAAGAATGATTATTCGCGAATATTAGATGGTGTTTTAGCAGATCTAATCGAGTCTGCAGGTTTTTATCCTTATATCATAAAAAATGATTTACCACTATCCTCATCATCGCAAAAAATAAGGTTTGAAAATAACAGGTCAATAAATATCAAAGATAAAGTATTTCATGATGAACAAAAATATTTACTGGATCTAATCAATTCAGAAAAAAACGTTATTGCAAGTGCTCCTACAAGTTTTGGGAAAAGTCTCTTAATAGAGGAAATAGTAGCATCCAAAAAATACAAAAACATCATTATTATTCAGCCAACTCTAGCTTTACTCGATGAGACGAGAAAAAAGATTTCAAAATATTCCAATGACTATAAATTAATCGTAAGAACAAGTCAGGAGTTTTGTTCAGAAGGAAAGGGCAATATTTTTCTGCTAACATCTGAGCGAGTGAATGAGTATAAAGACCTTCCTAAAGTAGATTATCTAATTATTGATGAGTTTTATAAACTTAGCTCTAAGAGGGATGATGAAAGACATCAGTCTTTAAATAATGCATTTATAAAAATATTTAAAAACAGCACGCCAAAATTTTATTTTTTGGGGCCAAATATTGATGGAATAACTCCGGGGTTTGCTGATAAATATAATGCTGTCTTTTATCAAAGCCAATATAGTCTAGTTAGATGTAATGATTTTAATATATATAAAGATTATGTTGATTTATTTGGCTCTCGTGGAAATAAGGCAAGGTTTAAAGAAGGTGTTTTATTTAAATTGATTTCTGGACGTTGCGATGAACAAACAATTGTTTATTGTGCCTCTCCGAGTAAAGCTAGAAGACTCTCAAGGGAGTTTGCTGATTTTATTCAAAAAAATAAATCTAGAGAGCTAACTCATAATCCTCCGCTGATAGAATGGATCGAGAAAAATATCTCTAAGAGGTGGTCATTAATTGATTCAATAAAACATGGCGTGGCATTTCATGATGGAGCACTACCTAGACATATTACTTCATCTATAATAGATTATTTTAATGAAGGCTTGATAAAGGTGCTTTTTTGTACTTCAACAATAATTGAGGGAGTAAATACTAGCGCTAAAAACATTGTCTATTTTGATGAAAAAAAAGGGAAGGATTTGAGTATCGACTACTTTGATTATTCAAATATCAAAGGTAGGGCTGGAAGATTGATGGAGCACTATTCAGGAAATATATTTAATTTTAATCCTCCTCCAGAAAAAGAGGTGATATACATTGATATACCATTTTTCGAACAAAATCCGATTAATGAGGAAATTTTAATCAACCTTGATGATGCTGATATAAAAAATAAAAATACAATCGAATATAATTTCATATCATCATTATCCTTCGATGAAAGTGTTTTATTTAAAAATAATTCTATAAACATCCGTGGACAAAAAAAACTTCTTGATTATTTAAAGACCAACATACGGGATAATTATGCACTAGTTGCATGGTCCTCAACACCAAAATATGAACAGTTAAAATTTTGTATACATTTGTGTTGGGAGTATTTATTAAAAGATAATGAGAAAAGTAATCAAATGTCCGCCGAAAGATTAACTAAGGTTACTTTTGATTATGGCTTTTCCAAAAATATATTAGAGTTAGTAAAAAATACATATAACTATAATTTAAGCAAGTCAGGAAAGATGAATGATGAAAAAACAATAAAAATAATAGATGAATCGATAAAAGATTCTTTTTATATATTACGTCATTGGTTTCAATATAAACTTCCAAAGTTGTTATCTGTATTAAATGAATTACAAACATATGTCTGCAAGCTTTTGGGTTTAGTACCCGGAAACTATCTGTATTATTCATCCATAATAGAGAATGATTTCATACCAGAACATTTAAATATCCTTATAGAATATGGGGTTCCTAAGTCGGCAATACAAAAAATTGCGAAATTTATACCTGATCACCTAGCTGATGATGAAGTTGTTCGGTTGATATCAAATAAAAAATTGTATGATTATAATGAATTAATAGATTATGAAAAAAACATCATTAAGAAAATGTTTTAATATACAGATGTTCTTAAATAGCTGCGACGAATACCGCTATACCTAACGTTTACCAATGGGCGGCATGTTGCGTATGGGCAATACATGGACTGTTTACTCATCACTCTCTACTTCGATAACCGGGAGGTCTCAATTTAGGCACTGTGTTTTTCCTGTCTGTAGCAAGTGTTGGTATATAGTCAAGATCGCTATCAGGCTGTGCTGGTTTAACCGGACGGCTTGGAAAACGCCTAATTTCATCAGATGTTGGTTTGTAGTCATCCTTGTTAAATCTTGCACGTCTTTCATGCTCAGAGCGTGAAACATAAATGCCCAGAACCTCATCAAAGACATAGTTTTCAGCTATACGCTTATCATGTTCAGCATCGACTGAAACAGGGGCTGGCTTCTTCTTGGCCCAGACGAATTTCTCTCTTATATAATCTACTACCAACAGCGTGAAACGCTTAAACACACCGCTCTGACGAGGTTCAACTTTCTTCCTCTTAACTTTAACAGGAGCGCGTTTAAGTGCTCTTGCTGTTGAAGAGGATGGGGTTTTCAGTGTAGTGCATGTATGAGGCGCAGGAGCAACCAGAACAGGTTTCTGCGAGCCTGTAGATGAAGCTCTGCCTGTGTTATCCGGGATAACAATTTCTTCCGGTTCAGCCAGTGCATGAACCCTAAAGCTGGCAACATCAACAACGATGTCCAATGGAAGATCTTTAAAGGTAAAGTATGCTTCGCCTGCTTCTTTTTTCAGCTTATCACGTATGGCTTGCTCTGCAGCACGTTGTTCCTGAGCTGCAACAGTTCCCCAACGGTCACGAGGAATATGAAGTATTGGATCGCGGTTCGTTTCAATAGCTTTAGCCAGCCAGATTGCTTTCTCTTCATTGGTAGCGGCAGCGATAGCCTGTTCAAGGGCTTCTTCATACTGAACCCTGATAGAACGGTGATCAACGCGTTCATCCTGACCATACAGCTCAAGGAACCCATTACAGATGTTCTGCCAGCCTTTACGCCAGCTATCGAGAGTCTCAGGTTTGTCCCACTCACGGACTTTTTTACCAAAGCCGGTAGAAAGAATTTCACGGGTTGTTCCCATTATATGGATATGCGGGTTATGACCAGTGATATCGTGGATAACAACATCGGCGATGATGCCTTGCTTGGTAAAGTGCTCAAGAACAAAAGCTGCAGTGAGTTCAATGTTCTGTTCTGGTGTTAGCTCTGCGGGGAGGGCAATTTTAAATTCTTTGGCAAGACGGGCATCTTTTCTCTTCTCTGAGGCTTCAACAGCATTCCAGAGTGTTTCACTGTCAACAATCAGGTCAGGTGGAGTATTTTCAGGTGCAAAAATCTGCGCAAAGGCAAGGTCCTTTTTATGTGCTGTTTTGCGACCACACACTTCACCTGTTCTGTTATCGAAGAAAATTTTACGGTGACGATATGCAGCAGAGTTAACCGAAGAGTGACCTTCGCCTCTGCTGATGTTCTCCATTTTAAAACTGTATATCGCCATCCAAATATTCCTCAATGCCAAATGCTGCTTTTCGTTTTACGTAAGGTAAACGCCGAGATTGACGTTGACCCTGATTTTGTTTCCGAAGGAAACGGTTTTAGCCTGCGGCGGCAACCGTCGGTAGACCCCACGGCATTAGAGCGAAGCGATAATGCGTAAGTGGGCATTGCTTTATTTTTTATCGCCATAAATGGCTCAAAAATAACGGCAATGTATAAGGCTTGCCTTTATTAATTAATACTAAATATATGAATGTCTGTAAAACAAACCGCCGAATTAAGCGGCGCTATATGGATGAAAGGACGAAGTATTCCGCGATATTACACGGATTGGGCTTTGATAGCGTCCGAAGGACAGGAAGAGTATTAATTTATCCCGCCGTAAGGCGGGGGAACACTAAAAAATAAATAAAACAGTTAGATTTAGTGAAGAATTCTCCGTTATAGAATTAACAGGTGAAGATCAAAAAATAAGGTGGGAAACGGAAAGGTGAAATGAAAATAACATATAAGCAAAAATAAGTAACGCGGAGAGTATTAGATATTTTAAGTTAGTAATTGCTATCACTTGTGTTGCACAAATTACAAAGCGCGCGATTTAGGTTCTTGTTGACTGGAAATCGTGAGGATATGACCTAAACTCAGTGTGCATCATTTATTAAAGCAATTTAATGCAATGAAAATGATGATCAGTTTATTAATTACATACAGCAATTATAATGAGGCTAAAATGTCCGAACATCAAGTATTATGTATCAATAAAAGCAATCGCCAGAGTGCTCATGAAAGGATAACTCATATTGGCGGTAAGAATGCTGATGGCACCAGATGGAAGCTCACACAGCAAGAGGCTATAAGCGGAATAGAATCTGGGAAATGGAGATTTTATGTTAATGCAGGAGGACATTCAGTGTGGGTGATTGTTGCTGTTAGCGCTTCTGGTAACAAATACTTAAAAACACAAAATGATGGCGAACAGCCTAATAACCTTTTGAGTCTTCCTGAGTGCGCATAAGTGTTAAAGAAAGGGCCTATTGGCCCTTTCTTACTATTTACTGCGCTTACCATGATTACTTCGGAATGTAGTTAGTTATAGAGATAATTTTAAAGTCCATTAAAAGACTTGAAGATATATAATAAAATAATTCTTGTATACTATTGATTAATTTATTAATTATGCTAATTGGTGTTAAGGAAATAAAGACAAGGAGGTTTTATGTATAAAAATAACGATGAAGCCATCGATCTTGAAGCAAAACGATTACTTGATAATGGAATCTATACCGATCTGGAAAAAGCGTATAGAGAAGCAGAAAAGATAATCACAGAAGTAAGAGTTGAATTTAAAAAGAAACAGGAAAAGAAACAGTTCCGTTCCCGGATTAAATCAATCAAACGAGCACTTTCAGATGATGAGTTCAGAAGTAATATTCCTTACAATCATAGGCATCAGTGGAGAAAAGAATGAATGATAATGAAATAAAAAACACCTATCTGACTGGCAATGTTTTTCAGAATGATAGAAACAGACCTGAAATTAAGAAAACACTTGAGCAGAAAATTGCTGGAGCGCAAAATAAATTAAATTACCTTAAAGCAAAAGAAAAAAGAGACAGCAAAAAAGAAAATACGCGACAAAAAATAATTCTTGGTGCAGAGGTTGCCAAGGTTTTAAACTGTGATATAAGTGAGGTAGATAAGCAATTACTCTTTGGTTTGTTGTTAGAAGTTCCATCGTTACATACACACGATATCGAACGGTATAAAGTTAATGGACAAATCTACATTGAAAGAGTTCTCAAGAAATTCAGACCATAAAATCATTTCACGTCCGAACAGCTCTTCGGCTTAAAACTTGTTTTAGGCTGGGGAGCTGTTGAGCAAGCCCCAGAGGGCGCGGTAGCCAATTTTTACCACCATCCTTGGCAGCAAATTAAAACTCTTAATCAAATGGCAAAATCTTCCAGAACCTTACCGCTTTCCAGTGCAGCTGCAATCACTTTTGGTGTTCGACCCTGACCTGTCCACGTTTTCTCATCGCCGTTTTCGTCGATGTATTTGTACTTTGCAGGACGAGGAGCGCGTAAAGCAGCAGGACGTGATGATTTAACATTACCCAGCAGCTCAGACGGGTCAATGCCATCTTCAAGCAGTTGCGCACGCAGGGCTTCGATTTTGCCCTGACGTTCAGCATTTTGTTGCTTTGCGATTGTTTCCTCTTGGCGTCTGTCTTCGACAATAGAAGTTAATTTCTCCAGCATCTCTTCAAGTGTAGCCAGATCTGTTTCTCGTGCCTGAGCGCGAAGGGTACGGATGTTATTAAGTGTTTTAATAGCGTCTGTCATTCTCTTTTATCCTGAATGTATAAAATCATTGTAATGATACCACAAACCGGATAGAGAGAGATAAAATCGGCTCATTTGAAATTTTGTTATTAATCTTTTCATTGATTATATATTCATCGGTCTTGACCTCTTGTTTATTTTTGATAATTAATTAATACGTGAAATAAAAAAGGACGATGAAAATGAAAAAACAAAATAAGAAAGGGTTCTCCCTGTTAGAACTCGTATTGGTGCTGGGTGTGGGTAGCATGATGGCATTTATGCGTTTTCAGGATATGAAAAATGAACAGGAAACGATTATAGCTAATGCTGTTGGTCAGCAAATTAAACAGGTCGGGGAGGCGGTTAATGGTTATATTAATATCCGATATGATAAACTTTCCACTCTGACTTCAAGCAGCAGTCAGTCAAGCGATCCGGGTCCCCGTATCTGTAATGCTTCTGGCTGCGAAATTACATACCAGACACTGGTTAATGAAGGGTTATTACCTGCGTCATACACCGGTATTAATGCACAAAAATCTTCATATAAAATTATATTAAAACGTTCAGGAATATCACCTAACTATGTAGTTAATGGTCTTATTACAACGACTTTGCCTTGGATGGAAGGGGATAAGTATCGTTACGATTTATTGGGTCGAGCGATGCAAGCGGCAGGTATTGATAGTGGTATGACGCAATCAGCAACGTTAGCATCAGGTTTGCAGGGTGCATGGAAAGAAGCATCAACAGATTACAGTAATATCACCAGTGCAGGTCTTATGGCATATCGTATCGGATATGATTCCGCTATGTATTCTGTTTACCTGCGTCGTGATGGAACTTTACCTATGACAGGTGATCTGAATATGGGAGGTAATAATATTAATAATATAAAAGACATATATGTATCAGGAACCGGCAATTTCGACAATAACTTGAATGTCTCTAAAGATTTAACAGTTGGGGGTGTAATAAACTCAGGTAAAGGTATTATTTCCAATAGCTATATTTATGCCAAAGGAGATTTTTCTACAGATGGTATTGCGTATGTAAAAAAATCTGTAAATGCAGGAGAAAACATGTATGCGGTTGGAAATATAGGGGTTGCAGCTGATAGCAATAAAAAGATGGCTGCTGCTTTGAATGCGGATGGCACAGTATACGCAAAAAAAGCTTTTGTAACCGATGGAGACATATATGCTAATTCAGGAACTGTTAATACATCATATGTATGGGCTTCTGGAAATATTAATTCTAATTACATTCATTCAAACGGGAGTATTAATGCTGATGGAAGGGTAAATGCAGGTGAGTTTGTTTATATAAACGGACAAGCATCCGCTGGCAGTGGTTGCTCACCTAATGGTTTACAAGGGAGAGATGCTGAAGGTTCGGCATTAAGTTGTGTTAATGGGTTATGGGCAAAATTTAAATTTAATGAAAAGATATACAGTGTTGTGTTTGAATCTTCCAGCAATGGAGTTGGTGATGTTTATAAATCATTAAATCTTGGACAACACCTCCTTTGTGTTTTTTCAGGAGATCAATCTACTGATATGGCAACTAAACACTCTATTGTTTATCGTTCAGGCGACATATGGATGTTAGAAATGAGGGTTACAAGTTGGAAAGCAGGTGTTGTTACATGGGCAAGATCGTCTTGTTTTGATTAAGGGGTTAGAGCTATAACTATATGGTAATAAATTTATATTGTGTCTGGTGTATAATTTTCTTTGAAACTTCGTGATATGTTTTTATACTTGCCAGCAATGATTCTCATTTTATTTATACGATTCAGGTGATCTTTTCTATAAGATCTTGTTTGGTGCCTGTTTTATGCTAATTTTAACGCCACTATTAATTTTCTTATTTTATTTTGTTCTGTGAGGGAATTATGAGAATGATAATTATTTCATTATTTGTGTTGTTTTTTACAACAGGCGTTTTTGCCAAGGGGGGTGGGTATCACTCATCTTTGGGAGGTGGATACAAAGCATCTAAAACGTATGGCTACGGGACAGGGAGTAGCCTGAATCACGATAAGGTCAGCGGTTATACCACGACAAAAGGTAAATATGTCCCTCCTTATACAAGAACTTCTAAAGACTCGACTCAGTATAATAACTTCGAAACGAAAGGGAACTATAATCCTTATACCCACAAATATGGGACAAAAACTGCTACCCATTGATAGTAAAATTGTAGGTAGGGTAAAAATCATAGCCATGGATTGATGATTTTTGGTTTTAATTTTGCTGGTATAGGGAGGAAAGGTTTTAACGTTTCTTCCTATGCTGCAGATTACCTTTAAGGTATTCTGTTACTTTGGCATAGTTCATAATGGTTTCTATATATCTGCAAGGACAGGGAGTGTCTCTGGTCTTTTATTCTAGTTGACTATATGTCTTTTCATAATGTTCGAAAAGATAGCATCAAATATTGATATAGATAAGGCGTGAGGAACTTAGTTTAATCCTCAGGCTTTTTATGGAGGATTAAATTTATTCGTAGCTGGTGGCTATAGATAATATTTTTCAAAAACAGGTAAATATACTTGGCAATAGATATTTAATATTATATCTAACAAGTATTTCTTGAGAATATTCTGTTTGATTGTTCCATATATGGGGAGCTGTTTACAGCCCAATGGGCTGATTGAGTTACCCCAATGTGGGGATATGCATTCTCTCCAATGGAGAGTTATCTTTATGGAAAATGAAAGGGCCTTACGGCCCTTTTCTTGCTACTGTAAAACCATATTTCATCTAAATGCGAGTCATCTTAATTTCAGTTTCAAATTTTATTTTCTTATTATTTTTTTAGATAATTCGCTAATTGAAATCATTGGCGTTGTTTTATGTATAATTCTATGGCAATTAGAACAGACTATTGCAAGATCTGATGACTTGGTGATAATTACTCCATCTGATTTATGTAATGGTATTAAGTGATGTACTTCGCAAAAACCATATCCATCCTCACCATAAAATTCGAAAAAATCGAAGCTGCATACTTCACATTTCAAATGACCTTTTTCTTTTAGTGTAATTCGTTTTTTTTCTTTAACAATTTTTGAGTTTCTTTCTCTTTGTATATGTGCTCTAAATCTCGGGTTGCCTTCAGCACCCATCGCTTCTTGGTCTATATCTGGTATGTGAAGGTTTTCGTCAAAATTAGCAATCAGATTTTTAACTTTGGTGACATGTTCATCACTTTCTGGAGTATTTGCATACCAAACATTACTTTGTCCAATTCCTCCTTTGACTGCTCTGGGGATCATTAAGCTTCTATTATCAGATGGTAATAAAAAAGCATCCTTCCACAACGCTTTTATTCTAAAAGTAGTTATGCCATTCTTTCGATGTGTTGATGAAGGATATATTAGCTCTTGTGGCTCGCGGAATATTGTCGCATTCTTATACCAACCAACAACAGCAGTACCGCCAGACTCAGGGCCAGCAAGCCAAACAACAGTTATACCATCAATTTTTTCGTCCTTCCTGTTAGCACCTAACTTTTCTATTTTTATCTGCCCTGTTGGTTGTACATATCCATATACATACCCATCAGAATTCGTAAAATTACAAACTTCATGGCCTGTGGCTGTTTTATTGTAGGACCCACCTCGGTTGATTGAATCCCCATCAATCCCATCATATTTATCCATCCACCCAATATTGCAAAATAAAATATTCATTATTTTTCTCCATATTTATTTAGAACTAAATAAAGTAACGAGAATGTATATAAAAAGAATTTTTCAGATCGACCTGAATAGGATTGTATCTATAGAAGTCCATTACAACTTCAGGATCTGGATGATTCCATGATTTAGATTTCCCAGATCTGTCTCTTTTAGATCTTTCGGGATTAGAACTAAATACACTAAAAAAGGGGCATATTTCATTTGCAATACCGTGAAACCAGTTGTTTTTTGAGCCATGATGCATTATTTGAAAGGATAATATATTATTAATTCTTTTTTCTGTAATTGATTTTTTAAGTGCTTGGAATCTGTGCTGAGTATTTAAGTATCCATCACCAGTAAATAGAAACCCTGATTTTTGGTTTGATGAGTGCAGGTAAACTATATCGTGATTTTTCACGCTTGCCGATGAGTACGAATGGGTATATATCTCTTCGATACTACGTTCTATATCTGTTGGCCCAGCATACATAAACAAGGAAATCATATTTCTTTCTTCTTTGTTTTTGTATTTCTCTTCATACTTTTCTTTTATTTTATTTATTGTTTTTTTGTCTTTGTTTATTTCTGTACATAATTTTTTTATATCGTCTATTGCTGCTTTATCGAGGTGTCCTTTCATGGCCTCGTCGTTATAAAATACAAACTCCCAACTGATAACATTTTTTTCAATAAAAACACCGCCATTCTTAATTAATTTAACATTAGATGAGTTAAATAAATCACTTTCGTTTTCATGAGGTGGGATGTATTGTGACTCATTGGCGGGTGAGATATTTTCTTCGTCAGAGTTGAACAGTTGTGAATCTATGTACTCTATCTGAATTTCTTTATTTTCTGATATTTTATTAATGTATGTGGTAGGATTTATATAAAAATCAATATACTTTCCAGTAATACCTACTTTTTGCTCTAATCCTAATAGGATCCTTTTCCAAAGTGGGATGTATGGAAGTATTACTTTATTTACTTTAAATTTTTTCAGTAATAACTCACATCCATTTATATGATCTTTGTCAAAATGAGAAATAACCAGCATATCTATAACGATAGGTTCATTTCTTTGTCTAAATAGATTTTTAATTTTCCTCTCTAATATTAGTTTACCTGATTTTGAACTTGATCCACAATCATAAACCCATTTGAAAGACCTTTCATTTGAAGTTATTTCTCCAGAAATGAATAGTCCTTGGCCTACTCCATGATATTTTACTTCCGACAATAGTAATGTCATTTTATTTTTATTCCATCATGAACAATTTGGTTGAATATTTAAATTATGCTAACACTGGGTCTAAATTAATCAAGTCATACTTGGCTGTAACTCTACCCGTTCTGCGCAAACTTAAAACGGCCTGACCTTGCCTGCCCGGTTCTCATCCAAAAAATCAGCCCACCACTGAAGCATCAGGCGGCGCTGGTCAAGATGCTTGGCCTTGTGAGTGTAAGCACGGACACTATTGCTTTCTTTATGGCTCATCTGACGCTCTACAGCGTCTTCTGACCATAACCCAGACTGAATCAGGGCGATGGGGCCAGTATGTGGAAACCATGACCACAGATGCCCTGTGTGGTGCTTTCAAACAGAACAGTTAAACGTTGGCAAAGCAATACCCCGACCAGTCATCCATCAACGCAACCCGTTTAGGCCATAACGTCCCACGCTGGTAAGCCGCCTCTGCTTTGTCAGCCAGTTGATGTGCCAGAGCATGTTCAATAACTTCACGCTGATGCGATGTTGTTTCGCCAGCCCAATCACGGAAAGTTGATCTGAATCCATGCTGCGTTAAGTCGGTATATCCCATGCGCTTTAGCACTGCCAGTAATGCAGTGTCAGATAGTTGTCCTTTACGTTGGGCAGGGAACACAAAATTATTGTCCTTAAAGCGTGGTAATTCCTTTAGCAGCGCAATGGCAGCATCAGATAGAGGAACACGATGCTCTTTTGCTGCTTTCATTCGGCTGGCGGGTATGGTCCATGTTTTCCCCGCAAGATCGATTTCATTCCACTCTGCACCGCGTATTTCACCAGAGCGAGCGATTGTGAGAATGGCAAATTCAAGAGCGCGGGCAGAAATACCCTGACGTTGACGAAGTTCGCCCATAAATGTCCCAATATCACCATAGGGAAGGGCGGCATGATGTTTTTGGTTTTGAACTTTGCTGGGTAAGGGGAGAAGGGGTTTTAACATTCCTTTCCATGCTGCAGGGTTATCCCCTTCAAAATATTCTTTTGCTTTGGCATAGTCGAGAACGGCTTCAATACGCCCGCGAAGGCGGCTTGCTGTTTCATTCTTTATCAGCCAAATGGGTTCAAGGATGGCTAAAAGATCGGTTTTTGTTATTTCATTTACTGCTTTCTGACCAATAAACGGATAGGCGTATGTTTCTAAGGTAGCTCGCCACTGAGCGACATGTTTCTTGTTCTTCAACTCGCTGGCTTTGATTGCCAATACGTCCTCACAGCATTGAGCAAACGACCGTTGTTTACGGGCTAATTCTACTTGTTGGGTAGTGCGCTCATGTTTTTCTTGTAGCGGGTTAATTCCATTCCTGATTTGCTTGCGGAGTTCACGAGCCTTTTCACGGGCCTCTGCCAAGGAGACTTCGGGGTAGGGGCCAAGACCCAAGTTCAAGCGTTTTGGAACGGTCTTACCTCTGGCATTAACTCTGACTCCCATAGCCACGCAAAGAATCCATGATCGGGACTGGCCTCTGTTTCGGAGATATAGGCCGTCAACACCACCCACAGCAAAAGAGCCTTCTGTTTTTAATCTTGATACGGCAAGCCCTGAGAGTTCTTTGGCCTTCTTCGGCATATCGATAATCCTGTCATACAACCCGCCATGCATACGGTACTGCATAAAATCGCTGATTGCGTCGGAAATAGCAATACATTATCGAACAATAATTAAATGACAATATATTGTTTTATATATAAAAAATAGACTTCTTCGGACGTAGCTGAACACTAAAAAAATGGACCCTCTCTCCGCCACTATTCAAACACTTACCGCGCGTTTAGTCTGTGACGCTTTCCACACTTGGCAGTGGCTTAAAGTGGGCAGCTCAAATCCCCTTCTTTACAACGTAGCATGCTTTTGAATTCTGTTACGCGCTCGGCGGTTTTCTGCGTCAGGCACTGGGAATACACCATGCCATGCACCGATCCTCCGGTTGTCGGGAAGGTCTGAAACTCACAGTCAGCGTCGCGGTACGCGATCCATTTTCTCTGGGCTGACTTGAGCAATGCCTTGTGTTCTTCAATCACCAGGCGTTTGACGACATACTGATAGAGTCGATTAAGTTCGCCATCCACTTTTTTATACTCATCAGCCGCACATTGGCTCATGTCTAGCTGTGTGCTGGCGTTGTCACAGTCTGCTGCCGCGGCTTGAGCCAGGGGCAGTAGAACAAAGAGGGCAATAGCGAATTTTTTCATTCTTTATCCTTTATAAACAGACACTACGCATGAATATTGATTATATCCAGCCATGCTGTTCGCTGCATATAAACTGAGTGGGGAGGACGCTACGGTATCGCTGAACATTTGAGCAGGTTGACGTTTACGGTGATATTCCTCCGATCAAATAGGGATATTTTCATCGACAATCCTATACTGAATGCGCTGACATATCGTTTGCTTGGATGCATTGACTATTCACTACGACCGGGAGGGAAGGATATGAAAATTGAGACTGGAGAGAATGGCCTCTTTGCGCATCGCGCTTCGATCGCCAACTCAACGGCTCAGGCTGGTAATCAAGCCTCGTTTGCTGCTGTTTTAGCTGAAAAAACGCAGGAAGTGAGAGCCAATAACGCTGCTGCCTCTGCTGCTCAGATTAAGAAATACGATTTCACGAATATGACGCCACAAGCGTTGACCGAGGTTGTAAATAACCTGATCCAAAGTGGACAGATGGATCTCGACGAATCGTCACCATTGTTGGGATTCATGGCTCCTACCGCGCTGTCTAAAGTCGTTTACGATGGCACCGCGCCCGCTTCATCGCAGCAGCCTATGAACGTGTTCTCCAAAATTCAGGAAGGGATTGATGGCGCGCTATCACGTAATGAAATGGCGAGCGCAGAAAACCTGCAACGCGCTGCTGATGCGTTGCTTCGTTTTCAGGATAAAGCCGTAAAGGTTAATATGTTCGCGTAATGAAAAAGGCCAAGTGTGAATTGGCCTTTATTTATTGATGGGGACGTATTGATGGGAACGAAAAGAGATTATTTAATGCTGATCTGAGTGTACAGTGTATTCTAGGGAGCATTGATTGAGGTGTCCTGGAATTTAAATATACCGTTCTGCGAGCCGTCAAGGTTGTAATATTTCATCCAACCAACCACTGTGCCACCAACGGGACAAGGGAAAACGTAAGATGTCCCTACGACACAAATAGAATCATTCTGGTAATTTTTAGAATTTGCTAATTGGCCAGAGTTCATCCAGGCAATCGCATTACCGCCATAGCCAATTTCCTGTACGGCAACGCGAAGCTGTGCTCCTCCGTGATCGCACGTTGTTGAAAATTGACCAACAGTGGTCATATATTCCCAATTGCAGTTTGATGAACCGACAGCATAGATAGCAAGCCGGCTCAGCGGTGGCGCTGGTGCCCGCAGTGCACCGGTTTGTGTGGGGGCCTCTCCTGTTTCTGAAATGGATAATACGCTGTTGCTTCCATCAAGTTGGGCGAAGGCTGTTTCGGTAAGTTTAACTGGCGGGCCTTCTTTATCATTAAGGCTGGATGTTTCTGAATAAGCATACGCGCTGAAAATTGTAGTCAGTGAAAATAATAAAGGAAATGCAAATTTCTTTTTCATAACAATCTCCAATGTTAATTGCTGTTTTTAGATGCAAGTCCTTGCATCGCGATTAAGTTTAGAAAGTTAAATCGGTTTTTCAAGGTATTCAGGAAATATAAATCCAGAGCGTGATTAATTATTAATAGAGTTGTTTTTTCTCTGCTATGTATTTCAATAAATATATCTTGAAGGTTTTTCTTATTATTATGAATAATTGGTTGAATTAATAATGAGGAGAGGTAATACGTGGCGTAGCGTGTTCGGTCATCTTATCCATGGACTCAAACATGAGTAAGTATCATGAGACAATGCTCTGATGGATGACAGTGCGGTTCTGGTGTTCTGAAGCACAGGCCTTCATTTTCTCAGCAAAGATTAATCTCAATTGTTTTGGTGAATACTGACAAATCCCGGACCCTGAGCTAGTTTCATAAGTAATCATCACGTTACGGAGGTTGATATGGGATTTTGGCGCATCGTTTTTACTATTGTTCTTCCACCGCTGGGCGTGTTATTGGGGAAAGGTATTGGTGGGGCATTTATTCTGAACATTATCCTAACGCTGTTAGGCTATTTTCCTGGGCTGGTGCATGCGTTTTGGGTTCAGACGAAAGACGATGGCCTGTAATGGCTGGAGAGTCTGACCGACGATTATGATGAAATAACGGGGGAGGCAACGAGCCTCCCCTGATTTTTTGCGTATGGGTAGGGCAGGCGATTAATAATAGCCAATCAGTTTCCACCACGCTAAGCCGACGATAAAGATCAGGGCGACATTAAACGTGACGATGCAGAAGTTGATTTTATAGAAACGATGCCGCTCAAAATATCCCTGAGCAAAATAGATAGGGCCAGGGCCGCCGCCGTACTCGGTATTTCCCCACATCAGGTTGCTAAAAATGCCAAAACAGATGGCGACCATCATGGGCGGTGCACCCGCGGCTATCGCAGTGGCGGCGAAGGGCGCATAGAGTGCGGCCACGTGGCCAGAGGCGGTAGCAAACAGATAGTGCACATAAATATACAGGATGCCAAGAATCACAAAGGTTTCCATCGCGCCGAAACCTTGTATGGAGTTACCCAACTTAACGGTCATCCATTTAATGAAACCAAGGTCAGACAGCCCTGCGGCGAGGCTGATAATGACGCTAAACCAGATGACGGTATCCCAGGCGGCGCGATCGTTAAGAACCTCTTTCCACTGTACGGCTTGCGTCACGAACAGGTAGGCGACCAATGCCAGCCCGACGGAAGTGGCAGAGAAACCGGTGACAAGGCTGGTTCCCCAGCCAAGTAGCGCGAGAACAAAGCCAAAGGCTACTTTTTTCTCTGCTGGTTTCATGCTTCCCAATTCCGCCAGTGACCGACGTCCCATCTCTTTGGCTTCTGGCGTTTTTTTCAGTTCCGGATTCAGTATTTTGTAAACCAGCAGCGGCATCAGGCAGAAACAACACATGGCGGACACGACGGCGGCAACAAACCAGCCGCCCCAGGTGATATCCACGCCTAGTGAGGTTTTCGCCAGGCTGCCAACGAGCGGGTTGGCGGCCATGCCGGTGAGGAATATTGCACCGGTGATCGGGGTAAACTGAAAGCAGACCATGATCAGGAAGTCCCCGATCTTTTTACCGCTAACGCCGGGTGTTGAGCCTAATACTTCATTAATGGAACGCGCGATAGGAAAGATAATTCCCCCCGAACGCGCCGTGACGGATGGCATGGCGGGCGCCATGATGAGATCGGAAACGCCCAGTGAATACGCGATCCCCAGGCTGCTTCCGCCGAATAGCGACAGCATTTTGTAGGCGATGCGTTTTCCTAATCCAGATGTCACAAAACCCAGAGAAAGAATATAGGCACAAAAGATGAGCCAGACGATGCCCCTGGAAAAACCGGCCAGCGCTTTGGCTTCGGTTAAGGTGCCGGTGAAGATGGTCACGCAAAGGACAAGCAGCATAATGGCGCCCGACGGCAGCGGCTGCGTCAGTATTGCGGCAATGGTGGCGGCAAAAATCGCGAACATATGCCATGCCTGTGGCGTAAGGCCACCGGGAACCGGAGAAAACCAGATAATCAGGCCCAGCAGGAGAGGAATAATAGACGCGACTATTTTTTTCTTGGTGGATGATTCGGATGACATAATGCCTCCTTAATCGTGCAAATCATGGTTATCCGCCATCATTCCCGGCAACAGAGGGCCTGCCCAGACGCGCTATTATCTAGCGTCTGGGAACGTCTTGAACTCAGTCTGTTAATAAGGGTGATACCGGATAATCACCGGTGATTATTATTTTCTTTCCGTTTTATTTAATACCTGATCCACCATTTCAGGGGCGCTCCCCAAATAATTGACGGGGTTAGTCAGGTCGTTGATTAATTTAGGATCGAGGCGGCTGGCGACGCTGGGCATGGCATTGAGAACATCGGCTAGCGTACCGCCTTTTTCATTTACGATGCGGCAGGCATCGTAGACGATGTCGTGTGCTTCCTGACGACCAATATAGGGTGCCAACCCCATCATTACGGCTTCTGCCACAATCAGGCCGTTGGTCATGTTGAGGTTTTTCAGCATCATTTTCTCATCGACAATCAGACCGTTTAACATGAATTTGGCCTGATTGAGCGCACCCGCGGAAAGAAGGAAACTTTCCGGGATGGCAATCCACTCTGCGTGCCAGGGGCCTGTAGCGCGTTCCAGGTCCTGCACCATTGCATCCAGCATCAACCCGGCCTGTTGGCGAACACCTTTGGCGCAGGCCAGCCTGAAGCGAAAGTATTAGTGATAAGATGCAGACCATATCCGCGATAAGATAAAACGAGCTTACCTTTGTCGCGGCATGGCCTGAAAGGTCAAATATATGGACATGTTTAAATGTCCGTACATGCCGTGCATATAACAACATGTACGGACAAGTTAGGGGGCGGTTGAATGTCATTTTGTGATGCAGGGCATCAATATTGATTAAGAGCGTGAGCCGATGAAAGAACCCTTGTATAAGCGCATTGCCCGTGAACTCAGCCAAAACATTACATTAGGCAAATATCCGGCGGGGTCGTTGATCCCCTCCGAGCTGTAGCTCTGTGAGCAGTATCAAGTGAGCCGACATACTGTCAGGTAGGCACTGCGCGATCTGACGTAGGCGGTGTTAGTCTCTCGTCGCAAGGGGGTCGGTTCCGTTGTGGTCGATAATGATGAAAAGCGTGAACGTAATCATCCTCTGGCCAGTCTTGAAGATTTGTTCGTGCTGGCAAAAACCAACCTGCGCGTAGTGAAGAAGATTGATGAAGTCGTGGCGGATGTCGAGCTGGCACAGATTATTGGTGGCAAACCGGGCGATCGCTGGCTGCATATTGCCAGCATTCGTGAAGACAGCGAGAAAAAAGACGCCCCAATATGCTGGACTGACAGCTACGTTAGCCCGGATTATGCCAAGGTCAAAAGTCTGGTACGCAGCGATCCGTTTGCTCTGATTAGCGATTTGATTGAAAAGCATTACGGCGTGCAGGGTGAAGAAGTGCGCCAGACGATTTCTGCTGTTGGCGTGCCGGCCAAGATAGCGAAAACGCTGGGTGTTGACGCAGGCTATCCGGCATTAAAAATAGTTCGCCATTATCTGGACCGCTCGGGGAACGTCTTTGAAACCACGGTATCGATTCATCCGGCGGACCGATATACCTGTTCTATTACGCTGAAACGCCAAACACGAAACTGAGCATAATCCGGTCAATGCCTGATTGACGGTGACTATTTCCTGTCGACATGTGCCTGCATGATGAAGGCAGGCACATGCCTTGTGGCTACTGTGTGCTTACCACTTAATAGTGGTGCCTGTGTTACTGGAATAACGGCTTAACAAAACGGGCAAAGGTATTGCTGACTCGTAGGGTTCAGTATAGTGGTTTCAGTGTGGAAGTATTAGCGCAGAATGTTAGAACGTAATGTTTTGTATTTTATTGTGGGCTTGTTAAAGCTCCCTTGTCGGTTTGATTACCCCTATGGTTAGATTTCATCAAACAAATTTCATCAAAAAATAACGTTGGGTGAATGACCATGAGCCATTATTCAGCAGTGAAGGAATCAGGCCCAACAGCGCTTTTATTGATTAATAAGCAGGCGCGGAATGGCGATTCCTCTGCGCGCTATGTGAAACAGCTATTACAGGAAAGCCGGATTAGCATCGTCGAACCGGATGAAAACGCGTCGGGTTCATGCAGCGATATGATACGCGCATATGCGGATCGGGTGGATTTTGTCATTATCGGCGGTGGCGATGGGACGTTAAACTCCGCCGCGCCCGGTCTGGTGGATACCGGCTTGCCGCTGGGTGTGCTGCCGTTAGGGACAGCGAATGACTTTGCCCGTACGGTGGGGATCCCCAGAGAGATCCGGCAGGCGATTCAGGTTATTGCCAACGGACAGCGGCGCGCCGTTGATTTAGGCGAGGTCAACGGACATCTGTTTTTTAACGTTTCCAGTATTGGGTTTTCTGCGGCATTGGCACGCGGGTTGTCGGCGAAATCCAAGAAACGCTGGGGAACATTAGGCTATGCGCTGGCGGCCTTTAAGCTCTTGAAGCAAAGCCGTCCTTTCCGCGTTGAGATCGAGCATGACGGCATTAAAGAACGGGTGAGAACCGTGCAGGTGTCGGTGGGGAACGGCCGTTTCTATGGTGGTGGTATGGCGGTAGCAGACAGTGCCGCGCCCGATGATGGTCGGCTGGATGTGTACAGCCTGGAGGTGTCTCACTGGTGGGAAATGGTGGCGCTGATTCCTTTTATCCGCAAGGGAACGCATGGCCGCTGGCGCAAGGTTCGCGCCTTTTCCGCCAGACAGCTGACGTTAAGTACCCCGAAGCCGCACGATATCAATGCGGATGGCGAGCTGATTGGCAAAACGCCAGCGGTATTCGGAATCAGAGAAAAGGCGATTCAGGTTTTTGCGCCACCGGTGCCTGATTAAAATTTGAGGTTGCTGGCAAAGTCCGTATGGCGGTAGTAACGGATAGATCGTAAAGACGCTGTAAATACATCCCTGTACGCTCGGATTGCGCCATCCCTGGCGCAAACGCTTTACTCTTCTATTCCGTTACTCCCGTTCTCGTTCAATAAATAGGTTTGTCAGCAGTTTGAAACAGGGACACCGCATGGTGTCCCTGTTTGTTTATAAAGAATGAGTCAGCGAATTATTTAAATACGCGGAAACGTTCTTCAAACGAAATATAGGTTTTCTCACCAGCTGGTTGCTCGATGGAGCCAAATGGCATTTGAGCACGCAGCTTCCAACTGGCTGGCAGCTTCCACTGTGCTTTCACATCATCGTCAATCAGCGGATTGTAGTGCTGGAGAGAGGCACCAATTTTTTCCTGTGCCAGCGTAGACCACACGGCAAACTGCGCAATACCGGTTGAATGTTCAGACCAGACTGGGAAGTTATCGGCATAAAGTGCGAATTTTTCCTGTAGTGCTTCAATCACGGCGGTGTCTTCAAAGAACAGGACGGTCCCCGCGCCAGCAGCGAAAGAGGCCAGTTTATTTTCTGTCGGAGCAAAGGCGTCCGCAGGCACAATTTTCTTCAACTGCTGCTTAACAATATCCCACAGTTTGTGATGCTGCTCGCCGAACAGAATCACAACGCGTGAGCTTTGCGAATTAAAAGAGGAGGGGCTTTCATTAACGGCTTCGGTAATGAGGGCGGTAACCTGATCTTCTGATATCGGTAATTTATTGCCGATGGCATAGATTGAACGACGAGCCTTGATTGACTGCAAAAAAGCATTACTCATGGTGTGTTCCTCAGTTTACGTGATGACTAACCTTAATACTGTGTCACCGATTTTTCCTGTGTTCAATGGCTTATCGTGCCGGAGTCGTATCTTTTCCTTCTGCGCCTCGCTCGCCGCAAACCTCGCAGTGCGGGTTTTTCGGCAGCATGATTTCACGAAATTGCAGCGTCATCGCATCGAACATCAGCAGTCGTCCAACGCTCAGCTTGCCGTAACCAGTCAGCAGTTTAATGGTTTCCATTACCTGCAAACTTCCGATGGTGCCCACCAGCGGCGACATCACGCCTGCTTCGACGCAGGTTAGCGCATTGGCGCCGAACAGACGGCTGAGGCACTGATAGCAAGGTTCACCAGGATGATAGGTAAAGACGCTGAGTTGGCCTTCCATCCGAATCGCTGCCCCGGAGATCAGCGGCTTCTTAAGCTGAAAGCCAATGCGGTTTAGACGATTGCGAATAGCGACATTGTCGGTACAGTCCAACACGGCGTCGTGTTGGCTGACCAGTTCGCTCAACGTCTCGTCATCAAGATCGTCATCAACGGTATCGAGCGAAAGATGCGGATTCATATCGGATAGCGTCAGACGCGCTGACTCGACCTTTGCCATGCCGATACGGGCATCACGATGCAGCACCTGGCGTTGCAGGTTAGACAGAGAGACGGTATCAAAGTCCAGCAGCGTCAAATGGCCCACGCCAGCGGCGGCCAGATACTGTGCGGCGGCACAGCCTAGCCCACCCAGCCCGACAATCAGCAGGCGTGACGCTTTGAGCTTTTCCTGTCCGTCAAAATCAAAGCCGCGCAGCACAATCTGTCGATTGTAGCGCAGCATCTCTTCATCGCTCAGTTCCGGCAACATACTCAGTGTCCCAGCAGCGCGTTGAAGGGCTCGATGTCGACCCATTCGCCTGCGGCGACATGGCCGCGATCCTGCTCAAGCACGATGAAACAGTTACCGAGGCTGAAAGAGCTGAAAACGTGCGAACCCTGATGCCCGGTGGTTGTGACTTCCAGCTCACCCAGAGCGTTACGGCTGAAAATGCCGCGTTGGAAATCGGTGCGCCCCGGCGTCTTTTTCAGGGCGCTGGTCGTTTTGACGCGAATGCGAGGCGGCTGGTGCCACTGCGTATAGCCAGACAGGCGCGCCAGCAGCGGTTGAACCAGTTGATAGAATGTCAGCGCAGCGGAAACGGGATTTCCCGGCAGGCCGCAGAACCAGGCGTGGTGCAATTTACCGAAGGCGAAGGGTTTGCCGGGTTTGATCGCCAGTTTCCAGAAATGGATATCGCCCAGTTCATCCAGCATTTGCTTGGTGTAATCCGCTTCGCCAACGGAAACGCCGCCGCTGCTAATCACCAGATCGGCCAGCCGGTCAGCCTCATGGAACGCGGCACGCAAGGCCGCCGGATCGTCACGAATAATTCCCAGATCGTGCACATCGCAGCCCAGTTGTTCCAACATCAGGCGGACGGCGAAACGGTTGGTGTCATAAATCTGGCCGTCTTCCAACGGTTTGCCGACAGGTTGCAGCTCATCACCGGTAGAAAACACCGCGACTTGCAGACGGCGTACTACATCAATCTGCGCAATCCCCAGCGAGGCCAGCAGCGGCAACTCCGCCACGCCCAGCTTGCAGCCCGCAGGCAACACGCTGGCACCCGACTGAATATCTTCTCCCGCCAGACGAATATTCTGACCGGGTTTGACCTTGTGGGGGAAACGGATGCCACCGTCGCTAACGTCAGCCTCTTCCTGCATGATGACGGCGTCGGCGCCTGTGGGAATCGGCGCGCCGGTCATAATGCGAATGCAAGTTCCGACAGGCCATTCACCAGTGAATGGGGTGCCAGCGAATGCTTTTCCTGCCAGCGGCAGCGTCGTGGCAACGGCCAAATCCGCACAGCGTACGGCATAACCGTCCATCGCGGAATTGGCGAAAGGTGGGACATTAATCGGAGAGGCGATGGCATGGGCGGTGATCCGTCCTGTGGCGTCGAACAGGGATACGCGCTCTGTCTCGGTGAGGGACGTAACCTGAGAAAACATGTTTTCCAGAGCGTGTTCAAGAGTCAGTAAACCTGCGTTAACGCTTTCCATCTTTACTCCACCGTTTTTTCATCAATACCGTTGTTTTATCAATAAGGCCGGTTTCATTAATGAGTCTGGTTTCATTAATAAAAAAATTCTGCCGAGATGTCGTTCATGGGCGAAAACCTGTTTCCTATGCCACTATTAATTATGTCAGAGTTCGTAACGGGGGTGAATGTATGCAGGTCAAGGAATGTGCCTTTTGGCGCATGAATCCTCGTTAGGCACGGAACGGCAGGGTCATGGTGAAAAACAGAGGCCTTCTGCCCACAACTCGAACCATTTCGGGCAGAAATGGGCGAATTTGCATGGAATATCATGCCTGATTGCACGTCTTTATTGCAATTAACTTGATGTTATAAAAGAAATTTTTCACTGTGTTGATTTCAGTTTCCGCTTTACATCATACCTTGCGCTAAATATAGTCGAAAATCGCTGATAATTTGTCCCTGACCGCGTTGCGCTGATTCCAGCCGCATTTATATGGAGATTCGCCGTTCATGTCGCCCACACAGGATCATTATGCCTCGCTGTCTTCCCCCATTCCGGGGCTTGTTTTGCCTGAAAAACGGGTGGTGGAAGTACGCAACCTGAGCGTGTATTTCGAACAGCAGGGGCAGCGGACGGACGCGGTGCGTAACTTGACGTTCTCTGTCGATCGGGGCGAAACGCTGGCCATCGTCGGGGAGTCCGGGTCGGGTAAATCAGTGACGTCGCTGGCATTGATGCGGTTGGTTGAGCATGCGGGCGGCGTGATTCATCAGGGAAATATGCTCTTCCGCCGCCGTGATGGGCAAGTGCTGGATCTGCGCGGCGCGCGCCAGCGGATGATGCGCACATTGCGTGGCGCGGATTTGGCGATGATTTTTCAGGAGCCGATGACGTCGTTGAACCCGGTTTTTCCCGTCGGCGAACAGATAGCCGAGTCGATTCGTTTGCATCAGAGGATGGACAGGCGTGCCGCGCGTGCAGAAACGTTACGCATGCTGGATCTGGTCAGAATCCCGGAAGCGCGCAACGTGCTGGATCGCTACCCACACCAGTTGTCCGGCGGTATGCGACAGCGAGTGATGATTGCGATGGCGCTCTCTTGTAAACCGTCCTTATTGATTGCCGATGAACCGACGACCGCACTGGATGTCACCATTCAAGCGCAAATTCTGCAACTGATTCGCGTGCTACAGCGTGAAATGGAAATGGCCGTCATTTTCATCACCCATGATATGGGCGTGGTGGCGGAAGTGGCCGAACGCGTATTAGTCATGCACCGAGGAGAAAGCGTCGAGGCGGGAAGCGTTGGGCAGATTTTTACTGCGCCGCAGCACCCGTATACGCAGGGGTTATTAGCCGCGGTACCCACATTAGGGGCTATGCGCGGTCAGCCGTTTCCGGAAAAATTTCCGTTGCTGGATCAAAACGCAGTCCGTATTGCGGATAACCTGCCGCAGGATACGGTGCTCGTGGATGCGGCTCCGATCTTACAGGTTAGCCATCTGGTGACGCGTTTTCCGATTCGTAGCGGTTTGTTGAATCGCGTGACGCGGCAGGTACATGTGGTGGAAAACATCAGCTTCGATCTCTGGCCGGGCGAAACGCTGTCGCTGGTTGGTGAATCGGGATGCGGCAAGTCCACGACTGGCCGTGCGCTGCTCAAGCTGGTTGAAAGCCAGCAGGGCGACATTATCTTTAATGGGCAGCCTATTCATCAGTTGAAAGGGGCGGCGCTACAGCGCCTGCGGCGTGATATTCAACTGATTTTTCAGGATCCCTATGCGTCACTGGATCCGCGTCTGACGGTCGGCTTTTCGATTATGGAACCGCTGCTGGTGCACAACATTTGCCGTCGGCAGGAAGCGGAGAAGCGGGTGGAATGGCTGTTGGCGCGCGTAGGGTTAGAACCGGAACACGCCCGGCGCTATCCGCATGAGTTTTCCGGCGGCCAGCGCCAGCGCATTTGCATCGCCCGAGCGCTGGCGTTGAACCCGAAAGTGGTGATTGCGGATGAGGCGGTATCCGCGCTGGACGTGTCGATTCAGGCTCAAATCATCAATCTGATGCTGGAACTGCAACGTGAATTCGGCATCGCGTTTTTGTTCATTTCACATGATATGGCGGTGGTCGAGCGTATCAGCCATCGCGTGGCGGTGATGTACATGGGGCAGATTGTCGAGATTGGCTCACGGCAAGACGTCTTCGAGCGGCCTCGCCATCCTTATACCCGCAAGCTGATGTCGGCAGTCCCGATTGCCGATCCCTCATGCCGCCAGCGTGAGCAGGTGCTGCTGGTTGATGAAATACCCAGCCCGATTCGGGCACTTGGCGACGAGCCGATCACGGCGCCACTGGTGCAGGTAGGTGTTCGACACTTTGTTGCGCACCATCCGATAGCCGGCGCTTATTGACAGGGATTCACAAGGAGAACATAGCATGAGCGTAATGACGATAAAACGGCGCTGGTTCGTCGCCGCAGGGGTAACCGCTGCTATGGCGGCGTCACCCGTCTGGGCAGCCAAAGATGCGGTGATCGCCGTGGGTTCCACTTTTACCAGCCTGGATCCGTACGATGCCAACGATTCGCTATCGCAAACGGTCGCGAAGTCCTTCTATCAGGGGCTATTTGGCTTTGATAAAGACATGAAGCTGGTGAACGTGCTGGCGGACAGCTATGACGTAAGCCCAGATGGCCTGACGTATACCGTTAAGCTGCATCCTGGCGTCAAATTTCACGATGGGTCGGCGTTTAACGCCGCCGCAGTGAAAGTGAATCTGGATCGCGCCAGTAATCCAGACAACCGCCTGAAGCGATATAACCTGTTCAAAATGATCGAAAAAACCGATGTGGTTGACGATTTAACGGTGAAAATCACACTGAAGACGCCATTCTCGGCATTCGTTAACAATCTGGCGCATCCGGCGGCGGTGATGATCTCACCGGCGGCATTAACGCAGTACGGCAAGGAAATTGGTTTCCATCCGGTAGGCACTGGACCGTATCGTTTTGTGACCTGGAATCAGACCGATTTTGTTAAAGTCGAGAAATTCAGCGGCTACTGGAAGGCGGGTTTACCGAAGCTGGACAGCATTACCTGGCGTCCGGTAGTGGATAACAACACGCGCGCGGCACTGCTGCAAACCGGCGAAGCACAGTTTGCTTATCCAATACCGTTCGAGCAAGCCAAGGTGCTGGAGAAAAATGACAAGCTGACGCTGGTGGCATCGCCGTCGATTCTGCACCGCTACATCAGCATGAACGTGACGCAGAAACCGTTTGATAACCCGAAAGTGCGGCAGGCACTGAACTACGCAATCAACAAAGAGGCGTTGATTAAAGTCGCGTTCTCCGGCTATGCGACGCCAGCCGAAGGGCCACTGCCAGGCAGCATTGATTATTCAGTAAAATACCAACCGTGGCCTTACGATCCGGCGAAGGCGCGCGAACTGCTGAAAGAAGCAGGCTACCCTGACGGTTTCACTACAACGCTCTGGTCGTCACATAACCACAGTACGGCGCAGAAAGTCTTGCAGTTCACACAGCAACAGCTGGCGCAAGTTGGCGTGAAAGTGCAGGTGACCGCCATGGATGCGGGGCAACGCGCTGCGGAAGTGGAAGGCAAAGGCGTGAAAGAAACGGGTGTTCGTCTGTTCTATACCGGTTGGTCAGCCTCGACGGGGGAGGCGGATTGGGCGCTGTCGCCGCTGTTTGCGACGGCTTCCTGGCCACCCGCACAGTTCAACACGGCGTTTTACAGCAACCCGCAGGTTGATGCGGATCTGGCGAATGCCCTGAAAACCACGGATCGGACGGAAAAGCAGAAACTGTATCAGGATGCACAGGACAAAATCTGGGCGGACGCGCCGTGGATTTTCCTGGCGACAGAGCGTTTAGTCTCGGCCAACAGCAAAAAACTGAGCGGGTTTTACGTGATGCCGGATACCTTGTTCAGTTTTGAAGAGGCCGATCTCAAGGAATAATTCGCCGCAAAAGAATGACCAGGGAGTCGGGTGGCCGTAAGGCTGCCCGCAGTGGTCAATACTCGTCCACTTATAGGGAGTCTGACGCATGTCTGTGGAAAACCGTTCATGCTGAATTATTTTATTAAACGACTACTGGGACTGATTCCCACGCTCCTGATTGTGATGGTGCTGGTGTTCCTGTTCGTTCATCTGCTACCCGGCGATCCGGCGCGTTTAGCCGCCGGGCGGGAAGCGGATGCTGCCGTTATCGAGATGGTTCGGCAGGATTTGGGGTTGGATAAACCGCTGCCACACCAATTCTGGCACTTCTTTACCAATGTCTTGCAAGGGGATTTTGGTACATCGATCGTATCGAAACGCCCAGTCACCGAAGAGATCGCTATGCGCTTTATGCCGACCTTTTGGCTGACGGTATGCAGCATGGTGTGGGCGGTGATTTTTGGTATGGCGATCGGCATCGTATCGGCCGTGTGGCGCAACGGCTGGCCGGACAGAATCGGGATGACGCTGGCGGTCTCTGGCCTCTCTTTTCCCGCTTTTGCACTCGGCATGCTGCTAATGCAGATTTTTTCTGTCGAACTGGGGTGGCTGCCGACGGTGGGAGCGGATACCTGGCTGCACTACATTTTGCCTTCGCTGACGCTGGGCGCGGCGGTGGCGGCGGTGATGGCGCGTTTTACCCGCGCGTCGTTTGTCGATGTGTTGCAGGAAGACTACATGCGCACGGCACGGGCAAAAGGCGTGCGTGAATCGTTGGTTGTGGTGAAGCATGGGCTGCGCAATGCGCTGATTCCCGTGGTGACGATGATGGGGTTGCAATTTGGTTTCTTGCTCGGCGGTTCCATTGTTGTGGAGAAGGTTTTCAACTGGCCAGGGCTTGGGCGGCTGCTGGTGGATGCGGTGGAGATGCGTGACTATCCGGTGATTCAGGCCGAGGTGCTGCTGTTTTCGCTGGAGTTTATTCTGATCAATCTGCTGGTGGATATGCTGTATGCCGCGATTAATCCAGCCATTCGTTATAAATAAGGAAAGGGAATGAGACACTGGCGACGTAAAGCGATGCTGGCGACGCTCCCTGTCATGAGGGATAAACCTGTGCGTATGCCGTGGCGTGAGTTCTGGCGGCGCTTTCTTCGGCAGCACGTTGCGGTCACCGCGGGCGTGTTTGTACTGTTGCTGGTTGCGATCGCGTGTCTGGCACCGTATCTGATGCCCTATGATGCCGAGAATTATTTCGATTATGATCGCCTGAATGAAGGTCCGTCGTCGGCACACTGGCTGGGGGTGGATTCATTAGGACGTGATATTTTCAGCCGGATCCTGATGGGAACGCGCATTTCGCTGGCTGCGGGCATCCTCTCGGTGCTGGTGGGGATGATTATCGGCACGATGCTGGGCCTGCTGGCAGGCTACTACGAAGGGTGGACAGACCGTATTATCATGCGCATTTGCGATGTGCTGTTTGCTTTTCCCGGTATTTTGCTGGCGATTGCTGTTGTGGCAATTATGGGCAGTGGCATGGCGAATGTGGTTGTCGCCGTCGCGATTTTCAGCATTCCGGCGTTCGCTCGTTTGGTGCGAGGCAATACGTTGGTGCTGAAACAGCTGACCTACATTGAATCCGCCCGCAGTATTGGCGCCAGCGACTGGACGATCCTGTTTCGGCATATTCTTCCCGGCTCGGTGTCTTCCATCGTGGTGTTTTTCTCGATGCGCATTGGAATGTCGATCATCACGGCAGCCAGCTTGTCATTTTTAGGGCTTGGCGCACAGCCGCCGATGCCGGAGTGGGGAGCGATGCTGAATGAAGCGCGATCGGATATGGTGATCGCACCGCACGTTGCGATATTCCCAAGTTTGGCAATCTTTCTGACGGTACTGGCGTTTAATTTATTGGGCGACGGCCTGCGCGATGCACTCGACCCGAAATTGAAAAGCTGAATAAAAAAAGCGCGGCAACACGTGCCGCGCTTTTCAGCTGTAAGCCGTTAATGCTTAGAACGATGTGCGTTTGTAGCTGCGGTACTGCGGCTGCCAGAAGTTGTGCTCAATCGCCTTTTGCAGCGCATCCGACGAGGTCACGACGGCAGCGCCTTGCAGCTGTGCGGCTTTACCCACTTCCAGTGCAATACGTTTGGACACCTGCTGGATATCGGCCAGATCCGGCAGCAGAGCGCCTTCACCGTTATTCGCCAGCGGTGAACAGTCAGCCAGCGCACGGCTGGCGGCCATCAGCATACCATCAGTGATACGCTTGGCGCCTGACGCCAGTACCCCTAACCCGATACCTGGGAAAATATAGGAGTTGTTGCACTGCGCGATAGGGAAGACCTTATCCTGATAGTTAACCGGAGAGAACGGACTACCGGTTGCGACCAGCGCAGCACCTTCCGTCCAGCGAATGATGTCTTCCGGACGGGCTTCCACGCGGGATGTCGGGTTAGACAGCGGCATCACGATAGGACGCGCACAGTGTTTGTGCATTTCACGGATGATTTCTTCCGTGAACAGACCCGGTTGGCCGGATACGCCGATCAGGATGGTTGGCTTGGCATTGCGTACCACTTCCAGCAGGGAAATGGCGTCGCTGTTGCAATCCCAGCCCGCCAGCAGTTCGCTTTTCTGCACCAGCTTGCTTTGGAAATCGAGCAGGTTCGGCAGTTTGTCCGTCAGCAGACCAAAGCGGTCAACCATGAAGACACGTGCACGCGCTTCTTCATCGCTCAGCCCTTCAGATTTCATCTGGGCGATGATTTGTTCAGCGATACCGCAGCCTGCGGAACCGGCGCCCAGGAAGGCCACGGTCTGATCGCGTAACTGTGTGCCTGCTGCACGGCTGGCGGCAATCAGGCTGCCCAGCGCAACCGCCGCGGTACCCTGAATGTCATCGTTAAAGCTACAGATTTCATCGCGATAGCGGTTCAGCAGTGGCGTCGCGTTTTTCTGCGCGAAGTCTTCAAACTGCAACAGCACGTTTGGCCAGCGACGCTTAACAGCCTGGATGAATTCATCAACGAACGCATAGTATTCGTCATCGGTGATACGTGGATGACGCCAGCCCATGTACAGCGGATCGTTCAGGCGCTGCGGGTTGTTGGTGCCGACATCCAGAACCACTGGCAGGGTGTAGGCCGGGCTGATACCGCCACACGCGGTGTACAGAGAAAGTTTACCGATTGGAATCCCCATGCCGCCAATGCCCTGGTCGCCCAGACCCAGAATACGCTCACCGTCGGTCACAACGATGACTTTCACGTTCTGCTTGGTGGCGTTTTGCAGCATATCGTCGATATGTGCGCGGTTAGGGTAGGAGATAAACAGGCCACGGGCGCGACGATAGATATCGGAGAAGTGTTCACAGGCTTCGCCAACGGTTGGGGTGTAGATGATAGGCATCATCTCACTGAGGTGTGCGTCCAACAGGCGGTAGAACAGGGTTTCGTTGGTATCCTGAATGTTGCGTAGGTAAACGTGTTTTTCAATATCGTGTTTGAATTCCTGATACTGACGCCAGGCGCGTTCTGCCTGTTCTTCGATGGTTTCGACGGCTTCAGGCAGCAGACCATGCAGGTTAAAGTTAGCGCGTTCTTCTTCGGTAAATGCGCTGCCTTTATTCAGCAGGGGGAATTCAAGCAAGATTGGACCAGCGTAGGGAATATGGAGAGGACGTTTGCTTTCGTATTCTAATTCCATGGCTTTTTACTCTTCGGATAGCAAAAAAAGAAACTCAGGTGTTGTCGATAAGAAACTGCTGCGAATCTTAAATTACCCAGAGAATATGTACAGAAATTGTTAATTAAAATAGTTACAGATGGCTTGCATCTTAGGTGAAATGCAGGCTTTATCGATTCACCTCTCGTTTTTCATCCTTCCCTTTGCTGAAAGTCTGCGTTTACGGCTGTTGTTATTCCTCAATAAAGTGGTGTTCAACATCGGTGCAGCCCAATTCGGCCAGCATAATTTGCGAAATTGCCCAGTGGCTGACAACCGCATTGCGACGTTCAACGACAACGGCATGTTTCACCGTGCACAGATCTTCGCCGGCAAGGTTCATCAGATTTAACGCAGCTTGCAGAGGTGGCAGGCTAGGATTGAACGCCGCATTTTCTGCATAGCGGCCGGTATAGGTGTTGCCGCCTGATGTCTCCAACGCAATACCGCTAATGGCTTTGCTGTAGGGCGCATGGCTACGGTTGGCGGCATCCAGCGCCTGACGCGCAAGTGCATTCACATTCTGCAAGGTTGCACCGTGGTTGATGTCATCCATCAGTAAAGTATCGATGTGCAGATCGACGGGGCCAAAAGAATCCGGCAGATAGTGGCTGAGCACGGCGGGCTGGCGACCCGGTAGTTGTATCCGCAGCGATGCCGCATTGCGCAATTCGTTCATAAACTGGCGGCAGTGTCCGCATGGTGTGTAGTTCACGGTGACGGCTTGTAATCCGCGCTCATTGCGCAGCCAGGCATGGCTGACCGCGCTCTGCTCGGCGTGTACCGTTTGCTGAAGCTGAACGGCGCTGAGCTCCATGTTGGCACCAAAGTAGAAATTGCCGCTCAGCCCTTGCGCAATCGCGCCAACCTGAAAATGAGAGATAGGCGCTTGTGCGCAGGCGGCTGCCAGTGGCAATAGCGCAAAGGCTAAGGCATCGGTGTCTAACTTGCTGGCTTCACAGACGGCATTCACCTCGTCCGCGGTTAACATAGCAGCGAAATCTGCTTTATCGAGCAATGGGCGGACCGCAGCTTGCAGACTGGCAGGTAATTGCTGGAAGGCGTTTTCAAAACGTGGATGCATAGTGGCTTACTCTCTTTACCCGTCAATAACGTCATGTTAGGTAGCAGAGTAGCAATAATTTGTGATCAAAATCTCTTTTTGGGGTGAAATGGCTGCAAATTAACTTCTAAATGCGAGATGTATCTCAATTTTATAGTGGACGATGCGAGATACACACCGTCCCTCTCTGATCTCAACTAACGATGTGCAGCAGTACGGGAAAAACAAACGGCGCAATCAGCGACGTGATGATTCCGCAGATGACCAGTGCCAGCGAGCTGAATGCGCCTTCCTGATAATCGACCTCCGCGCAGCGTGCCGTACCGAGGGCATGCGAAGCGGTGCCCATCGACAACCCGCGAGCAGCTTTGGTTTTGATGCCCACGCGGTTGAACAGGCTGTGGCCTAATACGGCACCGAGAATGCCGACAAAAATCACGCAGACAGCACTGATAGCCGGAATACCGCCAATAGAACTGGCGACGGCCATCGCAATTGGGGTGGTGACCGATTTCGGCAGCACGGAGGCGGCGATTTCCGGTGAGGCACCCATCCATAATGCCACCAGCGTGCCGGAGATAATGGCGGTCAGGCTGCCGATGAAGCACACGCTGATGATCGACTTCCAGCGGGCGCGAATTTGGTGCAGCTGTTCATAAAGTGGGAACGCCAGTGCGACCACCGCCGGTTGCAGTAGATCGTTAAGGACTTTGCTGCCTTGAAAATAGTGCTCATAGGGAATCTTCAACACCAGCAGCAGCGGAATAATAATCGCCATCGACACCAGCAGCGGGTTCAACAGGGAGATCCTGGTCAGCACGGCCAGTTTACGCGCGGCGAAAAAGACAATCAGGGTGAGAGGCAGAGACCACCACAAATAGCTGAACATTATTCGTTATCCTTCGGCGGCGTGCGATCGCCAGCCATGGCGCGTTCACGCTGCATTATCTGGGTACTGAAACCCACAACCAACATTACAATAAAGGTACTGATCAGGCAGGAAACCACGATGGGGCCAAATTGTTGGCTGACCAGATCGTAATAATTCATCACGCCGACGCCGATAGGGACGAACAGCAGCGCCATATGACGAATAAGAAGATGGCAGCCCGGTTTCACCCACTGCGCGGGCAGGATTTGCGAGGCGAGAAGGGTGAACAAGACCAGCATACCGATAATACTGCCGGGGATAGTGAACGGAAGTAACGCGGATACCGCATTGCCTGCCAGTAGGCAGAGATAAATCAATGCGAAAGCGCGTAAATACTGCCAGCAAACGATGAACGTATTACGCATGGGAAATTCCTGATTAGCTGAGGGGATTATCATAACGCTAATGGAATTGGCGTGCCACAGCTCACGAATCTTGTTGAGGAAGGGAAGGGTTGCTTGCTTAAAGGATGAACGAAACCGTCCAGACTGAAAATGAAAGACGTGTCGCGTGGAATAAATTCGGTTCAGCCCTGCGCCAGAGCGAGTGTCGGGGCTGAACCGGAAGGAATGAAGGCGACGACTGAGGCGTTATTTGACGTCGACGCTCCACTTGGTAATATCGATCTGCCCGTCACCGCCAAAGATCTCGGTGCCAAACTCAACGCTGCTGATATATTTTGTATTGCTCATCCAATTCTTGGTTCCCACCAAATAGTTGGTGAAATGGCGAATATTGAGCGAGGCATTATTGGTATTGGACGTGCGAACAAAAGAAAAGACATTCCAGCCTTTACCATTCCCCGCATTGATCCAACCTTTGAATACGTTCCAACTGCTGCCGCCGAGGAAAACCGTTTCAATATAATCCCCCGCGGGGCCAGCATTAGTATTATTTAGCCAGATCATCAATTCATCGGTAGGGGTGGTGTCCCAACTGGCTTTATCGGTAGTGTGGAACCAAATATCATAGGCCGCGTTATACGTCCCCGTGGCTTTGATGGAATAGGTGACGTTGCTGGTGATGCTTTTATTGCTGGATAATTTTATTGGCAATCCGCTATTTGCCGTATAGCCCGCAGTCCAGTGCCAGCCGCTCACCAGTGACGGATAGGCTTTAACGCTGGAGGAGCTGCTTGGCCAGTGCCAGTTCCACCCCATGCTGGTTGGGCTATTATAGAAAACGGTTTGCTTCCATCCGTTTACTTCATCTTTTCCCCAGACGTTATTGAATACATAATATTTATTATTCTCAAAATAGAGTTTATCTGCGTCCTTTGAGGAACTGGCGGCAGAAACCGTTAATGGGGCGAGTAATAAAGCAGATAAGAGTACGGGGAACCATGTGCGGAATGTATGCGATGGACGGGTATTCATAATAAGCATAATAAATCTCCTTTTAATATATGCTCTGGATGCTGCACTCTGAAATTTAGCACGTATTGAGTCAGTGTCTATGGCTGATTAAATATAAACTGTGGTGTACTTAACAGTTTATTGTTATTTCATCCGATACCAGAATAATTCAACGCATCACTCATGAATAAAATGAAAATCTTATTCATGAAATAATTATAAGAGCGGTAATAAATAGTGGTGATACGAAATAAAATAGGGAAAATGATGCTGAGGCGCACGGAAGTGTGCGCCTTGAGTTGTCTATTAGTTAAATAACTGTCGATTAGTTAAATAGCTGTTCGTCACGGATAGCGGAACAGACGGCCTCGGTCAGCTTATGCAGTTCATCAGGCTGAATGATAAACGGTGGCATCAGATAAATGAGCCGGCCAAAGGGACGAATCCAAACGCCGCGCTCGACGAAGAAACGCTGTAGTCGCGCCATATTAACCGGACGCTTTGTTTCCACTACGCCGATAGCGCCCAGCACGCGAACGTTCACCACCAGCGGAGAATCTGCGCAGGGTTGCAGCGCTTCTCGCAACTGCCGCTCAATCTGCTGTACCTGCTGCTGCCAGCGGTTCTCCGCCAGTAGCGACAGGCTGGCGCTGGCCGCCGCGCATGCAAGCGGATTACCCATAAATGTGGGGCCGTGCATAAAACAGCCTGCTTCGCCGTTGCTGATGGTTTCCGCTACCGCCCGGGTGGTCAGCGTGGCTGAGAGCGTCATATAACCGCCGGTAAGCGCTTTGCCCAGACACATAATGTCGGGCGAAATTCCCGCGTGTTCGCAGGCAAACAGTTTGCCGGTGCGGCCAAATCCGGTCGCGATCTCATCGGCAATCAGCAGAATACCCCATTGGTCGCACAATTTCCGTATCCGACGCAGATAGGTTGGGTGGTAAAAGCGCATTCCGCCAGCGCCCTGCACGATGGGCTCCAGAATCACGGCAGCGACTTCATGCGCGTGCGCTGACAGCATCGCCTGTAGCGGCGCGATCTCGGCTTCCTGCCACTCGTCGGCAAAAGCGCCTTCGTTGATAGCGGCGCAGGGCGGCGCATCGACAAACAGGTGGGTGGGCAGATAGCCCTGATACAGACTGTGCATCGAATTTTGCGGATCGCACACAGACATCGCCCCGAAGGTGTCGCCGTGATAGCCATGACGGAGGGTGAGAAAGCGCTGACGGGACTCACCACGTGCCTGCCAATATTGCAGCGCCATTTTCATCGCCACTTCGACAGCCACTGAACCGGAATCCGCCAGAAAAACACATTCCAGCGCATCCGGCGTGATGTCCACCAGTTGGCGGCACAGCGCTACGGCTGCCGGATGGGTGATGCCGCCGAACATCACATGCGACATCTGGCTGAGCTGGGTCTGTACCGCCTGATTGATTGCCGGATGATTGTAACCGTGAATCGCCGCCCACCATGATGACATGCCGTCGATCAGGCGACGTCCGTCATCCAGATGAAGTTCGACGCCGCTTGCGGCTACCACCGGATAGCAAGGCAGCGGCTCGGTCATCGAGGTGTAGGGGTGCCAAATATGGCACTGGTCAAAAGTGATGTCTTCCGGGCTCATGATGATCTTTCGTAAACTAAAATGGCTTATATTTGGTTGACAGTATATCGGGTTAATTTACACTGGCGAAACGTTTTTAGTTTGGAGATGCCGAGATGGCTGACCGCATTTACTGGACGCTTGAGCAAGCGCAAGACTTATTTAATAAACCTTTTCTGGAACTGATGTTTGAAGCGCAGCAGCTCCACCGCCAGCATTTTGACCCCCGTCAGGTGCAGGTAAGCACGCTGCTGTCGATAAAAACCGGTGCCTGTCCTGAAGATTGCAAATATTGCCCACAGAGCTCCCGCTATCGTACCGGGATTGACACCGAACGCCTGATGCAGGTTGAACAGGTGCTGGAGTCGGCCCGTCAGGCGAAAGCGGCAGGATCGACGCGTTTTTGTATGGGCGCAGCGTGGAAAAATCCGCACGAGCGCGATATGCCGTATCTGGAACAGATGGTAAAAGGCGTCAAAGAGATGGGGATGGAAACCTGCATGACGCTGGGAACGCTGCATAACGATCAGGCCGAGCGTCTGGCCTCTGCCGGGCTGGATTTCTATAACCATAACCTCGATACCTCGCCGGAGTTTTACGGCAGCATCATCACGACTCGTACCTACCAGGAACGTCTGGATACGCTGGATAAAGTGCGCGGGGCGGGCATTAAAGTCTGTTCCGGCGGTATCGTTGGGTTGGGGGAAACCGTACGCGATCGCGCCGGGCTGTTGGTGCAGTTGGCTAACTTGCCGACGCCGCCGGAAAGCGTGCCGATCAACATGTTGGTTAAGGTGAAAGGAACGCCGCTGGCGGAGAATGAAGATGTTGACCCGTTTGATTTCATCCGTACGATTGCCGTGGCGCGCATCATGATGCCTGCTTCCTATGTGCGTTTGTCCGCCGGACGCGAGCAGATGAGTGAACAAACGCAGGCGATGTGCTTTATGGCCGGCGCGAACTCTATTTTCTACGGCTGTAAGCTGTTAACCACACCCAACCCGAAAGAAGACAAAGATCTGGCGCTGTTCCTCAAATTAGGTTTGAACCCGCAGCAGACGGCGACCGAATACGGGGATAACCAACAGCAGCAGCGGCTGGCAGAACAGCTGATTAATGCCGATAGCGAGCAGTTTTATAATGCTGCGGTATAACGCCCTGCGCGTGTGCCGTCAGGTAAGGCGTGTTGCATCATGAGTTGGCAGCAACGTATTGAAGACGCGCTGGCACAACGCCAGCGTGATGATGCTTATCGCGTGAGGTTGGCGAATCAAGGCGGCAGCGGGCGCTGGCTGATGCAGGGCGATCGCTGCTATCTGAACTTTTCCAGTAATGACTATCTGGGGCTGAGTCACCACCCGGAGATTGTGCGTGCCTGGCAGCAGGGGGCAGAGCAATACGGCATTGGTAGCGGCGGTTCCGGGCATGTGACGGGGTACACCGATGCCCATGCCATGCTGGAAAGTCAGCTTGCCGACTGGCTGGGCTATCCGCGTGCGCTGCTGTTTATTTCCGGCTATGCCGCGAATCAGGCTGTCGTCGCTGCACTGGCGCAGGCGGAAGACCGTATTTTGGCCGATAAACTCAGCCATGCGTCGCTGCTGGAAGCCGCGGCACAGTCACCTGCTACCTTGCGACGTTTTAAACATAATCAGGCCGATAGCCTGCAAACGCTGCTGGAAAAGTCTGCCGACGGCCAGACGCTAGTCGTGACCGAAGGTGTTTTCAGCATGGATGGCGATACTGCGCCGTTAGCGGCGCTACAGGCTCAGTGCAGAACGCACGATGCCTGGCTGATGGTGGACGATGCACACGGGATTGGCGTGCTGGGTGAGGAAGGTCGTGGGAGCTGCTGGCAGCAAGGCATTAAACCTGAGCTGCTGATTGTCACGTTTGGCAAAGCGTTTGGCGTGAGCGGCGCGGCGGTGCTGTGCGCTGAAGCGCTGGCCGAATACTTCCTGCAATTTGCCCGTCATTTGATTTACAGCACCTCAATGCCCGCGGCGCAGGCCTGTGCGCTGAGCGCGGCACTCCACTGTGTCCGGCAGGGCGATGCGCGGCGTGAGGCACTACGGCGTAACGTTGCGCAGTTCCGCGCGGGCTTTTCCAACTCGTCCTATCAACTGATGGATTCACAGAGCGCGATTCAGCCGCTGATTGTTGGCGAGAACGTACGAGCGCTGGCGCTAACGAACCACCTACGTGAACAGGGCGTGTGGGTTAGCGCCATGCGACCACCGACGGTGCCGCCCGGCAGCGCACGCCTGCGGATTACGTTAACGGCGGAACACCAGCCGGAAGATATCAGCCGCTTGCTTACGGTATTACACCATGCTGACAGAAAACTATAACAAGCAGGCGATTGCGCAGGCGTTTGGGCGTGCGGCAGGGTGCTACGACCGCTTTGCCGAACTGCAACGCACTAGCGGAGAACGCCTGCTGGCGCTGATGCCGTCGCACAGCGGTTTACAGGTATTGGATGCGGGCTGCGGAACTGGGCACTTTAGCCGCCGCTGGCGCCAGGCTGGTAAATCGGTGACTGCACTGGATTTGTCGGCGGACATGCTGGCGTATGCCCGTGAGCAGCACGCTGCCGATCGCTATCAGGAAGGGGACATCGAAAACCTGCCGCTGGCGGATTGCAGTGTAGACATCAGCTATAGCAATCTGGCCATACAGTGGTGCGACTCGTTACCGCGTGCGCTGGCAGAGCTGTATCGGGTTACGCGACCGGGGGGCGTGATTGCCTTTGCGACGCTGGCGGACGGCTCCTTAAGCGAACTGTCGCGGGCGTGGCAGCGGCTGGACGGCACACAGCGGACAAATCGCTTTCTGCCACTCTCCGCCATTGACGCGGCTTGTCAGCCTTATCGGCATCATCTGGTACAAGAACGTGAAGTCTGCCTTTTCCCCGATGTATTGGCGTTAATGAAATCGCTGAAGGGAATTGGGGCGACCTGGCTGCACGAAGGGCGAACGCCGGGGCTGTTGAGCCGGGCACGTCTGGCGGCGCTGTCTGCCCACTATCCGCAAGAGCAGGGCGGCTACCCGCTCAGCTATCAACTGGTTTATGGAGTGATTTATCGTGATTGAGCGCTGGTTTGTGACAGGTACGGATACCGAAGTCGGGAAAACGGTCGCGAGTACGGCGCTGCTTCAGGCGGCGAGTCAGGCTGGATACCGTACCGCAGGCTATAAACCTGTGGCGTCTGGCTGTGAAATGACGGCCGATGGCATTCGTAACAGCGATGCGTTGGCGCTTCAGGCCAATAGCCGCGTCCGGTTGGATTATCAGGCGGTGAACCCGCTGGCGTTTATGGAGCCGACCTCGCCGCACATTATCAGTGCGGTAGAGCAGCGGCCTATTCATCTCTCTACGCTATCTACCGGTCTACGGGCATTAGAAACGCAGGCGGATTGGCTGCTGGTCGAAGGCGCGGGCGGATGGTTTACGCCGCTGTCGGCGCAAGAGACGTTCGCCGACTGGGTGGTACAGGAACAGCTTCCCGTGATTTTGGTCGTCGGCATCAAGCTGGGTTGTATTAATCACGCAATGTTGACCGCCCACGCGATTCAACACGCTGGCCTGCGCCTGGCTGGCTGGATCGCAAACGACATCACGCCACCAGGAAAATGGCACCAGCCGTATCTGCAAACGCTGCAACAGCGCCTGCCCGCCCCGATGCTGGGCGAAATTCCTTATTTATCGGATCTTCATCAACATGATCTGGGGCAATATATTGATATTGGGTTATTAGCGGGATAGTCATTTTTCTAACCCTAGACTGTTTTTAATAATCGCAGTAGGTTTTATTGTTTTTTACCCGCATTTGTTTTATGAATGTAAAACCTACATTTTCATGCTTATTAATAGCTAAAACCTTCTTGAATTTTCCCCTAACTCCCCTCCATGCCTGAATTGTTGCGATTTAGCTCTCTGCTGTTTTTAGTCTTTTTCCGTCTAATACTTATGCGATAAATCACAGAAAGAGTGTGAAGAAAATCCATATCAGAGGGAATCACGAATGAAGCGGGTATTTCTCTAACTCAGTGCTGATGCGGGGTTGTGGGAGTTATCCACCATTTCTGTGGATAACTATGTGTATTATGGATAGACAACGCGCCCTAACCGAGAGCTGGCGCGGGTTTTCGCCAGGTTGGCGCTATTCTCCACGGTTTTGCTAATCTATTTGTTATCATATGCTTAAGTAAAATCAAGCGTCTTAAGCAGCAATGGTGCGTAGTTGCATAAATTAACGTCACCGCGTGTCCCTGCATGTTACGTATTTACCCAATCTGGGGATAAATCATGATGATTTTATCTGGTAGATTGAACATGAATGTGCTAGCAAATTCATTTGTCGATTAATCATCCGATCCAGCGATAATTTTCTTGATGCTGTTTTTATATCCAGTATCATTGCGGTGGCGAATTTCGTCATTGGCATTCAGAATAACATTCCGAGCATCCACCCACGGCCATCGTCTTGAGCGATGCGTAATAACGACTAATACGTAATTAACGACTAAGTAGCGTGCTTAACGATGAGTAAAGTATTTACACTGAATTCCGACTTTAAACCGGCAGGCGATCAGCCTGAGGCCATTCGTCGTTTAAAAGAGGGGCTGGAAGACGGGTTGGCGCACCAAACGCTGCTCGGGGTAACTGGCTCAGGTAAGACGTTCACGATCGCCAACGTGATTGCCGACCTCAATCGGCCGACGATGATGCTGGCGCCAAATAAAACGCTGGCCGCTCAGCTGTACGGCGAGATGAAAGAATTCTTTCCCGATAATGCCGTGGAGTACTTCGTCTCGTACTACGACTATTATCAGCCGGAAGCTTATGTCCCCAGTTCCGACACTTTCATCGAAAAGGATGCATCAGTTAACGAACATATCGAACAGATGCGTCTTTCCGCGACAAAAGCGCTGCTGGAGCGGCGTGATGTGATCGTCGTGGCTTCCGTATCCGCTATCTATGGCTTGGGCGATCCCGATCTCTATCTAAAAATGATGCTGCACCTGACGCAGGGGATGCTGATTGACCAACGTGCTATTTTGCGGCGTCTGGCGGAATTGCAATATTCCCGCAACGATCAGGCGTTCCAGCGCGGTACGTTCCGCGTGCGCGGTGAGGTGATCGATATCTTCCCAGCGGAATCTGACGAAATCGCCCTGCGTGTTGAACTGTTCGATGAAGAAGTGGAGCGGCTGTCGCTGTTTGACCCGCTGACAGGGCACGTGCTCCAGACGGTGCCGCGCTATACCATCTACCCGAAAACGCACTATGTCACGCCGCGTGAGCGTATTTTACAGGCGATGGAAGAGATCAAGGTGGAACTGGCCGATCGCAGGAAAATGCTGCTGGCGAATGATAAGTTGGTGGAAGAGCAGCGGCTGAGTCAGCGCACGCAGTTTGACCTGGAGATGATGAACGAGCTGGGCTATTGCTCCGGTATCGAAAACTACTCGCGATTCCTTTCTGGCCGTGGCCCCGGCGAACCGCCGCCGACGCTGTTTGATTATTTGCCAGCGGACGGGCTGCTGGTCATTGATGAATCCCACGTGACCGTGCCGCAGATCGGGGGGATGTATCGCGGTGACCGCGCGCGTAAAGAGACGCTGGTCGAATATGGTTTCCGGCTGCCTTCGGCGCTGGATAACCGTCCGATGAAATTTGAAGAGTTTGAAGCGCTGGCTCCGCAGACGATCTACGTGTCTGCGACGCCGGGTAACTATGAACTGGAAAAATCGGGCGGTGAAGTGATTGATCAGGTGGTGCGTCCTACCGGGTTGCTCGATCCGCTTATTGAAGTTCGGCCTGTTGCGACACAGGTGGACGATCTGCTGTCCGAGATTCGTCAGCGTGCGGCGGTTAACGAACGTGTGCTGGTCACGACGCTGACCAAGCGAATGGCGGAAGACCTGACGGAATACCTGGAAGAACACGGCGAGCGGGTGCGTTATCTGCACTCGGATATTGATACCGTCGAACGTGTCGAAATCATCCGTGATTTACGCCTTGGCGAGTTCGACGTGCTGGTGGGGATCAACCTGTTGCGTGAAGGGCTGGATATGCCTGAAGTATCGCTGGTAGCGATTCTGGATGCCGATAAAGAGGGCTTCCTGCGTTCCGAACGTTCCCTGATCCAGACGATCGGTCGTGCGGCACGTAACCTGCGTGGCAAAGCGATTCTCTACGGTGACAAAATTACGCCATCCATGGCAAAAGCGATTGGTGAAACGGAACGCCGTCGTGAGAAGCAGGAAGCCTACAATACCGAGCACGGGATTGTGCCGCAGGGGCTCAATAAGAAAATTTCCGATATTCTGCAACTGGGGCAGCCGACGAACAGAGGCAAAGGGCGAGGCAACCGTAAAGCAGCAGAATCGGCCGCACCTTATGAGCTGATGACGCCGAAGGCGCTGGAGCTGAAAATTCGCGAACTGGAAAGCAAGATGCTGACACATGCGCAGAATCTTGAATTTGAAGAGGCTGCGGCTTTGCGCGACGAGGTGCAGGCACTACGTGCACAATTTATCGCTGCATCCTAACGATGCAAGCACTCACGGAGGATCAATGATCGACCCTATTATACCGGGTGTTGAAGTGCTGTTTGTGGCAGGTTTCGGGCCGATCGTGAAATCGCTGTCTGCTAGCCATGCGCTCTATGTCGATACGCTGAAGTTACCGCTGAAGCCTGTTGCGGAAGGGAGCGACTATCTGGTGAGCGATGAAATGGGTGGCGTAAAACATTTCGCGCTGTGGCCGCTATCACAGGCCAGCGAATCCTGCTTCGGGAATGAGAACTGGCCTACGGATCTGCCTGAACCGCAAAGCTGGCTGGAATTTGAAGTGGCGGATATGGCAGAAGCGACCGGTACGCTAAAAGCGCAAGGCTATGCGCTGCTGGTCGAGAACCGCCTTGAACCCTGGGGACAGCAGGTCACGCGTTTCCTGAGTCCCGAAGGGATTCTGATTGGCGTGACTTATACGCCGTGGCTGCGGGATTGAGAACCCAGCAGTTGTAGCGCCCGATCGATAGCCTGGCGCAGTAGCTCACGGTCATGATGGTGAGGCACATCTGCGGCGGCCAGTTCTTGCTGCACGATCAGGCGGTCGCCGATCTGACTAACATCGACTTTCGGGCCGACGATCGCCACGTCCACCACCGATTTACCCACTTTGCGTTCAATCCAGGCGAGTTTCTCCGCCAATGTCAGACGGGCGGCGGGATTACTCTGCTCGCTGCCCAGATTGCCGATGTAGACCATCGGTGCGGGCGTGCGCCGGATCGCCTGTGTCAGATCGTCCAGCAGCAGTAGCGGCATCAGGCTGGTCAGGAAACTACCGGGGCCAATCAAAATCAGGTCGGCTTTGGCGATGGCATCAATTGCCTCGCGTGTGGCCTGCACCGTCGGGTACAGCATCAAATCTTGCGGTAAAGCCGCCAGTTGATCGATCTCGACTTCGCCATAAACGGGGTTGCCCTGTTCATCAATCGCCATCAAATCAACCGGATGTTCGGACATCGGAATTAAGAAGGCATCGACCTTGAGCAGATTGCGAATCAGATTGATGGCTTCCAGCGGACGCACGCTCAGGTGATCGAGCGCTTTTAGCATCAGGTTGCCCAGATTGTGTCCGGCAAGTTCACCGTTACCGTTAAACCGATACTCAAACATCGCAGATGCCACACTGGGCGTAGTAATCAGTTGATTCAGGCAGTTGCGGGTATCGCCCCAGGCAATGCCACCTTCGGAACGCCGAATGCGGCCAGTAGAGCCACCATTATCCGTCGTCGTGACAATGCCGGTTAGCCGTGAACCCAGGGAAGAGAGTGAAGACATCACACGACCTAAGCCGTGTCCGCCTCCTAGTGCGACAACCCTGTCGAGGTCGGCCAACGTGCGATTGCGCATAGAGAACCTTATGAATGAGCCAGAGAAATATGAACTACGTGTGACAATCGTCGCTAAGGTAGCTGATTTCAGCTTAAAACGCGAAAAATCCTCACACGCGCATGACCTGAGACAATTTTCGTCGCGCATTTTTCCGTATGCTGTGCATCATAAGGTATTGAATATTCGTTATGTATTTAATTACATACCGATTTTGAGAGTGGTTGACTGTGCTTTTTCGCAGTAGACTGTTCAATGAAATCACGATTCTTTATCGGTGGTTTTGTCGTTGTCTGACGGATAACCGATAAGAATCAAACTCCTAGCCTTGGTGCCTAAGTGATGCGCGTCGTGCGCGTGATACGGTGCCCTGGCCGTGGCCTTCGCGGTCACCAGGGTGCGAGGTAGAAATGCCTGCATCTCCCGTATTTGGAAAGGTGTTTATGGTGAGTCAACTGACTGATGCGTTTGCGCGCAAGTTCTACTATTTGCGTCTGTCTATCACAGACGTCTGCAATTTTCGTTGTACCTACTGTCTGCCGGATGGCTATCAGGCCAATGGCACCAATCCGCATCGCTTTTTGTCACTTGATGAAATTCGTCGCGTCAGCCGCGCTTTTGCCGAATTGGGGACGGAAAAAGTCCGCCTGACTGGCGGTGAACCGTCTCTGCGTCGTGACTTTGTCGATATCATCGGCGCAATCCGCGAAAATCCTGCAATTAGCACGCTGGCAGTGACCACCAACGGCTACCGTCTTGCGCGGGATGTCGCGCGGTGGCGTGATGCTGGGCTAACGGCGCTGAACGTTAGCGTGGACAGTCTGGATGCACGCCAGTTTCATGCGATTACCGGGCAGGATAAATTCCGCCAGGTGATGGACGGCATTGATGCCGCCTTTGAGTGCGGCTTCGCCAAGGTTAAAGTCAACACGGTGCTGATGCGCGATGTGAACGCAGGTAGCCTGCAAACCTTTCTCGACTGGATTAAGCATCGCCCGATTCAACTACGCTTTATTGAACTGATGGAAACGGGAGAAGGGGGCGATATGTTTCGTCGTCACCATGTTTCCGGTGAGGTCATTCGCCAGCAATTGCTGCAACAAGGTTGGCAGCAGCAGCAGCGTGCTCGCAGTGATGGCCCGGCGCAGGTGTTTTGCCACCCAGACTATCAGGGCGAGATCGGGCTGATTATGCCGTATGAGAAAGATTTCTGCCTGAGCTGCAACCGTCTGCGAGTTTCTGCCGTGGGGAATCTTCATCTGTGCCTCTTTGGCGAACAGGGGATTCCACTGCGCGATTTACTGGCTGACGATCGCCATCTCGATGATTTGAAAATGCGCATTTCGGGCGGGCTGCTGGCGAAGAAACAGACCCATTTCCTGCATGAAGGGAATAGCGGCATCACGCAAAACCTGTCATTTATCGGCGGTTAATCCGCGACATCACTGATTCTTAAAGGAGCCTGACATGAGCAAAGTCAGCAGCGAATTCGTTTCTCTCAACCTTGCGGTACTGACCGTTTCCGAGCGCCGCACGGCGGAAGATGACACCTCCGGCGACTATCTGCGCGAAGCGGCGCAGTCAGCAGGGCATCGTATTGTCGAGAGTGCCATTGTGAAAGAGAACCTGTACCAGATTCGGGCACGGATCTCGGCGTGGATTGCCAGTGACAACGTGCAGGGCATTCTGATTAACGGTGGAACGGGCTTTACCGCAGGGGATGTGGTGCCGGAAGCCATTAGTGTTTTGTTCGATCGGGAAATTGAAGGTTTCGGCGAGCTGTTCCGCATGGTGTCGTATGAAGATATTGGTACGGCGACGCTGCAATCTCGCGCGCTTGCCGGTCTGGCGAATCAGACGGTGATTTTCGCGATGCCAGGTTCGACACGCGCTTGTCGAACCGCATGGGAACGCATCATTCAGGAACAGCTGGATGCGCGCCAGCAGCCGTGCAATTTTTACCCGCACTTGAAAAAATCCTCTTAACGATAAGTCTTATTCACTATGTCATCCTCTAAATCCATGGCGCCATCCTCTACGCCACAGTTGACCCACATTAACGCCGCAGGCGAAGCTGCAATGGTGGATGTTTCCGCCAAAGCGGAAACCGTGCGTGAAGCCCGCGCGGAAGCCTTTGTTGAAATGGCACCGCAGACGCTGGCGATGATTATTGCCGGTAGCCATCACAAGGGGGACGTGTTCGCCACCGCACGCATTGCCGGCATTCAGGCCGCGAAACGCACCTGGGAACTGATTCCGCTTTGTCACCCGCTGTTGCTGAGTAAGGTGGCTGTCGAGCTGGAAGCACAGCCGGAGCACAATCGGGTACGTATTGAATCCCTCTGTCGCCTGACGGGGAAAACGGGCGTGGAGATGGAAGCGCTGACGGCAGCCTCTGTCGCCGCGCTGACCATCTATGACATGTGCAAGGCCGTGCAGAAAGATATGGTGATTGGTCCGGTGCGCCTGCTAGCGAAAAGCGGCGGCAAATCCGGCGATTTTACGGCGGAGGGCGCATGATTACGATTCTGTTTTTTGCGCAAGTGCGCGAACTGATTGAGACAGACAGCCTGTCGCTGCCTGCTGAGTATGCCACCGTAGAAGACGTGCGACAGGCGCTGTGCCAGCGCGGTGCGCGCTGGGCGCTGGCGCTGGAATCGGGCAAGCTGCTAGCAGCGGTTAATCAGTCGCTGGTTGAGTTGACTCATTCGCTACAGGACGGCGATGAAGTGGCGTTTTTCCCTCCGGTAACAGGGGGCTGATCGTGACAGAAACGCGTATTCGAGTTGGCGAAGAGAGCTTCAACGTTGGGGATGAATATCAGTGGCTGGCACAGTGTGATGAAGACGGCGCGGTGGTGACGTTCACCGGTAAGGTGCGTAATCACAATCTGGCGAAAGACGTCAGCGCGTTGACATTGGAACATTACCCCGGCATGACGGAAAAGGCGCTGGCGGAGATTGTCGAGTTGGCCCGCGAGCGCTGGGACCTGCCGCGGGTAAGCGTGATTCATCGTGTGGGCGCACTCTATCCGGGCGATGAAATTGTGTTCGTTGGCGTCAGTGCGGCCCACCGTAGCGCGGCGTTTGATGCTGCCCAATTTATTATGGATTATCTGAAAACTCGCGCGCCGTTCTGGAAGCGCGAAGCGACATCGGAAGGTGAACGTTGGGTGGAATCACGCGACAGTGATAAACAGGCCGCGCAGCGCTGGTAGTCCATTTCTGTGTTAGGATAAAAGCATGGCGGGGAGAGAATATTCAGTCTCGATCCCCCAATCAGGCGGTTCGCGCCGCGTTAATCAGACAACTTTATGCAAAGGTAACATCATGGACAGATATCCACGCTCGGGTTCAATCGTTGAGCGCTCGCAGTCTGGTCTCCAGGCCTATATGGCGCAGGTATACGGCTGGATGACCTGCGGCTTGCTGCTGACGGCGTTCGTCTCCTGGTACGCGGCGAATACGCCTGCTGTACTGAATTTTGTTTTCTCCAGCCAGATCACGTTCTTCGGCCTGATCATCGCCCAACTGGGGCTAGTCTTTGTCATTTCCGGCATGGTGCAGCGCCTGAGCGGTGCGGTCGCCACATCGCTGTTTATGCTTTATTCGGCACTGACGGGGCTAACGCTCTCCAGCATTTTCATCATGTATTCCGGTGAGTCCATCGCCAGCACCTTTGTGATTACGGCGGGGATGTTTGGGGCGATGAGCCTCTACGGCTACACCACAAAGCGGGATTTGAGCGGTTTCGGCAGTATGCTGTTTATGGCGCTGATCGGTATCGTGCTGGCTTCGCTGGTGAACCTGTGGCTGAAGAGCGAAGCGCTGATGTGGGCAGTAACCTATATCGGTGTGGTGGTGTTTGTCGGTCTGACGGCATATGACACCCAGAAGCTGAAAAACATCGGCGAGCAACTGTCCGTTGATGACAAAGACAGCTTCCGCAAATACTCCATCGTTGGCGCGTTGACCCTGTACCTTGACTTCATCAACCTGTTCCTGATGCTGCTGCGTATTTTCGGCAATCGTCGTTAATTTATTTCCCCTGTCTGGTGCGGGTTCCCCGCGCCAGACATCTCCCCACCCACATCTCCTTACCTGCTATTACGCAATATTTCGCCTAAAAATGGCGTAGGCTGCCGAGCCGGTGGTTAGCGTGATGATAAGCAGCGGCCATAGACTGCCCCAGATAATGCTGAAGTCCGCATCCTTGAGGTAAATCTGTTTGGTGATGTCGGTAAAGTGGCGAATCGGGTTAATCCAGGTCAGATCCTGCAACCAAATCGGCATGTTCTCAACCGGTGAAACATAGCCAGAAAGCAGAATCGCGGGCATCAGGAAAACGAACACGCCGATAAACGCCTGCTGCTGCGTGGCGCAGAGCGAGGAAATCAGCAGCCCAAAGCCCACCAGCGACAGGCCATAAATCAACAGCGTGGTGTAAAACAGCAGTAGCGATCCGGCGAAGGGGATATGGAAAATCAATATGCCCGCCAGCAGCACGATCGTGGCTTGAAACGTGGCGACAATCAGCGCGGGGACGGCTTTGCCAATGAAGATCTGGCTGGTGGACAGCGGCGAAACCAGCAGTTGTTCCAACGTACCCTGTTCCCGTTCGCGCGCCACAGAAAGCGCTGTCACAATCAGCACGCCGATGGTGGCAATCATGGCAATCAGCGATGGCACCACAAACCATTTGTAGTCCAGATTCGGGTTATACCAATGGCGCACCACCAGCTCGCTATTGTTTGAATTTGAATAGTTCTGACTGGTGGTGTTTTGAGTGGGTCTGGCCGCCAGCAATGCCAACTGATAATCCCGCACGATGTGCTGCACATCGTTGGCGGCGATCTGCGCGCTGTTGGAACGTCTGCCGTCCAAAATAAGCTGAAGCGATGTGGTGTTCCCGCTAGCGATATCGCGAGAGAACTGCGGCGGGAAGCGCAGGATGAGAAGCGCACGCTGATTATCCAGCGTCGGAGCCACGTCTTGCGAGTTATGCAGCATCAGCACGTGAGAAAAAGACTTCGCCTTGGCAAAGCGCTGCGTCAGCTCAATCGCATGAGGGCCGTTATCTTCGCTATAAATGGCAATGGTCGCGTTGGTCACGTCGAGCGTTGCGGCGAAAGGAAACAGGGAAACCTGAAGGATAACGGGCAACACCAGAATAGCGCGCGTTTGTGGATCGCGCAGCAGCGATTGCAGTTCCTTAATAATCAGCGTCCACAGACGATGCAGCATAGTCGCTCCCTAATCCAGTCTGCGCCGGGTTTGCCAGGCCGTCAGGCCAATAAAGACCATCGCGGAGAGAATGAGAAACAGCAGGTTAGTGATCAGCACCGTGCCGATATTTCCCGCGAGAAACAGCGTTTGCAGCGTGCTGACGAAATAGCGTGCCGGGATAATGTATGACACGCCCCGGACAAATTCCGGCATGCTGTCGATTTCAAAAATAAAGCCGGACAGCATGATGGCTGGCAGAAAAGCCGCATTCAGCGCCACCATCGCGGCGTTGAACTGGTTGCGGGTGAGGGTAGAGATCAGCAGCCCCATACCCAACGTGCTGGCCAGGAACAAACTGCTGATCACAAACAGCAACAGCAAGGAGCCGCGATAGGGCACCTGCATGATGAAGGTTGAGACCAGAATACACAGCGTCATGGCGATCATGCCAAGAAAGTAATACGGGATGAGCTTGGACAGCAGCAACTCGGCACGGGTGACCTGCGTAGAGAGCAGCGCCTCCATTGTCCCGCGCTCCCACTCGCGGGCGATGACCAACGACGTGAGAATCGCACCAATCACCGTCATGATGATGGTAATCGCACCGGGAATGATGAAATGCTGGCTGATGGCGGCCGGGTTAAACCAGTAGCGCGATTGCACCTTGATAAGTTGTTCGAACGTGCCGCCGCGATCTTCCGCCCGCTGCTGCTGCCACAGCAGCCAGATGCCTTCCGCATATCCCTGCACAAAATTCGCCGTGTTGGGTTCGCTGCCGTCGGTGATGACCTGGATCGGCGCGCGATCGCCCGGCCGCGCCAGCCGTTCGGCAAAATCGGTAGGGATGACGATCAGACCGCGAATGCTGCCAGCCTGCATCTGTTGAATCAGGTGCTGACGATTATTGCTGATGGTCGGTTCAATAAACGGCGAGGCCGCGAAGGTCTTCGCCAGATCGCGTGCGTCTTCACTCTGCTGCTCCAGCAGGATGCCAACATGGAGACGGCTGGAATCCAGATTGATGCCGTAACCGAAGATAAACAGCAGCAGCAGCGGAATCACGAACGCGATCAGCCCGCTGCTGGGATCGCGCAAGATTTGGCGTGTCTCTTTCAGGCACAGCGCCCGCAGGCGACGCGTGGAGAAATGTGTGCTGCCGTGCTGGTTGGTTTTATCTTGCTCAACGCTATTCTGTTCAACCATGTTCCGCCTCCCCGTCGTACGCCTGAATCAGTGCGATAAACGCTTCTTCCATGGTGGGTGAGGGCGTCTGTGTGCTGGCCGCCTGATGCTTCAGTTCGTCCGGCGTGCCGCTGGCGATCAGCTTGCCACGGTACACCAGCCCGATGCGATCGCAGTATTCTGCTTCATCCATGAAGTGCGTGGTGACCATTACCGTGACGCCGCGATTGACCATGCCGTTGATGTGAATCCAGAATTCGCGCCGGGTCAGTGGATCGACGCCGGAGGTGGGTTCGTCGAGAAACAGAATATCGGGTTCATGCATCAGCGCACAGGCCAGCGCCAGCCGCTGCTTAAACCCCAGCGGCAGGGCATCCGGCGTCTGGCGATAAATGGGCTTGAAGTTGAAGGCGTCGGTCATCCCCGCCATTTTATCGCGCTGCGCTTTGCCTCTGAGACCATAGACGCCGGAGAAAAACCGCAGATTCTGTTCGACGGTCAGATTGCCGTACAGCGAGAACTTCTGCGCCATGTAACCTAAATGCTGGCGGGCTTTACCGGAGCTGGTTTTCAGATCCATATCGAGCACCAGCGCTTTGCCGTCAGTCGGCACCAACAGGCCGCACATCATCTTGAAGGTGGTCGATTTTCCTGCACCGTTTGGGCCAAGCAGACCGAAGATTTCTCCGCGTTTCACCTGAAAACTGACATGATCGGTCGCAGCGAAGTCACCAAATTTTTTCGTCAGCGCCTGAGCTTCAATCACCGTTTCACCACCGCTGACGTCAATCTGCGGCATGATGCTTGCCAATGATGAATCACTGGCCGGACCGCCACCCAGCAGGTCGATAAAAGCATCTTCAAAGCGCGGATCGGTGTCGTGCAGACACCCTGCTTCCAGTTGCAAAGCGGAGAGCAGCGATGCTCGATCCGCGTCGGGTCTTAGCATCAGCCTGACGTATTGCCCCTGAATCACACCGTCGCTCACCTGTGGTAAACGCAGCGCGTCCTGCAATACATCCCGATGTCGGCGATCGCCGGTATCAATCAGGATACAGCGCCCCGCCATGCGCGCGGTCAGATCGCGTGGCGCGCCGCGATACAGCAGCTCGCCTTCGTTCAGTAACAGCACATCACGACACTGTTCCGCTTCATCAAGATACGACGTACTCCACAGGATCAACATGCCGTCGTCAGCCAGTTCGTGCACCATGTGCCACAGCTCACGGCGAGAAATGGGGTCGACGCCCACGCCCGGTTCATCCAGCAGAAGCACCTTAGGCTGCCCGAGCAGCGTACAGGCCAGCCCCAGTTTCTGTTTCATGCCGCCGGAGAGTTTGCCTGCCAGTCTGTCGGTAAAGCGGGTCAAGTCGGTAAACGACAGCAGGCGATCGAAGGTTTCTTTGCGTACCCCGCCGATAATACCGCGCAAGTCGGCATACAGCGTCAGGTTTTCCATGACCGTCAGATCTTCATACAGGCCGAATTTTTGCGGCATGTAGCCCAAAATGGCATGGAGCTGGCGATCGTCTTTGATGGGATCCAGATGCGCGACGCGCAGCGTACCCTTACTGGGGGTTAACAATCCCGCCAGCATACGCAGCAGTGTGGTTTTACCTGCGCCGTCTGGGCCAACTAATCCGGTTACGGCACCGCTGCGTATCTCGGCAGTAAGGCTGGCGAGTGCGGGCTTTTCCTGTCCGGCAAAGCATTTTTCCAGCCCGTCCAGCGCGATCTGCGCGGGAGCGTTAGTCATGGCGCACGGGCTCTTGAGTGCGATTGGCCTCTTCCGCCACCTCTTCAAAGCGTAGTGTAACCGGCATCCCCTGACGTAACCCGTCATCGGGATCGTTAACGACGATGCGCAGGCGGTAAACCAGGTCGGTGCGAAGATCTTCGGTTTCGACGCTTTTCGGCGTGAATTCGGCGCTGGGTGAAACAAAACCGACTTTGCCACGATAGGGCTGATTGGGGCGCCCATCGGTGTAAATTAGCATCTGACTACCGGGTACGACGCGGCCGAGATCTTTCTCGCTCACATAGGCGCGTACCCAAACCGGGCGAGTGAGAGAAAGGGTGAAAACGGTACTGCCCGCCGCCAGCATGCTGCCTTTTTCAGCGGCGCGGGTGAGGATTACGCCGGGAGACGGCGCCAGCAATTCGGTATCCTGTTTATCCAATTCCGCCTGTGCCAGTCCGGCTGAGGCCTGCGCCACCGCTGCCTGCGCGGCGGCGATTTCCTGTGGTCTATTGCCACGCTCGAACTGGCTCAGCTTGTCTTTTGCCGCCTGTAACGTCGCCAGCGCCTGACTACGTGACGTTCTGGCATCATCCAGCATGTTGGCAGAAATAGCGCGTTTATCCCACAGCCCCTGCTGACGCTGGTAGAAACTGTTGGCGTAATCATAGGCAGCCTGACTCTGGGCAACCTGAGAGCGCACCTGCGCGATCTCTTCCTGTCGATAACCTTCCTGCGCCAGTTGGAGCTGTGCCTGAGCACTGGCAAGGTTCGCCTGCGCCTGATGTTGTGCATTCTGATAGGGCGCGGCATCAAGCGTTGCCAGCGGCTGGCCTGCCTGCACCGTATCACCTTCATCAACGTTCAACTCGGCCACTCTGCCGCCAACACGGAAGGCCAGATTGACGGTACGGATATCCACATTGCCGTAGAGCGTTAACGGTTTTTCCTGCTGTTGCTGGTGGTGATAAAAGCCATAACCTGCACCGAGCAGGACAAGAACGAGGGCAGCGAACGCCAGTTTTCTCTTCTTCATCACGCATGATTCCTTTGTTGGTCAGCGGCAGGGGATACGGCAGCAGCGATCCCGCAGGCCGTTAAGCGGTGTCGGAGTCTCTTATTGATCTAAGTGATTAATAATATGACGAGTTACAGGTCTTTATGGTGATTTAGCGTGATCTGTTTCACAAAAATGCACGGCATCCGGCGAATACCGTCAGACATACCCGCCCCTATCTGGCACAACACCTTCATTTTGTTAAAAAAGTGAAAATAAATCGGCGCTATTGTAATTTATTTTATTGAATGATAATAATTGTTATTAGCAATTACATAGCGAGCTGGCGGCATTGATGCAGTGCACAGGGTGGAAAACCTCTGTGTTTAATGCCTGAGCCGGTAATAACCCGCCAAGATGTTTCGCGTGAAGCGCAGCATTTTGGCATTTTTTTGTCTGTGCCGAGGTGGTCGTTTCCAGTTAAGCATCTCGGCACAGGCGGTGACTTTTATTGACGGTTGGATACATAACCAAAGGGGAAGGACAGTGAACCAGATGCGCACTTTACTCGCATTGATGCCATGCGTGCTGATTGCTCCGGCGTATGCACAGGATGACACGACGAAAAAGGATGAGGCGAGCGGTGATGAGATGGTGATTACCGCTTCACGCTCGAGCATCCAGCAGCAGAAAGCGCCGCAGGTGGTCACGGTGATTACCAAAGAGCAAATTGAGCAGCAGATGCAGGTCACCTCTGACTCGTCGCAAATTCTGAGCAATCTACTGCCTTCATTCTCCCCCAGCCGTCAGAAAATGAGCGGCAGCGGTGAAACCTTCCGCGGCCGTGCGCCGCTGGTAATGATCGACGGTATTCCGCAATCCAACCCGCTGCGTCCGACTGGGCGTGAAATGCACACTATCGATTTTTCGATGGTTGAACGCGTAGAAGTGATTCACGGCGCGAACGCCACCAACGGGATGGGCGCGACGGGCGGGGTAATCAACATCATTACCCGTCGGCCGGAAAACGGTTCATTTAATCAACATGTCAACGTACAGACTACGCTTCCAACGGAAAAGATTCGTGGCGAAACCGCCAGCTATAAAACCACTTATCGAGTCGATGGACGCGAGGACTATCTCGACTACCTGTTCTCAATTGGCTATGAGAATCAGGGGTTGTATCTGGACGGCAATAATCGGCCTGTCGGCGTGGATAACACACAGGGCGACACGATGGATTCGCGAGCCTACGATTTTATGGGGAAAGTGGGTTACTGGCTGGATGACTATCAACGTATCCAACTGAGCGTGAACCGCTATAACATTAAAAATGAGAATAACTATCTGAGCGTGGATGGTATCCGTAGCCAGGGGCTCCCGACGACGTCAGTTCGGGGTACTCCACGGGGTGAAGCACCCCATAACAGCATATGGACGACCGGCTTTACTTACGAAAACCATGATCTTGCAGGAATGAAACTGTCGGCTCTGCTTTTTAACCAGCGCTATGAAGCATTATTTGGTGCGACGAACTCGAGTACGTTTCAAGATCCTGCGATAGCGCCTAGAGGGTCGCTGTATGATCAATCTCGCTCCGTCGCCAATAAGTACGGCACCAAGCTGGCGTTGACCAAGGACGATTTACTGGACGATACGCTGAAAATTACGGTCGGTTTCGATACCCTGTACGATAAAGGGAAGCAGGATCTCTACCTGACCCAGCGTACCTATGTACCGGAAACAGAATACACCAACTATTCCCCTTTTATTCAGGGGGAGTATCAACTGCTGGATAATGTCACGCTGCATGCTGGCATTCGTCATGAAATCGCCAAACTGAAGGTCGGCGACTACCAAACGCTAGCGTCTAACAATGGTGTGACGGTACAAGGCGGTAGTCCGAAATTTAATGAAACGCTGTATAACGCGGGTATCATCTATGCGGCGACAGATTCGCTGAGTCTGTTTGCCAACTACTCGGAAGGGTTCGGTATGCCGGATGTGGGTCGTGCGTTGCGGACCATCAAACGTTCAGGCGTTAGTCTGAAAAACTTTGACGGTTTTAAGCCTATTGTGACGGATAATGTAGAGACAGGGTTCCGTTTTAAGCGGGATAAGTTTGATTTTGAAGCCAGCTATTATGAGTCCAAATCGAAACTGGGCGAAAACGTGACGGAGAGTGGTGGCGTATTTTTGTCCGAACGCCAGCGCACACAGATTCGTGGTGTTGAAGTGACCGCGGGCTATCAGATCAACGAACAGCACAAAGTTAATGCTTCCTATGCGCACAGCGAAGGAAAATATGACGACAATAAAGACGGCAAAGTGGATACAAAATTCAACGGCCTGAATATTGCGCCGGATCGGGTCATCGCCAGTTGGTCGGCGAACTGGAATGATCAATGGAGCTCGTTTGTACAGGCGAATTATGCTTTCAGTCGCAGCTTTGACGATGCGGGATTGGCGTTTGACGGCTACCTGCTGATGGATGCGGCGGTGGGGTATAAATTGCCATATGGCCGCCTCAATGTCGCGGTGGCTAACCTGCTGGATAAGCAATACATCACCTACTATTCGCAGGCTGGACTTAATAACAACACGCGCTATTTCTCCGGGCGCGGTCGTACGGTGACACTGGGTTATTCGATTGATTTCTAAGCGTAACTACTTTAATCACGTCCTCCATTCAGCAACAAGGCAGCGTCTTACGCTGGCCGTCCTGTCGTGCTTTCTGTTGGTGGCGTTGGTACAAGCGGCTGAACCGCCGCGTCAGATTCGCCATGCGTTGGGCGTGACCACCGTGACGGGGACGCCGCTACGTGTCGTGACGCTGTTTCAGGGGGCGACGGATTCTGCCGTGGCGCTGGGAATCCAACCGATTGGCGTCGTGGAATCGTGGACGGAGAAACCGATTTATCGCTACCTTCGCCCCGCATTGCAGGGCGTGACGCTGGTTGGGCTGGAAACGCAGCCCAGTCTGGAAACCATCGCGTTACTCAAGCCCGATCTCATTGTGGCATCGGCGTTTCGGCATGAGAAGATCTACGGCCTGCTAGCGCAGATCGCGCCGACGATTGCGCTGGATAAGGTCTCTGAATTTAAAGAAACGGTACAGATGATGGGCGTGGCGTTGAACCGGGAAGATAAGGCGCGCGAGATTTTATCCCACTGGAATCAGCGCGTGGATGCGCTGCGCGATCGGCTAAAAGCGCGATTCGGTGAACGCTGGCCGCTCAGCGTTTCCATTCTCGAATTCCGTGAAGATCACATGCGCAGCTACCTGCCCGCCAGCTTTGCCGGATCGGTGCTGTCGGAGATCGGCTTTGTCTGGTCGCGGCCGGAAAGCTACACAGCAGGTGTGATGCAAAAGCTCACCAGTAAAGAGAGCATTCCGGTGGTGGATGCCGATCTGTTCTTTGTGCTGCTGCGTTCAGGCAAGCCCGCGGTCGAGCAGAATTACCGGGATTGGCAGGCGCACCCGCTTTGGCAACGGCTGCATGCGCTTCAGCAGCAACAGGTGTATCCGGTGGATAACGTAGCCTGGAGCCTGTCTGGCGGTATTTTGGGCGCGAATAACATGCTGGACGATATTGAGCGGCAGTTCGCTGGCAACATGGAGCCTGCTGGCAAAAAAACCGATGGCACAAAGGAGAGTCAGACGCGATGAGAAAGTGCATCGTGACGGCAGCGGGTATTGCATTACTGTTGCTGAGTATCATCGCCAGCTTGATGCTGGGGCAAACGACGATTTCGTTCAGGGCGGTGTTCAACGCGCTGTTCCATTACGATCCGCAACAGATCGACCAGATATTGGTGTTGACGACGCGACTGTCGAGAACGGTGATTGCCATCGTCGTCGGTGCCAGCCTTGCCGTAGCGGGAGCCTTAATGCAGGCGTTGACGCGTAATCCGCTGGCCTCGCCGGGGATATTCGGTATTAACGCCGGAGCCATGTTTTCTGTTGTTCTGTTGTCTTCGCTGTTGACTTTTTCTTCGCAGATCGCGCTGGCGTGGACGGCCTATCTGGGCGCGGCCGTTGCTGGAGTGATGGTGTACGTGTTGGGAACGCTGGGCAATGCGCGTTCCAGCCATTTACGCATTGTGCTGGCCGGTGCCGCGATTAGCGCACTGTTTATTTCGTTCACGCAGGCGCTGCTGGTGATCAATCAGGACGGACTGGACAGCATGCTGTTCTGGCTGGCCGGTTCAGTGTCCGGTCGTAACCTGTCGATGCTGTTACCGCTCCTGCCGTACTTTGTCATCGCGCTATTCCTTACGCTGCTGTTGGCGCGTCACCTGAATATTCTGGTGGCGGGCGACGAGATTGCCAAAGGATTGGGGCAGCGAACGGCGCTGGTGCGAGGATTGTCCGGGCTGTGCGTGATCGGGCTGGCAGGTGGTGCGGTGGCGATAGCCGGGAATATTGGTTTTATCGGGCTGATTGTGCCGCATATTGTGCGTCGCGTGCTGTCAACCGATCACCGCTGGCTGTTGCCCGGTTGCGCCATTTTTGGTGCCTCATTGCTGCTACTGGCCGATGTTGTTGCACGTTTACTGATCGTGCCGCAGGAAGTGCCAGTCGGCGCGATGACGGCGCTGCTAGGCGCACCGTTCTTCATTTATCTGGCGAGAAAGGGGATGCGACATGGGTAAGGTGTGGACCATGCGTGTGGGCAATATTTCGCGCCAGATTGATCGCCGTACCTCTGCGGTGGCGCTCTCGCTCCTGCTGGTGGTGTTAGCCGTCATGTTTCTCTCGCTGTCGCTGGGTGAGGTGGTGATGTCTCCTGCGCAGGTGGCGTCGGCGCTGCTGGGAAAGGCAGACAGCGGCGTGCACTTTATCGTCAACGACCTGCGCTTGCCGCGTGTGCTGTTAGCGCTGTTGGTGGGGGGCGCGCTGGCGATATCCGGCTTGATTCTGCAAAGCATTGTACGCAATCCGCTGGCCTCGCCGGATATTCTGGGGATTACCAGCGGCGCATCGGCAGCAGCGGTATTCTTCCTCTCGTTCCTGGCGACGGCGGTAAGCCAGCGCTGGCTGCCGCTGGCAGCAATGGGCGGGGCGTGGATCACTGCTGTCGCTATTTATCTGCTGGCGTGGAAGCAGGGCGCTTCGCCGCTGCGGCTGGTGCTGGTTGGCGTTGGGCTGTCCGCTATTATGGGTGCGGCGGTGACGATGATGCTGGTGTTTAGCCCGATAGGCACCACGCTGACAGCCTACGTGTGGCTGACGGGCAGTATTTATGGCGCGCAGTGGCAGCAGGTATCGGCACTGGCGGGTTGGCTGCTGCTCGGTGCACCGTTTCTGGTGGGGCTGGCGCGGCACGTTAACGTGCATGAGCTGGATGATGCGCTGGCCTGCGGTGTCGGTCAGTCTGTCGGACGCATTCGGCTGGCGTTGCTGACGCTGAGCGTCGCGCTGGCAGGCGCGGCGATTGCCTATGCGGGCGCGATGGCGTTTGTCGGCCTGCTGGCACCGCATATTGCGAAAAAGCTGGCGAGCCGTTCATTTCCCGGTCTGGCGCTGGTATCGGCACTGACGGGCGGCTTATTAGTGATGGTGGCTGATTTACTTGGCCGTACGGCATTCCTGCCGTTGGATCTGCCTGCCGGCATCTTTATCTCCGTACTTGGGACGCCTTTCTTTATCTATTTATTGCTTCGGCAACGCTATTGAGATTGCAAGATTATGCCAGAGAATGTGCAGCCAACATGCATCCCCCATACTAACTGCGAGGCGATTGCCAGCCAGTCGCTGACGCTGAGCTACGAAAAGCAGGTTGTGATCGATGCGCTGGATATCACGCTGCCAGCTCGGAAGATTTCGGTGCTGGTGGGTAGCAACGGCTGCGGCAAGAGCACGCTATTGAAGTCGTTTGCCCGTCTGCTGAAACCCGCGAGCGGGACGATTATTGTCAACGGAGCGGATATCCATCGGCAATCCACCGTTGAGGTAGCGAAATCACTGGCGATTCTTCCGCAAACGCCGACCGCGCCCGAAGGTCTGACGGTCTATCAATTGGTGAAAATGGGGCGTTACCCACACCAGTCGTGGCTGAAGCAGTGGTCGACAACGGATGAAGAAAAAGTGCTGCAGGCGTTGCGCAGCACCGGCGTGCTGGCATTAAAGGATCGTGCGGTGGATTCGTTGTCTGGCGGGCAGCGCCAGCGCGTCTGGATCGCGATGACGCTGGCGCAGGATACGGATATCGTCCTGCTGGATGAACCCACGACTTATCTCGATCTGGCGCATCAGATGGAGGTGTTGGACTTGCTACGGGAGTTGAACCTTCAACAGCAGAAAACCATCGTGATGGTGCTGCATGATTTGAATCTGGCGTGTCGCTATGCGCATCACATGGTGGCCGTCCATAATCGAACGGTGTTTGCGCAGGGCAATCCGCGTGACATTCTCACCGAAGCCACGGTAAAAACGGTGTTTAACCTGAACTGCCGCATCATTGACGATCCGTTCTTCGGTACGCCGCTGTGTATTCCGTTTGGGCGTGAAGCGGTGGATACGGTAGCCGATGTCGGCTAATCGTCTGACGCCGCAGCAGTGGACGATGCTCTCCGGCACACTGCAATTAACGGATGCCACACAGCGGACAGGGCAGGAGAGCTGCCCGAGTCGCAGAGTGTTAGATCCTGATTATTGCCGCGGGTTATTGGCAACGCTGACGCCGTTACTGCTGTCGCCATCACACAAGATTGCTGCCTCGCTGCTGGCAAAGCGCATCGGGTTCTTAACCACGGCCTCCAGTCTGTACGCCCTGTCGGTATATAACAAAGGGCTGAATATGACGCTGGATAACAGCGTGCTGGAATTCGGGCACGACCGCCTGTGGACGTCGACCATGCCGCTTTACGATCTCACCGTCTCCCAGCCGGAGTGGGGAACGCGGGAGGCATGGCGCGATAGCCTGTTCGACACGCTGTTTGCTCAGCATTTGTCACCGATTCTGCATACGCTGTCGACGGTGTCGGGCGCGCCGCTGCGCATCTTGTGGGAGAACGTCGCGGTGCGGGTGTTTTCATTATATGAACAGCGTATTGAGTGGGACGATCCGGCGGCGATGTGTGCACCGGGAATGACGCTGGCACAGCAGGTGCAGCAGGACTTTGACGCCTTACTGGCTGCGCCCGGTGAACGTTTCGGCTGCGATGAGAATCCGCTAAGACCGTTCTTTCGGGCGAAAACGCGGGTTCCGGTGGCGGGGCGCTCGGTGAGCTTTCGTGACGTGCGCTTTCGCCGCACCTGCTGTTTTTATTACAAGGCGTCGCAGCCACAGGAATACTGCCAAAATTGCCCCTTATTGCGCCCAGAGAAGCGCGGGCAAAAGCGCATTTAACGCGCTCATTCATACTCTTGCCGCGGTGACGGGCTGCCGATAGCGAAAAAGTGCACTACCGTAGATAAAAATCCCTTAGTGCTCATAATCTCTGCTACAATCGTCGGCAGTCATGCACCGTAGTTGTGCCCGTTCATCGTGGTTGTTGCGTATGTCGTTGTTTTACGTAAATGGTTATATGAGTTGTTACGTTAATAGTGGCCCGTCAAACCCGCCTTACTGACCCTCTGAAAACTACACCGGCTGCTGTCCGGTCAGAGCGGATCTGGAGTTGTTCTTTTTATGTCATTTGATTCTCTCGGCTTGAGTGCCGATATTCTGCGCGCGATTGAAGAGCAGGGTTATCGCGATCCTACCCCTGTACAGCGTCAGGCGATTCCTGTGGTGCTGGAAGGACGCGATTTAATGGCCAGCGCACAAACGGGTACGGGTAAAACGGCGGGCTTTACGTTGCCGTTATTGCAACTGCTGACCAGCCGTGAAGCGCTGCATAAAGGGAAAGGCCGCCGTCCGGTACGGGCGCTGATCCTGACGCCAACCCGTGAGCTGGCCGCGCAGATTGATGAGAATGTGAAGGCGTACAGCAAGTATCTGCGCCTGCGTTCACTGGTCGTATTTGGCGGTGTGAGCATTAACCCGCAGATGATGAAACTGCGTGGCGGCGTGGATATTCTGGTGGCGACACCGGGGCGTCTGCTCGATCTGGAGCATCAGAACGCCGTTGACCTGTCACAGATTGAAATTCTGGTGCTGGATGAAGCGGATCGCATGCTGGACATGGGCTTTATTCACGATATTCGTCGTGTACTGGCGAAGCTGCCAGCTAAACGCCAAAATCTGCTGTTCTCCGCCACCTTCTCTGATGAGATCAAAGCGCTGGCGAACAAATTGCTGACCAATCCCGCCTCGGTTGAAGTCGTGCGTCGTAATACGCCGTCTGAACTGGTGACGCAGCACGTGCATTTTGTCGATAAGCGCCGCAAGCGTGAACTGCTGTCACAGCTGATTGGTGAAAACAACTGGCAGCAGGTACTCGTCTTTACCCGGACTAAACACGGCGCTAACCACCTCGCTGAGCTGCTGGAAAAAGACGGTATTACCGCTGCGGCTATCCACGGTAATAAAAGTCAGGGGGCGCGTACGCGTGCGCTGGCGAACTTCAAAGATGGTAGTATTCGCGTGCTGGTTGCCACGGATATCGCCGCACGCGGTCTGGATATCGACCAACTGCCGCACGTGGTGAACTATGAGCTGCCAAACGTGCCGGAAGATTATGTTCACCGTATTGGCCGTACCGGTCGTGCGGAAGCGACGGGTGAAGCCTTGTCGCTGGTCTGTGTGGATGAGCACAAGCTGTTGCGTGACATTGAACGCCTGCTAAAGCGCGAGATTCCGCGTATCGCTATTGAGGGCTATGAGCCTGATCCGTCTATCAAGGCCGAGCCGATTGTGAATGGCCGTCAGGGCAACCGTGGCGGCGGTGGAGCGCGTAACGGGTCTCCTCGTGCGCAGTCTGGTGCGCCGTCCGGGCAGTCTGAGCGTAGTCAAGGTCAGAGTGAACGCCGCTCGGCCGATGGCAATCGTCAGTCGCGTAAAGCAGGCGGCAATAGCGACAGCCCTTGGGGTGGTAATAGCGGCAATAAAAGTAATAAGGGCAATGGCGAAGGACAACGCCGTGCGCCACGTCCGCAAAATCGCAGTAAGCCAGCGGACAAGTAAAAACGATAGGGAGCCAGACGACTAATGCCGAACGTTTAAGAATCAAGATACCGAGGGGTACCACGGTGACAGGTATCCCTTCGGGGACCTCATCACTGTGTTTCCCTCTAAATCCACACTTAAATAAACAGAATTATTGTCAAACTAAGAGCATTGTTGAACATGTTCCACCTAATCATTTTTCTTCATAATCGAGAAATACAGAAATGACAATGCTCATAATTTGTCCAGTCTACTATTTTTGTTGCCCATCGACTGTCATCACATAATGTAGAGATAACTGGCTACTCAATAGCTTCGCCAGCCAATAATTCCCTTCAACAGTTCGACTATTATGCAAAATTATTTGACAACAAACTCTTAATGCTATTATTAGCATTTCCGGTGATCGCCTGAACGATCACCTTTAATGGAATGAACACTCTACCCTAAATAATTCTAGTTTCAGGAAGGCTGCAAGCGAGGGAATCCCGATGAGCTTACACGGGTAAATTATTCGGGTGACTGAACGCGGCCAACACATGCAACTTGAAGTATGACGGGTATATACTGGATTATTTAGAGTCTAGCGTTTATTTACTTATTATTTCCATCATCTTTTATATTCCCAATGAACCCACCAGTGTTTGACCAATTTGTTTTTTTAACCTCATAAGGTTCCACTAATTCACCTTGCAATTGTTCAGAAAATAACTCTTTTATTGGAATATTGTTTTTTTCCAATGCAGGGCGCTCTTTAGCGTTCCATGTATTTTTCTGGAAAGCATCACTTTGAACATAGGGATCGTTTTCTGATACAGCATGTATCGATGTAGCTTCCCCTGTAACTTTATCTGCATAACGCATTGACATTATGTCCCAAAGAATATGTGGAGTGGAATGTTTTGATGATGAGATGTACTCCTTAGCATCTGTCTTGTTTAGTCCCGTTTCTGCCATCATGTCAATTCCAGTGCTATTGACACCTTTTTCTATAATATCCTTTTTGACTGAATAACTATCATTGCTTGATGCTGTCCCATCAGTATATTTAAATCTTTCTTTTATAAAAGAAAAGCTATCTTCCTCACCGCTATAGTTATGCAATGCATGGCCTCCTTCCGTCATTTCTAACGTCACTCCCCCCGTCTTTTTTGCCATCTCCTGAGCCGTCAGCATTGCAGAATGCACAACTTTACCGTCCTGCATGCTGCTACCACTCCAGAAATGTGCTCCATTGTGAGGCGAATTCATATTGGATGTTGCTGTAAAGGCGCCAAGACGCTCCAGTTCCATATTGCGATTCATTACAATATCTACTGCATTCTTGAATAGTCCAGTTGCCTCTTTTTCTTGTAATTTTTGTCTTAGTGAAAACTGAGTATCATCTGCTTTCTGTCCATAATTTTTTGCACTAATAATATTGGGGTCAGCTTTTTTATTTAGATCAGTTGGATATGTAATCTGTTGAAAATTCGTTTGATTCAATGACTTTCTTTTTATATCATCCGGGGTTGCATTTTTTATATTAGGATTACGTGCAGGCCAAGGGGTAATCTGCCCAGAATGAGAAGAAGATGCATCTTTTTTTTGATTCCCAACATCTTTTTTTTCTATTTCTTTTTCCCCTCCAGTACTCAACTCTATATTCTTATTTTGTATTACCGTATTGTTAATTTTCATGGGCATGATGTAACTCCGTAGGTGTATTTTTAATTTAACTATTAATTTCAATGTTTAATGTTAGAGTGTTTTTTATTTCCACCCTAATTTTAGGTGGTTTTTTATCTGAAGAAGTTCCCTCAAAACAAAGAGAAATTTATAAATAAAAACAATATAATTTTATAATGATTAGTTATAAAAAATTTATTTTAATATAATAAATGATGGGTTTTCATGTCGTTAATATGAACAAAAAAATGGATTTTTTTCTCGCCAGACGTTTAATATGAATTCGCGAATTAATGTTATGTCGTTTAATTCGTTACTAAATACCTTACCTGCCCGTTAGCATGATTGAACAGGCATTAACGCTCACTGATACCGTCACGCTGCGCAAGCGAAAACTTCCCCTTGAGTCCATGGTGTGGCTGGTTATTGGCATGGCCGTATTCAATCAGCGTCCTCTTTCCCACATCGTTAATCTCATGGATATCGCTGATCGCTCCGGCACGCCGTTGAAGAAAAATACGCAATACGAAGTGATAAGCAAGCTGGGCAGGCAAGACAGACTGGTACGGATAAAGACATCGCCGCAGGCGCGTAAACAATGGGCGACGCTGCCGGAGAGCATCACAGCGCGGTTGTTAACGAAGACGATAGAAGGAAAAACGCGAGAGGTGCTGACGTCACTGACGGACCCGATGCGTTATCCGGCGGCGGAGGTGAACGCCCTTTACGCTCACCGATGGGAAATCGAGTTGGGATATCGCGAGGCGAAACAAGGCTTGCTGGGTAACAGGTGGCATTTACGGAGCAGACTGCCGGAAATGGTGAGGCAGGAGTTGTGGGGCGTGCTACTGACGTACAATCTGGTGCGTTATCAGATGGTGAAAATGGCGTTTACGCTGAAAGGAGATTACCTGCCTTATCAGTTGAGCTTCAGCGGCTCCTTTTTTATCGCGTTATTTTGCCGTGGCTGGCTGTGCGGTCAGACGGCGTAGACGATAGAATATCGCTGCGCCAGGCCGCCGTTTCTTTAACTCCGTTATCCACGGTCCCGGCTCTTTCGCCAACAGGCTCGCTGCCCTCGCTCCATGGATAAACAGCGTACGCAGGTAGGTGTCACCGCGTTTGCTTATCCCCAGCAGGCGAACCTTGCCGCCAGTGCCGGTCTGTTTTGGGACGAGTCCGACATAGGCCGCGAACTCCCGTCCCGACCGGAACGCATGAGCCTCGCCCATCGTAGCCACCGCCGCCGTGGCTATCAGTGGCCCTACGCCGGGTATAGCCATCAGCCGTCGGCAGGTCTCGTTCTGTTTCGCCAGCGCCGTCAGTTGTTGCTCAATGCCGTTAATCTGAGCATCCAGCTCACTCAAGCGACGGTGCTGCTCTTCAATCTGGGCGATGAGGAACAGCGGCAGGCGGTTTTTCAGCCTCTCCAGCGCCACGGGCAGAGCCTTGTCCAGCGCGGTACGTCCTTTGCGTACTGTTTCACCAAATTCGAGCAGTAAGCCATGCAGGGCATTGGTCTGCGCGGTGCGGAACTTCACCCACTGGCGGCGCATGCGATGCAGTGCCAGAACGGCCTGCTGCTCTTCGCTCTTTACGGCTATCCCCCGTCCCGGTTGCTGGACCGCCATCCATATGGCGCGGGAGTCCATGACATCGTTCTTGTTGCCCATCAGGAAGGCTTTGACGAATTTCGCCTGAAGCAGGCGAACCTGATGACCAGGTTTCTTCAACTCCCGGGCCCAGTGCTGAGAGCCGCCACAGGCTTCCATACCAATCAGGCAGGGTTCACGGTTGCTGAAGAAGGTCAGAACATCCTGACGTCGCAGCTGTTTATCCACCACTTCGCCGCGATGTTTGTCGATGAAGTGAACCTGAATCAGGTGTTTTGCGATATCAACGCCAACAGGGGTATAGTTATTCATGTGTGGAGTCTCCAGTCAGGGGAACGATGAGTATCCCGTTATAGGCACGATGATGCCGGAAATCTGCGAGGCTCCACACCCCGTCTTTCAGCCTCTGTGCTACTCGTCAAATAGTTGGGATGCGTTCATCTCATTCTCTTGATTCTCTATCGGCTTACAAAGACAAAGTATCTTTCTACAGCCTGGACGGGATACGGAGCAAAAGAGGCTGGAGGCCTCTGGAACAGTGTTGGCACCTCAATGGTTTATGTATCAGAAACCGCATCGCTTACGATGCTGGAGACGCTGGTACATCTGCATGCAGCGCAGATCCTGGATTATTACACGCTAATGCGTATCGAGGTGCCTGAAGATCAGATTCAGAGTGCCGATATGGACGAATTGCCAGACAACTGGGCTGCTGAAGAAGCGCCGCCAGATCTGGCTATATACGGTGATGCGTGGATCTTTACCAAAGGTTCGATAGCGTTGCGAGTCCCCAGCGCGCTATCGCCCGTGGAGTATAACTACCTGTTGAACCCAGAACACCCAGATTTCTACGGGATCATTCAGAGGGCAGAATCTATACCGTTCCAGTTTGATAGTCGGCTAAAGCCTGATCGTAAATAAGGAATACGGCCTGGCGCCGTCGGTGCTGCGGCTGGCGCAGAAATAGGTATGTTTTACCGAGGCGGACAGGTGTCCGCCTCGTTCTTTTCTGAACGTGATTATTTCGCCGCCAGCAGGCATAAATGCAATGCCACTTCATACGATTTCACAAATGACGGCACGGGTAAAAACTCAAACCGCGAGTGGAAATTGTGCGCGCCGGTAAAGAAGTTCGGTGTCAGCAACCCTTTGGCGGACAGCGCAGCGCCGTCCGTGCCGCCACGCATCGGCGTTACTTTAGGCTCAATGCCCAGTGTGTCCAGTGCGGCAAACAGCAGGTCGATAGCCCGGCGATCGTCAGTGATGGCGTTGCTGATATTGCTGTAGATATCGGTGAGGGTATAGGTCACGCTGCCCGTCGGATATTGGGCAGCAATCTTGTCGGCAATTGCGGCGATCTGCTGTTTACGTTGTTCAAACGTGGCTAAATCAAAATCGCGGATAGACGCTTTGAGCTTCGCTTCATTGGCATTTGCCGTCAGATCGTTAAACCAGACATAGCCTTCACGCCCCTCGGTGTGCTCCGGCGTCTGCTGGCGATCAAACTGGCTGATAAAATCGTGCGCCATGAGCAGCGGATTGACCAGCACGCCTTTTGCCGACATCGGGTGCGCTGGCACGCCGGTAAAGCGAATTTCCGCCGAGGCCGCATTGAAGTTCTCATACACTACTTCACCCAGTTCGCAGCAGTCGATGGTGTAGGCAAAATCGACATCGAAGCGTTTGAGATCGAGCGCTTTCGCACCACGCAGCCCAATTTCTTCGTCCGGCACAAAGGCCACTACGATATCGCCGTGCGGCGTCGTGTCGGTCAGGTTCTCCATGAGCGTCATCACCACGGTAACGGCAGCCTTGTTATCCGCGCCGAGTACGCTGGTGCCATCGCTGAATATAATGTCCTGCCCGACATACGGCAGAATTTCCGGGTGTTCCGCCGTGCGCAGCCAGATGTCCTGTTCGGCATTCAGGCACAGGTCCTCGCCGGTAAAGCGCAGCGTCTGCGGATGAATATGCGGCGACAGGCCGACGTCCACCGTATCGATATGGGTAATAAAACCGATGCGCGGGGCGGACGGACAGTTGCCCGGCTTCACGGCGGTTACGGTGGCATGCTCATCAATCACTACGTCTTGCAGACCCAGCGCAAGCAGTTCGTCTGCCAGCAGTCGCGCCATCTCATGTTGCTCTGGGGTGCTGGGCAACGTTGTCGAACTGGCATCGCTTTGGCTGGTGACGGCGAGGTAACGGTAAAAACGCGTGCTGAGCTGATGAGCCAGACTGTCTGTCATAACGAATCCTTTTTATTCAGTACGTTTATTCAGTAATAGCGTTGATTATTATCCTAACGTAGAAATTATTTCATTCGAGGGTTTTATTTGTCATTTTATTGCCATGCTTTTCTATTTCAGACAGTGGCAGTCAGAAAGCAAATGCAGTAAACGGGGCACGAACAACACTAAATGGGAAACGAATGACACTACAAGTGAGGACTGGAATGAAAAAAACAGGAATACGATTTACGCTGGCAGCGTTGACGCTGGCGCTCGCCTCAGCGGCCTCGGCGAATACGCTGGTGTACTGCTCTGAAGGATCGCCGGAAAATTTTAACCCGCAGCTTTACACCTCCGGCACCAGCGTGGATGCCAGCGCGGTACCGATTTATAACCGCCTGGTGGATTTTAAAGTGGGTACTACGGAGCTGATACCGAGTCTGGCAGAGCGTTGGGACATCAGTGCCGATGGACGCGTGTATACCTTTCATCTGCGCAAAGGCGTGAAGTTCCAGAGCAACAAATTTTTCAAACCCTCACGTGATTTTACCGCCGACGACGTGATTTTCTCCTTCATGCGGCAAAAAGACCCGCAACACCCCTATCACAGCGTCTCGAAAGGCACCTATGCCAATTTTGAAAGTCTGGCCTTTGGCTCGCTGATTCAGAGCATCGAAAAAGTGGACGACCATACGGTGCGCTTTACGCTCTCCCATGCAGAAGCGCCGTTTCTGGCCGATTTAGCCTGGTACTTCGCGTCTATCCTCTCTGCGGAATATGCCGACGCGATGCTCAAAGCCGGGACGCCGGAGCGTGTGGATATGGAGCCGATTGGTACTGGGCCTTTTGAATTAGCGCAGTATCAAAAAGATTCCCGCATTCTGTTTAAGGCGTTTCCCGCCTATTGGGAAGGCAAAGCGAAGCTGGATCGGCTGATTTTCACCATCACGCCGGATGCCTCCGTGCGTTATGCCAAGCTGGAGAAGAATGAATGTCAGGTGATGCCGTTCCCTAATCCTGCCGACCTGCCGCGCATGAAAGAGAACAAGGATATCGTGCTGATGCAAAAGGCCGGGTTGAACACCGGTTTCCTGTCGTTCAACACCCAAAAAGCGCCGACGGATAACGTGAAAGTGAGGCAGGCGTTAACGATGGCGATTAATAAACCGGCGATTATCGAAGCCGTTTTCCAGGGAACGGGCACGGCGGCGAAAAACCTGCTGCCGCCGGGCGTCTGGAGTGCGGATAGTGAACTGAAGGATTATGACTACGATCCCGAGAAGGCCAAAGCATTACTGAAAGAAGCGGGCTTGGCGGAAGGCACCACGATCGAACTGTGGGCGATGCCGGTACAGCGCCCGTATAACCCGAACGCCCGCCGGATGTCGGAGATGATTCAGGCTGACTGGGCGAAGGTGGGCGTGCAGGCCAAAATTGTCACCTTCGAATGGGGGGAATACCTGAAAAGAGTGAAAGGAGGAGAGCATCAGGCCGCGTTGATGGGCTGGACAACGGCGACGGGCGATCCTGATAACTTCTTCGGACCGCTCTTTACCTGCACAGCTGCTAACGGCGGTTCCAACTCAGCAAAATGGTGTTACGCACCGTTTGATAAACTGATTACCGAAGCGCGGGCGTCGCAGGATCATGAACAGCGTATTGCCCTGTACAAGCAGGCACAGCAGATGATGCACGATCAGGCTCCGGCCGTCATGATTGCGCATTCCACCATCTTTGAGCCAGTCCGCAAGGAAGTGACCGGCTATGAAATCGATCCATTCGGGAAGCATATTTTCTATCAGGTCGATGTGAAGAAGTAAGACGCAGAAAGTCCGGCACGTGCTGTGCCGGACTCAGACCGTTGACAAACTTATTTGTCGAACGAAAACGGTAGTAACGGAATAGAAGAGTAAAGCGTTTGCGCCAGGGATGGCGCAATCCGAGCGTACAGGGATGTATTTACAGCGTCTTTACGATCTATCCGTTACTACCGCTCTACGGGCTCTGGTGTGGTGCGGTTATTCGGCTTCGTCGCCGTAATACAGTTTACCGATGCGAATAATATCGCGTCCCTGTGATTTTCGATGCTTGTTGGAGTCGCGCAGAGAATAAATGCAGCCGCAATACTCCTGTTGATAGAAACGTTCGCGCTTGCTGATTTCGATCATGCGCGATGAACCGCCGCCTTTGCGCCAGTTGTAATCCCAGTAGGTGATGCCGGGATATTTCTGCGCGGCGTTCTGGCCACATTCGTTAATCTGCTGCATGTTTTTCCAGCGGGAAATTCCCAGTGAACTGGAAATGACGCTAAAACCGTTTTCTGCGGCGTACAGCGCGGTGCGCTCGAAGCGCATATCGAAACACATGGTGCAGCGAATGCCACGTTCGGGTTCCCACTCCATGCCTTTGGCGCGCTCGAACCAGTTATCCGTATCGTAGTCGGCATCGATGAACGGCACGTTATGCTGTTCGGCGAAGCGGATATTTTCCTCTTTGCGGATCAGGTATTCACGCTGCGGGTGGATGTTAGGGTTATAAAAGAAAATGGTGTAGTCGATGCCAGAAGCGGTGATGGCTTCCATGACTTCACCAGAGCAGGGCGCGCAGCAGGAGTGCAGCAGCAGCTTGTCGGCATTATTCGGCAGAGAAAGCCGCGGGCGTTGCAGCGCAGCGGTTTTGACGTTCTGCATAGTTTTGATGTTCGACATAATAAATAGTCACTTCGTTGTGGTCCGTTAGGACAGTGTCGGCTCAAATTCGTCACGAATTATTGATGATATACTCACAAGAGGCAACCTCTGCGCCCGTCCTGCCTTATCTTTCCCGTTGCGTTCCTCGTACAATACCCCCTAAGATTGCCTGCTTTTTTAGCCGTGCAATGAATGGCTGTGATTAACGATAAAATGGTTACCGAGTAGCGTTATGCGTGTTCTGCTTGCCCCGATGGAAGGTGTTCTCGACTCATTAGTGCGAGAACTGCTGACTGAAGTAAATGATTATGACCTGTGCATCACCGAGTTTTTACGCGTGGTGGATCAGTGTCTGCCGGTGAAGTCCTTTTATCGCCTTTGCCCTGAATTGCACCACGCCAGTCGCACGCCGTCCGGCACGCTGGTGCGCGTGCAGCTACTGGGACAATATCCACAGTGGCTGGCGGAAAATGCGGCGCGGGCCGTTGAGCTAGGTTCGTATGGCGTCGATCTCAACTGCGGTTGTCCGTCCAAGCTGGTGAACGGCAGCGGTGGCGGGGCGACGCTGTTAAAAGATCCCGAGCTGATTTATCAGGGCGCGAAAGCGATGCGTGAGGCGGTGCCAGCTCATCTGCCGGTTACAGTGAAAATACGGCTGGGCTGGGATTCCGGCGATCGCCAGTTTGAAATCGCCGACGCGGTGCAACAAGCGGGCGCAAGCGAACTGGTCGTGCATGGTCGCACCAAAGAGGACGGGTACAAAGCCGAATGCATTAACTGGCAGGCAATAGGGAAAATCCGCCAGCGATTGCGGATTCCGGTGATCGCCAACGGCGAAATCTGGGACTGGCAGAGTGCGCAGGACTGCATGGCGACAACGGGTTGCGACGCAGTGATGATCGGGCGAGGGGCGCTGAATGTGCCGAACCTGAGCCGCGTGATTAAGTATAACGAACCGCGTATGCCGTGGCCGGAGGTCATGCTGCTGCTACAAAAATACGTGCAGTTGGAAAAACAGGGCGACACGGGAATGTATCACGTCGCACGCATCAAACAGTGGCTGGGCTATTTGCGTAAAGAGTACGACGACGCCACCGAGTTATTCAGCGAGATCCGTACCTTGAAAACATCGGCAGACATCGCGCGTGTGATTGGTGAGCCGTAGGCGCTCACCGTTTCCCCACTTTTGCCTTCCCACTCTTCGTGTTTTCATCACGCTGTTCAGATTTAACGCACTTCATCGCTCCCCTTCCGGCCTGCACTTTACTTTACGAATCGGTTGACGGTATAACACTCTATCTGTCTGGAAGTTTAGACGTCTATAATAAAAGGTCATCATGGAACAACACGCACCAGGCTCGGAAGGGCAATTTAAGCGCACCATGAAAGCTCGCCATCTGGTGATGCTCTCGCTCGGCGGCGTCATCGGGACCGGCCTGTTTTTTAATACGGGCTACATTATTTCCACGACGGGTGCCGCCGGGACGCTATTGGCGTATCTGATCGGTGCGCTGGTGGTGTATTTGGTGATGCTGAGTCTGGGGGAATTGTCCGTCGCGATGCCGGAAACCGGGGCGTTCCATGTGTATGCATCCCGCTATCTTAGCCCGGCTACGGGCTATACCGTGGCGTGGCTCTATTGGCTGACGTGGACGGTCGCGCTGGGTTCCAGCCTGACTGCTGCGGGTTTTTGCATGCAGTATTGGTTCCCGCAGGTGCCGGTCTGGACCTGGTGTCTGCTGTTTTGTGTGCTGATCTACCTGTTGAATATCGTGTCGTCCCGCTTCTTTGCTGAAGGGGAATTTTGGTTCTCGATCGTTAAAGTCGTCACGATCCTTGCTTTTATCGTGCTCGGCGCTGGCGCGATGTTTGGCTTTATTCCCATGCAGGATGGTTCTCCCGCGCCGTTCTTCCAGAACATTACCGCGTCTGGCTGGTTCCCACACGGCGGCCTGCCGATCTTGATGACGATGGTGGCAGTAAACTTCGCTTTCTCCGGTACGGAGCTGATCGGTATTGCGGCAGGGGAAACCGAGAATCCACAGAAAGTTGTGCCGATGGCGATTCGTACGACCGTTGCGCGACTGGTGATTTTTTTCCTGGGGACGGTGCTGGTGCTGGCGGCGATAATCCCGATGGAAGAGGCCGGTATCGCGAAAAGCCCGTTTGTTCTGGTGTTTGAAAAGATTGGTATTCCTTACGCCGCCGATATTTTTAATTTCGTGATTTTGACGGCGATTCTGTCCGCCGCTAACTCAGGGCTGTATGCCTCGGGGCGTATGCTGTGGTCGCTGTCCAATGAAGGCACGTTGCCGCGCCGTTTTTCTCGTCTGACGCGCCGTGGCATTCCGCTCTTTGCCATTTCCGTCAGTATGTTGGGCGGGCTGCTGGCGCTGTTTTCCAGCGTGGTCGCACCGGATACCGTTTACGTGGCGCTGTCTGCGATTTCCGGCTTTGCCGTGGTGGCGGTGTGGCTGAGCATCTGCGCCTCGCACTATATGTTCCGCCGCCACCATATCCGTACGGGAAAACCGCTGTCCGACCTGCAATATCGTGCGCCCTGGTTCCCCATCACGCCGATTCTTGGCTTCCTGCTGTGCTTACTGGCCTGCGTCGGACTGGCGTTTGATCCCAGCCAGCGAATTGCGCTGTGGTGTGGAATTCCGTTTGTCGCGCTGTGCTACGGTGCTTATTATTTCACGCAGTCAATGAAGAAGCGTGGATTAACGGGAGTGGAAGACATTGCGTAAAAATACGGTTACCGAACTGCTGGCGACGGCACCCACGATTGTGCTGGATGGCGCGCTGGCGACCGAACTGGAAGCGCGCGGTTGTGATTTAACGGATCCACTGTGGTCGGCGAAAGTGCTGGTTGAAAACCCGGCGCTGATTTATCAGGTTCATCTCGACTATTTCAAGGCAGGGGCGCAGTGCGCGATTACGGCCAGCTATCAGGCGACGCCGCAAGGGTTTGCGGCGCGTGGCTATAGTGAAGCGGCGTCGTTGGCGTTAATTGCCAAGAGCGTGCAGCTTGCGGCGCAGGCGCGGGATGATTACTGGCGCGACAATCCACAGGCTGGGTCGCTGCTGGTTGCGGGGTCAGTCGGGCCATACGGCGCCTATCTGGCGGATGGCTCGGAGTATCGCGGTGATTATCAGCTGCCGCAGACTGACATGATGGCGTTCCATCGGCCGCGTATGGCGGCGCTGTTGGCGGCGGGAGCGGATCTTCTGGCCTGTGAGACGCTGCCGTCTTTTGCGGAAATCGAGGCGCTGATTGCGTTACTGACGGAGTTCCCGCAGGCACAGGCGTGGCTCTCCTTCACGCTGCGTGACAGCGAACACCTCAGCGACGGTACGCCATTGCGCACGGTGCTGGCGTGGGTTAATGCCTGTGCGCAGGTGGTTGCCGTGGGGCTCAACTGCATTGCGCTGGAAAACGTGACGCCCGCGTTGACGCATCTGTCTTCACTGACAGATTTGCCGTTGGTGGTTTATCCCAATTCCGGCGAGCAGTATGATGCGGTAACGAAAACATGGAGCAGCGCTCACGATGCGGCCTGCTCGCTGACGGCGTATCTGCCCGAGTGGCAAGCGGCAGGGGCGCGTCTGATTGGCGGCTGCTGTCGCACCACACCCGCTGATATTGCTGGTATTGCACGCTGCTGCCAGCATGGGCATCAGCACTAAATAAGGGGATGCTGAGATGGAAAATGAGGTGAACCTGCAACAGGTGTACTCGCTTGCCAGACAGCGCGTCGCGCCCGATGCGCCGGTAACGGTGCTGTGCATTGGCGAACAGCAGACGACGGTTGTCTGCGGAACGGCATCACACCCATCGATAACCCTGCAACTGACCATCGGTTTTGATAAAACGGCGGCGACGTTTTTCAGGCACCTTCCTCCAACGCCAGACGAAATGGAATTGGCGATCATGGCGGTCGAAGATGAAGTGACGCGCATTCGCCACGATATCCCAGCGGGTTCCGCTCTGTTTGCTTTTGATCCCGCCTTGGTGACTATCGCTCAGATTTCTGGAGCAGAAAAAGAGGACGCTGGCTGGCGCCTGCCGCAGGATGACATGGAACGGACATTTAAACGTCTGGAACGTGTCATGTTGGGGAGTCCGGCTGTCTGGGAGGGCATTTCGCTTGAGAACGCTTTCTCTGCCCGGTTGCTGATTTTGCGTGAGTTTATGCACCATCACGGCTTCGATTCTGCACTGATTTTGCTATTACCTGAGGTTGTTGCGTGAAGAACTAGCGGTTTTTGCCTTCTCAGCTACTATTAACGGCGGTCAGCGTCCAGTAAGGGCACTGACCGCTTTTTTGTTGGGAAATATCCGAAGGTATTCGTCAATGAGTATGCTCTGACAGGACATTGCTCTCAGGATATCTGACGTTGTAAGGTAATAATGCGGTTTTATTATCAAGGTCGGCATTGCTATCGCGGTGACAGCCTGTGACAGGACGTAAGGCGTGAATCAAGGAGGATAAGAGGACGGCCACTGAGCCATATTATGTTACCTGTATTATCTATTTTGCGGATGACTGAATCATTATTATCTTGAATTTCCGTATGGCAGCGTAATAAAACACTGTTCTATATGGCGGATATTCAATGCTATTTCAGGGAGTCCAGTGAGGGGAAAGAACATGGTTGAACATTTCACAGGGAAATATGAAGTTGAACTTAAATTCCGCATTGACGATATAGCCGTTTTCAGGAATACGCTTTTTAGCCTTCATCCTGAGGCTTTTGTCTTTGAAAATAAAGAGCACGACGTTTATTACGATGATGCAGAGAATCGCCTGCGGCAGCAAAATATCAAAATGCGGGTGCGCCGCATGGAGCCATCGGGGATTAAGCTCTGGATCGTGAAAGGGCCGGGCGTCGATCGCTGCGAAGCGGTTAATGTCGAAGATTTTGAAAAAACCCACAGCATGCTACAGACGTTAGGGTATCAGCCCCTTTTTGAAATTCATAAAATCCGCAGCATCTACTTTTTAGACGCCTTCCATATTACGCTCGATTATATTGAGACCTTGGGTTATTTCGTAGAAATATCGGTAATGACCGATGATGAAACCCAGTTGAAAGCACTCAGGGATAGGTGTATAGAGTGTGCGATACGACTTCAATTGTCATTGGATAATATTGAAACGAAATCCTATTATCAATTATTAGGCTTTAACTAACTGTTATTTTCTGGTTATTGAATTGTTGTTTTTAGTGTTCGATTTACACACGGGGAAATGATGAAAAAATCTATTTCGGCGGCGTTGGCCACGGTAGTGATGGTGTTTTCTCTGCCTGTTCATGGTAGCGATGTGGCGCAATATAAAGATGGCAGCTATATCGGAAAAGCGCAGGGTAAGGCGGCAGACGTTGAGGTTACGGTCAGCATTAAAGACGGAAAGATCGCTAATGCTGAAGTGTTGAAGCACGGCGATACCGAAGCCATGATGCTGAGCGCGACGGATCAAATCGTGCCGGAACTCATTGAGAAGCAGGATATTGACAAGGTGGATGCGGTAACAGGGGCAACGTTATCGAGTCATGGGGTGATTAACGCGGTGAAGCAGGCACTGGAACAGGCAAAAGTCACGCCGTAATCGTCACTGTTACCGTTGAGGAAGGAATCTACTGCCGTGGAAGACCTGCTGATTATTCTGCGTCATACACCTTACTGGGTGTGGATTGTTTTGGGTTACCTGATTTATGCCGGAATAAAAGCCAGCCAGCCGAGGCGACAATCGCTGACGCGGATGCTGGTTGTGCCAATTGTTTTCATGGTGTGGGGCGTTAGCGCCATTTTTCATACGCTGCTGTTCCCGCTTGCGGCGGCAGGAGGATTTCTGCTGGCGTTACTCGTTGGGCTGGGCATCGGGTGGATGTTGGGGAAAACGTCAGGCGCTTATCTGCCGGAATCACGTGTTTTTCAGCGCACGGGGTCATGGTGGCCGCTGGGCTTGATGCTGCTGACGTTTTGTTCTCGTTTCTATTTTTCCGTCCAACTGGCTCGGTTTCCCGCGTTGGCACATGACCTTGTATTCTGTCTATTGTCCGGCGCGGTAGGTGGAATTACCGCTGGAATATTTAGCGGTGTCAGCCTGTGTTTGCTCAACCAGATGCGCAAAATAAAACCGTCTCTGACGTAATGCTATAAAAAACAGTGGGTTGACAAAACCGTTTGTCAAAATTTGTCACAAAGCTTTTTCTGCTGCATGAGTGCGTGGGGAAGGGCGGTAAATTATAATGCCGATGCCTATCCCTTTCATTTAACAGAATACTGTTTAAGTTATTGAAGAATGACTAAAAATTTTAAGCTTTCTCTTTGTGGCCTGTTGCTGCTGTCAACCCATGCTGTGATGTTGCCTCAGGCTGTGGCGAAAGCGCCGACGTACTCCGCCGGCACTGCGCATCAGGAAATTGCTTCCGGTAGCGCTATGGTGGTGGATTTGCGTGATAACCACATTCTGTATTCCAGTAACCCAGATGTGGTGGTGCCGATTGCTTCGGTGACGAAATTGATGACGGCGCTGGTGGTGCTGGATGCCAATCAGCCGCTGGATGAAATCATCTCTGTGGATATCAGCCAGACGAAAGAAATGAAAGGGGTGTACTCGCGCGTTCGTCTGAATAGTCAGATCAGCCGCCATGACATGCTGTTACTGGCGCTGATGTCCTCAGAAAACCGGGCCGCGGCGAGTCTGGCGCACCACTATCCGGGCGGCTATCAGGCGTTTATCCGCGCGATGAATGCCAAAGCCCGTGCGCTAGGCATGGCTCACACGCGCTATGTCGAGCCGACCGGGCTGTCCATCAATAACGTCTCGACCGCCCGCGATCTCACTAAACTCCTGATCGCCAGCAAGCAATATCCGCTGCTGAGTCAACTGAGCACCACGCAGGAGAAAACGGCGACGTTCTCTAATCCGACGTACAGCCTGCCGTTCAGAAACACGAATCATCTGGTCTATAAAGCTGACTGGAGCATCCAACTGACCAAAACGGGCTTCACGAATCAGGCGGGACACTGTCTGGTGATGAGGACGGTCATTAATCAGCGGCCTGTGGCGCTGGTGGTGCTGGACGCATTCGGTAAATACACGCACTTTGCCGATGCTAACCGCCTGCGTAAGTGGATGGAAACCGGCAAGGTCAGCGAGGTGCCTGCCGCCGCGCTGAGCTATAAGAAACAAAAATCGCTGGCTTCCCGCCAACCGCAGAGCATGGCGAGCATAGAAACCGAATAACGGTTCCTTCTTTCTGATGCTTGAGAAGGGAATATTAACGGTGGCCGAACGGGCCACCGCTTCTACAGCGCTACGCGCGAGCGCGCCGATCTTCTATCACTTCTCCCGCTTTTCTCACTTCTTCGTCATGTTCATCTTCACGCCAGGTTTCCGCTAAAGCATCTTCCAGCCAGCGCTGCATAGCAGGCTGCGCTAACAGATGGTCGCAATAGGCAGTGGCTTCCGGCGATACGGGAAGCTGATAGGTTTTGATACGGAACACAACTGGCGCAAAGAAGGCGTCTACTGCTGAAAACTGTTTTCCTGCCAGAAACGGCCCGCCAAAGCGCGTTAGCCCTTCCTGCCAGAGTTCACAGATGCGGTTAATGTCGTTGCTGAGGGCGGGAGATATTTCGTTCATTTTGACGCGCACGCCGCAGCTCATGGAACAGGTATTGCGCAGGGCGGTAAAACCAGAATGCATTTCGGCCGCGGCACAGCGTGCCCAGGCGCGGGTTTTGGCCTCGGCAGGCCAGACGCCGGGATGCTTCTCAGCCAGGTATTCGGTAATCGCCAATGAATCCCAAACGGTGATATCGCCGTCGATCAGGCAGGGGACTTTTGCCGTCGGTGAAAAGGCCTTAAACGCCGGCTGTGCCATGCCTGGTGCAAAAACAACCAGTTTCTCTTCGAAAGGAATCGACAGTGTTTTCAACAGCACCCACGGACGCAGTGACCAGGACGAATAATTTTTATTGGCGATATACAACTGATACATGTCTGATGCTCCTTGTGTTGACGAAGCCTTAGCATTAGCACGAAAGGAGGGAGAAATCATCCTCCACTTCTCTGCCAGCCTGGTGTGCGTAATCGTGCTACGAGACTAAACATTATCGTGCGTGGTCAGGCTATGATCACCTGTTGGCAATGCATCTGTAGTAATGCCAGTTCGGGGTTGTCCGCACTGGCGGCATCGGTCACGATCATATCGATTTCCGGCAGGGTGGCATAGACCACGCGGCTGGTGGTGCCAATCTTGCTATGGTCCGCGAGGATAATTCGCGTTCGTGCATACTGCACCATGGCTCTGGCAATAGCCGCTTCATGGTGAGCAAAACTGCTGGCACCGGAAGTGGCAACTACCCCCACCGGAGAGAGAAGTGCGACATCGGCGCGATAGCGTTGTAGTTCATTGATGGTGATGTCGCCGCTGGTTGCCTGTGCCGATGCGCCCATGTAGCCACCGAGTAATATCACGCTATGCTGTGCAACGGATTCCGTCGCGGTGAGTTTTTGTGCCACGGTCAGGCTATTGGTAATGACCGTCATTCCCGGCATGGAGAGCAACTCATCGGCTAACAGAGAAGTCGTGCTGCCCGCGTCGATAAACAGGGTTTGCCCGGCTTTTAACTGCTGTACGGCCGCGCGGGCAATGGCCTGCTTTTCTTTTTCGCGCACGGTATTACGAACGGACAGCGGCAGTTCCGGTTCTTGTGTTGTTGCCACAATCCCGCCGTGAACGCGGCGCAACGCGCCTGCGGCTTCCAGCTTCACGATATCGCGTCGTACGGTTTCGCGTGACACACCAAGATGTTGAATGATTTTCTCGGTGCTCACCTGGTTTAATGTCGAGAGCAGTGCCTGTATGCGATGTAACCGCGTTTCTTCTAACATAGCTTTCCATTCTTTGAGGTTCTGACACCGGCTACACCGTTTGCCGTTTCTCTGTCACAAGATGCAGAAGCAGGGCTGTCATGGCGACAATCCCCATAATACACGTAGAAAAGGCGGCAGCCTGTGAGGTAAAGCCGGCTTCATCCAGCCGCATCACGGTAACGGCACCTAACGGCAATGACGGCGTGACCAAAAAAATCACGGCCGATAGTGTAACCATTGAGCGCATGAATAAAAACATGGCGACCGAAATCAGCGTGACACGCATGGCTGGCAGATAAACATCACGTAAAATACGTACCACACCGCCGCCTAGCACCGTGGTGGCATCTTCCATTGCATGTGGAACGTTACGCATTCCCATCATCATCGTAGTGTAGCCTTGCGTGTGGTAGTGATAATAATTGCACAGTGCCACCAGCAGGGCTGAACCGTACAGCATGCCCCAGGGAAGATCGGCCGTATTGAACGTAAACACGTAAGATAACCCTAATACCAGACCGGGAACGGCAACAGGCAACGCGCTGAGCAGTACGGCGGCGTTGGCGACTTTGCCCGGCTGCCGATGAATACCGAAAGTGAGCAGGAATAACAGCACGGTGCCGACCATAGCCGCCAGCGCCGAAATCCACACCGATGTCCACAGCGGGGTGTAGCCACCCGCGAGGTCGATATCATAATGCTTAAGCGTCAGGTCCAGACGGTACGGCCATAGGCGTATCATGCTGGCGATAATAACAGTGCCAATGACGGCGATAATGGTGAACGCGATCGTCATGGTGGCCAGATAGAATGACATATCGCGAGTACGCAAAGGTTGCGGCACATGCGGGATAGCCGCGTGTGTGCCAATTGCTTTTTGCCGTCTTGCCGCGGCGCGCTCTATCCAGATAGACGCCGCCGCAGGCAGCAGCAGTAAAATCCCCACGACCGCACCCATACCGAATTTCATCTGGCCGCTGACCTGGCTGTAAATCTCGGTGGCGAGTACGGAGAAGTTGCCGCCGATCACAATCGCGTTGCCGAAGTCCGTGATGGTAATGGTAAAAATGACAAAGGCGGCACTCAGCAGGCCGTATCGCAGGCCTGGGAGGGTAATATCCAGAAACTGTCGCCAGTCGGACGCGCCCAGCACATTGGCGGCTTCATACTGGCGGGTATCGCTATGGCGCAGGGTGGTGCGAATGATCAAAATGGCCTGCGGCAGCGCGTACAGAACGTTGGCAATCAACAGCCCCCAAAAGCCATAAATATCCAACCGCACACCAAGCAGATTACCGATGATGCCATTTCTTCCCAGCAGAAAAATCAGCCCCAAGCCCAACACCAGCGAAGGCGCAAGTATAGGAAGTGCGGTCGCAAAGGCGATAAAACGTTTCGCGGGCATGGCGGTACATTCCAGCCCATAGGCAACAATGAATCCCAGTAACAGCGTGACCAATGTGGTGACGACGCCTAATAACAAACTGTTTGCTGTTGCCCGCCAGATGCCGGGTGAATCCATCAGCACCAGATAGTTGGATAAGCCAACGGTGCCGTTTTGATCGTCCAGCAGACTGTGCCAGGCGATACTCAGCATGGGGATGCCGAAAAACATCAGCAGCGCCATCAGTGGAAGCCACAGACAGAGACGTGAAAGCCAGCGGTCACTGGCCGTTTGCGGAGGGAGAAGTGAATGGCTCATGCTTGCACCCAGGCGCAGTCTTCTGCGCGAATTGAGAGATGAACGGGGTCTCCAGAGGACCAGTTAACGGCGCTGCTGGTTTCGACCAGCAGTGGTTGCGATTTCCACATCACCTGAACACGTTGAATGCTGCCGAGGAAGCTGGTGTTGATAACCCGACCTTCCGCGCCTTCTGCTTTATGTAATTCGATGCGTTCCGGGCGAATAAACAGCTCTGCGTCTTCCGGTAGCACAGTATTTTGCGCGGAAGGAAGCAGCTCGGGCATACATGCAGTGACGACATCACGTGACAGCAAATTACTGTGCCCCATGAATTCGGCCACGAAGCGTGTGCGTGGGCTGGTATAGAGTTCATGTGGTGTGCCTTCCTGAACAATACGTCCACCGTGCATGCAGATGATTTTATCCGCCATGCTCATTGCCTCTTCCTGATCGTGCGTGACCATCAGTGTCGGAATGCCAAGACGTTGTTGCACGTCACGCAGTTCCTGACGCAGCCCAGCACGCACGCGTGCATCCAGTGCTGAAAGCGGTTCATCCAGTAAGAGCAGGGAGGGATTGACCGCCAGTGCGCGGGCAATCGCAACACGCTGCTGTTGCCCGCCTGAAAGCTGGGCAGGATAACGATCGCCGAATCCACTAAGGCGTACGGTGTCCAGCAGATCGCTGACGCGTGCGGCAACTTCCTCGGCAGGCGTCTGGCGAATTTTGAGACCGTAGCCAATGTTTTGTGCAATCGTCATGTGGGGAAAGAGTGAATAAGACTGAAATACGATGCCAAAGCCTCGCTCTCTCGCGGGCACGTTGACCAGATCGCGGTCATCCAGCGTGATTTTCCCCCCATCGCAGCTTAGCAATCCGGCAATGATGCGCAGCAATGTCGTTTTGCCACAGCCGCTTGGCCCAAGAAGGCAGACAAATTCGGCATTTTCAATCGACAAATTGATACGGTCGAGAGCGACATAACCCTCAAAGCTTTTATAAAGATTTTGAATAACCAGTGCCATGAATGCGACCTCTTAATGACGGCTTCCGCGCAGTTGGAATACGCTGTGCGGCAGCCTCTACAGCGAATACAGACCACTATCGGCCGATGGTTTTTTGCCAGGTTGCCAGTGTGGCGTCACGATCGCTGGCGCTTTTGGTGAAATCCACGGGATAGAGCACCTGTGTGAGATCGGCGGGCAGGCCAGCCACTTGCGCGGCTTTTGACTGTTCAACGCCAGGTATTGTCACGATCTCTTTATATTTGGTGTAGAGCGTGGCGGCATGGCTGGAGAGCGTCCAGTCAAGAAAGCGCTTCGCGTCGGGTTTGTTTTTGGCTGCCTTCATCAGGGCGGAGGCTTCTAATTCATAGCCAGCCCCATCGTTTGGGATCACCATCTTGATGGGGTAGCCTTCTTCAATCGATTGCATCGCGGCGAAAGCCAGCGATACGCCAATCGCATATTCGCCCGTCCGTGCCGCTTTACACGGACGTGAGCCGGACTTGGTGTATTGGGCGATGTTGCCATCCAGCGACTTCAGGAATGCCCAGCCATTTTGATCCCCTTTAGATTGCAGCAGCGCCGCGATTTGCAGATAGCCTGTGCCGGAGGAAACCGGATTGGGCATCACGATTTCCCCTTTATAGACCGGGTTGGTCAGATCCTGCCAGGATGCGGGAACAGGCAGATTCTTAGCTTTTAACGCTTCGGTATTGACGCAAAAGGCAGCCATATAGCCTGTTGCTGCAAACCATTTGTGATCCGGGGCGCGGTAGGTGGCGGCAAGGCTATCGCTCCCTTTGGCATCGTAGGGCTCCAATAAGGCGGACAAGCGTGGATCCATCACGCTGGTCACGGCCCATCCCCAAATGACGTCATGTTGCGGATTCTTGGATTCCGCCAGAATCCGTGGGCCGAGATCGCCAGTGGACAAGCGCAGTACGTTGATTGTCAGGTCGGGTAAGTCTTTTTTGGCCTGTGCGACGTAATCTTTGATCTCATCTTCTTCCAATGAGGTATAGACCGTGATGGTGCCTGCTTGTGCGACAGCGCTCGCCAGTGTGGCACCGATGAGTGCAGCGATCAGACTGGTGCGGCGCAATGAAAATCGGTTCATAAACGTTCCCCTACGGTTGTGGAAAAGGTTGGCATCAGTGTTCCTCTCGCGTTGAACGGTGCGTAACACGCTCTGTGTATTTTTGTGTTTATTGCGAGTGGTGTGAGGTTTTAGCACTAATCGTGCCATTTTCTGATTTGAGAGAAATGCTTGTTAAAATACTTATATAAATAAGTAGATTAGGTATTTTTTCCTACACGTGGGCCAATCCCATAACGGATGCATGGCATCGTGCGTGATGTGATATGACGGATTTATTGCACTTTTTTGGCATATTTGTGCATCAAAAAAGTGCATTTTTTTGTATTTGTGTATTTTGTTGCTTTTAGTGTAGGGTGAGTGTCATCTGAACCTGCACGATGCGTTTTATCCCTGTGTGACGCAGTCGTGCCACCACCTTATGTAGGAGTGATTATGGCGACACGCTCAACCATCATGGATACCAATAGCTTTCGCGCTGAACATGCGGATGCGCTGGATGAGGATACACGCAGGCTGACGAATAAGCGTACTCAGGTGTTAGGGGACTCCTATCGTTTGTTCTACCGTAATCCGGTACATCTGGTTCGCGGTGCTGGGCAATACCTGTGGGATGCCAGCGGGCATAAGTATCTGGATGTCTACAACAATGTCGCCAGTATTGGACACTGTCACCCTGCGGTCATTGACGCTGTTAACGAACAAATGCGCCTGCTCAACACACATACCCGTTATTTGCACGAGCGTATTCTGGATTACTCTGCAGATATCCTCAGTACGGTGCCTGCGGCGATTAACAAGGCGATGTATATGTGTACCGGGTCGGAGGCCAACGATCTGGCGATTCGCGTAGCGCGCGCCTACAGCGGTGGGACAGGGATTATTGTGAGCCGCGAGGCTTACCACGGGACCAGTGAACTCACTTCCGGCGCCTCACCGGCTCTCGGAAGCGGACAGACTCTGGCGGCGACAACGCGTCTTGTGCCCGCGCCTGACCGCTATCGGGTCAATGCGCCGGATCTGGGCGTGTGGTTTGCGCAGCAAATTCAACGGCAAATTGATGACATGGCTGCGAACGGTATTAAATTTGCCGGCTTTCTGGCGGATTCCATTTTTTCCTCGGATGGTGTCTTACCGGGACCGGCTGGCTACCTGAAACCGGCCATTGATGTGGTGCACGCGAATGGGGGAATTTTCATTGCGGATGAGGTACAGCCTGGATTTGCCCGCACGGGCGAGCATTTTTGGGGATTTGGTCGGCACGGTATTGTGCCGGATGTCGTCACGCTGGGTAAACCCATGGGCAACGGCATACCGGTGTCGGCGCTGTTGGCAAAAGCCGATGTGTTGGCGGCATTCAGCGATGAAATTCCCTATTTTAATACCTTCGGTGGGAATCCGGTGTCGATCGCCGCTGCGCAGGCGGTATTGCGCGTGATTCGCGAAGAGGGGTTGCAGGAACACAGCCGCTGTGTCGGGGAAAAATTGCAGCGTGAGCTGGCGCTGCTTGCCGATCGCCATGCGTGCATCGGTGATGTGCGCGGCGCGGGGCTGTTTATCGGCTTTGAGCTGGTCAGCGATCGAGAAACAAAAACGCCGGATAAAGCACTGGCGCTGGACGTAGTTGAACAACTTCGTGCCGAACGGGTGCTCACGTCGGTGGCCGGGCCGCATGGGAATGTGCTGAAACTGCGTCCGCCGCTGGCGTTTCAGGAGCACGATATTGACTGGCTGGTTGGAGCGCTCGATCGGGCTTTGCGTTTGCAATCATCGCGGCGTTAATCTTCCCACATGCGCATGTGGCGACCGTTGTTCGCTTCATGCGCCTTCATGCTGTCCATCTTTTCTCGCCGCTGCTCAGGCAGAATGTTCGTTTTGCGTATCGTCTAGCATTATTCTTGCAGTTTTTATTAAATGAAATCTCAATAAATGCACTATATTACGCGCTGTGCATTTGAGTGCGTCGGTGCGGCAGCCACTATCGGGAAGCCTTATTCGCTTAAGGCAGGAGAAGGTGTTTTTCGCCTTGTCAGAGAAGGGATGTGACCGTCGGAATCTTCAACCTGTCTTGTGCTTCAGCGCCTTATTCTGTTTTGCTCTGACGCCTGGATTGACTGGGTCTTTATAACGAATGAAATGGCTTACTTCACTGACTATAGCAATTGGACTTGCTTGTAATCCGGCGTTTGCGCAGGAATTGACGTCTGCGCCGGCATCAATATCGCCTTCACACCAGCAACGCGACGCGTTTGTCACGGATCTGCTGAAGAAAATGACGTTGGAAGAGAAGGTCGGTCAGCTTCGACTGATCAGCGTCGGGACGGATAACCCGAAAGAAGCCATTCGGGAAATGATCAGAAACGGTCAGGTTGGCGCGATTTTTAATACGGTAACCCGTCCGGATATTCGTGCAATGCAGGATCAGGTCATGCAGCTCAGCCGCCTGAAGATTCCGCTATTTTTTGCCTACGATGTGGTACACGGCCAGCGCACCATTTTCCCTATCGCACTGGGGCTGGCTTCCAGTTGGGATATGAGCGCCATTGAGAAAAGCGCACGCGTGGCGGCTTATGAAGCGACGGAAGACGGGCTGAACATGACCTGGGCGCCGATGGTGGATATCACCCGCGACCCCCGCTGGGGCCGTGTGTCGGAAGGTTTCGGTGAAGACACCTGGTTGACCAGCAAAATTGCCGGTGTGGTTGTGAAAGCCTTTCAGGGCGATGACGTCACCGGACGCCACTCGCTGATGACCAGCGTAAAACACTATGCGCTCTACGGCGCGGTGGAAGGCGGGCGCGACTATAACACCGTGGACATGAGCCCTCAGCGCATGTTCCAGGACTATATGCCGCCTTATAAAGCGGCGATCGACGCGGGCAGCAGCGGTGTGATGGTGGCGCTGAACTCCATCAACGGCACGCCAGCGACTGCAAACAGTTGGTTGCTGAAAGATGTGCTGCGCGATCAGTGGAATTTCAAAGGCATCACCATTACCGATCACGGTGCGATTAAAGAGCTGATTAAGCACGGCGTGGCCAGCGATCCGCGTGATGCATCACGTCTGGCGGTGAAATCCGGTATCGGCATGAGCATGAGCGACGAGTATTTCGTCCGTTATCTGCCCGATCTGGTGAAAAGCGGGGCGGTGAGTATGCAGGAGATCGACGATGCCTGCCGTCAGGTGCTGAACGTAAAATATGATATGGGGCTGTTTGACGATCCGTATCGTCATCTGGGGCCAGTAGGTTCCGATCCGGTGGATACCAATGCGGAAAGTCGTTTGCACCGTCTGGATGCGCGCGATGTGGCGCGGAGAAGTCTGGTATTGCTGAAAAACCGTCTGCAAACGCTGCCGTTGAAAAAAGAAGGTACGATCGCCGTGGTTGGTCCCTTGGCTGACAGCCAGCGGGATACTATGGGAAGCTGGTCTGCTGCGGGCGTGACGAAACAGACGATTACCGTTTATCAGGGGCTGAAGAATGCGGTCGGCGACAAAGCCACCATTCTCTATGCCAAAGGCGCCAACGTCAGTAATCATAAAGGCATTATCGACTTCCTGAACCAGTATGAAGATGCTGTGCAAGTGGATAAACGTCCACCGCAGGTGATGATCGATGAAGCCGTTGCCGCGGCGAAGAAGGCGGATGTTGTGGTTGCGGTTGTCGGCGAAGCGGCAGGTATGGCGCATGAAGCCTCCAGCCGCTCGAACATCGATCTGCCGCAAAGCCAGCGTGACCTGATCGCCGCGCTGAAAGCGACGGGTAAACCGCTGGTTCTGGTGCTGATGAATGGTCGTCCTCTGGCGCTGGTGCGTGAAGATCAGCAGGCCGATGCGCTACTGGAAACCTGGTTCAGCGGCACGGAAGGTGGTAATGCGATCGCCGATGTGCTGTTTGGCGACTATAACCCATCCGGCAAACTGCCGATGTCCTTCCCGCGTTCCGTCGGCCAAATCCCGATTTATTACAATCACCTGCCATCAGGCCGTCCTTACACGCCGGAAAACCCAGGAAAGTATACGTCTCACTACTACGATGAAGCCAATGGGCCGCTCTATCCGTTTGGTTACGGTCTGAGCTATACCACCTTCAGCGTGTCGGATGTGCGTTTGTCCAGCCAGACGATGAAGCGTAACGGAACGATCAACGCCAGCGTGACGGTGAAAAACACCGGCAGCCGCGCAGGGGAAACCGTTGTGCAGCTATACGTGCACGATGTGGTCGCTTCCATCAGCCGTCCGGTGAAAGAGCTGCGTGGTTTTGAGAAAGTGATGCTCCAGCCGGGAGAGTCACGCACGGTTACCTTCACGCTCGATCAGGATGCGCTGAAGTTCTACAACGCCCGCATGCAGCAGGTGGTGGAACCTGGCAAGTTTGACGTGATGATTGGTCTGGATTCACAGCGTGTGAAGAGCGAGAGTTTCACCCTGCTATAATGATGGTTGTCTCGCCGCCGGGAGCAAGTGCCGGCGGTGAGTTAATACGAAGGGTGATTATCGTCATACCGCGTGATTGCGGGAAAGTAGGGTATTGCGGGAGAGTAAGGTATTGCAGGAGAAGGGTATGCCGTTGACTGAAGTGGTTCTGGTTGATGAAAGTGACAAGCCAACGGGGGTAATGGAAAAGCAGGAAGCGCATGTAAAAGGGGCATTACATCGTGCGATCACCGTCTATATTTTCAACTCTCGCCAGCAACTGTTATTGCAGCAGCGTGCGGAGGAGAAATACCACAGCGGCGGTTTATGGAGTAACACCTGTTGCAGCCATCCTGCGCCCGGTGAAGAGACATTACAGGCGGCACACCGCCGTTTGTATGAAGAAATGGGATTACGCTGTGTGCTAACGCCGATGTTCACATTGACCTATCGCCTGCCGCTGGATAACGGGCTGATTGAGCATGAGCTGGGGCATGTGTATTTTGGCGTAACGGATGACCTTCCGCAGATAAATCCTGATGAGGTATCGAGCTATGAATACCAATCAATGGACGATATTGCACGGCGGATGACGGCGACGCCCGAACAGTTTACCGCTTGGTTCCAACTGACCTTCGCGCGTATTCCTGAGTACTGGCAGACGTTTCTGTTTGAACAATCACGTTAGTCAGAACGGCCGTGTTAGCTACACCACTGTGTTAATTGCCGCGTTTCCATGCGGCACTGTTCGTGCATTCTTACCGTAAATTTGTGCCGTAGGGATAGAGGTAACCCTGCGAGTCGAATGCTTCAGCCTGAGTGCACGATAATAATGTAACCCACCAGCATCATGCCGGAGATGCCGCCTAAGGCAAGCAGGGCAAAGAGGCCGATAATACCGATTTTTTGAAGAGTCATCAGGTTATCCTTTTGTTAATTGCCCCGAATTATAAAGCCTTCCACCCGTGAAACAAGATCGAAACGCTCCGCGCTTTTTAAATAAACCGCATTAGCGAAATAAAAGCAGCGCACCAAAAAACATCAGAATGACGCCAGCACCGCGTTCAATCGGGTTAAGCCAACGCGTTAAACGCTGCTGAATCAACGGACGAGCGATCAGTGCGGCGATCAGCAGATCCCACACCAGAACGACAGAAAACATCCAGCTACCGCTGACGAATTGCTGCGTGGGTGTCACATTTTGCCCAAGAATACTGGTCATCAGGCTGATGTAGAACAGCATGTTTTTGGGATTCAGTAGCGCCGAGCCGAGTCCCAGCAAAATTTGTTTACGCAGCGTCGGACAGTGGTCGGACGGTTGTTCCGCCTGTAATGAGAGCACTGAACGGCTTTTCACTAACTGATAGCCCACCCAGAGCAGATAAGCTGCCCCGCCTAACTCGATGAGGGTAAACAGCGTGGGCGAATGTTGAATGCCTGCCCAGCCAATCGCCGCCAGCAGAATGTAAATGCCGTTACCCAGCGCGATGCCCAGACAAATCCCCGCACTGCCGCGCAGTTGGTAACGAATGGCGTAAGCTGTCAACAAAAAGAAGTCCGGGCCTGGACTCAGCAGCGCCACAAAATGTGCCAGCGCCAGAGCGGGAAAGTGAGTGGGAAAGAGAGCCTCGGCGGAAAACAGGGTATTGATAAACGGCGCATTGATGAACATGGTATGTCTGACCTCAATAAGTAATCGAGGCCAGTCTAGACAAGGCGTCCCGCTATTTATTGTCAAATATTGATCGCGCGTACTGACCCGGCGTCGCGGCGGTGTATTGCACAAACGTTTTGTGAAAATGGCTTTGATCGCAGAAGCCGCTTTGATAGCTAGCATCAACCAGCGGTGTGCCTTGTTTCAGCAGCGATTTGGCATACTCAATACGGGCATTATTCAGGAATGCCATCGGCGTGATGCCAGTATCGTGACGAAACTGTCGCACGATGGTTTCACGTCTCAGGTTTAACTCCTCCGCCAGCGTTTCCAGCGAGGGGGCTTCTTGCAAATTATTCAACAGACGTTCGCGTACATGGCGTGTCGTGATTTGCGATGCCTGATGCGGTAATGCTGGCAAACCGGAAGGGGCGGGAAGGCAATATTGTTGCCAGATGGGTGCCAGCATCGCTTTGAGCTGGTTATCTGCCGCTGCACTGTCTCCCCGATACAGCAGGGCAATGATGTGCTGATAATGTCTAAACCGTTCGGGATCGCGTAAGACGACGCAGTTGCAACGCAGGGTGTCCACTTGATAACCACACAGCGCAGCGATTTGAGCGAGACACCAGTCGGTATCCAGATACAGCATGTGATAACTACGCGTTTTGCCGGGCAGCGGGTTACAGCTATGCGGCTGTTGGGGATCGATAAAGATCAGATCGCCAACCTGTAAGTGGTGAGTGTCGTTGCGGTAATGGCATAGCGTTTCGCCGTGTTCTATCGCCCCAATCGAGAATTGCGCATGGCTGTGTGTTTTATAGGCATGACTGCTGTTGCGCGTGCTGCGGCCTTCAACGTGCGGTAAGTGTGGTGAAAACCAGTACGATTGGTTAATGGCATGGACTGAGGACATAATTTACCGAAGCTATTGTTTACGGAAATAGCGTTTACCGCTCGCGATAAAGGTCGTGTTTGATAAACAGATGTGTCTGGTAAAAAGAATAACTTACCCTAATCGTTGGGCGGAAGATTGTCGAGGTCAGAAGCATCGCACACGTGATATCGGCTGACGTCGCCGGGCGTCTGTGGGACAATGGCGGCCAGATTACACAAATACAGAGTATGCATGACGCTGTCCCCCGCAATAAAATTGCAGATTGGTCAATGGTATAAGGCCCTGCAAGAACAAATCCCGGATTTTATTTCCCGCGTTCCCCAGCGACAGATGATTGCCGAAGTGGCGAAAACGCTGGCGGGTGATTACCCGCGCCATCTGGCTATTGAAGCGCCAACCGGCGTCGGGAAAACGCTTTCTTACCTGATTCCGGGTATTGCGGTGGGGCGTGCGGAGGATAAAACACTGGTGGTCAGCACGGCGAATGTGGCATTGCAGGATCAGATTTACAGCAAAGATTTGCCGCTGTTGCAGAAGTTTATTCCCGAACTAAAATTTACCGCCGCATTTGGCCGTCGTCGTTATATTTGCCCGCGCAATCTGGCGATGTTGGCAACCGATCCCGATGCGCAGGGGGATTTACCGCTCTTTCTGGATGACGAACTGATGTCCGCCAGCAAGGAGGAAAAGCGTACCTGCGTACGGCTCGAAAAGGCGCTGCAAGGTTACGCCTGGGACGGACTACGCGACCATTATCAGGATACGATTGACGATAGCCTGTGGCAGAAGCTGAGTACTGACAAAGCGAACTGTCTCGCGCACAACTGCCATTACTATCGTGAGTGCCCGTTCTTCATCGCACGGCGTGAGATCGAACAGGCCGATGTGGTCGTCACCAACCATGCGCTGGTAATGGCGGCGATGGAAAGCGAGTCGGTACTGCCTCCCCCTAAGAATCTCCTGCTGGTGCTCGATGAAGGGCACCATATTCCTGACGTTGCCCGCGATACGCTGGAGATGTCCGGTGATATTCATCCCGCTTATATGATGGCGCAACTGGAACAACTGGTGCAGCTCATCGGGCAATGTATGGCGCAGTTTGCCCCTAAATCACCGCCGCGACTCGCTAATAGTGAACGGTTAACCAGCCACTGTGAGGAGATCCGCGAGTGCGTGCTGTCTTTCTCGCAAATGTGCGGGCTGTTTCTTCCGCATGATGGGCAGGAAACCGAGTACCGCTTTGCGATGGGCAAAATGCCGGATGAAATGCGTGAACTCTGCGTTCGGTTGTTCAAATTGACCGATACGCTGCGGGCGCTAGCGGAGTATATGCTTAACGACCTGAGTGAGAAAACCGGGAAGCATGATGTGGTGCGGGTCTATCATGCCTTGTTGAAAATGAGCCGCCAGCAGGGCTACCTTGAGTCTATGAGTAAACTGTGGCGGCTGGCCGCGATGGAGAAATCTTCAAATGCGCCAGTTTCCAAATGGATCACCAGGGAAACGCGTGATAACCAGCCGCATCTTCACCTTCACTGCGCGGGGATCCGCGTCTGCGAGCAGCTTGAAAGACTGCTGTGGAGTAAGGTATCGCACGTCGTGGTGACCTCGGCGACGCTGCGTTCGCTGAACAGTTTTGCGCGTATTCAGGAACTGTCTGGTCTCGGTGAGGAAGAGGGGGACACGTTTATCGCGCTGGATTCGCCGTTCAACCACCGTGAACAGGGGCGTCTGGTGATTCCTAAAATGCGGTATGAACCGCTGATCGAATCTGAAGCGCAGCATATTGCTGAAATGGCGCAGTTTTTCCGGGCGGAGCTAAAGCAGGATAAACATAAAGGCATACTGATGCTGTTTGCCAGTCAACGTGCCATGCAGCTGTTTCTGACACAGGTTACCGATTTGCGTCTGATGCTGCTGGTTCAGGGAGATAAGCCGCGCTACAGGCTGGTTGAACTGCATCGTCAGCGGGTACAGGAAGGGCAGACTAGCGTACTGATTGGCTTACAATCCTTTGCAGAAGGATTGGATCTCAAAGGGGAACTCCTTTCTCAGGTGCATATCCATAAAATCGCGTTTCCGCCCATCGATAGCCCGGTGATTCTGACGGAGGGCGAGTGGCTAAAAAGCCTCAAACGGCATCCGTTTACCGTACAAAGTTTGCCCAGCGCCTCGTTTAACCTCATCCAGCAGGTTGGACGCCTGATTCGCAGCCATGATTGCTTTGGTGAAATCGTCATTTACGATCGCCGCCTGTTGAGCAAAGGCTATGGCGCACAGCTGTTGGCGGCGTTGCCCGTTTTCCCGATCGAACAGCGAGATATGCCATAATAAATTACTCTCTATGCGTTCGCTGAATAAAGGGGTAACTAATCCCTATTTAGCGCTATATTTTTTTATTCTTATTTGTTAGATTTGTCTCCGAACAGCAAGGATGCCGTTAATACGTGTGACAAAATATGTCATTGCTCGGCGCGATTTTTGTCAACCATGGAAAGGTGTCACGATGAGAATTAACGCAATTAATAAAAATTCTTATTTTTCAAAAATTAATACCACTTGGTATCTGTCTTTCTAGCTGTTCATATCCATACTAATAATAAAAATAGTCACTGTGATCTTATTATTTATCATTTGATAATAACGAAAATAATTTGCTTTATTAATTATTTCCTTATTGAGGTGGTTTTTATTTATATGCGTTTTTTATATAAATATTTCTTAGTGAGCATTATCTACCCAGGAGACGATTAGCACGCGACCACGCGCGGTACATGCAATATAGCCATTGCATGGAGGGATTTAGGATTCTGATCATCCCGATCAGACTTATGGAGAAGAAAAGATGGCTTTACGAGATGAAGATAAGGATACCGCTGAATCGGCATTGCATGCAGCGGGAACGGGGTATAGCGATGTGTACGATCTGTATAATTACCATTCACGTGGCGATGGACAGCTTAATGGCAAACCCTCGTTCACAAGCGATTTGGCAGCGAAGGAAATTGTCCGCGACGGTCTGACCTGGAATGGCACGAACGTATTCGGCAAATCCGCTAATCTGACCTATTCGTTCTTACAGAACGTGCGGTCTATCCCTTCTGGCGATCAGGGCTTTGTGAAGTTTAACGCCGCTCAGACTCAGCAAGCTAAGCTGTCTCTGCAATCGTGGTCAGATGTCGCTAACATCACGTTTACCGAGGTCAATCCAAGCCAGAAAGCCAACATCACGTTTGGTAATTACACCCGTGATTCAAGCGGTCGACTGGACAATAGTACCCAGGCCTATGGCTATATGCCGGGTAACCACTCGGCGGCCGGCAGCACCTGGTACAACTACAACGTCGACAATATCCGTAACCCAGATACGATGGAGTATGGGCGCCAGACGCTGACGCATGAAATTGGCCATGCGCTGGGTCTGAACCATCCAGGGTCTTACAACGCTGGCCAAGGTAACCCGACCTACCGCGATGTGACCTATGCGGAAGATACGCGCCAGTTCAGCCTGATGAGTTACTGGAGTGAGCAGAACACCGGAGGAGATTTCCAGGGGCACTACGCTGCTGGTCCGTTGATCGATGACATCACGGCAATCCAATATCTGTACGGTGCGAACATGAACACGCGTACCGGAGACACGGTATACGGTTTCAACTCCAACACCGGCCGTGATTTCTATACCGCGAATAGCAGCAGTGACAAACTGATCTTCTCCGTTTGGGATGCGGGCGGTAACGATACGTTTGATTTCTCTGGTTACAGAAACGATCAGCGTATCAACCTGAATGAAGGCGGATTCTCTGATGTTGGCGGTCTGAAAGGTAACGTTTCTATCGCCCACGGCGTCACTATCGAAAACGCGATTGGCGGCTCCGGCAACGATATTATTATCGGCAATGACGCGAATAATATTCTGAACGGCGGTGCAGGCAATGACGTCATTTACGGCGGCGGCGGGGCAGATACGCTGACGGGCGGTGCGGGCAAAGATATTTTTGTCTACGCCAGCGCGAGCGACTCTTCCTATAAGAACGGTTATGACACCATTACGGACTTCCAACGCGGCATCGACAAAATCGATCTGTCAGCGCTGAATCCAAAAGGTGATTTGCAGTTCGTCAACGCTTTCACCGGACGTGGCAATGAAGCGTTGCTTAACTGGGATGCAGAGAGTAATACCACCGATCTGTGGCTGAATTTTGCCGGTCAGACCACACCAGACTTTCTTGTGCATATTGTTGGTCAGCCGTCTGCGGCAACCGATTTTATCGTGTGATGTAGCAAGGACGGGGAAATCCCCGTCCTTTTCTGTTATCTACTAGGGGCCACTATGAAAAAGTTAATCATCGCGGCGTTGTTAAGTGCAATAAGCGGAGGATGTATGGCAAGTAGTCTGAAATTACCTTCAGCAAGTGAGCTAAGCGGCGTATGGCAATTGCGTGGCGGAGAACAGCAGTGCGAGGTTGTGCTGCACAATACGCCGTTAGTGGATAACATCTGGCGTCTTGAGGGTGATGTAGCGTGTTTAAAAGCGCTGCTGCCGGATGTGCCCGCCGGATGGCGGCCGACGCCGGACGGTATCACGCTGACGAAAGCGCAGGGTCAGTCCGTCGCGTTTTTTAGCAAGGAAAAAGAGGGCTATACGCTGACGTTGCCTGATGGCAGTACACGGACGTTGCATAAACAGCCCTGACAGGAGAGGCAAACGCAGTGAGTCAACTAGCAAATAAGGAACGTTCGTTGTTGAGTATACTGCGTCCTTTCCGGCGCAGCTTTTGGAGCATTGGGATTTTCAGCGCCATCGTTAATCTACTGATGCTGTCGCCCTCTATCTATATGCTGCAGGTTTACGATCGCGTACTGGCGTCGGGGAATGGCACCACGTTGCTGATGCTCACCCTGCTGATTGCCGGTCTGGGGATATTCATGGCGGCACTCGAATGGGTGCGAAGTCTGGTGGTCGTGAGACTCGGCACCCGTATCGACCTACAGCTGAATCAACAGGTTTTCAACGCCGCGTTTGAGCGCAATCTGGAAGCCGGTGAGGCCAAAGCGGGTCAGGCACTGAACGATCTCACGCTCTTGCGGCAGTTCATTACGGGCAACTCACTGTTTGCCTTCTTTGATATTCCCTGGTTTCCCTTCTTTTTATTGGTGCTGTTCCTGATCCACCCGGTTCTCGGCCTGCTGGCGCTGGGAGGGACGGTGGTGCTGGTGCTGCTGGCGTGGCTGAATCAGTATCTCACCACGTCGCCTTTGGAAGAGGCTAACCATGAAGCGCTACAGGCGACCCATCTTGCGGATACGCAACTGCGCAATGCGGAAGTTATTGAATCGATGGGAATGTTGCCTAACTTGCGCCGCCGCTGGCTGGGGCAACACTACCGCTTTATTACCTTGCAAAATCTGGCAAGTGAACGGGCTGCGGTTGTCGGCGCGGCATCCAAACATGCACGCGTTTTTCTGCAATCGCTGATGCTCGGCGTGGGTGCCTTGCTTGCGATTAAGGGCGAGATTACGCCAGGCATGATGATTGCGGGGTCAATTCTTGTTGGGCGTGTGCTGAGTCCTATCGATCAGTTTATTGGTATTTGGAAACCGTTAAGCAGCGCCCGTCAGGCCTGGCATCGACTGAGTCGTATCATGGCCGCGTATCCACCTAAAGCGGTGCCGATGGCGTTACCTGCGCCAGTTGGCCAGCTCAGCGTCGAGAATGTGCTGTTGCAGACGCCACAAGGGGCGGCCAGGTTGCAGGACATCCATTTCTCGCTTCAGGCGGGGGAAACGCTGGCGATTCTGGGCGCCTCCGGTTCGGGGAAATCGACACTGGCACGCCTGCTGGTGGCGACGCAAACACCAACGCGCGGCAAGGTTCGACTGGATGGCGCCGATCTCAACCAGGTAGATAAAACCGCGTTTGGCCCGGCGATGGGCTACCTGCCGCAGGATGTGCAGCTCTTTAAGGGCACGTTGGCGGAGAATATTTCCCGCTTTGGCGAACATGATGCGGAAAAAATTGTGGCGGCGGCGAAGCTGGCTGGCGTCCACGACATGATTCTTAGCCAACCGCAGGGATACGACACCCCGCTCGGCGCTGACGGCAACGGGCTGTCGGGCGGGCAGCGGCAGCGCATTGCTCTGGCGCGTGCAGTGTATGGTGACCCCTGTCTGCTGGTGCTTGATGAGCCGAACTCTAGTCTCGATAACGAAGGTGAAATGGCACTGGCACAGGCGATCTCGCATCTTCAGAAGCGGGGGGCGACGGTGGTACTGATTACGCATCGTCCTGCGTTAACCACGCTGGCACATAAGATTCTGGTGCTCAATCAGGGGAGGCAGCAACGCTTTGGCCCTGCGCGCGATATTCTGAGCGAACTGCAACCGCGACGTGCCGCCAATCAGGCACAAATGACACCTTCTGCCGCTGTCCAGCGGTAACACGGAATGACGACAACAGGGAAAGACATGTCCGCATCAGAAATAAGCGAAGAGAGTATGAACCAGACGGCGCAGCGCGATGAAAAACGTGCCGTGCGTCTGGGGTGGCTGCTGGTGCTTGCCGGGTTTGGTGGCTTTCTCCTGTGGGCACTGTTTGCCCCCTTGGATAAAGGCGTGATGGTGAATGGCAGCGTGGTGATTTCCGGTAACCGCAAGGTTGTGCAGCACAATCAAGGCGGCATTGTCGATAGAATTCAGGTGAAAGACGGCGACAGAGTCGAGGCCGGCCAGATCCTGCTCACGCTGAATGAGGTTGATGCGCGTTCGGCGAGTGAAGGGCTGGATGGTCAGTATTTACAGCTGGTGGCACGGGAAGGTCGACTGCTTGCCGAGCAGCAGCGCCTGAACGATATGGTGATGACGCCCCGCCTGCAACTTCTCGCTGAAAGGCCGGAGATGAACGTAATTACGGCATTGCAGCGTGATTTACTGCGCAGCCGTCAGCAATCACTCAAGCTTGAAGCTGAAGGAATGCGTTCCAGTATTGCAGGCATGGAGGCGTCACTCAGCGCCCAACGTCAGGTGATGTCCAGTAAGCAGAAGCAGCGGGAGACGCTGGAACAGCAGCTACAAGGGCTGCGTTCACTGGCGGCGGAAAACTATGTACCGCGTAACAAAATGCTGGAGAACGAACGTTTGCTGGCGCAGCTTAACGGCGACATCGCCCAGTTGGCGGGGGATACGAACCGTATCCGCCGTGATATTGAGCAACAAACGCTGCTGATAGCACAGCGTCAGCAGGAATACGACAAGGAAGTGAACAGCGAGCTGGCGGAAGTGCAGGCGTTGCTGAGTGATGTGGGCAGTAAGAAGGAAAAAGCCGATTTCAATTTGGCGAATATCCAGATGCGCGCGCCTGTTTCCGGCACGGTGGTCGGGCTGAAAGTGTTTACGGAAGGCGGTGTGATTGCGCCGGGGCAGACGCTGCTGGAGATTGTGCCGGACGATCAGCCGCTGTTGGTGGATGCGCGCCTTCCCGTGGAGCTGGTGGATAAGGTCTGGCCGGGGCTACCCGTCGAGTTGCAGTTCGTCGCGTTTAACCAAAGCACAACGCCGCGCGTAGCGGGAACGGTCGAGCTGTTGTCCGCCGACCGCCTGCTGGATGAGCGAGACGGTTCTCCTTATTACAGCCTGCGCGTGATGGTGGATGATGCAGGAAAACGTGAGCTGGAGGGGTTGGAAATCAAACCCGGCATGCCAGTACAAGGGTTTGTGCGTACTGGGGAGCGGTCGTTCGTCAATTATCTATTTAAGCCTTTAATGGATCGCCTGCATCTGGCATTAACGGAAGAGTAATCATGCAAAGGATCGCGATAATCATGCTGTTTGGGCTGCTTTCTTCGGGCGCGAGCGCATTAGGACTGCTTGATGCCTGGGAGTTGGCGTTGCGTAACGACGCTCAGTTTCGTGCGGCGGGGTTTGAACGTGCGGCAGGTCAGGAAGAGGAAAACATCGGGCGTGCCAATCTGCTCCCCAACCTCCAGTATGGCTATAGCGCTAACCGCAGCCACTCCAAAGTCACCCAAACGGATAGTTTCACCAATAACACGCTAAAACGTGATTACAACAGCTACACGTCCACGTTGTCGCTGCGCCAGCCGCTGCTGGATTATGCAGCCTGGGCGCGCTATCAGCAGGGCGTTGCCCGCACACTAATGGCCGACCAGCGTTTTCGCGATCGCAGTCAGGATCTGATGGTACGGTTATATAAAGCCTGGAGTAGCGCGCTGCTGGCGCAGGAAAAACTGCAATTGCTGGATGCGCAACAGCGGGCGTATCAGGAGCAGTTGGCGCTGAATAAACGTCTCTTACTTGCGGGCGAAGGGACGCTAACGGATGTGCGGGAAACGGAAGCGCGCTTTACGCTGATGGAAGCACAGCGGATTGAGCAGCAGGACAATCTGGATGCCGCGATCACCGATCTGGAAAATATGACGGGTACAGCGCTGGATATCACGGCGCTGCATCCTCTGACGCTCACTCAACTGCCGCCTGCGGAATCAGGCAAGCAGACGCTGGCGCAGTGGCGCGATCTTGCCGTGCAGCATAATGCCAAACTGGCGACGCAGCGCGAGGGGCTGACGGTCAGTCGTTATGAAATTGAACGCAGCCGCGCCGGACATTTACCCACGCTGTCGTTGGTGGCATCGTCGCGCAATAGCCGTTCGGAAAGTGAATACAACTACAATCAGAAATACGACACGCAGAGTGTCGGCTTGCAGCTGAACGTGCCGCTTTATTCCGGCGGTTCCGTCTCGGCATCGATGCGGCAGGCCGCAGCGCAATATCAGCAAACTCAGGCGGAACTGGACGATCAAACCAAACAAACGCTGGCGGAATTGAAAAAATACTACAACCTGTACAACAACGGGTCGGCGAAAATTAAGGCCTGGCAAATGACCGCCTCGTCGGCACAAGAAGCGGTCAACGCCACGCGATTAAGCGTCGCGGGCGGCGAACGTATCAATCTGGATATTCTACTGGCCGAACAGGATTGGTATAACGCCCGACGAGAGCTGGCGGAAGCGAAATACAGCTGGCTTCAGGCATGGCTCTTACTGCGCTATACCGCAGGGACGCTGAACGAGAAAGATATTCTGGAACTGGCGGCCTGGTTTCAACCAGCAACGGATCCATGGGGCAACGGCAAGACCATCACAAACTAAAGCAGATGACAAAATTATCTACGGATAATCGGATAAGGTTTTTGTCAGCAGCAACGTTTACGTACATGCATCATGAAGTAGGGCGAGTACAGGACGACGATAAATGGTTCAATTCTGTAGGATATTGTGCCTCAGTAATACTTAAACTCCTTTAAAATCATCAAACATCCTCATTTTGCATAATGGCCTCCGTTCTTATCAGGAGGCTTTATCGTGAAAAAAATCAAAAAACCGCGTCTTACCGGCTGGATTGTGACATCCGCTTTTCTCTTTGCTGTTATCGGGCTGATTTCACCACAACAGCTTCCCGTCACCGTCTATAAGCTCTCGCTTATTTCACTCGCTGCGGTATTAGGCTATTGGCTGGATCGCTCGCTGTTTCCTAAAGCGCGTCCCGGTCTGTTCCTCGAACAAGGCGATGAGCCGGTGCCGCGTGGACGTTTCCCTGTTCGGGACGGTCACCACACTGTATTTGCCGCCGCGATGTTACGACGTGCGCTGATTGTGTCAGCCGTTTGCATCGGCGTAGCGATGGGGTTGTGATATGCGCTACTTTCTCATCACGCTGCTTGTTAGCCCGATGTTTTTTAGCGCGGTGGCCTGCGCCGACACGATCCCTCGTGCCGCGCAGGTGTACCGTAGTGATGTCATCCGCAGCGCACGGCTGGATTGGGGCATGAATGCCCCGATTGCGGACTTCGCGGCACAACTTCATCAGGAAAGCGGCTGGAATCCACGGGCCGTCTCGCCCGTCGGTGCACAAGGGCTGGCGCAGTTTATGCCGACAACCGCTGACTGGTTTAGCGGTATCGTTCCTGAGCTTCGGGCAAACCAACCGTTTAATCCGGCCTGGGCTATCCGCGCGCTGACGGGTTATGACCGCTGGCTGTGGACACGAATCAGTGCCCGCAATGATTGCGAACGCATGGCAATGACCTTGTCGTCCTACAACGGCGGACTTGGCTGGTTACAGCGTGATAAACAGCGCGCGAAAATTGCCGAGAAGGACATCCTTCGCTGGTTTGGCCATGTGGAAACCGTCAATGCCGGGCGCAGTGCCGCCAACTGGCGTGAGAACCGTCATTATCCCGACCGCATTTTGCATCAGTTGGCACCACGGTATTTGAGTTGGGGGAGGGCGAGCTGTGTGGAATAGTCTGTTTCTCAATAGCCTGAAATCCTTTCTTTCGCCACGTGTGGTCACCGTTCTGTTTGCTGTTGTGTTGCTACTCGCGGTCTATCTGACGGGGCGTAATCAGGGTTATCAACTGGCACAAGCACTGGGGGATGCCGCGCTGGCGAAACAGCAGGCGGCATTCAACTTGCTACAGCAGCAGCAGGCTGAAACCCACAACCAGCTATTACGTGCGGCGGCAGAGCAATATCAGCAGCAGGTAGCGCGTGGGAATCAACTCGAACAGCGCTATCTCGCTGCGCGTCAACAACTGGCGGCGGATAACGCCGCCCTGCAACGGAAGATCGATTATGTTACTCAGCAATATATTGACGAAAAAGGAAAAATTCAGCCTGTGCAGTGCGTGTTTACTCGTGGCTTCGTGCAGCACTACAACGCCGCTTTCGGTCTGTCCGCCGACGGTGCCACAGGCATTACCGCCGCTGCCCGCCGCACTGGCGCAGCGCCCGGTTCCGGCGCAGCCGCTGACGCCGAATTACAATCTTCAGGCATCTCCCAGCGCGATATCCTCGCCAACATCAGCGACAACGGAGAACGCTACCAGACGCTAAGCGCGCAGGTTAACGCACTGCTGGATTACATCGAAGCGTTACAACAGGCAAGGGAGGTAACACGTGAAGATTGAAGTGGAGTTCTGGTCGCTGGTCGGCCTGCTGTTGTCGTTTATGAGCTTCCTGTTTGCCGCTGGGCGGATTCTGCTTACCCAGATTGAAAAACGGCTGAACGAGCGTTTTGCCGCGCTGGAAAATGCGCGCCAAAAGAGCGAGCAAGGATGGACGCGGCTGGAGCGTGAGTTTCTGGAATTTCGCGCTGATTTACCGCTGATTTACGTGCGGCGTGAGGATTACATCCGTGGTCAAACGGTCATCGAAGCCAAACTGGATGCGCTTTACAACAAACTGGAGTTAGTGCAGCAGCGGCATGTGGGAGGCAATCATGGCTGACACGCAGCGTATTCGGCAGGAATCGATGCGTTGGCATTTGCTGATCGCATTAAATAAAACACGCCCTTACACCGCGAATGAAATGTTCCTGCTGGCGCTGATGCAGCGGCTGTATGCCGATGCCTCTGCGCTGGAGCTACGTCATGCGCTGGATTACCTGGCCGATCGCAAGATGGCGGTATTAACCAAGGAGGTGAGCGGCGTCTGGCTGGCGAATCTCACCCGTCTTGGCGTGGATGTCGTGGAATATGCGGTGGATTGTATGGTTGGCATCGCCCGGCCTGAAAAATACTGGGATCGGTAATCCCATTGCATGGCTTGCGCTTCTGCCTTTGCGCGTTGTCAGTGTCGCCATATTTCTCTGCGCCAGCACGATTGTGTTGGCGTTTTTTTTATCGAAATAATTTTTATTTTTCATGGTATTAGCCGTTATTTTTCAAATAAATCACGTCGCTGTTTTTTCTAAAACAGATTAAAAGCCGCCGCCAACCGTTATCCGGATACTAGCGCCATCAACATGATGCGTCACCAAAACAGGACGCCATCAACACAGCGGGTGAACGGATATGAATACCAGACCAATTATCGATGCGGTGATAGCCCGCCTCAAGCAGCACTTACCGGCACGGCGGATTGCGTCCTGTCCAGAAAACATTCTGACCGGGCCAGAGCTTCTGACGGCTGGCGATGTGCTGGTGGGGTATCGCGGTTCCGAGTTTTCCGCACCGGAAGATGCGGATTCTCCGGTTCAGACGCAGCGGCCACAGCTGATGGTCGCTGTGTTGCTGCCCGAGCTGGATGGCGAAGACGGCGTGCTGGCCACGCTCGATACCGTCCGTCAGGCGCTGGGGGGATACCGACTGCCTGACTGCCATCGCGGTATTCGGTTAGTTCGTGACCGTTATGTTGGCTACACCGAAGGACGCTGGCACTACGCCATTGATTGCACCACAGAAACCCTTTTTATCGAAGACCGCGAGCAGACGGATGGTCCGCTGCTTACCACGGTTAATTATGAGGAGAAAGACGCATGAAGTATCGCTATACCGGCCCCGCCAGCGGCGTCACGCTGGCAGATGGTCAGGAAATCCTGCTTTGGCCTGCTCAGGTGACTGAACTGCCGGCAGATCATGAGTACGTGAAAACGCTGATCGCGCTGGGCTATTTGCTGCCTGTCGCGGGTCAGGTTCTGGCTGATAGCGCAACGGAGGTGACCCTTGGCCGCTAATTATTTACACGGTGTAGAAACCATTGAAGTTGAAACCGGTGCTCGTCCGGTGAAAACCGTCAAATCTGCGGTGATCGGGTTGATTGGTACGGCGCCGCAGGGTGCGGTAAATGATGTCACGCTGTGTCTGTCCGAAAAAGATGCGGCACAGTTTGGTAGCCAGTTCAGCGGCTATACCATCCCGCAGGCGCTGGATGCCATTTACGATCACGGCGCAGGTACGGTTCTGGTCATCAACGTGCTGGATCCGGCGAAACACAAATCGTCGGTGAGCGCAGAAAAAGTCACGTTTGACAAAGCGACCGGTACGGCGCAACTGGCGAACCGTGTGGTTGCCAAACTGGTGCTGATGGCGGCGGAAGGCAGTCAGCCGTTTGTCGAAGGTCAGGACTATACGCTGGATGCACAAACTGGCGTCCTGAAAAACCTGGGCAAAAATATCGATGCCGCCGCTGTGGTTAGCGCGTCTTATGACTTTGCTGATGTCACGAAAGTGACTGCCGCCGACATCATCGGCAGCATCAACGCCGCGGGCAAACGTACCGGTATGAAGCTGTTGAACGATACCTACAACCTGTACGGCTTCTTTGCCAAGATTCTGATTTCGCCGGTGTTCTGTACGCAAAATAGCGTAACGACCGAGCTGATCGCACTGGCGGACAAACTGGGCGCGATTGCCTACATCGATGCGCCAATCGGTACCACTTTTGCGCAGGCGCTGAGCGGCCGTGGCCCGGAAGGCACGATCAACTTCAACACCAGCTCTGAACGCGCTCGTCTGTGCTATCCGCACGTCAAAGTGTACGACGCGGAAACCAACAGCGAACGTCTGGAACCGCTATCGGCGCGTGCTGCCGGCCTGCGTGCCAAAGTCGATCTGGAAAAAGGTTTCTGGTGGTCGTCGTCCAACCAGGAAATCAAAGGGATCACCGGTGTAGAGCGCCAGCTGTCCGCGATGATTGACGATCCGCAGAGTGAAGTGAACCTGCTGAACGAGCAGGGCATCAGCACCATTTTCAACAGCTACGGCTCCGGCCTGCGTCTGTGGGGTAACCGCACCGCCGCCTGGCCAACCGTGACGCACATGAAGAACTTCGAAAACGTGCGTCGTACTGGCGATGTGATTAACGAATCCATCCGCTATTTCAGCCAGCAGTACATCGACATGCCGATCAACCAGGCACTGATCGACGCATTGGTGGAATCGGTCAACGCCTATGGTCGCAAGCTGATCGGCGATGGTGCGCTGCTGGGCTTTAAGTGCTGGTTCGATGCCGCGCGTAACGAGCAAACCGAGCTGGCGGCAGGGCACCTGTTGCTTAACTACAAATTCACTCCGCCGCCACCGCTTGAGCGTCTGACCTTTGAGACGGAGATCACCTCGGAATACCTGGTAACGCTGGAGGGCACTAACTGATGGCCGGGAAAATTGAAGTAAACCGTATTACCAACGCCAACATCTACATCAACGGCACCAACCTGCTGGGGCGTGCGCAGGAAATCAAACTGCCGGATGTCTCCATGATCATGCAGGAGCACAAGGCGCTGGGTATGGTCGGTAAGATCGAACTGCCTGCGGGCTTCGACAAACTGGAAGGTGAGATCAAATGGAACTCCTTCTACCGCGAAGCAATGCTGGCGGCGGCGAACCCGTACCAGTCGCTGGCGCTACAGTGCCGCTCCAGCGTGGAACGCTACGGCTCTCAAGGCCGTATCGAAGAAGTGCCGCTGGTGACGTACATGACCATCATGTTCAAAAAGAATCCGCTGGGTACGTTCAAGCAGCATGAAAACCCGGATTTCAGCAGCGCATTCAACTGCACCTACATCAAGCAGGTGATGAACGGTGAAGACCTGCTGGAGCTGGATTATATGTCCAACATCTTCATGGTGGGCGGCGTGGATCAACTGAACAGCTACCGTGCCAATATCGGCGGTTAATTTATCTTCCAGGCCCGCTGTCAGGGCGGGCGTTTCTATCAATCAATAAGGTGACCATGTCAGAAAAAGTATTTGATATTATTGACTTAGAAAATAATATTCACTTTCAATGCCGTGAAGATGTCTACATTTTGGATGCGGGGGAAGAGGCGGGTTTTACTTTACCCTATTCAAGTCGTGCTGGTGCGGACTCGACATCTGTAGCCCGTTTGATCTCTGGCCAGGTTGATCAGAGTGATGGCTCCTATTTAGATGACAACCAGAAAGCGGCCGGCTTCTTTCTGACGGATACCTCTTACCCGCTAAGCAATTGTGTTGTTCGCTTCTATGCAGAAGATGAGCTGCATCATTAATTATCAATGTTCGCGTTATCGTAATGAGAGGGGCTTCGGCCCCTTTCTTATGCCCGCCATTTTCGTTTTCTAATTCACTTTAAAATCGTTATTCCTCGCTGCACGCGATACTGCTCCCGACATTTACTAAGGAGCCGTTATGCACACTGAAACCTATTCTCTGCAATTCCCTTACACCACCTCTGCTGGCCAACGCGTGGAGTCCATTTCGCTCAAGCGTCTGAAAGTCAAAGACATCAAAGCGGTAAAAAAAATCAGCGATGACCCAAGCAACTGGGACGACGCACTGCTGTCGCGCATGACCGGTCTGGTGCCGGAAGACATCGATGAGATGGACGCGCAGGACTATATGGCGCTGCAAAAACGATTTCAGCAGCTACTTGGGTTGGATAACGCAGCCGGCGCTGCTGTGGAAAGCGCAGGCGCTACTGGCGAGGTGGTTTCGCTTTCAGCCGAGTGAAATTGATGCGCTGGAACTGGACGATTTTGAACGCTGGTTGGATGAAGCCAGCGAACAGATAAAACGTGAGAACGGTGAGGAAGACTGATAACTGACATGATTACTGAGTCCACCATCCACCCTAACCCGGCCAGCGATAGGACGCTGGCCGTTTTACTCCCTCACCACCTGTCTTCTTCTCCTGCTGATTACCGCCCTTTTCCTCGTTTTATCCCCGGTTTGTGATGGGGAAACCAAGCTGGAGCGGCGCAAGCCGCCGTCTCCGATCCGCCCCGTAAGGGGTTTTTCTAAATGAGAGTGAACCGTGGATATGCTTTTAAACGGTGTCATGCTGGGCAGGGCGTTTGGCGCCACGCTGGATGACACAAAAAAATCCCTGCAGCCACTTAGCGATAAACTCAAACAAGCTGAGGAGTGGCAGCGTCTGTTTAATCAGTCGCTAGAACGTTTTGGCAATGTCAGTTTGCGCAGCACACAAGTGACATCCCGACTGAGCCAGTCATTAAGTAAATTGGTAACCAATCAGGAACGGCTGGAGAGTAGCCAGTCACGTCAGGAAACGCTACGTAGCCGTCGAAGTGAACTCGCTAGTGACTTTAAGACTAAGCGCGAACAGTTCGGTTCTGTCATGAAGCCAATTGTGGCGTCGGTTACACGCTATGCGTCGTTCGAGGCGCAGTTGCGCGACATCAGCGTTGCTCATGGGATATCGAGCGAGCAGGAAAAGTTGATGGGGCAGAAGCTACGTCAATCTTCTCAACGCGTAAACCAAACGCCGGATGCGCTGCTTAGCAGTACCGGACAGCTGCTTGCTCGCGGTATGTCAAAAGAGCAGGTAACGGATGTAGCCGAGGTGCTGGGGAAAACGTCAACGGCCTCTGGCGCGGCGCTGTCCGATCTTACCGCGCTTTCGGCCACATTGGATGGCGTGTTTAACCTGAAAGGAGCGAAAGCGCTGGAGGAATCCTTCTCCCGCATGCTGGCGGGGACTAAGCAAGGGTTTTCCATGGCGTCGATGGCGCAATACGCGACGGCGCTGGCTCCAGGATTTACGGCGATGGGGGCGACGGGTAATCAAGCGCTGAGTCAGTTAGTTTCCAGTCTGAGTGCGACAAAAGGCACGGATACGGAAGCGAACACGGCTGCCCGGCTGGAGAGCTTTATGAATGCCGTGGGGCGAACCGACATTGCTGACAGTTACGGCAAAGCGGGCGTGAATTACAACGCGTTGCTGAAAAGCCATATGAAAGATGGATATTCACAGTACGACGCAGCGGTTCTGATTGGCAATCAGTTGATCGACAGCAAAGGCAGTCAATTCCAGAAACGCTGGGACATGGCGGCGGGTAACGTGGACGCACAGCAAAGCTTAATGCAGCGTTACGGCTTGCAGGAGGTGTTCCGAACACCAGAAGCGCTCAATCATGCGATGTCGATGAAACAGAATTGGCAGAGCTATCAAGCAAACCAGCAGCGGATGAATAGCCCGGCGGCCACGCAAACGCTGGGTCTCGACTTCGCCCGACAGAATGACACATTGACCGCGCGCTGGAATCAAATGACAACGTCAGTGATGAACATTGCGCTCAATGTGGGAGAAGCACTGACGCCGGTATTGGTTTCCTTGAGCGACATACTGATTCCTATTTTGGATCAATTGGTGACCTGGACGGCAGCGAACCCTGAACTGGTTCGCGGGATCGTGATGGCCGTTGCCGGTTTCTTCGCGTTCAGAATGGCATTGAGCGGGGCGAAGTTGGGGATGACCACGCTGTTATCGCCTTTGCAGAGCGTTTGGGGCGGTATTTTGCAAGTTCAGCGCGGTTGGCAATTGTTCAATGCGGGATTAAGAACGACGGGCGTATTACAAGGTGTGGGAGCGGCGCTGAACTGGCTGGTTGGCGGAGCCGGAACATTAGGGCGCATGCTTGGCGGTGTGTTACGCAGCGGCTTGATGATGGCAGGCCGAGCAATATTGGTGCTGGGGCGTTTGCTGCTGACAACACCAATTGGCTGGATAATTACCGCGATTGTGGGGGCAGTTGCTTTGATTTACTACTACTTTGATCCAATCGCTGCATTTTTCAAAGATCTCGGTTCAAAAATTGGCAATGCTTTCGATGCGGGTCTGGAAGCGCTCAGTGATGCGGTATCCGGTGGCGTAGTAGGTATTACCGCTTTACTGCTCGATTGGTCACCCTACGGTGTGCTGTATTCCATCTTTGCTGATACTGTTAGCGAACTGGGGATTCAGCTTCCCGGCAGCCTCAGTGAGCTCGGTGGCGTGATTATTGATTCCCTGGTTAAGGGGCTGGTCAGTTATTTCCCTGAGCTAAAAAATGTCCTGAAAACGATCGATGAGTTTATTCCCGATAGCGTTAAAGACTTTCTGGGTATCGGCTCGAAGAAAGTGTCTGTAGAAGCCAGCGGTCAATCTGTGGCTGCCAGTGTTATGACTCCACCCGTTCTGCAACCCACTCAAGTATCTGCATTGTCGCTACAGCCGACGCAGCATGTTGAATTACCTAAGACTGAGGACGCAATGCCAACGCCGCAACAGCGGGTTGCAATGACATCATCTGTCGGTGGAGCGAAAGGTAAGTTAGTCAGCGCAGCCCCTTCCGAACGTGTTCAGGTTGCTTTCTCACCCACCATTTATCTCAACGGCCAGAAGGCTGCGCCAACGCCTGAAATGACGAAGACGCTGACGCTTAGCATGAATGAACTGGAAAATATGTTGAACAAGCTGCTCACTCAGCGTGAGCGCAGGGGGTATGCCTGATGTTTGCGGTATTAGGAGATATTGAATTTAAAGTAACCGCCTATTGGGACGGCTTTAATACGTCATTCGGGGCAGATTACGCCGAACATAGCCGTATTGAAGGTAAACCCGGTCTGCAATTCATCGGCGCGAAGCTGGACGAGATTCGCATTAGCCTGGTGTTTCACCAGCAATATTGCACGCCGGATGTGGAACTGAAGCGCTTGAATGAGGCGATGCGAGCGCATCAGGCGATGGCGCTGGTCTTCGGTAATGGGGACTATCGCGGCTGGTTTGTGATTACTGCTCTGACCTCGACCAGCCAGCATACCGACGCGAAGGGCAACGTATTGGCAATGAATGCTGAACTGACGCTGCGCGAATACATTGGCGATCCGAAGAATCCGCTCAAGCCGCCGGCGATACAGACGCCTGTTCCTAACGTCAGCGCAATCACCAAGGCTGTTGAGAAAGTGAACGACTTTGCGACCTCGTTACGTACGGCCGTTACGTATGCCAAGAAGGCGCAGTCTGCCTTTAAAGCGGCGAAAACCACGGTGCAGATTGTCAAACGGATGAAGAAAAATCCCGAAACGGCGCTGTTGCAAGTTCCCGGGCTGTTAACGCAAGTAGGAAATGTATTGACGCCGTTAAGTGAGGTGGAGCCTGCGTTTAAAAAAACGGCAGAAGCCATTTCTGATGCCGCCGTTCAGGCAGAGAAGATGATGCCTGAAATTACGGCGGTGAATAAAGCGGCGAATGATGTGCTGAAACAGATCAGGCAAGTTGCCGACTTGTTGCAGGGCGTCGACAGTAAAAACGTCATCGAAAGGGTGGAAGCCATCAGTAAACATGTTGATGCAGCTAGCGACACGTTTAAAGGCGCGGAACCTGCGCTGAGCAAACTGACGGCGGAAATCGTGAAGAGGGTTGAAGCATATGCACCTTGAACATATCACTACACAAGGCGAACGCTGGGATACCTTGTCCTATCGGTATTACGGCGATCCGCTCGGCTATCCGCGGATCATTGCCGCGAACCCGCATATTCCGATTGTGCCGCTGTTGCCATCAGGCCTAGTGGTTCTGATTCCGATTATTGAACAGGCAGAAGCCAGCAACGCGGAGGATACCCCACCATGGCTGCGTTAACGGAAGAATTAACCTTGCTCTCGCCCGCCGTGTCGGACGTGCTGCAACCCGCGTTCACCCTGTGGTATCAGCAGAAAGACATTACCAATGATATCGCGCCGTATGTCACCAGCGTGACGTATACCGACAGCATCAAGAATGAATCGGATTCGATCGAGGTCAGGCTCGACGATACCGATGGCCGCTGGATGGATAAGTGGTATCCCGGTACGGGCGATACGTTATCGCTCAAGCTAGGCTACCGCGGTGAAACGCTGTTTAACTGCGGCACGTTCTCGATAGATGAAATTGAGGTTAGCGCACCGCCCAGCGAAGTGATGATTCGCGGCGTCGCGACATCGGTCAACCGTGCATTGCGAACCAAGTCAAACCGCGGTTTTGAAGATACGACGCTAGCCGCCATTGCGACACGCATCGCGAAAAAGCATCAGTTGATGCTGGTAGGCAAGATTCAAATCATCAAGATCGATCGTGTTACGCAATATGCGGAAACTGATGTCGCTTTTCTAAAGCGGCTCGCCAGCGAATATGGCTATGTTGTGAAAGTGGTCAGCGACCAACTGATTTTTTCCCATCTGGCAACGCTGCGCAGCCAGGCGCCTGTTCGACAAATCAAGCCAACGGATGTCGCGCGTTTTTCACTGCGCGACACCATCAGCCACGTCTATAAAAACGCCAAGACGAAATATCAGAAAGGGAGTGAAAAGAAACTGATGGTTTATGAAGCTGACGGAGGCGTGAAAAGCGAAATGAAGTCTGCTGGCGCCGAGACCAGTGCGGATACGCTGAAAGTTAACGCCCGCGCGGCGGATGCCTCTGGCGTGCGGATGAAAACGGATGCCGCGTTGGATGCGCATAACGAAAAGCAGCAAACGGGATCGATGACGCTGATGGGCAGCCCACAGTTGGCGGCGGGGAATAAAGTTGAACTGGTGTCGTTCGGCCAGCTTTCTGGTCAGTGGTTGATCGAATCGGCTCGCCATGTTCTGGAACGGGGTAGTGGTTATACCTCCGAGATCGGTGTGACGCGCGGACCGATTACGGCAGGTAAGCGTAAGTCGGACAGCGGAAAAACGCTGGTGACTTACCATCCTGATGGCAGCCAGACAACACAAACGGTTAAGAGTAAAAAGGATGTGGGGTTATGAGTTTATCTCGTCGAATTGGCACGATCAGTGCGCTGGATGAGGTTCGCGTTATGGTGCGCGTCCGTTTACCTGAGTGCGACAATCTGCGAACGGCCTGGCTACCGGTATTACAGCGCAATACGCAGAATAATAAGGATTACTGGTTGCCAGATATTGGCGAACAGGTCGAAGTTCTGCTGGACGGCAACGGCGAAGATGGTCTGGTTCTGGGGGCGATTTACTCCGCTGTTGATGTGCCAACGCTGGCAGATAAGGACAAAAGGGCGGTAACGTTCGCTGACGGCGCGCACATTGAATATGATCGCCGAACGCATACGTTAACGATCAACGGCGGCGTGCAGCATATTGCAATTAGCAGCGGCACTGACGTGGTGGTTAACGCTCAGAAAGTCACTATCAATGCGCCAGAGACGACGGTGACGGGTAAGCTGCTGGTACAAGGACAGCTTACCTACGAGAGCGGGATGTCCGGTTCCGGTGGCGCCAGCCTCAGTGGTGATGTCAATATCTCCGGCAACGTCAGCGCCAGCGGCAGTGTGATGGACGCGGGTGGCAACTCCAACCATCACTCGCACTAGTATTTTTCTAAACCGTTTTACAATTCCTTCCTCTCACCGGGGGCGACAATAGCCCCCTATGAAAACTCAATCTGTTTTTTGGCAACCGGCGCTGCAACGTTCTGGCGAAATCGTCGAAGGAACGGCAGATATCATGCAGGCGATTCACATCATCCTGCGGACACCCTGCGGCAGCGACCCACATCGGCCTGACTTTGGTAGCAATCTACATCTGTATCTCGATTATCCGATCGATCGTGCGATCCCGCATGTCGTCAGGGAATCGGTAGAAGCGATCAAACGATGGGAACCTCGCTGCCAGTTACTGGCGGTTAAACCTTCTGTGAATGGGGCTCACCTGACGCTGCACGTTAGCTGGAAAACCGCTAACGGCGCGACACAGACCACGGAGTTGTTATGGCGCTGACAGAACCCAATTTTATTGAACGCGACGCGGCGAAGATTACCGCCGAAATGATCGCGAAATATGAAGCTGACTCAGGGAAAACACTCTATCCAGCGCAGGCCGAACGCCTGCTGATCAACCTCTTTGCTTACCGGGAAACTTTATTGCGTAGCGCGGTCCAGGAAGCCGCCAAGCAGAACCTGGTCGCGTTTGCTCGTGCGCCGATGCTGGATTATCTGGCAGAACTGGTCGGCGTCTCCCGTTTGGCGGCGCAGCCGGCGCGTGCAGAGCTGCGTTTTACCCCCGAAGCGCCGTTAGTCAGCGATTTGCTGATTCCAGCAGGCACCCGCGTTAGCGCATCGGACAGCGTAATGTTCTCCACCGACAGCGATGCGCTACTGAGAGTGAACGGCAGCGGCGTCACTGTAATGGCGACCTGTACCGAAAGTGGCGAAGTGGGCAATGACTGGCTGCCAGCCCAGATCAGTACGCTGCTGGATGAGATTGGCGACAGCGATTTACGTGTCGTCAATATCACCAAAAGCAGCGGTGGGTCTGCGGAAGAGGATGACGATCGCCTGCGGGAACGCGTTCAACTGGCGCCGGAGTCGTTTAGCACCGCGGGATCGAAACTGGCGTATCGCTTCCATGCGATGCGGGCGCACCAAAACATTGTTGATGTCGCGGTGATGTCACCGGAACCGGGTGAGGTGGTGCTGTACCCGTTGCTCAGCACTGGTCTGCCGGACAGCAGCCTGCTCTCGCTGGTGGAAAGCTTTTGCTCCGACGAGCAGGTGCGCCCGCTGACGGATTTTGTCTCCGCTAAATCCCCCACGCAGGTGGATTACGCCATCAACGCCAAATTGACGCTGTTCAACGGTGAACAGGCTAGTGTCGTTCAGACTGCGGCGGAGAAAGCCGTGCAAGCCTGGGTTGAAACCCGTACCGCCACATTGGGGCGCGATATTGTTCCGAGCCAGATTATCGCCACGCTTTCCATTCCCGGCGTGTATCAGGTGGAACTCGTTTCACCGTCATTGATGGTGCTTGATGACAGCGAATGGGCGAACTGCACGGGCATCAATGTCAGCGTCGTCGGGGTGTCGAATGGCTGATTCACTACGACTGCTGCCACCGCCTCTTGCTGCCGACGCCCGCTTTCGCTCGTTGGCGGAGTTAGCCGACCGCTTCGATGACATCGATCTGAATACCTTACTGGTTTATCTGATCGATATTGCCGATAGCAGCGCATTGCCTTGGCTAGCCGAACAGTTCTCGCTGTTTGGCGACGGATGGGAACTGGCGGAATCGGATGATTCCAAACGTGCGTTGATCAAGGCCGCTATCGATCTGCATCGCAGCAAAGGAACGCCGTGGAGCATTAAAGAGATCATCCGCCGTTTCGGCTTCGGCGAGAGCACGCTGATTGAGAACATCGGTCGCCTGAGTTACGACGGGGAAACCACCTACAAGAACCTTTATGTACACGGCGACAAAGCGGCGTGGGCGGTCTATCGCGTGCTGCTAAAACAACCGATCACCAACGATCAGGCCAGAATGTTACGCAATGCCATTGGGATGTTTGCCCCAGCACGGTGTCACCTGGCCAGCATCGAATATTGGGAAGTGCCTATCCGCTACAACCGGACGGCGACATACGACAGTAACTACAATCATGGGAGCGCTTGAACATGGCGAATTTGTCAGAGAACCCGCAATGGGTTGACGGCATTTACCAAATCGAAACGTCGGATCCGGTCGTGGGTGGACCGGACGGCGTCTCAAACCGACAGGCTAAAGAATTGGCCAGTCGTACCCGCTATTTGAAAAAAGAGCAGGAAAAAACGGGCAGCCATCTGGCGATACACGCCGCCGCCGCCGATCCGCATACGCAATATGCGCCGAAGGAGAACCCAACCTTTACCGGCACGCCAAAAGCGCCAACGCCTGCAACGGATAGTAATAGTCAGCAAGTGGCAACGACGGCGTTTGTGAAATCTGTTGCTGCGGCGTTGGTGAATGGTGCGCCAGCGGCACTGGATACATTGCAGGAATTAGCGAAAGCGATGGGTAACGATCCAAATTTTTCGGCGACGGTGCTGGATGCTATCGCTGATGTAAAAGCCGAGGCTGCGAATAAACTGAATGCACACAATGCAGCGGCTGATCCACATACGCAATATGCACCAAAAGCGAGCCCAGTATTGACGGGTAAGCCGACGGCACCAACGGCGGCACAAACATCGAATGATACACAAGTTGCGACAACCGCATTTGTTAAAGCGGCTGTTACCGCATTGGTGAATGGTTCCCCAGCAGCATTGGATACCTTACAGGAACTGGCCAATGCATTGGGCAACGATCCGAAGTTCTCAACGACGGTGTTGAATGCATTAGCGGGAAAACTGGCAAAAGATCAGAACGGTGCGGATATTGCGGATAAGAATCTGTTTATTAAAAATATTGGCGCTGCCCGTGCTTTTCACGGAGCGATAAACATTGGCGGTGATAATGGTGCGTGGAAAACTTCTGATTTTATTGCTTGGTTGAAGAGTCAGGAGGCATTCAACCATCCCTATTGGGTTTGTAAAGGTGGATGGTATTACGCAGGGAATAAAATTATTACCGATACGGGCGTCGGTAATATTCAATTGGCTGGCGCGGTTATTGAAGTGTTTGGAACAGAAGCGGCGATGACTATTCGTATCACTACGCCTTCTACAGTGACTGCCGCTGGGGCAATACCCAATGCGCAGTTTACCTATATTAATCATGGTGATAATTATTCCCCAAGCTGGCGGCGGGATTATAATACACGCAACTTGCCTACTGCTGCAGATGTGGGGGCGATACCATTTTCCGGCGGTACATTAACTGGGGAACTCACATCCGCTAAGCCTGATAATTATCGCATCAGTTACGGTGATTATGGCGTTTATATGCGTAATGATGGTGCGGCTTTTTATACCCTGCTAACAAATAAGGGAGATCCATATGGCAATTACAATGCCCTGAGACCATTTCGAATTCACCTTGAGTCAGGTGACGTTCAAATGTCCCAGAATGTTGAGGTTGAAGGCATTCTTTCAGAAAAAGGGGCTCGAGTTTATAGCTCAAAAAATAAACCGACTCCTGCTGACATTGGAGCGCTACCTGTCGCAGGAACTGCTGTTGCAGCTACAAAATTAGCCACACCGCGTAAAATCAACGGTGTGGTATTTGATGGTTCGGCGGATATTACTTTAACTCCCGCAAACCTTGGTTTGCGGGAAATCATTGAAACTGGTTCTGGTTCAGGATTCTATTGGAGAAAATACTCAGATCGAGTGATAGAAATTTTTGCGAGAGTAGATGTTATTACAGGAACGAATCAAACCATTTCTTTTCCTGTAAAAACTAACGGGGTGATTTTCATTTTAGCAAATGACTTCGGCGGATATTCGGGTCCAAATGCCTATACGGTAAGACCTTATAATGTAACTGAATCTGGTTTTTCTGTTTATTGGGATCGATTTAATGAGAATGGAGGAGGGAATAAGAAAAGTTTATATTATCATGTAATTGCTAATTCACTTTAATAGGTGGCCCTTATGGGCCACCATTAAAATAAATAGTTTTAAGTTTTATTCTATATCGTAAGTTATAATGGTTTCCATCTCTGTATCATGAGTACTAACAATATTGGTATCTGCTACAGAAAATGAAACTATACCCGTGATATTGTGTTTTATGTCGAACAGCACTGGGCTATCCGGTTCAGTATTCCCGGCATAAATAAGTGGTTGTACCGGTCCGGTATAGTTTCATCTACAAAAAAACGCAGGCATACTCCATAAATAGGGCTTCACTATTTACCGCCTTACAGTCTGAATCTGAATGCGATAGAGTGCTTATGGAAAGTGATGAACGAGCATGCAAGGAATAATCGCTATTTTGAAGATACGCGCGATTTTCGGGATACCATATTCAACTTTTTCTCAACCATGCTGCCAGAAATAGCGGACGCGCTGACGTCCAGAATTCACGATCTCTTTCAGGTGCTCAAACCTGCGTCTTGAGTTTTATTGGGTATATCTCATTACGTAATTGATACTTCGACGCCCGCAGGTCGCTTTTTCTTTCATATAATGAGCTTGCTGGTGCAGATGGAGCGAGAACTGGCCTTGATACTGCACGTTTGCAGGGACGTATTGGTGGACGGAAGCGGTTGATGACGTCAGATGTGCTTTTCTAGGCTGAAGCGATGTTGGCGACAGGAGCCACGCGCCTTCAGGTGGCGAATATCGTCGGTGTATCAGAAAAAACCATCTATAAATACTTTCCCGCTCGGAGTCAGGGCGACGTTCCTGCTGTTGGCTAAAACGCGGCGCAATAGCAATTTCCTTTGCGCCAGAATCACCAGAACCCCACCAAACATGTTATTTTCATTGATAAGTTCTTTACTGTGTCGCCGAAAATGAGAGGCCAGCATGGATTACACCAAAATTATCAAAGAAGTGGGGCGCGGGAAGAATCATGCGCGTGATGTCGATCAGGCCACGGCTTATGAACTGTATAGCGCGATGCTGCGCGGTGACGTGCCAGATCTGGAACTCGGTGGACTGCTGATTGCGTTTCGTATCAAAGGTGAATCAGAAGCCGAGATGTTGGGTTTTTATCAGGCGATGAACGAACAGGTATTGCGTCTGACTCCGCCTGCTGGCTTTCCTATGCCCATCGTGCTTCCCAGCTATAATGGAGCGCGCAAGCAGGCGAACCTGACCCCTCTGTTAGCGCTGCTGCTGGCAAAACTGGGTTTTCCGGTATTGGTACATGGCGTGAGCGAGGACCCGACTCGCGTCACCAGCGCGGAGATTTTGCGTAACCTCGGCGTGACGATTGCAGAGAACGCTGAACAGGCTCAACAGGAGCTTGATAACGGTAGTCCAGTATTTATCCCTGTCTCGACATTATGCCCTGCCATCGATCGCCAGTTACAGTTACGCTGGCGTATGGGCGTGCGTAACAGCAGCCACACGCTGGCCAAGGTGGCGACGCCGTTTGGTGAAAGCGACGCGCTGCGCGTCGCCAGCGTTTCTCACCCTGAATATGTTTCTCGCGTGGGAACATTTTTTAACGATATCAACGGGCGTGCGCTTTTGATGCACGGCACGGAGGGGGAGGTTTATGCCAACCCGCAGCGCTGCCCGGAGATTCATTTTATTCATCAGCAACATACTAACGTGTTGCAACTGCGGCAGGATATCAGCGTCGCACCCAATGCTTTGCCGATTGCAAAGGATGCCGTCACTACCGCGCGCTGGACGGTGCAGTGCCTGACGGGTGAAATTGCCATACCGCAGGCGATTCGTCTGCAACTGGCGTGCTGCCTGGTGGCTGCTGGCGAAGCGGCGACAATGGAACAGGCGGTCGCCACGATCAAGAAGCGTCTTGGCTGATTGGTTGGAGCGCATTATTCGACCACGGTTTATCGCGTTACTTCACACAGCCAGACGGCTGTCATTGGAAGAAAGAAGGAATAGCATGCAACAGGTAGCGGACTATTTTAATGCTTTGAATCGCGACTATCTTACGGTTCATCAAGCGAAAGAAGAGCTGTTTTGGCAACTGTATATGGGAACGGGCAACGATGAGGTGTCCGAGCGTTTCTCGGCGGCAGAGAGTGCGTATAAGCGCTTTATTTCTCAACCGCAGCGTCTGGCTGAACTGAGAACCCATATCGCAACACTGGAAAACTGTCCGCGTAATGAGCAACAGCAGGTGCTGTTACACGGTTTGCAAGGTTGGTATCGGTTTTTCGATTGTAATGTGATTGAAGATCCACAGGCTCAGGCGCTGATGGATGAGATCATTGCCGCCGAAAGTGCGCTATACGCCAAGCGTAAATCCTATGAAATGACGCATCTGGATGCGAAGGGTGAACGTGTTTCCGCTTCGCTCGGGGAGTTGCTGACCAATCAGGCGACCAATGATACCGAAGCCTATCGTCAGAGTTCTCAGCAGGCGTTGCGCGATCTGGAGCAGTGGCTGTTGCAGAACGGCTTCCCCGAGCTGATTTCACTACGTAACCGCTTTGCTCGTCAGATGGGCTACCGGAATTATTTTGACTACAAGGTTAATAAAACGGAGCGGATGACGCCGGAGCAGCTTTTTGCCATCCTCGATCCTTTCGAAGAACAGACCCGCGACGCGAATGCCCGCAGCTTGAAAAATCTGGCGAACGAAAAGGGCGACGATGCGCTGCAACCGTGGAATATTCGCTATGCCAGCGCGGGTGATGTAACGCGCCAGCTCGATCCCTATTTCCCTTTCTCGGCGTCGCTGGAACGTTGGATCAACAGTTTTAAACGTTTGCGCATTGGGTTTAACGGTGCAGAAATGCAGCTTGATTTGCTGGTGCGTAAAGGTAAATACGAGAATGGCTTTATGCACGGCCCGGTACCGCCGTTTGTTCAGGAAGGAAAATGGGTGCCGGCACGGATCAATTTCACCAGCCTGGCAAAGCCGGATCAAATTGGCAGCGGATCCAGCGGCATTAATACGCTGTTTCATGAAGGTGGACACGCGGCGCATTTCGCCAATATCCGGCAGAATGCGCCCTGTTTTTCACAGGAATTCCCGCCTACCTCAATGGCGTATGCGGAAACACAGTCCATGTTCTGTGACAGTCTGCTGGGTGACGCTGACTGGTTAAAACGCTATGCAAAGAATGCGCAGGGAGAGACGATTCCTGATGAATTGATCCGCGCGGATATCAGTACACAGCAGCCGATGCGCGCTTTCAATGAGCGACACATCCTGCTGGTGCCGTATTTCGAGTGGCAACTCTATTCGTGGGATGACGAAGCGCGTACGCCGGAAGCCATGACAAAACTGGCACGCGATACCGAACAGCGTATTTTGGGTATTAGCGGTAGTCCGCGTCCGACGCTGGCGATCCCCCATTTGTTGTCTATGGAGTCGGCGTGCTCTTATCAGGGCTATCTGCTGGCGCTGATGGCGGTGGAGCAGACGCGCAGCTATTTCCTGCAACGCGACGGCTATCTGACGGATAACCCGGCGATTGGCCCCGATTTGGCACAGCACTATTGGAAACCGGGTAATAGCGTCAGCCATGATGATACGCTGCGTAGTCTGACTGGTGAGGGGTTCAACCCCGCTTATCTGGCGCAGGCCTGCAATCTGACGGTCGATGAAGCCTGGCAACAGGCGCAGGGCACGATGGCACAGGCTGCTGCGCGTCCTCAGCCTGCAGCGGATTTCGATCTGTCAGCTCGTATTCGCGTGGTCGATGGTAGCCGCGTGCTGGCGGATAATGCGCAAGGGGATGAGAAGATGTGTCAGGATTTTGCGGCGTTTATTGAGCAAGCGTATCCGCGTTCAGAGGCATAATGTTCGCTAACATAGCGAGTAAGAAAAAGGGGGCGAAAGCCTAATGCCGATCGTTTAAGGATTAGTTGAACGATCCAGCCGTTGGTGTAAAAAAGGTTCATGACATTCATGGACCTTTTTTTATGCAACTTTCTCAGGCTCTTGGCATTATCAATCTTACTGCGCCGGAACAGATTCACACTCTGGCTGATCTCCTACCCGTTAGCATGATTGAACAGGCATTAACGCTCACTGATACCGTCACGCTGCGCAAGCGAAAACTCTCCCTTGAGTCCATGGTGTGGCTGGTTATTGGCATGGCCGTATTCAATCAGCGCCCTCTTTCCCACATCGTTAATCTCATGGATATCGCTGATCGCTCCGGCACCCCGTTCATCGCCCCCAGTTCAGTCATACAACGGCGGCAGACGCTCGGTGAGGCTGCTGTCAGAGAACTGTTTGATATCACACAACGACACTGGAACGAACAGGCTCAGCACCCACAATGGCATGGGCTTAACCTCTTTGCCGTCGACGGTGTGGTCTGGCAAACGCAGGATACACCGGAAAATGAGGCGGCCTTCGGCAAGGCCTCCAATCAGCACGGCGACAAGGGTTACCCGCAGGTGAGAATGGCTTGCCTGATGGAACTGAGCAGTCATCTGATAACCGCCAGTGCGTTCGGCCGCTACGATGTCAACGAGATGCGGCTGGCAGCAGAGCTGACCGGAAAAACACCCGATAACAGCATTACCCTGTTCGACAAAGGGTTTTACTCCGTCGGTTTACTGCATCACTGGCGAACAGCGGGGGAAAATCGGCACTGGCTGCTGCCGTTGAAGAAAAATACGCAATACGAAGTGATAAGCAAGCTGGGCAGGCAAGACAGACTGGTACGGATAAAGACATCGCCGCAGGCGCGTAAACAATGGGCGACGCTGCCGGAGAGCATCACAGCGCGGTTGTTAACGAAGACGATAGAAGGAAAAACGCGAGAGGTGCTGACGTCACTGACGGACCCGATGCGTTATCCGGCGGCGGAGGTGAACGCCCTTTACGCTCACCGATGGGAAATCGAGTTGGGATATCGCGAGGCGAAACAAGGCTTGCTGGGTAACAGGTGGCATTTACGGAGCAGACTGCCGGAAATGGTGAGGCAGGAGTTGTGGGGCGTGCTGCTGACGTACAATCTGGTGCGTTATCAGATGGTGAAAATGGCGTTTACGCTGAAAGGAGATTACCTGCCGTATCAGTTGAGCTTCAGCGGCGCCCTGACGGAAATCTGGCGATTACTTATCGGTCTGCCGGGTTCATCACCGGGTGCGATACCAGGACATCTGAAGCATTTTTATGAGCAGGCAATCTATCTGGTATTGCCGTTAAGAAGGGAGCGAAGTTACCCCCGAGAAATCAGGGGAAGACGAGCGAAATATCCGTTAAAAAACAATGCCGGTCACCTTAAGTGACCGGCATTAGGCGAAAGCCCCCTTGTTGATCAGGATACGTGTTGCAGGAATTCACGCAGGCGATCGCTGGGTGGATTCGTAATCAGCGTTTCTGGGTCGCCATCTTCTGCGATGCGGCCTTTATCAATAAAGATAAGGCGTGAAGCCACTTTATGGGCAAAGCCCACCTCGTGGGTGACGATGACCATCGTCATGCCTTCTTCAGCCAGATCTTTCATGACGGTCAGCACTTCGTGACGCAGTTCCGGGTCGAGGGCTGACGTCGGCTCATCAAACAGCATCAGCTTCGGTTTAACTGCTAAAGCGCGGGCGATGGCGACACGCTGCTGTTGACCGCCTGAAAGCTCGGAAGGGTAGTGATGCGCGCGTTCTGACAGACCCACTTTCGCCAGCAATTCCAGCGCCAGTTTCTCGGCATCGGCTTTATTCGCGCCGCGTACCCGAATAGGGCCGAATGCGACGTTTTCCAACGCGGTAAGATGCGGGAACAGATAAAACTGCTGGAATACCATCCCGGCTTCCTGACGGATCAAACGCTCGTCAACGCGAGGATCGTTCACTTTAAGGCCGTCAACAATCAATTCGCCGCTGGTAATTTCTTCCAGCTTATTGATGCAGCGCAGAAGGGTAGATTTGCCCGAACCGGAAGGCCCGATAATGACCACCACTTCACCCTGGCCGATAGTGAGATCGATATTGTGTAAGACCTGTGTCTTGCCAAAGTGTTTGGATACGTTTTTAAATTCAATCATATAATCTTAAGTCTTCTTTCCAGACGACGCAGAATAAAGCTGAGGATCAGCGTGATGCACAGGTAAATAATGGCAACCGCAGTCCAGATTTCCAGCGCACGGAAGTTACCCGCGATGATTTCTTGCCCAGAACGTGTCAATTCAGCCACGCCGATAACAATAAATAGCGAGGTATCTTTGATGCTGATAATCCACTGGTTACCCAGCGGCGGCAGCATGCGGCGCAGAGCAAGCGGAGCAATCACATGGCGTAGCGTCGCACGACGAGACAGCCCCAGCGCCAGACCCGCTTCGCGAAAGCCGTTGTGAATTGACAACACCGAACCACGCGTAATTTCCGCGATGTAAGCACCGGAGTTAATCATGATGGTCACCACAGCGGCGGCAAACGGGTCAATCCGCACGGACGTGAAAATCATCGGCAGGGCGAAGTAAATAAACATCACCTGCACAACAATCGGGGTACCGCGAATAATTTCAATGAAAACGAGCGAAATACGGCTGGAAAACCAGCCGCCGTAGGCGCGGGCAAAACCCGCGACCACGCCAATCACCAGGCCGCCAAGCAGACCCAGAACAGAAATCAACAACGTCATTTTTGCCCCTTCCATCAGGAGGGGCAGAGAAGGCCAAATGGCACTCCAGTCAAACTGCATGGAATATCTCCAGATTAAATCGGCAATTACTTAGGTTCTACGCCAAACCACTTCTTGTAGATCTCAGCATAAGTGCCGTTTTCACGCAGTGTTTTCAGGGCGCCATTCACTTTTTCACGCAGTTCGTTGCTGCCTTTCGGGAACGCGATGCCGTATTGCTGGGCTTTAATGGAATCACCTACCGCTTTAAACTGGCCGTTGCCCGCGGTTTTGATGAAGTAGAGAATATTTGGCGTGTCGTGCAGCACGGCGTCAGCACGGTTGGTACCCAGTTCCATATAGGCGTTGTCGATGTTTGGGAACTGGCGCAGATCTTTGGTTTTGATATTGGCTTTCGCGTAATCAACAGAACCCGTGCCGCTTTTCACCGCCAGCACTTTACCCGCTAAATCCTGCTCGCCTTTGATGTCGTTGTTGTCTGCTTTGACCATCACCAGCAGGCCACTGTTGTAGTAGCCGTCAGAGAAATCGATTGCTTTTTTGCGCTCTTCAGTAATGGTAATGCCTGCCAACGCCAGATCGATGTTACGCGTTTGCAGTGCAGGAATAATGCCGCCGAAGTCCATTGGCTTCAGGGTGTACTTCAGGTTGAGCTGTTTAGCGATGGCATCCCAGAGGTCGATGTCAAAACCGACATATTTGTCGCCTTGTTTGAACTCAAAAGGGACGAAAGCGGTGTCTGTGGCGACAATCAGTTCTTTCTCAGCAGCATAGCTAGATACACTCATCATCAGTGTCAGTGCAGCCAAAGAGGCCTTAAGTAGTGATTTCATTAAATCCTTCCTATTAGCAGTTGTGGGAGCTTTTTGTTTTACAGGCGTTTTAAGCTTTGTTTTACAGGTATTTTAAGCATAGTACATCGCACAAAAATGAAGCCTGAGCCAGTTACCCTGCGTTGTGCTTAACCTGTTGCTTTTATTCATTGCCCTGCCAGCGGTGAAATTTTCACCTCCGATTCGCTCAGGCAAGGCGCTGCTATGATTAACTGATTTATACGAGGGAAACAACCGTTGATTGGTGTTATGTCCAATTAGTGCAGGCAAAAGCTAATTTTTTGAGCGTCTTAACGGATAAAATGCGTGGTTTGTGCAGGTTGTACCAAAAAGGGGGCGGCTTGAGCGGGGGAAATCGCAGTAAAAAGGCTGCCTAAGCAGCCTTTAAAGCGTTCGTCAGATGATAACGCCGATTATTCAATGTTTGATTCGATGAACCACAGGAATTGATCCAGATCGCGCGATGCAGCGGTCAGGATATCCGCAGAGGCCTCATCTTCCGTTTTGCCAATTGCTTTGCGTACATTATTGGCGACAATCGCATAACGTTCCGCCAGGGCTTTCAGGTGATCCTGAACGCTATGGATGTTGGTTGGATAGCTTTTCAGCGAGGTTTGTTTACCCACAATTTGCACGGTACCCAGCGCCACACCGCCTATCTGCACCACGCGCTCGGCGATGGTGTCCTGATGGTCAATAATCGAGGTGCGGAAGCCATCCAGCATTTCATGAACGGCGATAAAATTTGCACCCCGCATGTTCCAGTGCGCTTGTTTGGTAATCAACGACAGGTCGATGAAATCAACAACCAGTTGGTTTAACAGTGCGATCGTCGAGGTTTTAACGCTATCATCCAAATCATTGCGAGTATAAAGCAGTGCGGACGGTGCTGATTTCACGAGTTTGGCGGTAGACATAATAGTTATCCTCTCTTTAATTATTCATAGTCTTACTGTTCAATGTGATTAATTATAGCAGCGATAAAAATTAATATTGAAAAGAATTGCCTATCAAATGAATAGCTCTAGCATAACGATGTTTGGGGTATTTGTAGGCAGGATTTATCTGATATCGATAATGCGGTAACCCGGCATGTAAGTGCAATGTTTTAATTACGCTTGAAACATCATCTCATATATTGATAAATATCATCGTCACTTAGGTGAAAATAGTTATTATTCGCCCGCTATCCTGATTGAAATAGAATGTCCTCGTTGTTTTCTCCTTAAAACATATGATGTGGAGTAAAGGGAGTCGTGCAGAATGAGAGTAAATATTATTGGTACCAGTGGAAGTGGCAAATCGATGCTTGCTCGCCGCTTGTCTGGAAAACTGGCTATTCCGTACATTGAAATGGATGCATTGTTTTGGCTGAAGGACTGGCAGGGGCGGGGCGATGCTGATTTTTTTCAACGGCTTGAAAAGGCGCTGGAGCCTGAAAGCTGGGTACTGGATGGTAACTATAATCGAACGCGTGAGATCAAATGGCGCAATGTTGATGTTGTGATTTGGGTCGATTACTGCTTTACCCGCACGCTGTTTCAGGCAATACGGCGTGCCTATGTTCGAGCATGGCGCAAAGAAGAGCTATGGAGCGGTACGGGAAATAAAGAATCTTTTCTCCGCAGTTTCTTTAGCCGGGATTCCATTATCCTCTGGACAATAAAAACCTATTCAAAAAACCGGAAACGGTATTTAGCGGATTTAGCCGACCCGCGCTATCGTCATATTTGTTTTATTACTCTGCGTTCTCCTCGGGAATGTGACACTTTTCTGCAACATTTTCCCGAAGAAATACGTATTCATTCTGTTTGAGTCGTCACTTTGGCCGCACCCGCGGGTTTTATTGTCAACGTTGCCCCTATTGATGCGATGATAATAAAGATCAGCGCCATCCACTGTATGAACGAGAGATGCTCACTGAGGAAGAGGATCCCAGATAGGGCGGCAATCGCGGGTTCCATGCTCATCAAGGTGCTGAATGTTCTGGCTGGCAGGCGAGTCAATGCCACCATTTCCAGAGAATAGGGGAGCGCGGTGGACAGAATCGCGACGGCAATACCGAGCGGGAGTATTGACAACGAAAATAGCGTGCTCTCCGCGTAATACGCACCGATAGGGCAGAAAATCAGCGCGGCAACGCAGGATCCGATAGCGACGGTTCCCGGCCCATGATTTGCTCCCGCCTTTTGCCCAAACAGAATATAGAACGCCCAGCAAGCACCTGCACCCACGGCGTAAGCGGCACCTGTCAAGTCAACATTGCCGATATTGTGGCCCAGCGGTAGTAAGAACCACAGGCCAGCAACGGCCAGAAAAACCCATAAAAAATCAATTGGTCTGCGCGAGGCCAACATGGCAACGGCAAGCGGGCCGGTGAACTCCAGTGCGACAGCAATGCCGAGTGGCACCGTCTGCAATGAGAGATAGAAAAGGAAGTTCATCCCGCCCAGTGTGATGCCATAAACCAGCAGTGGCAGGCGGTTACTGCTAAAGCGCATCCGCCACGGCTTGAAGATGATACACAGAATGATCGTACCTATTCCCAGGCGTAACGCGGTTACGCCCGTTGCGCCAATGAGTGGAAACAGACTCTTGGCCAGAGCCGCACCGCTTTGGATAGAAAGCATTGAGATAATGATGAGGAATACGGGTACAAATGTTGATGAGCGGTGGGAAAATAAGGTCATGCTTTTGGCCTTAAAACAGGTATAACATTCCGTTGCTATTATATCCAATTGTAAACAATTTGTCTGGTATGAATTGACTTTTATTGACCTTTATTTACGCATTATTTAATTGATTTATTTTTGCTCAACTCAGTTAGCATACAAACTGAGCGGTAAATTAGGAATTATCTGTTTTTTGGCCTTACGGTGAATTTATTTTTAATCTAATTGTCACAATAAAAAAGCTAATATAATTAGTGCTATAGCTTGATTATGACAATATTTGTTACATCTAAAGGCTAATTGATAAATATTTATAGGGCGGCAAGCCTCGAACTTCTTTGTTATATTTACAGCGTTAGTTAGTCTTTCATAAAATGAATTTGAGGCTGTAAATATGAAAAAAATCGCGTGTCTTTCCGCTCTGGCTTGTGTATTAGCCGTTGGCGCAGGTTCTGCATTTGCTGGTCAAAGCACTGTAACTGCTGGTTATGCTCAAGGTGATGCTCAGGGCGTACAAAATAAAGTTAAAGGCTTTAACCTGAAATATCGTTATGAGCAAGATAATAACCCACTGGGCGTTATTAGCTCTTTCACCTACCTGGAAAAAAATGGTAGCGATGACGGTTTCTACAACAAAGGCCAATACATGGGCTTTACTGCTGGTCCTGCTTACCGTCTGAATGACTGGGCAAGCCTGTACGGTGTTGTTGGTTTCAGCCATGGTAAAGTTACAAGCAACAATACCAATGGTCAGGATAATGCTAGCAACGACGATTACGGCTTCACCTACGGTGCTGGTGTTCAGTTCAACCCAATTCAGGACGTTGCTCTGGATGTCGGTTACGAACAAAGCCGTATCCGCAGTGTTGACGTTGGTGCCTGGGCTGTTGGCGTAGGTTACCGCTTCTAATCTAACCCTGTAGGGGTTATTTACCCTCAGCGTTGGTTGTTAGATGTGTCGGAAGAATCCGCTCTTTTCAGGGCGGATTTTTTTATGGGGAGCTTCTTCCTGCCCTCCACCCTGTGGGTCATCGCAGGCGGCATTTTTTATGTCTGTTTGTCAAAGCTGTGACGAGTTTCGCCCGTCATTTAGTCAGTCACTTTCCCATTGATCGATATCTGGCCGTTCTTACTGCGATTGAGCAAAAGCAGCAGAGTGAGTCTGTCATAAGATTTTATCTTGACGTTAAGATTCTTTATGTGAAGATATTGACCATCAAGCAGCAATGATTGGCTCAAGTTATTGAGGTTAGACATGGTAGTGACATCAACAGCTCGTACGCGGGCTTTTCTTTTCTTCACGATTATCCTGTTGGGATTGAATTTACGCCCCGTTCTGGCGGGAATTGGCCCGTTGCTGAATCAGATTCAGGCCGCAACGGGTCTGGATGACAGCATGGCAGGTATGTTAACCACGCTCCCCGTGTTCGCGATGGGATGGTGTGCGTTATATGGCGGTCAGTTGCAGGCACGTCTTGGAGAGTATCGGGGAATCACATTGGGTATTGTGGTTATTGCCCTGGCGTGCGGTGCGCGCTGGTGGCTTAATAGTGGCATTGCTCTGCTGGTGAGCGCTGCGCTTGCCGGGGTCGGGATTGCCTTAATTCAGGCGCTGGTGCCATCGTTTATCAAGCTCCATTTTGGCCGTCATAGCAGTCTCCTGATGGGCTTTTATACCACGGCGATTATGACGGGCGCGGCGTTTGCGGCTTCATCGGTTTCTCCGCTGGCAAATGCGTGGGGCTGGCAAAGCGCGCTGGCCTGCTGGGGGATCGTGGCGTTGGTTGCCACGGTGGCCTGGCGCTGTGTGCCTAAAGCGTATACCGCGAAACAGGCGGCTGCGACCGTTCTGGCTACGCGCAGAACTGGGATGGATTGGCTGCTGATGGTGTTCTTCGGTATTGGTACGGGTGCGTATACGCTGGTGCTGGCCTGGCTGCCGCCGTATTACATTCAATTGGGGCTAGATGCGACGCAAAGTGGCTTGATGTTAGGGGGATTAACGCTGACGGAGGTGATTTCCGGCCTGTTAGTGTCCACGTTTATCAACCGTTTTCCCGATCGGCGCAGGCTACTTATCCCTATCCTGATTGTGATGCTGGCAGGAATGATTGGGCTGATCGTCGCGCCGCTGACGTTCACGTACCCCATTATTATCATGCTGGGGATTGGCATTGGCGCACTGTTTCCGCTGTCGCTGATTGTGGCGTTGGATCAGGTGACGGAGTCACATAAGACCGGTTCAGTGATGGGCTTTGTGCAGGGCGGCGGCTACATCCTTGCCAGCCTGATGCCTTTGCTGGCTGGTTTTATACGCCAGCATACGGCGGGGCTGGAGCAGGCCTGGATGATTATGACCGTTGGTGTGATCGTGTTGATTCTGATGGCGACCCGTTTTGCTCCGCTGAAGAGCCCTAGCCGCTAAGCCATTTGTGGTGTTATAAGCGAGCGGAAACCCGTTCGCTATCATTGGTCTGCGGGGGGGCGATAGCGCCATAGCCAGCGCCCGCTCATCAGACGGCGGTAATAGAAGAAGCCGCGTACAATCCAGTCAAAGAACATCCCCATCCACACGCCAATTACGCCAAAACCGAGCATCACGCCGAGGATATATCCCGCGATGACCCGACATCCCCACATACCTGCCATTGCCACCCACATGGTGTAGCTGGCGTCTTTAGCGCCTTTCAGACCGGCAGGGAGCACCCAGGACGCCGCCCAGATTGGCATAAATAGCGCGTTGAGCCACAGAAGATGTTTTGCTACTTCGATCACTTCCGGCTCATTGGTGTAAAACGATGCCAAAAAGCTGGCGCTGGGCACCGACAGTACAGCAAGCACACACAGCCCAATATTGGACAGCCAGAAGATGTACTTCAACTGGCGAGTGGACTGCATGATCTGGCCTTTCCCCAGTCGTGTACCAACGATGATCGTAGCGGCGGCGCCGAGTGAATTGCCGGGAAGGTTGATCAGCGTGGAGATGGAGAACGCGATAAAATTTCCGGCAATGACTTCGGTTCCCATACCCGCGACAAAACGCTGGGTGATCAGCTTACCGATGTTAAACATCACCGATTCTATGCTGGCGGGAATACCGATACTGAGCACTTCATAGAGAATCGTCAGGGTAAAAGGTGCAAAGTAAGACTTGAAGGGAATACGCAACGCGCCGTTAAAACCGTGCATCAGCGTCAAAATCACGAAGACCGCGCCGATATAGCGTGAAATAGTGATCCCGATGCCAGCACCAATAAAGCCAAGACCATCCCAGGAAAAGGCGCCGTAAATCAGCAGGCTACTGATGGCAATATTGAGGATATTCATCCCAATGTTGATGACCATGGGCAACTTGGTATTACCCGCTCCCCGCAACGCGCCACAGCCGACCAGCGCGATGGCGACGGCAGGATACCCCCACACCGTCCAGCGCAGGAACGTGAGGGCTAATGCTTTAACCTGTGCGTCGGCCTGTCCTGCGATCAGATCGATAATCGCTGAACCGGCGAATTCAACCAGCGCGACTAGCAGAAACGATGACAGAACCAGTAATGACATTGACTGGCGAGCCGCAGAACTCGCTTGCTTTCTATTGCGTTGCCCCAGGCTGAACGCGACAACAACGGCAGTCCCCAACGCGACGGCGGTAAAGAAGGCGATGATGACCATATTGAAGCTATCAGCCAGACCGACGGCTGCCATGGCTTCTTTCCCCAGCCAACTGACCAGGAAGGTGCTGAAAACCCCCATCAGCACGACGCAAAGGCCTTCAATAAAGATAGGGAAGGCGAGCGGTGAGATTTCTCTCCAGAAGAGAACGCGGTTGGAGTAACGCTTTTTATACCAGTCTGTGTCTTTTAATTTTTTCATGAAACGGTCTTGGAAGTATCTCAAGTTTCCCTGTCAGTACGGTAAACAGAGCCACAAAGTGGTGGCTCGCAAATAGCATCATTTTGCACGGTATCATGATATCCATTTGTGCAATCGCGACAGCATGGCTGTTTTTTAAAATAGCGTTCCTATTTACAGAGTATCAGCCGCCAAATCGATGTCCAGCCTGGATTGCTGTCCCCGCATGGAAAGTTGTTGCATGTTTTTATTAATTAATTTAGATTTTTCTTTATTAGTTATTTCTAAATTAAAAGTAAGGCACATACAACCAGCGGTATCACCTTCCTTGCCGATTGAACACAGCCGCATTATGCCGGGTTTCAGCGGCTCAAAAGAGGATCACGATCATGTCAACGCCAGTTGCTATCTCACCCGCCCAGACCCGCAAATTGTTAGATGAAGGTGCGATACTCATTGATATTCGCCAGCCTGAAGAGTTCGCCCGCGAGCATATTGTGCAGGCGAAACTGCATCCGCTGAATTCTTCCGCCGGGTATGTCCTCCCTAACGATGCTAGGGAAGGAAAAACGGTGATTTTCCACTGCTTATCCGGCATGCGTTCGGAACAGAATGCTGGCCTGCTGGCACAGGCTGCTTCACCCGCAGCGGTTTTTCTTCTGCAAGGGGGAATGACGGCATGGAAAAAGGCGGGATTTCCGACAGAGGTGAATCATAAGCAGCCAATTGACCTCATGCGGCAGGTTCAAATCGCCGCTGGCGTACTGATTCTGAGTGGTGTATTACTGGGGTACAGCGTAAACAGTGCTTTCTTCCTGCTGTCTGGTTTTGTGGGAGCAGGGTTGCTGTTTGCTGGTGTTACCGGATTTTGCGGTATGGCAAAGCTGTTAAGGAGAATGCCGTGGAACCGTGCAACTCAACGCTGATTGGCCGGGATGACTGGCTGAAACCGTAAGCGGGGTGTTAACCACTAAAAACAGGAGCAGTAATATGGATATGAAGAACATTCCGTTTGGTACGACTGACTGGTCGCAAATAGAGCCCAGCGAGCATCAAGGGGAAACGGGGATCGCCTACTGGCGAACGCAGCGTTTTGATAATATTCGGGTTCGTATTGTGGAATATACGCCTGGTTATCTCGCCGATCACTGGTGCTCAAAAGGGCATATTCTGCTGTGCCTTGAAGGCGAGCTTCATACGGAATTAGATGATGGTCGTGTTTTTGTCCTCAAACCGGGAATGAGTTATCAGGTCGCGGATAACGCGGAAGCCCATCGCTCTTACACTGAGACGGGTGCGAAGCTGTTTGTTGTGGATTGAGGTGAGGGGCTAACCCAGAGTACGGAAATCAGAGTACGGCGATTAGCCCTTGATTAGCTAACTTACCCTACCTGAGATCGCGTTCGTCGATGTCAGTAAACGTCCGTATAGAAAATTCAATCCATTGGTAGTGACGTAAGCAATGCGCTTCTAATTCTGTTGTCGATATCGGCACATAACCATACAATTAAAGAGGTTAATGGTGCGGGGTTTATCATCTACACAACTCAGGAGTGTATGAACATGTCTATCAGGATTGAACTTGCAGAACCAATGGAAGTGCTGAGTCTTCGGGTCGTTGGTCCCTATTACGAGAAAATACCGCAGGGATTTAATGAAATATTATCATGGGCAAAGGAACACCATCTCTCCATTGATAAATCTCTGGCGTTTTACTGGGATGACCCCAGCCGAGTAGAAGCGGATGAATTACGGGCGGATGTGGCGATTACGTGCAAGCGATGCCATCAACGTTGCTGGACGGTACGGAAATACGCAGGGAAATCATTCCCGGTGGACTTTATGCCGTAACGCACACCATTGTGAAAAATGGTGACTTTGCGCAAGCATGGAATGATTTTTATAAAGCGATCGATGCTCAGGGATACCGTCCGGCAGGTGATATATGCTATGAAAGCTATTTGTGCGATGGCAGTAATGGCAACTGGGAAATTGAAATATGGCAGTCGGTTGAAGAGGTGAAGTAAGCCTGTTCATAGGAAGTAACGAAAAAATAAAATGTATTGGAGCAGCCTGCATCGTTACTATTTATACTTATACGCCGTAAAAATATTACATTATGGTATATCTCTGGCAATTGAGGTTATTTTGCATTATCACAGGCACTCAATGAATGCCTGTTGTAATGCATCACTTAGTCACTGAGTTATCGATAGTCTTAATGGCTGTCCCATTCTGCTGTTTGATAATGTTTAACTGAACGCCGTCAGATTTTCGTGTGGCTAATACATTAATATCCTTTTCATCATCGCAATTGAAATCACCTTGCAGCGACAGCGCGATGGCTTTCAGCGAATCATCGGTAGAGAAAGGAATATACGAAATAGTATTATCCTTGCTAATCATTTTGACACCTACAGCACCAGTAATGTCGTTCTGATACAGGTTATAGATTTTTCCGTTACGAGAATCGGTATCAATAAATACCTCCGTTCCCAGCGCTTTTGCACTCGTCAAAACAATTGCGTCAAGGTCGGCACCCGGCGAATCGGCATATTTCGACAGGCTGGTGTCGACGATTTTCAGATAGGTAAATGAATCAGACTCTGAATCAATTACGTCAACGTCATACCCAATTACAGAACCACGATTGGTTGTCGTTTGAGCGGATGCAGGATTAATAGCCTGAAACACGGGTGTGGCCTTGATCCATTCACTGCCGTCATTGGATACATAGGCATCCCACGATTCATAGGTTCCTGCTTCATAGACGTAGAAATCCGCATCGGCAGTACCGCTCTTTTTAATCGCGTACGGGGTAAAGCGAACCACAACGCTACCTGCTGCACCGAGAGAAAGTATATTTTCATTCGTGCTGTAGCGATTAGGTTCGCCAAGTATTCTTTCGGGCACTTTATAACTTGAAGATACATTAGGGCCGGGCGTATAGCTTACGATTTCCGTGGCAAAACCCACTGCGGTACCCGGAATATCGGGATAACCTTTATAGGTTTCTGCAAAGGCTGAAGCTGATAATAGGCACATTAATGCAATTGCATATTTTTTCATTTCACGTCCTCTTAATATAAAAATCCCACGATTATGGGGAATTCATTGATGTTATTTTACGTTTGCCAGTTCGTTAGTAATTAGCCCACGAAAATATCAATGGACATTGCACTAGCACGTAAGCATCACGTGTAATCGAACCGACAATAGGCTGCACCTAATAGTACTGACGACCGATTCACGTTGAGCAATGATCTCGCAAATCCTCGATGCTTCATTTAAATTCGTTTTAATATTTATCCAAGGCAGACTTTCCTGATGGATGAGCCTGTTATAGCGATGAACGGTCAGCGCAAACCGCACAATGGCTCTGATATTCTCAACCTGCTTTGCGTAACGTTGTGTTATTGATTTTGTTATCTGAGATATTTACTGCTGGAAGGGAACCGATATTTTTAGGATTGCAGGTAGGTCTTATCATTCACTATTTTGACAGTAAAACGCCTGTGCGTATAAAAGACGCATAGAATTTAGATCATGTTGTCTTTCACGCGGTAGGGGATGATGTGGGGATAGTGCGTTAACACCCGCTCACGTGTTCCGGATACACGGGCGGGCTTCCGATTGTTGGTCGCTGAGGTAGTCATTCCACTAGCTTTACGAACTGGCTGTCTGCCAGTGGATCGTCTTGCGCGATATAGAGGTACTCGGCTTCCCGCATTTGTCTGGCATCAGCCAAAGAAATTGCCGGATAGCTGCCAAACGTCAACGTAGTGCGCTTTTTAGTTTGTGGGTGGTAATAGCGAAAACGCCATGTCTTTGTGCCGGAAGGTTTGACGAACAATAGCAGCCCGCCACCATCATGTAGCGACAATTCTTTGTCTATTACTTTAGCGGCTTTGACTTCCGTGTTTGTGAGGGGCTTTGCCTGAATGTCCATGATCGTTATCTTTGTGACTACGGTTTTATGGGACTACGCTGATTTAGTCCCAAATGTAGTCCCAAACTTTCCGGCTGTAAACGGGGTATCCCGATAGATAACAGGCAACAAAAAAACCGCAAACTCAGTGAGAATGCGGGTTTTTGTGGGGTTTCCGGTAGTAAACGATACTAACCGCACGAGAGAAATTGAATTTGCATTATAACAACCTGTTTTTATTGTTCATGTTATGATTCGTTTTTTGTTCATATAACTAAACGTATAACTAAAACGAAAAGTCATCCTGAAAAATAGTCTGCGCATGACAGTAAGGTTTCGTTTGATACGCTGATTTTTAGTGCTGGGTGCGATGTACATTTAATTTTGCCTTACGACGCTCCAACACCATCATTTTGCGTGTGTGCTGCCATAAAATCCCATCGAGCAACATAAACTCACGCCATTCGGCTGTACCCAAAGAAAGAGATCTGTGCATCAACTCGCCGACACGTTCAGCAAGAAGTAGGTTTCTTACTCGTAGCAATTGCAACGGCGTGAATCGCCCATCATCACCCGCCAAAGGAAAGAATGCCTGGCGGCTGCGTTCCCCATGTTTCACTGCATTGGTGTTACCTACGGGAGCACCTGCACCGATACGTTTACCGCCCCAGCCGGACGATCTTGATTGTTGGTCGTGTTTTTTGTTGTCTTTCATGGCTGAGTGGCGATTAGTTAGTGGATGTGCGTTCGTCAAAACCCAAAAAGTAAAACACTAAAGATCATCCAGCGTCATGCGTACTGGCTTGGGGTTGTGAAGATGTTCACGGACAACTTCAACTAATTCTACGTCTTCATCATTGAGTAACTTTTGTTTAAATGGGAGTCTTTCATTTTCAGCAACGTATTCCAACGTAAGGCGCAATGCCTCAGAAGGTGTAATACCCAGTTTCTTCAGTGCTGCATAAGAGCGCCTTTTAAGATCGTCATCGATACGGAAAGTAACATTACCCATCATATTCACCGGTGTACTTAGGTTTACTTTTGTGAAGGTTCGTTGTTCACCATTTTGCGGGTAAACGTCTGTGTGTATGAAAGACGCGTAGAATCTGGATCATATTATCTTTCACGCGGTAGGGGATGATGTAGGGATAGTGAGTTAACACAAGTTCACGCGTTCCAAGTACACGGCCAGGTCTTCCCATTGCTGGCTGTTGCGGTAGTAATTCCGTCAACCTTTGGACTTCATCTATGAATTGGCTGGCGGCTTGTGGATCGTCCTGCGCGATATAGCGGTACTCGGCTTCCAAATTGGCCGCAGATTTACGCAGCCATTTAATTTCCATGTCTTGCCGTACCTAACTTTTTAAACAGATTGTCCATCTCATCTGATGAGACAAAATCGCCTGCATCGGCTTCTTTAATAGCTTGCTCGATCTCTGTTATCTGCCAGGCTTCCCGCGCAAGATAGTCTTCAATAGCTTGTCCAGCCAGAAAAGAGCGGGTACGTCCCGTAGCTTTAGCCAGCGCATCAAGCTGCGCGGTTGTTTCATCATTTAATCGAACGGACATGACACCCATACGCCACCTCACTACATTGTGTGTTTTGTATACATTGTAGTTACTAGGGATATAGGAGGCAAGCTACTACTTAATGGTATTCGGGATGTTGTTCTCTATGCATGTATGGATTAGCAGCTGGCGTCTGTTAAGAGAGTGCAGTGAGCTGAACCGTGGTATGTTAGGCAACCTAGAACTGAAAACCTAAAAAGGATGTCACTTCCGGTGAACAATTGTCAGACCTGTAGCCAGCCAATGAGCAAAACGCCAGAAACACTTAATTTTGATTGTGGTGGCGATTGTTTAAGTTGCATGGCTTGGCATGGTGATCCAGACGCAATTGAGGTCGTTGAGAGACTTACTGGCGATAAAGTTAATGTCCGTGAACTTTCATATCGTACCTGTAAAGGTTGAAGGTCAACCATGAGCGAGGAGCGGAAATTCATACTGTTTTACAGTCAGATAGAGGTATCACTAACTTCGCTGTTTATCAATAAAGTGGGAGCAGGTCAAACGGGTGCAGCAGTAAGCGCGGACTTAGCCGTTCTTTGGCCAACGTCGGTCTCTGTATGCTTAGAGAGTTGTCGAAAAGATCGTCTTGCTCCTAAATGGTCTATAAAGTGGAATTCTGCTGTGTATATTTTGAGAAAGTAGTATGCACAGCGACATTGTAATCCGACAGAGTGGTCTCTTGGCCAAGACTACCCTGTAGAACTAATCTCACTACCAACCTATTCTAATTTACAGAAGGTATTATGGAAAAAAAATATCAGGTATTTTTGAGCTCCACCTATACAGATTTGGTGGAGGAGAGGGAAAGTATCATTAAAGCAGTCCTAGAATTGTATCATATCCCGATTGGAATGGAGATGTTCAGTGCAGAAGATGAAGATCAATGGGAAATAATAAGAAGAACCATAGAGGTAAGTGATTATTACATCTTAGTGTTAGGGTTAAGATATGGTTCAAAAACGTCCGGTGGGATAAGTTTCACCCATAAAGAATATAATTATGCCTTAGACAAAAAAATCCCTGTTCTTGCATTCTTAATGAATGACACTGTGGCTTTATCTGGAGATAAACGAGATGACGATCTCACTGACATTAAAAAATTCCGCAATACTGTTCTAACAAATTCCAAAATGGCACAGTTTTGGGACACAAAAGACCAATTAATAAAAAATGTTTCAGTTTCCTTAATGAAGCAGATTATGCAAAAACCTGGGATAGGATGGATACGCGGAGACAATACTTTTGTCAGTGAGTCTCTATCCAACGAATTATCAGTTCTAAGTAAAGAAAACAGAGAGTTAAGAGAAAAAATTACATTGCTTGAGTCAAAAATAGAAATTAAAAAACCAGATATCAAACTATTCATAAATCATCCGTCTGTTGATGAAAAATTCAATTCATTTGCAAAAGTCAGCATGCCTGAAGAATTAAATATAAATGACATCAACCCACACCTCATTGAATTTATTTCAGAAGATGATATTGAGCAGCATAATAGCCTCATCCCTAGTGAGCTTGAGCTTGAACAGTTTAACATTGAAAGCGAAAAACACTTCAAAATAGAAAACTACTCTACCGCTTTAAGAGTTGAAGTTTCCAACAAAGGAACTGCCAAAGCAAATAACATATTTATAGAACTGACCTTTCCTCCAGAAATTCTCATATATGAAATTGATAAAAAGCCAGAAAAACCGAAATCTCCGGTCCCTTTTGATCCACGAATCAGGGCGCAAGCGCTTTACCAAAAAAAGCAGGATGATTTGAATTCCCTGAAATCATTTTCTATTTATAACCCAATGTCTATGCGTGGGTTAACCGTAACGAATGATTTCATCGACACAAATATTTTCAGAAACACCAAACTGGCTGATACCTTGTTTTATACCGTACTGAGAGACAACACTATCACTATTAAACTTGATAACTTAATTCATACAAGGTTAAGAAGGTTTAGTGATGAGTACATGATTGTGCCTTTAAATACGGGAAAGCACATTGTTGAAGCTGATATTATTTGTGAAGAATATACTCAGCTTGAGACTGTAACGATTGAACTGCAAATCTAGTTAACACACTACCCCTCGAATGTAGGATGATGGGGAGCGGACAAGCCAGGTGTGCCGGTCGCGTCAGGATGGTTTCTTGTTTGATCGGTACGGTTCTGGCGGGATGCCGTACCGGATGTGATTCATTCTGGTATCAGTGGCTAGCAGTCTGGATTTGCTCTGCGGTCGCCGCGCCCGGGAGACCGTAATGGTTTTTGGCATGGCATTGCTCACCAGCATCACGATCAGGCCCGGCGTGCCTGTGAGACCCAGCGTCTGCGCCAGTTGATTATTTTTCTACAGGTGGCTGCTGTAATCTGCCTCCAGTTTCTCTCCCATCCCCGCCGATTTGGCCGCAGCGTCGATGTCCTCTGCAGTCAGTTTGCCTTCATTGTGGCCAGTCCGGTGACCTGCTACCCGTTGAACTCACAGCACACAGCAGACTGTCGAGCTTGGCCAATCTCAGTATTGTTTTACTCGGCCATAGATCGAAACCGTCCCTAATCTACCATTTCAAGCACATTCCCCGTCGCGCCGACATCGCAAAAACCATAGCATTTCTATACATGCGTACCGACCAAAAAATTGATTTCAAATTGAATAAAATGAGGTGTGGTGCGGGTTGCAGCGAGGTACGCAGTTCGTACAGTAATGCGTACAACTGCGTACCACATTGCGAATTTTTCTGTAACCGCTCAGTGTCGGTTTGCGCACTTTCGTGCTGGCAATGGTTTAACCCATCATGATTTTTTGTGTGCGTAAATTCTTATAGATAGGCAAAAGTGGGTCGGTTCGGTAGGTTCAGTCGGTTCACGTAGTCAACTGATTGATAGATAGGGTAATTATTTTTAGAATTGAACCGACTTATGGGTAGGTTCACGCGGTGTGTAGGTCGGTTCATCAAGCCAGCCAGAAAAGAGGCGTTTGGTTAGGTCGGTTCAAAATAGCTAAAGTCGGTTCAAGGTCGGTTCACTATTCAAATAAAAATAACCATAAATCAATGTATTAAAATAATGAACCGACTGAACCTACCGAACCGACCTTATTTTACCTTACGCGTGATTTACTCTTCCTCGTCGTCGAGCGTCATGAGCACCACAAAGCGTGGCTGCTTGCCGTCAATACGCAGTGATTTACGCGTGATGCCTTTGGCGGGTTTGTCCAGCATTCCAGCATCGGCCAGCACTTGCGCAAATGCTGTGGCATTGGCACCAGTGGCAATTTCGTTATTGAACACGGCGGGGAAGGTGTGAAACACCAGCGTATCGGCTCCAGGTTTTTTCACCCGATACCCTGCCAAATCCTTGATGGGTAAATCGCGTGGATCAGGATTGGGGTGTGGTAAATAACGGCTGTAGCCGAACTGGTGCAAAAAGGCATCGGCCTGTTCTACCCAGGCTTTGGCTTCACGGTTGCCCATGCCAAATTCATTTACCCAGGCATAGAAGCTATGCTGTAACGCATCGTGACATTCCTGCGCCGTCCAGCCAGTAAAAGAGGCAGAAAGTAATAAAGCGGCTTCCAACACGGCAAAACGTGATGCTACACGCCGCACTTGTTCGCTGGCATCATCGGGCAAGAGTGATAACCAGCGACGCTCTGTTTCGCGGTAGGTTGCCAGCGCGTTTTCTTTCTGGCTGGCAAGGTGAGCGATCCACGCCCGGCCAACTGCTCCATAATGGGCGTTACTGGCATCACGGATCGCGTCGGCATGGGCTTTGCCGTCCTGATAGCCATGAAATACCGTCGCTTTGGTGATCGGGACATTCAGCAGGCGCACCAATTGACCAGCATTTACCCGTCCACCGTCAGCGCGGATATAGCTTTCCAGATCGATCTCGCCGGTACTGAACGCCATTGCTCGCCAGCGTTTTAGCTCTCGGTTGCCGCCTTCTCTGGCTCCCTGAATTTTACCCACGCCGTTAAATAGCGCATAGGCGGCATCGGCCACGGCTTTGCGATTGCTGCCTTGCCCGATTTCATCCAGCGGCATAAAGCCGTCATTGTGGGCGGCGGCTTCGTTCACCAGCCCTAGCGCAGTGGAATACCACGTTAGTTTAAGCGCATTAGGATCGCCATAGACAGAAGATGCGATATTGCCAGTGGTGGTTTTACCCGCAGAGGAACCGCCAAATAGATGGACGCCGAATCCGTCCGCGTTTACCAGCCCGATAAGCGGGGCAGCAAAGGCACAAGCGACCCCCAACATCATGGAGGGATTACCCTGTGCCAGCGCTGCGACGTTTTCGCGCCAGCTTTGCTCTGTTCCGCTGGTGGCATAACCTTTGGCGGCACCCGATTTACCGTTGAACAAGACAGGAATGCTCGGTGTGCCGATAACAGAACCGTCCGGCATTAGGTACGCTCCATGTTGCCAGCCGGTCGCGCTGGCGATTGCCCAGCGGCAACCCGCATGACTGCGACACAAGTGATCGGCCAGTATTGCCCGTAACCCGCCTTTGGCCGTGACTGCCAGCCCACCCGCACGTAATCGCGCCCAGCCTTCACGTTCGCCAATATCGCGCATTGGAATGGCTTCGGTGCGGGGCTGGCTTTCACCGCTTGGCGTCCAGCTTAAAACCAGATAACGCTCTGACTCATCCGATCCAATCCCCGCCACCGTAATAGGATCAGACAGCCAGCTTTCACGCTCGATAATGTCGCCGCTGTCATGGTCAGTCTTCGGCTCTACCCAATACAGCCCGCCATTACGAATGTCTGCGTAAGGTTTTAAGGGGGAATTGGAAGACGGTAGCGGCTTTTGTCCTGGCTGATAAAGTGAGGCAGCAAAGGCCGATGTTGATACTGCCGCGCCATGCTGCTGGTAGTAATCATTCCAGTCGGCTTTTTCAGTGGTAGGCGGGAGCGCTACCCAACCGTTTACCGCCAGTGCCGCTTTTTCAGCCGCGATTTTTCCGGTGTTGCGACCATCGGTTTTATGGTCATTATCCGCAGCAAGGATGATTTTGGCATCCGGCCAGATAGCACGGCAAGACCGTGCAACGTGAATCAGATTCCCACTATCTAACGCGCTGATAGCGACACCCTGTATCAGTAACGATGCCGTAATTGCTGTGGCGTAACCTTCGGCAATGATCACTGTATCCGTGTGTTTGGGTAGGGTACTAACGGGAATGAATGCGCCTTTCTTGCGGCTACCGGCAATCAGCTTTTTCTCGCCATTAGGTTTGATTAGCTGTGCGCCAGTGGTGGTGCCGTTCATGTTTTGCAGTGCCAGCAACAGGGAACCATCATCCAGCAGTAGTGAGGGGCGTTGCAGCCCCTTATTCAGCAGATAGTCAGATTGACCCGATACCGCTTTCGCCACCAGCGAATTTACCCGCTCGGCAATCAGACGATGTTCAGGCTTTTCACTGGCGGGGGGAACGACTGGCAACGGAAGCGCCAGCACTTCGGCGACCCGTTCCGCTGCTTGCCATGCGTCACACTTGTTCACTTTCATCACCAGATCCAGTCCGGTTCCTGCGCCGCAGTGAGAACAAAAATAGGTGCCACGACCTTCTTTATCGTCAAAACGGTAGCGGGTATTCCCGCCACAGTTGGGACATTCACTTTCCTGCCGATTGGTCGGGATGCCTAACCGCTGCAAAATTCCCTCCCAATGACCGTTGGCTTTTGTCCGCACGTCTTGAATAAACGTGTTGCTCATGCGGCCTCGTCCTCCTGCGCGCGGTGGAGCGCATCGAGCCGTTCGGCAAGAATGAACATCAGGATCTCTTTTGCCTGCGGTTCCCTTAACTCCACGATGGCATAAGCCAGCGCACGGCACTGATCGATCAGTTCTTCCTGTTCCAGCGGCGTGTTATCAAACATGGCGCACCTCCTGAATCGGAAGGCGGCCAGCAAAGAACAGAATAAAATCGGGCTCAAAATGCTGACGTGCGGATCGCTCATTCGGCGCAATAATGGTTTTACGGTGCGGTTTTCCGTGCGGCGCTGTGCGGTAGACCGCCAGAAAGAGAAAGGTAAAATGAGGGTGAAACAGCGTAGGGGTAGCAACCATAGCGGCGGCCTCTTGTACGGGGTTGAAAACCCCACCACACCGCTGCTAAACAGGGTGGTGGGACGTAACAGGGTTAGCAGACCGGCGTACAAGAAACCGGCGAGCCCGAAGGCTCCCCCATTACGCCCCACCATAATTTGGGCATAACTTGGTTTACGGACGTAAAAAAACCGCATGAAACTAAAGCGGTCGTCCGCTTGTACATTCAGGCTGCTAAACCTGGTCGCCGATTTTGCGGCAACGGTGAAACGATAAGCCAGATGCCCCGCCAGCGTCAATACGTTTTGTATTGGGTTTGCTAAGTGTTGCGCATTTTTCAGAGAGAGAAAAATGAACTCGCTATTGTGTATAAAAAAGGCTGTTTCCTGATTTTGGGCGTAGCAATGCCCGTTCCAGACAGTGCCAGATTTTTGGATCATCATATTTTTTGATTCCGATATACCGCTAGCGCGGCAATAAAAATGAAGGTGTCGGATTATGCGGTTTCGGTTTGCTGGTCACGTTCGGCAATGCGTTGCCTTAACCAATCGCTAACTTCGTCCTCGAACCAGCCTACGCGCCGTAAGCCAACCCGAAACCCTTTGGGGAATTCTCCGGCATTGATCATTTCCTGAAAGCTGCTGTCTGAACTAACGCGCAGAATGGCTTTCACTTCTTTCTTTAACAGGATTTTTCTGTCTAACAGATTCATACGTCTTTATCTCCAATGAAACCGGCGTTGTCCGGTCAGTGCAGATAGTTAAACGGTTCTTGAGGGAGGAGTATGATAATTTAGGTTTAAATTTGGGAAAATTAAGTAAATTCTTGAAATAATGGTTCTGATAACTGAACGCTGCCTTACAGCCAGTTTATGAAAGAATTCATTCTTATTCTGCGTGTTCTCACTGAGAACATCACCGACTATATGCGCTACATATTCCACGCGTTTTTTCTGGTTTAGTTTATTATCCCATATATAAACACAGTATCAGCCATTGGCGATGCGCAAACCTCTGGCTCCTTCTGACGCCATGACTTTTCCCGTTGCGGCTGTTTCGACAAATTCACCCCACCAGCACATCAATATTTTGCGCTGTTCCAGATAAGTGGATCGGTTATAGGCGCGGCGCACTTCGTTGGTGTCTACATGGGCGAGGGCGGCTTCGATCACGTCTGGCGGGAACCCTTCTTCATTGGCCGCTGTACTGAATATGGCGCGCAGGCCATGAGACACCAGCACACCTTTGTAACCCATACGGCGCAATGCGGCGTTAGCAGTCTGGCTGTTCATCGGCTGCTTAGGGTCTTTACTGGAAGGAAACAGGTATTCACGGTGTCCGCTGATGGGCTTCATGGCGTCCAGAATAGCTAATGCCTGCGGAGGTAGGGGAATAACGTGATCACGACGCATCTTCATACGGCCAGCGGGGATCGTCCAGGTGTTCTCCGTCAGGTTTATTTCGCTCCAGCGGGTTTCAGCGGCTTCGGCAGGGCGGGTAACGGTGAGTAGCTGCCATTCAATCAATAAGCGGGTCTGTAACTCAATGCTGGCGACCGATAGCGTTTTCATCAAGCCAGGTAATGCCTCTGGCCGGATAGTTGGCATATGGGTTTTCACCGGCGTCTGAAAGGCTTTGCGGATCTTGGCGGCGGGGTTAGCGGGAATCAGCCCAGAGTTAACTGCATAATCCATCACCTCGTTAATTCGCTGGCTTACCCGCTTGACGGTTTCCAGTTTGCCGCTGGCCTGTATCGGTTCCAACGCGGTGATGAAGTGACGAGCGGTAAGCTGGGTGATCGGTAAGGTTCCGATGAACGGGAACACGTATTTTTCCAGCGAACGCCAGATATCTTTAATGGTGTTCTCGGCCAGCGGTTGAGACTTTTTCACTTCGTACCAGTCGGCGGAAACTTTGGCGAACGTGTTCAGGTTGATGGCTTGCTCTTGTTCGCGCTGCTGTTGCTGGTGGAATTGTGGATCGATTCCTTTGCTGATAAGCGCCTTTGCCGCCTCACGTCGTTGTCGAGCTTCGGCCAACGAAACCGCAGGGAATGAACCAAAGCTGATTAACGCACGTTTCTTCGTATCGGGGCGGTAGTAGTTAAAGCGCCAGATTTTAGAGCCGCTCGATTTCACCAGCAGATACAACCCATCCCCGTCCTGTAGCGTGTATTCCTTCTCGGCAGGTTTGGCGGCTTTGATCTCGGTATTGGTCAGTGGGGTAGTTATACGAGCCATCGTAGTTATACGCTTTTGTAGTTATATGGGGCGGTATAACTAAGCGTATAACTAAACTTTCCGGCTGTAAACGGGGTATCCCGATAGATAACAGGCAACGAAAAACCCGCAAACTCAGTGAGAATGCGGGTTTCTGTGGGGTTTCCGGTAGTAAACGATACTAACCGAAGTTGTATTTGGTCGGCACGAGAGGATTTGAACCTCCGACCCCCGACACCCCATGACGGTGCGCTACCAGGCTGCGCTACGTGCCGATGCTATGGGCATTTATACTACCTTTTCCTGACCTTATTGCAATAGCCTGATGGAACGACTGCTTTAGATTTAGGCAGTTAGTTGGCAATAAAGCGTCTTTCGTTCGTTAGTACCTGCAAGAGCAGGGCAAGCTGTGGTTTTTCATCATTCAGCCGATTTCCCGCCATGTCGTAAGCTCGGTAGTTGCCGTTGCCTTCCAACACGATGAGCTGATCCTGCGTTGTGATTATCAGCGTGCCGCCATTGCCGTTAATCAACCACGGGGAGCGTCGTTGGGCAGAGAAGAGGTCTTCGCCCTGTGAATAATCATCCGTGCTGTTTTTAACATGAAGCAGACGCTGCATCAGGGTGGTCATGACGTCCTTGTTGTCCGTCATTTTCGTAATAGTCTGCGCAGGGGTATTCGGCCAATGAACAATGAGCGGCGTTTGCCACTGGGTTCGCACAAAACGTGCCGCATTGCTGGTGTTGGCATTCTGGTTTTGTGCCGTTGTTATGATGACGACGGTATTATCCAGAATGTTTTTTTCCTGCAGGGTGCGAATAATTTGGCCAATCTGGCGGTCAACGTCCTGAATATTTACACGGGCGTTGGTGTCTGTAATTTTGCCATCTGCGGTTTTCGGCGCACTGCTGAGTTCAATGTAAGAGAACCAGGGGGCAGGGTTATTATCGCGGTTGAGCCACTCCTGCCACTGCGTGATGATGACATCGCCGTTTTGCTGCTGTGGTGCAGGCAAGGAGAAATCAGAAAGCAGCGCCTGGCGATAGAGCGGGCTGTTGAAACCGTTCACCGAAAAAAGCCCGAACTGATAGCCCTGCTGGCTTAATGCGGTGATTAACGCTGACGGTTTACGTGCGCTCAGTACGCCATCCATATAGGTCGTCGAGAGGCCGTAAAACAGGTTAAACAAGGCGGCATCTGGCTGCGAACCTGAATCATAATGATCGCTGAAGCGCACATTTTCTGCGGCGAAGCGTGACAGGTTAGGCATGCGATTCTGCATTGCATCAGGTGGGGTATCGTCGATCATCACCATCAGCAGATTGTAGCCGCTGCCGTTATCGCGGAAGGTGATGTTATTGAGCGGGTACTCCACTGTTATGGCTTCAGGATTACCCTGTTGCGTCAGCCGACGCTGATATTCCTGTGCATCCAGCAGACCATGTTTTTCCAGAAACTTGCGGGCTGTCATCGGATAAGACAGCGGCAGATTGGCGCGTTGCATCGTAATCGGGCGATAGAAATTGGCATCGGCCCAGATGTACATCAGGTGCGACGCAAAGAACGCCGAGATGAAAACGCCTGCCAGCGGCTTGCCAAAGTGGCGGCGATTCAGGCTGCGTAATTTTTGCCAGCACCAGGTGCCGAACAGCATTTCCACCATGAAAATCAATGGAATGCCAATAAACATCCACTGCCAGTCGCGGGCAATTTCGCCTTGCCCCGGGTTGACGACAAGTTCCCAGACGGTGCTGTTGAGGTGCAGGTGAAAACGTGTAAAGACCTCAACATCCACTAGCAGTATCGTCAGCCCAGCCGTTGCCAGCGCCGCAGACAGGAACCTCAGCAGGCGCTGCGACATCACAATAAATGTGAGCGGGAAGATGACCAGCAGATAGGCGGCAAAGACGATAAAACTGAAATGACCGAGCCAGCTAACTAGCGCGTAAATTCGACCGAACAGGGAGGTCGGCCAATCGGCAACAAACAGATAGCGGCTACCCAGCCCCAAAGTGAGCAAAATGTTGAATAAGGCGAACCAGTGTCCCCAACTGATCATCTGGGAGACTTTTTCGCGGTAGCGCTGACGGTTGGTTACCATACGTTGGTCAAAACTTAGTGAGCTTTATCGGCTTTTTTAATCGAAGCCTGTAAGGCTTCAGCGAAAGAACGCGCCATAACCTGACGTTGCGCAGGCGCGATGCTGGTGTTAATCAGGTTTGTCACCATATTACCGAGCACCATCAAAGCAAGATCGGTCGGGGCGTGGTGCTTTTCCAGAACATTGACCATCTCAGAAAGCAGTTGTTCAACGTGTTCGTCACTATAACGGGATGATTGTGGCATAAAATGGCGTATCTCAAGCTGGTAAAGTCGCTTATCTTACCGTATAGGCTTATGCTTTTCCGCACTTTTATCATTACCGTACTTTTATCCCAAACGGACTTTTATCAATAAACGGAATTTTATCAATAAGTAGTGTAGACGCTTAGCGCGTGTAAGGTATGAAGGGCGGCTTTATGTGTTGCGGGCTGTCCGCATCAGTGTTTGAATACGCTCCTTGCTAAAAGGAGAGTTTATCATGAGTCTGGATATCGCCCAGATTGCCCTGCATCAGCTAATTAAACGTGACGAACAAACGCTGGAAATGGTGTTGCGTGATTCCCTGCTGTCGACCAATGCGGCAGTCGAAGAGATGATGGCTGAGCTGCATCGCGTATACAGCGCCAAGAGTAAGGCCTATGGGCTGTTTAATGAGCAAAGCGAGCTGGCGGATGCGCTGCGAGCCTGTCGCAAAGGGGATGAGGACTTTCTGAGTTTCTCACGCGCTGCCACCGGGCGCCTGCGTGACGAGCTGGCGAAGTACCCGTTTGCCGAGGGCGGTATTGTGTTGTTTTGCCAGTACCGTTATCTGGCGGTCGAGTATTTACTGATATCGGTGCTTAATAGCTGCAATAGCATGCGGGTTAATGAGCAGTTGGATATCAGCACCACGCATTATCTGGATATCAATCATGCCGATATCGTCGCACGTATCGATTTGACCGAATGGGAAACCAACCCAGAATCTACCCGCTATCTGACTTTCCTGAAAGGGCGCGTTGGGCGTAAAGTGTCTGATTTCTTCATGGATTTTCTGGCTGCCTCGGAAGGGCTGGACACGAAAGCGCAAAACCGTGTCTTGTTGAAAGCGGTCGATGAGTATTGTGATGAAGCGCAGTTAGATAAAAACGAGCGTCAGAATTACCGTCAGCAGGTGTATAGCTACTGTAATGAGCAATTGCAGTCCGGTGAGGAAATCGAACTGGCGTCGCTGTCACAGGAATTACCACCGCTGGGTGAGAAAACTTTTCAGCAGTTTTCAGCCGAGCAGGGTTATGAGCTGGAAGAAAGTTTCCCTGCCGATCGTGGGACATTGCGTCAGTTGACCAAATTTGCCGGCAGCGGCGGTGGCATCAGCCTGAATTTTGATGCGCTATTGCTCGGTGAGCGGATTTTCTGGGATCCGGCGACGGATACGTTGACAATTAAAGGCACACCGCCAAATCTGCGCGATCAGCTACAGCGCCGGACGAGCAGCGGCAAGCAGTAAACCTCGTTCCAGAAAACGACGTTGCCCTTTTTCTTATCACCAGGAAAAGGGCAACGACGGTTGATGTCAGGAAACGATAATGGTTAGAAATATTTAAGCCAGCGGATGTCTCGGCGACGGGCTTTTAGGCGGGCAAACGCTTGAACCGGCGAAAATAATACGATCATTAGCAGCAGAGTATACCCCCACAATTGCCAGACGGCGGAAAAGCCGAACCACTCTCCCTGATTTTTCCCCCAGACTGCGACGGCGGTTAAATACATGCCTTTTAAAACATACAGATGCAATAGGTAGAAAAACATCGGAGCGGCACCGAAGCTTGCCAGCATAATAAGCCAATGTTTCTGCTGCTGACGTTCAAACACTGCAAGCAGGCAAAGCCCGATACCGAGCGTCAGGCAGAGAAATAGCAACGAGGGTGGATACTTCGTGATGTTGAAATAGCTCATGAGTGTCTGCGTGATGACATCACTCCGCTGCCAGGGTTTTTCACCATACAGATTGATACTGCGCAGAACGAAGAACAGCGCCAGCGTGATACCCGACGCGATGAACAAGACTTTCTGACGCTGAAGCGGAAAAATGCCTTTCCGGTATAGTGCGCCAGTCGCATAACCAAGTGAAATGACACCAATCCAGGGAAGTACCGGATAGGAAGTGCGTATACGGAAAGTTTCGCCAATTTCTATCCAACCGCGATCGTGCAAAATCGCCCAGGGAATGGACCAGATGGAGTCTGCGGAAGCGTGCAGAGGATCCAGCAGATTATGTCCGCCCACGATAACGATGCCGAGTATGAAAACCAAGCTGACAGGTAACCAGATTAGCGCGCTGAGAGCGAGCATGCTCATGCCGATGGCCCAGATGACCTGTAAATAGATAACCTGTGGCGGGAACTGGAACGTCCACGCGAAGTTGATCAACGTGAGTTCAAGAAGAATAAGAATTAAGCCGCGCTGGAACAGAAAGAGGGCTGTTTGTCGGCGATCTTGTACTTTCTGATGGTAAAGCGCGGCAGAGAGCCCGGTTAAAAAGACAAACACGGGAGCACACAGATGTGCCAGCGTACGGTTGATGAATAGCATGGGGTCGGTGCTGGTTACATCAATCGGATCGGTGAGTTGCAGGTGCAGATAAAAGGTTTCCCGCACATGGTCTAGCAGCATAAGCACCATCACCAGACCGCGTAGGGCATCAATAGCGATAAGCCGCTGTGGGATATCACGAGACATGTTCACATTCCTTTGCGAATTAGCTAATTTTTATAAAAAAAACGCCGCATAAGCGGCGTTCTTCTTTTCCGGCGTCCCGGAAAACAACTTCAGCGCGAACTAAACGCGAACGAAGTCGATGTGAGTCAGTTTTGGCTTGTAAACGTGACGTTGTACAGCCTGAACTTTAACTTGTACTTCTTTGCCATCGATAGACAGAGTCAGTGCAGTACCGTAGAAGCCTTCTTTCGCTTCCTGGTTTTTCACTGAGTCGTGATCCAGTTCGATAGAAACTGGTGCTTCTGAACCACCGTAAACGATGGCTGGGAATTTACCAGCGGAACGCAGGCGGCGGCTCGCACCCTTACCCTGATCCTTACGTACTTCTGCTTTGATAGTAATCATTTTATTCTCTACTTATATAAAGTAACCCTGCTACAGGCGACCCAGCAGCAGGCGGGGTTATTCAGCTTTTGCGAACAAAAGCGGGCTGAATTCTAGCGGAATATGGCTCTGCGGGCAAATGAATCTCGGAATTACTTAGCCGCGTAGCTCATTGGCGCGGCGGAAGCGCCCCTGATAGTCAAAGAGCTTTTCACGGATTTGCCAGAATTTTCCGTGTTTGCGGGCGACGATAAAATCGGGGGGGCGCAATAACGCCTGTTGCGTGATAACGTCGTCGGCATGCTGCCAGTTAAACGGCGTTCCCGGTGCGCGCTGATGAACGCGCAAAAACTGTTGCAGGAAAACGTGGCGCTGCGCGGTGGAATGCAGGCGAAAACGTTCGCTCACTTCGGCACCATCCTCATCGTGGTAGATGATTTTCAGCCATTCTCCTTTTGCATCTTGCCCCGGCTCGAAGCTCATGCCGCTACAGCGTAAAACCAACGCATCTTTCAGCTTCAGCGCCGCTTTCAGCATATCGTCGGGATCGACCAACACCTCGTTACACTGGTGGCAGCGCCGCGCCGCGATATCGTTTTCTGCGCCGCAGTGCGGGCAGACTTTAAACCGAAACCGAAAATCACACTGCTGGCGCTGGCCGTTTTCCGCCGTTTCCCAACCCTGACAGCGACGGCCATAGTGTTCGATGATATCGCCGTCTGGGGTGGTTTTGCCCCAGAACAGGTTAGCAAAGCCGCATTCAGGGCAGAAAACTTGCACTGGCTGGCTACCCGTATGCGGCTTGCTGTTGCCGACTTCCGGCGTATAGAGATCGTGCGGGTTGCCAGCGTAATCCAGTATCAGGCAGTCCGTTTTTCCTGGATAGAGGCGTAAACCGCGTCCGACGATTTGCTGATACAGGCTGACGGATTCTGTCGGGCGAAGGATGGCGATAAGGTCAACATGCGGGGCGTCAAAACCGGTTGTCAGCACCGCCACATTGACCAGATATTTCAGCGACTGCTGTTTAAAGGCATCAATCAACGCATCGCGTTCGGTTGCTGGCGTATCGGCGCTGACCAATGCCGCCTGGCCAGCCGGCAACAAGGCCGTAATTTCTTTGGCATGTTCGACGGTGGAGGCGAAAATCATCGCACCGCGCCGTGTTTGCGCATAATCAATGACCTGGTTGATGATGTGCGGCGTAATGCGTTGCTGACGTTTGAGTTCAAGATTCAGGTCAGCTTCGCTGAATAGCCCGTTGCTGCGGGCGACGAGCTTGCTGAAATCATATTGCACTACCGGCATATCCAGCCTGTCAGGCGGCACCAGAAAGCCATGTTTGATCATATAGCGCAGCGGTAGCTCATAGATGCAGTCGCGAAATAAACAGCGCTCGTCGCCACGTATCATACCGTGATAGTGATATTGGTATATCCAGCCTTTGCCAAGCCGATAAGGCGTGGCGGTTAAGCCGAGTAGCCGCAGCTGTGGATTGGTTTTTTGCAGATGCTGGATGATTTGTTGATATTGGCTGTTATCGTCATCGCTAATACGGTGACACTCATCAATGATCAACAGAGAGAACGCATTATCGAACTGATCGAGATTCCGTGCGACAGACTGTACGCTGCCAAAAACCACTTTCCCCTGACTGTCTCGCTGTTGCAGCCCGGCGGCGAAGATATCCGCATCCAGCCCCCAGGCGCAGTATTTGGCATGATTTTGCGCGACCAGTTCTTTAACGTGCGCCAGCACCAGAACACGACCGCGAGCAAGTCGCGCCAGTTCGGCGATGACCAGGCTTTTCCCCGCACCGGTAGGTAAAACGATAACGGCTGGTTGGGTATGGCGGCGAAAATAGTCGAGGGTGGCGGAAACGGCCTCACGCTGGTAAGGCCGTAGTGTGAACGAGACAGACGGTGTGAACGACATAATTAGTGCTGACAGATTTTACTGGCGCTGGTGGTAAAGCCCGCATCGTGCGGAATAAATTTTCCGCGTTCAGCCAGAAACTGTACCAGCATCGGGGCCGTCATATTCTCGGCGGAGCAGGTATGAAAACGCGCCTCGCTGCCAAAGCGCGCTTCTATCGTGCTAATCAATTGTTCGGTAGTAAACGACTCACCGGACGCGAGCATCATTTGCAAAACTTCATGACCGTGAATAGATGACATAGCGTTGCCCTTAAAAGAGAGAAATTGCCCCTATTATGCCTGTTGACAATACACCGTGCGAGAATGTGCAACCCGAAGGTGGGCTAAAAGAGCCACTTATGGGCGGTGAATTGCAGGACGCGCGAACAAACCCCCGTTATACTACGATCTCATCATTTGTGGTCTCATGATTTGAGACTGGCAGTATTTGAGACAGGTAGTGAGTTTTAATGCGATTGGACAAATTTTTATCCCAGCATCTGGGAATCAGCCGTTCGCTGGTGGCGCGTGAACTGCGCGCGCAGCGTGTTACCGTCGATGGCGACGTGGTGAAAAGCGGTGCTTTCAAACTCTCCCCCGAGCATAACGTTGAATTTGATGGCAATCCGCTAGAGCAGCAGAACGGTCCGCGCTATTTCATGTTAAATAAGCCTCAGGGCTATGTCTGTTCAACGGACGATCCCGATCACCCGACCATTCTGTATTTTATGGATGTTCCGGTGGCGCACAAACTGCATGCGGCGGGGCGACTGGATATTGATACCACGGGGCTGGTGCTGTTAACGGACGATGGACAATGGTCGCATCGTATTACCTCGCCTAAGCATCAGTGTGAAAAAACCTATTTGGTAACGCTGGAGCAGCCGCTGGCCGAGGATACCGCCGCGCAATTTACCGCCGGCGTACAGTTGCATAACGAGAAGAGCCTCACTAAACCCGCTACGCTTGAGAAAGTGACGGATCATGTCGTTCGACTGACGATTAGCGAAGGTCGCTATCATCAGGTGAAAAGGATGTTTGCTGCGGTGGGGAACCGGGTCGTGGAATTACATCGCGAACGTATCGGCGACATCTGGCTGGATAGCGAACTGGAACCGGGGGAATTCCGCGAATTAAGCGATGATGAGATCGCCAGCGTGACATGATTTTGCTCAGAACGACCTTCTTTCTACTCTGGAGTTATTAGTGCAATTACGCCGCTCTTCTCATCTTGGGCTGATCTTTATTCTTGGCCTGATTTCGATGCTAATGCCGTTAGCCATCGATATGTATTTGCCTGCATTACCAACCATTGCTAACGAGTTTGGCGTGGGGGACGGGCACGTTCAAATGACGCTCAGTACCTATGTGCTGGGCTTTGCGATTGGCCAGATGTTCTACGGACCAATGGCGGATAGCCTGGGACGCAAGCCTGTGATCCTCGGGGGGACGCTGGTTTTTGCGTTTGCAGGCGTGGCCTGTGCGTTAGCGCAAACGGTCGAGCAGCTTATCTACATGCGCTTCCTGCATGGGGTTTCTGCCGCGGCCGCTGCGGTGGTGATTAATGCCCTGATGCGCGATATGTTCTCGCGGGATGATTTTTCTCGCATGATGTCGTTCGTCGTGCTGGTGATGACGGTCGCACCGCTCATTGCGCCGATTGCTGGTGGCTGGTTGCTGCTGTGGTTTAGCTGGCATTCCATTTTCTGGACGATCTCTGGCGCAGCGTTTCTGGCAGCCGCGCTAATTTTCTTTTTTATCAAAGAAACGTTACCGCCTGCGAAGCGGCAAAAATTTCATCTGCGTACCACTATCGGGAATTTTGCCATCCTGTTCCGCCATAAGCGGGTATTCAGCTATATGGTGGCAAGCGGCTTTTCGTTTTGCGGTATGTTTTCCTTCCTGAGCGCCGGGCCATTTGTGTATATCAACCTGCATGGCGTATCGCCTCAGAATTTCGGCTATTACTTTGCTTTGAACGTCGTCTTTCTGTTTGTGGTGACGTTGTTTAATAGCCGTAATGTGCGTCGGCTAGGCGCGCTAGCGATGTTCCGTGCGGGGCTGGTGATCCAGTTTGCGATGGGAATATGGTTAGTGATTGTCTGCCTGTTTGATCTCGGGTTCTTACCGCTGGTATTTGGTGTCGCGCTGTTTGTCGGCTGTATTGCCATGGTTGCGTCGAATGCGATGGCGGTTATCCTCGATGATTTCCCTCACATGGCAGGGACGGCGTCGTCGCTCGCGGGCACGCTGCGCTTCGGTCTTGGCGCGATGGTAGGCGTTATCCTATCGCTGGCCTCATTCAACAGCGCCTGGCCGATGGTGCTATCGATGGCCCTCTGTTCGATTGGTGCGTTTCTGCTGTACCTGTACGCAAGCCGCTCGGCTGCGTCCTGATTCTCCCTTCTTATCAGATGCAGGAAAGGTGTTCCTGCATCTGAGTCTGTTTCTTCTTTCCCTGTTTTCTTTCTGACGGCGATACCTTGTTATGGTTTTTTGTTTTGCGAATGTAAAATATTTGACCCAAAAGTGAACGAGCGGGTTAAAAAGGGTTGAGATATTAAATGGAAAAGGTTACATATAGCCGGAAAAGAAGAAAGATTCGTGATCAATTTGGCATTAATAATGCTTGCAATCAGGCTTGTTAGCCACTAACACGATATGAAAAAGGTGTGTTTGTTGTTTTTTTGTTCACGAAAGGTGGCAAGAAATGGTGTGAACACGCTACTATGATAAATATGTTACTATTTTGTGAATTATTACCTGAGGAAAACAGTAGTGGACAGTTTCCAACTTTCGGTAGTTCATCGTTTGCCGCAAAGTTATCGCTGGTTATCGGGTTTTGCAGGTGTCAATGTTGAACCGATTCCGCTGAGCGGCAGAGAAGAAGAGAATAACCTGATTGGCCTCAAGCTGCTGAGCCATGACGGCGATATTGCATGGAAAATCATGCACCAGTTGCATCAGTCTCTGTCTGAAATTCAGGTTGAATGCGCCGTTCTGGAATGGGAAGGCGAACCGTGCCTGTTTTTACATCGCAATGATGAAAGTACGGCAATGTGCCGTCTGAAAAACGTCGGTGTCGCTATCGCTGAGTCCGTATCGGCACAATATCCCTTTTAAACCGCAGCGTCAGCAGACTGGCGCTGCGGTATTCCCGCATTATGCCGACGGTGTTTCCGTTGTGTAGGATGAAAACTGTAGTAATTCCCGTGTGTAATGTTCGGCAGGGTGCGTGAATACCTGTTTACATTCACCTTGCTCAACCACTTCGCCTTGTCGTAGCACAATAACCTGATGGCACAGTGAGCGGATAACCTGCAAATCATGGCTGATAAACAGGTAGGCGATTTTGTGCTTTTCCTGTAATGACTTCAGCAACGCCAGAATTTGCGCCTGAACCGTTCTGTCCAGTGATGATGTCGGTTCATCAAGGATCAGCAGCTCCGGTTGCAGTATCAGGGCGCGAGCGATAGCGATACGCTGACGCTGACCGCCAGAAAATTCGGAGGGATAGCGGTAACGGGTCGCAGGATCCAGCCCAACTTCCTGCATCGCCTCAACCACGCGCTGGTCTCGCGCCTCTTTGCTTAACTTGTGATGGACGGTCAAGCCTTCTGCAATGATTTGCTCCACATTCAGCCGTGGGTTCAGCGCGGAGTTCGGATCCTGAAAGACAACCTGGATCCGGCTGCGGAAAGGTAATAGCTGCTTGCGGGTGAGTCCTTGTAAGGGCTGGCCGTCAAACCAGATATCACCACGTGAGTGAATCAGGCGCAGCAGTGCTAGCCCGGTTGTGCTTTTACCGGAGCCGGATTCTCCCACCAGACCGAGACTTTCGCCGCGTCGCAAGGTGAAGTTGATATTGTTCACTACCTGCTTTTCGTCAACGGTACGGCGCAACAGGCCGCGTTTGATGGGAAACGAAACCTGTAGTTTTTCCACTCGCAGGAGTGGCTCACCGTCATCCTCGACTGGAAGCGGTTCGCCTGATGGTTCTGCATCCAGCAATTGGCGTGTGTAAGGGTGTTGCGGTGCGCTGAAAAGCTGCTGACAGCGATTATGCTCCACGGCCTGACCGGCTTTCATGACCGATACGCTATCCGCTAACTGACGGACAATATTCAGGTTATGGGTGATGAACAGTAAACTCATCCCCAACTCCTGTTTCAGCTCATTCAGCAATTTCAATATTTGCGCCTGAACGGTCACGTCCAGTGCCGTTGTGGGCTCATCGGCAATCAACAAATCCGGCTGTGTCAGCAACGCCATCGCAATCATGACGCGCTGGCGTTCCCCGCCGGAAAGCTGGTGCGGAAAGTCATTCAACCGGCTTTTCGCCTGCCGAATCCCTACGCGATCCAGACAGGTGATGACTTCGCTGCGGGCTGCCTCGGTACGCATCCCACGGTGGAGCGACAGCACTTCAATCAGCTGTTTCTCAATGCTTTGCAGAGGATTCAGCGACACCATCGGCTCCTGAAAGATCATTGCGATCCGGTTGCCGCGTATCTGACGCAGTGTTTTTTCATCAGCATGCAGCAGCGATTGTCCGGCGAAGCGGATATCCCCCTGTGGATAGATGACGGGCGGGGAAGGGAGCAAACGCAAAACCGACAGCGCGGTGACGCTCTTACCCGAACCTGATTCACCGACTAGCGCCAGCGTCTCACCCGCGTTCACCGCCAGCGACAACTGATCGACGACGCGTTGCTCCTGATCGCCTTTGCGGAAGGCAATGCTGAGATTATCTATCTGCAATAAAGGTGAACTGGACATATTAATGCGCCTTGCTGGGGTCAAAGGCGTCGCGCACCGCTTCGCCAATAAAAATGAGTAAGGAAAGCACGATGGAAAGCACCATAAACACGGTAATGCCCAGCCACGGTGCCTGAAGGTTATTTTTTCCTTCCAGCAATAAGGTGCCTAATGACGGCGAGCCCATCGGCAGACCAAAGCCGAGAAAGTCCAGCGATGTCAGCGTGGTAATTGAGCCGCAGAGAATGAAGGGCAGATAAGTCAGCGTGGCAACCATCGCGTTTGGCAGCATACAGCGGAACATAATGGCGCGATCGCTGACGCCCATCGCCTGCGCCGCGCGGATATAGTCAAAGTTTCGGGTACGCAAAAACTCTGCTCGCACCACGCCAACCAGGCTCATCCAACCGAAAAGGACGGTAATCGCTAATAGCCACCAGAAGTCTGGCTGAATCACGCTGGACAGCAGGATGATGAGAAACAATGTCGGCATACCTGACCAGACTTCGATAAAGCGTTGTCCCCACAGGTCGAGACGCCCGCCGTAATAGCCCTGTGTCGCCCCGACGGCGATACCAATCACGCTGGACAGGATCGTAAGCGCCAGACCGAACAGCAGTGAGATACGGAAGCCATATAGCACCTGTGCAACCACGTCTTTCCCCTGGCTGTCTGTGCCCAGCCAGTTCTGCCAGTCTGGCGCAGACGGGAAAGATGCCGTCGTGGCATAGTTGATGGTGTCGTAGCTGTAGTGAATTAGCGGCCAGATAGCCCAGCCGTGGCTGCTGATACGCTCGGCGATATAAGGATCGCGGAAGTCAGCGGTGGTATCTAACTGTCCGCCGAACGTCCTCTCGCTGTGATCAATGAGAACCGGCGTATAGAACTCACCGTCATATTTCACCAGCAGCGGTTTATCATTGGCAATGAGTTCGGAAAACAGGCTGACGATAAACAGCACCATGAAAACCCACAGCGACCAGTAACCGCGATGATTACTTTTAAAACGCGCCCAGCGCGCCTGATTAATCGGGCTTAAGCGGCTCATTGGCGTCCCTCAAAATCGATACGCGGATCCACCAGCGTATAAGTCATGTCGCTGACGATGTTCAGCAGTAGGCCGATCAGCGTGAAGATATACAGCGTACCGAACATGACGGGATAGTCACGTTGCAGCGTCGCGTCATAGCCCAACAGACCCAACCCGTTGAGGGAGAACATCACCTCAATCAGCAGCGAACCAGTAAAAAACATACTGATAAATGTGGCAGGGAAACCGGCGATCACCAGTAGCATCGCATTACGAAACACATGGCGGTAGAGAATGCTCTTTTCATCCAGCCCTTTAGCGCGTGCAGTAACCACATACTGCTTGCGAATCTCATCCATAAACGAGTTTTTGGTGAGCATCGTTAAGGTGGCAAAACCGCCAATCACGGAAGCCAGAACCGGTAACGTGATATGCCACAAATAGTCGGTAATCTTGCTGTACCACGGCAGGGTATCAAAATTGCTGGAAACCAGCCCGCGCAGTGGGAACCAGTCCAGATAACTGCCCCCCGCGAACAGCACAATCAAAATGATCGCAAATAAAAACGCCGGAATGGCATAACCGATAATGATTAACGTACTGCTCCAGGTATCGAACGGCGTGCCGTTCTTTACGGCTTTCTTGATGCCAAGGGGAATGGAAATCAGGTAGACGATCAGCGTACTCCACAGCCCCAGCGTGATGGAAACCGGCATGCTTTCTTTAATTAATTGCATCACCGAAGAACCGCGAAACAGGCTGTCGCCGAAGTCAAAGCGGACATAATCCCACAGCAATTTAAAATAGCGCTCATGGATCGGTTTATCGAAGCCATAGCGTTTGGTGATTTCTTCGATCACTTCCGGGTCGAGCCCACGAGCCCCCCGGTAGGCGTTCTCGATATTGGGTGCGCCGCCGGTGCCAGTACGTGCCATACCGGCATCCATTCCGCTATTGGCGGTAAAACCGCTGCCGTGCCCCATTTCAATGGCTGCGATGGCCTGATCGACTGGCCCACCGGGGGCAATTTGTACAATAAAGAAGTTAATCGTGATAATCGCCCACAGGGTTGGAATGACCAGCAGGAGGCGGCGTAATAGATACGTTCCCATTTTGATTCCTTAACGTCGCTCTGCGGGCAGCGTAGCCGCCTTTTGGTTATCGAACCACCAGCCGTCGAAGCCCAGCGAATAAGCCGGGCGCACAGCGGGCATAGCAAATTTGTTCCAATAGGCGAAGCGGTCATGATTGGAATACCACATCGGAATCATGAACTGGTTCCAGGTCAGTACTCTGTCCAGCGCGCGCCCCAGCGAGAGCAGCGGCGCTTTCTGCCCTTGATGCTTAACGATTTCCTCAACGAGAGCATCAATCGCGGGATCGCTGACGCCAGGTCTGTTATAGGTCGAGTCGATGTATTGTGAGCTCCAGAACATTTGCAGGTTGTCACTGGGGTAGAGAAACGCGCTGTAAACCGTTGCCGTCATATCGAAGTCCCGCTTACGAATACGGCTGTTGAACTGCGTGCTGTCGATATTACGCACGTTCATGGTGATGCCCAGTTTCTTCAGGCTCTGTTGAAACGGCAGGACGTACTGTGAATTGCCCGCGCTTGGCAGCAACAGTTCAAACGCAAAGGGTTGTCCAGTTGTGCGATTCACCAGTTGTTGATTTTTCAATTCCCAACCGGCTTCTTCCAGCAGCTTGAGTGCCTTAAGCCAGTTTTGGCGGTCATAGCCGCTGCCGTCGGAGGAGGGCGGTTGGTAGCTGGGACCAAAGACTTCGGCAGGCACCTTGTCCTTAAGCGGCGTTAGCCAGGCGAGTTCTTCTGCGCTGGGTTCGCCTTTGGCGGCATAGTCGGTGTTTTGGAAATAGCTGTCGGTACGTTGATAGGCGTTGTAATACAGCGCCTTGTTCATCCAATTGAAGTCAAAGGCCAGCGTTAGCGCCTGACGGACTCGGCGATCCTGAAACAGCGGCCGTTGGATATTGAATGCCAGCCAGCGTGTATCCTGTGCGGACTGATTTACCTGATCCTGTTTGATGATATAGCCGCGTGCAAAGTTGCCGCCTTGATATTGCGTCGCCCAATTCTTTGGTGACCCTTCCTCGCGCAGATCGAAGGCTCCGGCTTTAAAGGCCTCCAGCGCGACGCTGTCGTCCAGATAGTAGTCGTAACGAATGCTATCGAAATTGTACTGACCTTTATTTACCGGTAGATCAGCACCCCAATAATCTTTCACGCGTGAATAGGTGACATATTGGCCGGTACGATAGGCGGTGATGCGGTAAGGGCCACTGGCGGGTGGTGGGTACGATAGTGGCTCACTGAGTTTATGATTCTTCCAGAACTTCTCCGGCATGATGGGCAATGTCATCAAACTGAACATGCGGTTTTTGTCGGAAACCGGAAAATCGAAGCGTACGGTTAGCGGTGCAACGGCTTTCGCGGTGACATCTTTAAAATAGATGCGGAATTGCGGCACGCCCTGCGTCATAAACATATTGTAGGTGAACGCGACGTCGGCTGCGGTGATCGGTGACCCGTCGTGAAAGCGGGCTTTGGGATTCATCTCGATCTCAATCCAGCGGAAATCCGCTGAATGGCGTGTTGTCAGGGCAACCAGTGGATAATAACTGCCGGGCTCGTCATCAGAGGAAACAAAGAGCGAATCATAGAGGCGTTCAGTGCGCGCCGCTGCCACGCCGCGTAGCGCGTAGCGGTTGAAATTGTCAAAGGTTCCTAGTGCGCTGAGCGTGATGCTACCGCCTTTGGGCGCATCGGGATTCACATAATCAAAATGGCGGAAGTTCTCGGCGTATTTGGGCTCCCCCAAAAGTGCAAAGCTTGTGCTGTTTTCAATCGTTTCGGCATGCAGCCCAAAATGGGTTGTGCAAAGCAATACGGCAGCGATAACGCGTTTTAACATCTGACGGTAATCTCCTGCGAGCGGATGTTATCGGGTTGGGGATCGTCTGATGCAGACGTGCCATACCGTAACGTCAACAACGCCGATTTTCTCGGCATAAAGTTCTTGAAATAATTAACATTCCCATCGGGAAGCGGTGTGTTTTCTTTTTATCATGAAATCAGGTGATAAACCTACTTTAATCACGGCTTGTTAATGTTTCAGGTTGTTGAGTGAGTCATATTTTGCGCAGTGCGCCGCAAAAGGGGGCAAATGTGAGCAGGATTCGGGCAAAACAGGCATAAAAAATTTCCGGGAGAAATTTGTAACGTTGCGTCAGCAACGGCCCGTAGGGTGATGGACAAGGATGTCCATCATAAAAAAACGCCGCTTATTATAGCGGCGTTCATGTCGTCTCGTTTCGTTGGCTACAGCAAGGGAGCGGATATTGATTAGCTGGTCGTCGTTCCTTTACTCAGAACACGGCGTCCTTCCTGATAACGCTTATTCCAGTAGTCTTCCGTCATTTTAGAAATGATGACGCCGCTGCTGGTTGAAGCGTGGACGAACTGATCGTTGCCGAGGTAAATACCAACGTGGCGTCCGGTTGAACCCGCACGGAACAGAACAAGATCGCCAACGCGCAGTTTATTACGCTGAATTTTCTGGCCCATCTCTTGCTGTTCATAGGTTGAACGCGGTAGAACCATACCAAACTGTTCGCGGAAGGTGCGCTGAACGAAAGCTGAGCAATCAATGCCACCGCGACTATCACCGCCTAAGCGATAACGAACGCCTTTCCAACTGGCATATTGGTTGAGTAATTTGGACTTGATGTCCACATTACGCACTAATGCTTCAAATTCATCCTGAGAGGCTTGCAGTAAAAGACTATCTTTGTCATTAACTGCACGCATATCAGTTTGAGCTTTATGGTTGTACGCACTGTTACTTCCACATGCGGAGAGCATCATTGCCACCGCGACGGCAGGCACTGCCCGCCAGATATATCTCAGAATCGGTTGAGACTTGACCATTATTGTTATGTTCCCTTGCTGTCCTTAACGATAAATATCGCTATGTAGTATCCCCATTTCACTGGGGTATAAATGCCAAACGAAAACGAGACTCAGACTAAAACAGAGTTTCTTCTTAGCCAAACACTCATCGGCGAAAATGTGTCGGAATGCACATTATTTCTCTTGCCGCTGCTAGTTCAGTATGTGCTAAAAAGCAAACTTGAACGAGACTACCGCAACAGCAGCAGGATTGCGAGAAGTTTTAACTATTTTATTTATAAGATTTAATGATGTGTTCAGCTAAAAAATGTCGATGTAAAAAATCTGAAATCATAGGAATTTATACTGTCGATTTTTTAGGTAATAGTCGGTTTAACAGGGCAATAGCGGCATCGCTTGCTGGCGTTAATAGCCACCAGCTCAGGCCGACCAGAACAACTGAGAGCGAACCGACTGCAATATCGGTAAACCAATGCGCGCCAATCATGATGCGAGGTAATGAGAAAATTACCATGATGGCCAGACCGATAACAAAAGCGGTGCGGGTGAAATAGCGCAGCATAAAAGCGGCAAAGATCATCAGCATCATGCCGTGGTCGCCAGGGAAACTGTCTGATGAAGCATCTTTGGTCGGAATACCGGTTAAATCTGAAACGCGGTTGACGTCGCTAAAATAGAGCGTCGGGCTGGCGTGTTGTACGGGTAATAAATGTCCTGCCTGATTCAGCACCACGGCGGTTAGCAGCATGATAAAGCCAATGATCAGCAAACGGCGGCGCTCTGTGGGCGTGGCTTTCAGATAAAATGACAGATACAACAAGCCCATCGCCATGAGCGCACAGCCGTCAAAGGCGCGATTGTTGGTGATGGCAACCAGATGTAAAAATGCCGGGCTATCGACTAAGAGACGGTTGAAATAGAAAAAGATATGGCTGTCGAGCGTGAGCCAAAAACCATGATCTTCCAGCAAATACCAGGATAAGAACAAACCCATGCCCAAGGCATTGAGCACTAAAATAGAAGAAAGACGAGCAAAAGACATAAGGCAAAGCATCCAAATAAAGACGAAAAGACTCCAGTTTAGTCTACGTTAGCTAAACGAGCCTTCAACAATGAGGCTTGTAACGTATTCCATTCTGCTGGTGTTTCATTGATGATTTCGATACGGCTATCAATCGGTGCCGCCGATCGGGTTTCTATGTGAAGATCGTGTCCCTGACGGTTCACGACGAGTGTCCCTTCCTTTATACGCATCACCCCTTTAACCCGGCTTACGGGAGAAAGACGAACCCAGTCCAGCAGCGCGGCGGTATCAAAAGCGGTTTCAGGTGCGAATATCCAGCCGCAGGCGTGGTAGCCTTGTCCCTGATTGAGAGAGCGGCGCCAGGATTGTCCACCCGGTAATTGCAGCGCGGCCAGACCATTTTTTGGCTGATGCGCATGGTGATGCGCACCGTCCGGCAATTCACGCATGTTATATCTAGGCTGATCCAGCAGTTGTCGGTCAACGTTTCCCTGACTAGCCTCGATAATTTGCCGGCCATCGCCGCTTGCCTGCTGCCACTGTTGTAAGGCCGCGAGATCGTCGGCGGTATAAGTATCGCGCTTGTTGGCGATAATAATGTCAGCGGCGGCAAGCTGATCGCGGAAGTTCTCATTTACTGTGTAACGTGTTTCACTTAACTGGCGTGCATCCAGCAGACACAGCGTGGACTGTAATGTCAGCCAGGGCTGATAGATATCACTCGTCAGCAAGGAGAGAATTTGTTTCGGGTGGCCGAGCCCCGTGGGTTCGATGAGCAACCGATGAGGCTTTTTCTGTTGCAGCAGCATATTCAGGCCAAGCTGCATCGGCAAGCCGTTCACGCAGCACATGCAGCCGCCGGGAATTTCTTTCAGGACGGCACCGCTGTCCGCCAGTAACGCACCGTCAATGCCCACTTCGCCGAATTCATTGACCAGCACCGCCCAGACTTCGTCCTCAGGCTTTTGCGACAGAAGATGACGAATCGTGGTGGTTTTTCCACTACCCAGAAATCCCGTAATCAAATTGACTTTCGTTAGCATGGCAGGCTCCTAATGCGGGGGAGGGGTGACGTGTGCCGGATTGGTCATCCGGCGACAAGTATTGTGCGGAAAGCACAATATAGACTGTTAGTCTGCGCGACCCATATAGCGACGTTCTGGAATATGAATGCGGATCTTTTCACCTGCGCTCAGATATTCTGGAACAGGGATAACCAGACCTGTGCTCATGGTCGCAGGTTTGTTGCGCGAACTGGCTGAAGCACCTTTAATGCCCGGTGCCGTCTCAATAATTTCCAGATCGACCGTTTGTGGCAGTTCCAGCGCGATGATTTGGCCGTCCCAGCTCAATACCTGAATCCCCGGCATGCCGCCTTCAGGGATAAACAGCAGCTCTTCTTCTATTTGATCTTTTTTGAAGAGGTAAGGAGTGTAGTCCTCATCATCCATAAAGACATACTCATCGCCGTCAATATAGGAAAAAGTAACCGTGCGGCGCGTCAGCGTGATGGTATCGATAATGTCGTCGCCTTTAAAACGTTCTTCCACTTTCAAACCCGTGCGGACATCAGAAAAACGCATTTTGTACAGCGTGCTGGCTCCGCGGGCGCTAGGGCTCTGGACGTCGATGTCCTTTACCAGCAATAACTTGTCGTTATAGTTAACGACCATTCCGCGTTTAATCTCGTTCGCTCTTGCCATAAAAATTACCTGCTATAAAGGAGTGTGATTTTTGTGGCGACACGTTACTCGCGCCGGAGAATTCAGGCAAGCATAAGATACGTGGTCTTATATTGGTTTTTGGTAGAAGGGCTGTTATGGTGGCGCTCTCTACTTCTTGTCAGCCCACCGGAGAGCCTGCTGATGGACTGTCGCCCCCATTGCGGTGCCTGCTGCATCGCGGCATCGATTTCAACGCCAATGCCGGGCCTGCCGCACGGCAAGCCCGCGAACACGCCCTGTATCCATCTTGATGACGCGATGCGCTGCGGATTATTTCATTCACCGTTGCGACCCGCGGTCTGCGCAGGGCTACAGCCGCGCGCAGATATGTGTTTCAGCCATCGGGATGAGGCGATGATTTACTTGCTCAAACTGGAAGCCGATACGGCACCTTAACGTGCGACCATCAGGCGTCTTTGATACGCCACATACAATAGATGGAACCGACGATCATCAGCAGGGCGAAGAAGAAAACGGCGTGATAGTTCCAGATTTCCGCAACGATCCCAGCCAGTGAACCAGAGATGATCCAGCCAACGCGGGTGGTATTGGTGAACAACGTGGTGGCAGCACCGGCCTGTCCGGGCATCAAATCCTGAAAATAGAGCATGCCGATTCCGGCCAGAATGCCAATAAAGATCGCGTTCAGCGCTTGTAATCCCAGCAGCGCAATTTCCCCATCGAGAACCAGCAAGCCGCCGAAGAACAGCAATCCGGAGGCAACGGCAAGCCGCATCAGGAAACGTTTCCCGAAGCGTTTCGCGACGTAACCCGCAATCAGCATGACCGGAATTTCCAGCCCGGCCGCCACGCCCATCATGATCCCCGCCAGCTTTTCCGGTAGATGCAGTTCATGCACCAGATACAGTGGCATATTAATGAGGTAAATCCCGTTGCAGGTCCACATCAAGGTACAGGCAACGAACAACAAGAGCGTGTCTCGGCGATTACGACGCGGTGATTCCAGCGTTGAGGTGGTCTTTTCCACCGCTTTGGGCATGGAGGGCAGAAAGAGTTTGACCAGAATGCCGCACAAAATAAAGACGGCCGCCGCAGTCAGGTACATCGTGGTGAAGCCGAACCCTAGCGCCAACGCAAAAGCGATTGGCGGGCCAACAACCCAGGCGAGAGAAATTTGGGCGCGGAGGATGGAGCTGAACATCGCCGCTTCACGACCTGTTTTATCTGCGTGCTCCCGTGCCAGCGCAAAGAGCTGTGGGTTGGCGGTGGAGCCAAAACTGCTCAGCAGAACGCCAATAAAAAGCAGAATAAAGTAGTTACGGTTCCAGGCAAACAGCATGCAGGCCAGTGCGCCCAGCAGGCAGCACACGAAGATCAGCGATTTGCGATCGCCCTGACGGTCCGAACGCGTAGCCAGCATCTGACTAACGACAATACCGATAACCGCACTGCCGGTATAAAACATCCCCACCAGAAAAGGGCGAGCCTGTACTTCACTGGAAAGAAAGAGGCTGAGCGTAGGAAGTTGCAGGGCGCCGGCTGTTCCGGTCAGAAAGGCAATAACCAGGAATGCTGACGATGTCAGATCAAGCGGGCGTCGTGTTGTGTTTGCAGGAGTGAACATAAATTGATAGCGCTTGGAAAATAGGCAGAGGCTGTCGAGCGCGACATAGTACTCGGGTTTATAATGAAACAGAAATCTTGTTTCATTATTTTTCGTCAGCACGGCTTCAGCCATTGGGTGATTTTTGTTGGCGGGCAGCGCGTCATCCACGTTAAAATGTGCGTGATGTCAAAATTCTGTTACGTCAGCAGCGCAGAAAGCTTGCATAAATGGCGTAATAGAATGAGACTTTTGAAACGTTTCAGCGGAATTTTTTTTGAAACGCCCTAACAATCGACACATTTTTTTCTCATAAAAGCTGAAACGATTCAACTTTCAGCAAGAGAGGAGAGCCATGTTCCAGTTGTCACAGCAAGATATTCATTTGGGCGCAGCGGCCAGCAACAAGCAGGAAGCTATCCAGCTTGTTGCTTCAGCGCTGACCGATGCCGGGTGCGTTAACGCAGGGTATGTCGACGGCATGCTCCAGCGCGAACAGCAAACATCCACCTATTTGGGAAGCGGCATTGCTATCCCTCATGGCACCACTGATACCCGCGATCTGGTATTGAAGACCGGGGTTCAAGTATTCCAGTTTCCTCAGGGTATTGCCTGGGGTGAAGATCAAACCGCCTATGTGGTACTCGGTATTGCAGCCCGTTCTGATGAACACCTTGCGCTGCTGCGTCAACTGACCCACGTTCTGAGCGACGATCGCGTAGCGGCTCGCTTGGCAAGCACAAAGTCAGCGGAAGAACTGCGTAGCCTGCTGATGGGCGAGCAACAACTGGCGGAATTCCGCTTTGATACCTCGCTGATTGCGTTGGATGTGGCGACCGATAATCTGCTGACGCTTCAGGCGCTGAATGCCGGTCGTCTTCAGCAGGTCGGTGCAGCCGACGCCAGCTTTGTCAGCACCGCGGTCAGCAACAAGCCGCTGAATCTGGGGCAAGGTGTGTGGTTCAGCGATAGCGCGGTGGGTAACCTCAGCAGCGCAGCCGCAGTGGCGCGTCCGGCTACGCCTTTCAGCGTTGATGGTGAAAACGTGGCGTTATTGGTCACGGTAGCTGCGGCTGACGATCAGGCTTTTGCGCCGATCGATTATCTGAGCAACCTGCTGATTGCACAAAAAGCGGAACGTCTGCTGACGGCTGATGCGCCGACGCTGCTGGCACTTTTGACCAGCGACGTACCGGAAGAGAGCGAAGTGCTGACGGCAGAATTTACCATTCGCAACGAGCACGGTCTGCACGCGCGTCCGGGCACTATGCTGGTGAATGTGATCAAACAGTTCAGCAGTGATATTACCGTCACCAATCTGGATGGCACAGGCAAACCGGCAAATGGCCGCAGCCTGATGAAAGTCGTCGCGCTGGGCGTGAAGAAAGGCCATAAACTGCGCTTCACCGCCAGCGGTAGCGATGCGGAACAAGCACTGGCCGCCATTGGCGACGCGATTACGTCCGGTTTGGGCGAGGGGGCAGCATGAGCAGGAGAGTAGCCACAATCACCCTGAATCCAGCTTATGACCTGGTTGGCTATTGCCCGGAAGTTGAGAAAGGCGAAGTCAATCTGGTTCAGACAGCGGGTCTGCACGCCGCAGGCAAAGGCATTAACGTTGCCAAGGTGCTGAAAGATCTCGGGATTGATGTCACGGTAGGTGGCTTTCTGGGCAAAGACAATCAGGATGGTTTTCAGCAACTGTTCAGCGAGCTGGGCATTGCTAACCGTTTCCAGGTTGTGCCAGGACGTACGCGCATTAACGTCAAATTAACCGAAAAAGATGGTGACGTCACCGACTTCAACTTTTCCGGTTTTGAAGTGACACAGCAGGACTGGCAGCGTTTCGTCAATGATTCGCTGAGCTGGCTGGGGCAGTTCGACATGGTTGCGGTAAGCGGCAGTCTGCCTGCTGGCGTCGATCCTGATGCATTTACCGACTGGATGTCTCGTCTGCGTACGCAGTGTCCTTGCATTATTTTCGACAGCAGCCGTGAAGCGCTGGTGGCGGGATTGAAAGCCTCTCCCTGGTTGGTGAAACCAAACCGTCGGGAGCTGGAGATATGGGCTGGGCGTAAATTACCTACGCTGGCTGATGTGGTGGATGCCGCTCACGCGCTGCGTGAACAGGGTATTGCACATGTTGTGATCTCACTGGGTGCGGAAGGTGCGCTGTGGGTGAATGCATCGGGTGCGTGGCTGGCTAAACCACCTGCTTGTGATGTGGTAAGTACGGTAGGTGCGGGCGACTCCATGGTTGGGGGGTTGATTTATGGCTTATTAATGCGTGAGTCCAGTGAGCACACTCTGCGTTTGGCGACGGCAGTTTCGGCTCTGGCCGTGAGCCAAAGTAATGTTGGTATTACCGATCGTCCTCAGTTGGCCGCGATGATGGCGCGCGTCGACCTGAAACCCTTTAACTGATACAGCAGGAGATAAACAATGAAAACGCTGCTGATTTTGGATAAATCACTGGGCCTGGCGAGAAGCCAACTGGTGAAGAACCTACTCGGCGCTGCCGCTGCGAAAGCAGGGGTGACGTTTACAGAACAGGCTAACGACGCTGAACTGGCGATCGTTCTGGGTGCATCCGCTGCGGCGGACAGCGCACTGAATGGCAAGCAGGTTTATGTCGGTGACATTGAGCTGGCTGTTTCGCAGCCGGAAGCCTTTTTGGCAAAGGCGCGGGCTGAAGCAACGACGTATCAGGCTGTCGCGTCAGCTTCCGTTCAGCAACCCGCTGCTGCCAAGCGCATTGTTGCCGTAACGGCGTGTCCGACTGGCGTCGCGCACACGTTTATGGCAGCAGAAGCGATTGAAAGTGAAGCTAAAAAACGCGGCTGGTGGGTTAAAGTGGAAACGCGCGGCTCCGTTGGCGCGGGCAACGCGATTACCCCAGAAGAAGTGGAACAGGCCGATCTGGTGATCGTTGCTGCGGATATTGAAGTCGATCTGGCGAAGTTTGCGGGCAAGAAGATGTATCGCACTTCTACAGGGCTGGCGCTGAAGAAAACGGCGCAGGAGCTGGATAAAGCACAGGCTGAAGCGAAAGTGTATCAGCCGTCTGGGCAAACCAATGCCTCAAGCGCGAGCGAGTCTGCTCAGAAAGGCGGAACGGGTCCTTATCGTCACCTGCTGACCGGCGTATCCTATATGCTGCCGATGGTGGTGGCGGGTGGTCTGTGTATCGCCCTGTCGTTTGTCTTTGGTATTGAGGCCTTTAAACAGGAAGGTACGCTGGCCGCGGCGCTGATGAAGATCGGTGGCGGTTCTGCCTTCGCACTGATGGTGCCAGTGCTGGCGGGCTATATCGCTTTCTCCATTGCGGATCGTCCGGGATTAACGCCGGGTCTGGTTGGCGGGATGTTAGCGGTGAGTACGGGTGCGGGCTTCCTCGGTGGGATCATCGCGGGTTTTCTGGCCGGTTATGTGGCCAAAGCGATCAACAATAAGCTGATCCTGCCGCAAAGTCTGACGGCGCTAAAACCGATTCTGATCATTCCGCTATTTGCTACGCTGATCACCGGTCTTATCATGATTTATGTCGTCGGTACGCCGGTGGCGAAAATCCTGACTGGCCTGACAGGCTGGCTGCAATCCATGGGCACGGCGAATGCGGTGATTCTGGGTGCGATCCTGGGTGCGATGATGTGTACGGACATGGGCGGGCCGGTTAACAAAGTGGCTTACGTCTTCGGTACGACCTTGCTCAGTAGCCAGATTTACGCACCGATGGCCGCCGTTATGGCAGCCGGTATGGTGCCACCGCTGGCAATGGGTCTGGCGACCGTGCTGGCAAGCAAGAAATTCAACCCGACCGAACGTGAAGGCGGTAAAGCGGCGTTTGTACTGGGCCTGTGCTTTATTTCCGAAGGGGCGATTCCTTACGCGGCGCGTGATCCAATGCGCGTTCTGCCTTGCTGTATCATCGGTGGCGCACTGACTGGTGCACTGTCGATGGCGGTGGGCGCTAAGCTGATGGCACCACACGGTGGTCTGTTCGTGCTGTTGATTCCTGGCGCGATTACCCCGGTTATTGGCTACCTGTTAGCGATCATTGCGGGAACCGCAGTGGCTGGCGTGCTGTACGCGCTGCTGAAACGCTCTGATGAACAACTGGCGAAAGTCGCGTAAGTCTGATTATCGTCATTAAAAAATCATGCCATAACACAAGGATGTGGATGAGATAGCGCCAGTTGGGTAAACCAACTGGCGCTTTTTACTATTATGGAGTCAAGAAGCTAACTAGCGCTGCGCTTCGGATTTGAGCCAGGCGATTTCGTCAGCCCAGATATCAGGGTTGATCGTTTCCAGAATCATCGGGATGCCGTCAAAACGGGCATCTTTCATGATATAGCTGAAAGCGGTTTTGCCAATATTGCCTTCCCCTAGGCTATGGTGTCGGTCAACACGGCTGCCGAACGCGCTTTTGGCATCATTCAAATGCATTCCGCGCAGATAGCGAAACCCAACAATGCGATCGAATTCAGCGAAAGTGGCTTCGCAATCGGCTTCTGTCCGCAGGTCATAGCCACCGGCGAAAGCGTGGCAGGTATCGATACAGACGCCGACGCGGCCTTTATCTTCTACGCCGTCGATGATGGCTGCCAGATGCTCAAAGCGGAAACCCAAATTACTGCCTTGCCCGGCGGTATTCTCAATCACGGCGGTGACGCCATCCGTTTCCGCCAGCGCGATATTGATAGACTCGGCGATACGTGCCAGACAGTCCGTTTCCTTTATCTGTTTCAGATGGCTGCCGGGGTGAAAATTCAGCAGGCTTAGCCCAAGCTGCTGGCAGCGGGACATTTCATCAATAAACGCGCTGCGAGATTTCTCCAGCGCTTCGGCGTCCGGGTGACCCAGATTAATCAGATAGCTATCGTGGGGCAGAATCTGTGCTGGCGTATAGGCGTACTGCTCACAGGCGGTTTTAAAACGGTCGATGACCTCTGTACTGAGCGGCGCGGCCTGCCATTGGCGCTGATTCTTGGTAAATAAAGCGAAAGCCGTCGCTTGTATCTCATGTGCGCGAATCACGGCCTGATCGACTCCGCCAGATGCGCTAACGTGCGCCCCGATGTATTTCATGTTGGTCTCCTCTGATAACGGAGACATTATGCAGGTTAATGAGACGTTAACAGGTAAATAATTTATCGTTAGCCGAATAAATGTTCGAAGAACAGATTAATGCCCGCACCGCCAACGACCAGCCAGAGAAACAGAACAAGTGCCAGCAGCAGCGGCTTTGCACCTGCCTGACGAATGGCACTAAATCGGGTCGTCAGCCCCAGCGCAACCATTGCCATGGTCAGCAGAATATTATTAAGTTGAACTAACTGCGTGACGAGTGTCGGAGAGAGGAGTGAGAAAGAGTTGAAGGCGGCAACGGCGATAAACCCCAGAGCAAACCACGGAAACATCAGTGGAATCGCGTCTTCCGCGTCACTTTTTTGCGTCGCTTTTTTCAGGTAAAACCCAAGAATGAGAAGGAAAGGGGCCAGCATCATCACGCGCAGCATTTTGCTGATGACGGCGATGTTCTCTGTTGCACCATCAATGGCATGTCCTGCGGCAACAACCTGAGCGACTTCGTGTATCGTTGAGCCAAAGTACAGGCCGACAATCTGTGGTGTGATGTCAATCCAGTGATGATCGAGATTGAGCTGATAGAGCCACGGATACAAAAACATCGCCGTCGTACCGAAAATCACCACGGTGGAAACGGCGACGGCAATGGCGTTGCTGGACGCTTTGACAACGGGGGCTGTTGCCATGATCGCCGCCGCACCGCAGATGCTGCTGCCAGCGCCGATGAGCATTACGGTTTCATCGTCGAGTTTCAGCCAGCGTTTGCCTATCCAGCAGGCGAGTAGAAACGTCAACGTGACGACGGTAAGATCGACCGCGACACCGGTAAAGCCAACGGCAGCAACCTGCTGAAAGCTGAGGCGAAAACCATAAAGTATGATGCCCCAGCGCAGTAAATGCTGTTTGGCCCACTGCACGCCCGGATCGCACAGAGGATGAAGACGCGGATAAACGCTGTTTCCCAGAACGATCCCAATCAGGATCGCCAATGTCAGTGAACCGGGTCCCCAATGGGCGATTTTCGGAATATTTGCCAGCCAGAGGAGCGAAAAAGTTATTAAACTTACTAACAGCAGACCGGGCAATCGCGCTTTTGCTCCATCGGGTGGGGCTATCGTAGGTAATGTCGCAGGAAGAGCCATGGATTTAGTGCCTATTCTGACCGTACCGAAAATTGAGAAGCCAGCTTATAATCCACAAGATTAAAAGAGAAATTGATTATATATTTATAACCTATAAGTATTTTAGATAAAGAGCGCACTATGCATATCACGTTACGTCAACTGGAAGTCTTTGCCGAAGTCCTGAAAAGCGGTTCAACGACACAGGCCTCCGTTGTGCTTGCCCTGTCTCAATCGGCCGTCAGCGCGGCTCTGGCGGATTTAGAAGGGCAGTTGGGTGTTCAACTTTTCGATCGCGTGGGCAAGCGTCTGGTGGTTAATGAACATGGCCGCCTGTTGTACCCCAAAGCGCTGGCATTACTTGAACAGTCAATGGAAATTGAACAGCTTTTCCGCCGTGATAATGGGGCGCTGCGCATTTATGCCAGCAGTACTATCGGCAACTACCTGCTGCCCGCGATGATTGCCCGCTATCGCCATGACTACCCTGATATACCGCTGGAACTTCATGTAGGCAATACGAAAGATGTGATCACCCGGGTGTCTGAATTCAGTGTTGACCTGGGGTTGATCGAAGGGCCTTGCCATCATCCTGATTTGATTACGCAGCCCTGGCTGGAAGATGAACTGGTGGTGTTTTGTTCTCCCGACCATCCGCTCAGCCGGGGTACGGTATCATTAGCGGCGCTGGCAGATGCACATTGGATCCTGCGTGAACGAGGTTCAGGCACGCGTGAGGTGTTGGATCATCTGCTACTGACACACCTATCGCATTTTCATTTGGTGATGGAATTAGGCAACTCGGAGGCGATTAAACATGCGGTTCGCCACGGGATTGGTATCAGTTGCCTGTCACGACATGTGATTGCCGAACAGCTAGCGTCAGGTTCGCTGGTGGAACTGAAGGTGCCGCTGCCTAAACTCACGCGGACGCTGTATCTGGTACATCACCGGCAGAAACATCTGTCAAATGTGCTGCAACGTTTCCTGAGTTATTGCTGTGAAACGCCATAGCGAAAATATTTTCTGCTGCTAATAATCGGACGTGAGTTATTAAGCTCTCTTATAACTCGACGATCTTAACTATCCCGCACAACGCGATTTGCTACAATCCCGCCTCGATTTTTAGCACGAGCACGCGGGATGACAATGGCTCAGCACGATATTCAACAAACTACACAGGGCGCACCGACCCTGCGCCGTGAACTGAAAGCACGGCATTTAACGATGATCGCCATTGGCGGATCGATTGGCACCGGATTATTTGTCGCGTCTGGTGCGACGGTTTCACAAGCAGGCCCGGGTGGCGCACTGTTGTCTTATGCCCTGATTGGCCTGATGGTTTACTTCCTGATGACCAGCCTGGGTGAACTGGCGGCGTTCATGCCAGTTTCCGGTTCATTCTCCAGCTATGGTTCCCGTTATGTAGAAGAAGGATTCGGCTTCGCGCTGGGCTGGAACTACTGGTACAACTGGGCGGTGACCATCGCGGTCGATCTGGTGGCGGCGCAACTGGTGATGGGATATTGGTTCCCAGAGGTGTCCGGCTGGATCTGGAGTGCGCTGTTCCTGGCGCTGATGTTCCTGCTTAACTACATTTCCGTGAAAGGGTTTGGCGAGGCGGAATACTGGTTCTCACTGATTAAAGTGGCGACGGTCATCATTTTTATCGCCGTTGGCGTGATGATGATTACGGGCATCATGAGCGGTGCGGAAAATGCCGGATTCCACAACTGGGAAATTGGCGATGCGCCGTTTGCCGGTGGCTTCTCTGCCATGATAGGTGTGGCGATGATCGTGGGCTTCTCTTTTCAGGGAACGGAACTGATCGGCGTGGCGGCAGGGGAATCTCAGGAGCCAAGCAAAAACATTCCGCGTGCCATCCGTCAGGTTTTCTGGCGTATCCTGCTGTTCTACATCTTCGCGATTCTGATTATCAGCTTAATCATTCCCTATACCGATCCGAACCTGCTGCGTAATGACGTCAAAGACATTACGGTAAGCCCGTTCACGCTGGTGTTTGAGAACGCGGGCCTGCTGTCTGCTGCTGCGGTGATGAATGCGGTCATCCTGACCGCGGTGCTGTCGGCGGGTAACTCGGGGATGTACGCCTCTACGCGTATGTTGTTTACGCTGGCATCGGAAGGCAAAGCGCCGCGCATGTTCGCTAAGCTGTCAAAAGGCGGTGTACCGCGTAATGCGCTGTATGCCACCACTGTAGTAGCGGCACTGTGTTTCCTGTCTTCTTTGTATGGCAATCAAACGGTTTATCTGTGGCTACTGAATACGTCGGGTATGACCGGCTTTATCGCCTGGTTGGGGATCGCTATTAGCCATTATCGCTTCCGTCGCGGGTACGTTATGCAGGGGCATGATCTGAACCGCCTGCCTTATCAATCAAGTTTCTTCCCGTTGGGGCCGATATTTGCGTTTGTGCTCTGCTTGATTATCACTTTGGGACAGAACTATCAGGCGTTTCTGCAAGACAAAATCGACTGGTATGGCGTGACGGCAACGTACATCGGTATTCCGCTGTTCCTGCTGATTTGGTTCGGCTACAAGCTGTGCCGTGGAACGCGTTTTATCAAATATCAGGATATGACGTACCCCGATCATAAAGACTAAAGTGTAAGCGCGTGGTTAACTATCGCTGCTTTTTACTTTAGCGTATCGCCTTTCACGCCGCTGATGACATGTGATCAGCGGCGTTTTTATTTGATAAAACTATCACTTTTATATCAAATATTTTGAGTTTAATTATTCTTGTAAAGTCCTTCCTGACCGTTTTCATTCTTCCTGGTAAGTGCTTTCGTGCTACGAAAACTGGCATTTCTAAACCGTAGTTAAACGAAATAAATAATGCTAATACTTATCATTTACGTTTAAATGCATTCCTTTACACTCTTTCCTGCAAAAAAACTCAATAAAATAACGAGGAATCATGAAAGCAAATTCTCTGATTAATCTCAAGAATGCAGTAGCACTGGCTCTGGCGGCAACAGCAACAAATGTCGCGATAGCGGCAGATAGTGATGATGTTTTAGTTGTCACCGCGAGTGGTTATGAGAAAAAGTTAACGAACGCACCTGCATCGATTTCTGTCATTAGTGAAGAGGCGCTTTCCCAGAAAAACTATCACGATCTGGGAGAAGCGTTAAGTGGCGTGGAAGGGGTTGATGTGCGCAGCGGTACGGGTAAAACGGGTGGTCTGGACATCAGTATTCGTGGTATGCCGAGCAGTTATACCCTGATTCTAATCGATGGAGTACGTCAGAATGCCAGTGGAGATACAACGCCGAACGGTTTTGACACCATGAATACGGCGGTGATGCCGCCATTGTCAGCCATTGAACGTATTGAAGTGATCCGTGGGCCTATGTCGACGCTGTATGGTTCTGATGCGATTGGCGGTGTGGTCAACATTATTACGAAGAAAAACAGTAAACAGTGGAGTGGCAGCGTTAATCTGTCACATACGGTGCAAGAACACCGTAAATGGGGTGACAGCTCAACGCTGGGGTTCTATACCTCCGGCCCGTTGGTGAACGATCAATTTAGTTTGGCATTGCGCGGTAATGTGGAGCATCGTCAGGGATCAAGCGTCACCTCACTGAGCGGGACGGGTGACACGCGTGTTCCGTTCCCGACCAAGACTGATAACTACACTGTCGGTGGGAAACTGAGCTTTAAAACCAGCGAAGCGAATACCCTGTGGATTGATGGCGATGTGTCACGTCAGACTTACGATAACCGCAGTAGCCAACTGGGCCCGATTGGTGTTAGTGGCGGTGGATACCGCGATGAATTGCGCTTTGAGCGTAATAAACTGGCAATTGGCCATGACACCGACCTCTCGTTTGGTCGTTGGAGCTCAAATTTGTCATATGCAGTGACCGAGAACAAGGGGCGACTGCTAACACCACGCGTATTGAATACCGCCAATGCAAGCCTGTCTGGTCGCGACCGCGAGCTGAAGAATACCAACACTATTTTCGATACGATGCTCGTGTCGCCAATCGGGGAGGATCATCTGCTAACGGTTGGTGGGCAATTCTGGGATTCACGCCTTAAAGATGGCATTGTGTTGGCAAACAGCGGTGAAACGTTTGAACAAAAAAGCTGGTCACTGTATGCAGAAGACGACTGGCAGCTACTCGATCCGTTGTCACTGACGTTAGGTGCCCGCTATGAGAAACATGATAGCTTCGGTGGACATGTTAGCCCGCGTGCCTATCTGGTATGGAATGTCGCGGATGACTGGACGGTAAAAGGTGGTGTGAGTACCGGATACAAAACGCCTTCTCTTGCGCAATTGCATAATGGTGTCAGTGGCGTAGCCAGAAATGGCGCTGCAACGACCATCGGCAACCCAAATCTCAAGCCTGAAGAAAGCACCAATTTTGAGACGGGGGTGTATTATGAAAACGATGCGAATGTAAAAGCGAATATCACAGGATTCGTGAACCATTATAAAAATGCGATTGACTCGGTTGAACTCAATAGCTCAACGAGCACGTATCGCAATATTGGCAAAGCCAGAACACAAGGTGTGGAACTCGCGACATCTTTCCCAGTATTCGTGCCGGATGTCACTCTGGCGCTGAACTACACCTATACGCATAGTGAACAAATCGGTGGAAAGAATCCTGGCGCAGCATTGACAACGACGGCCAAACACATGGCGAATGCCCGTTTGAACTGGCAGATCGATGAGCAATGGAATAGCTGGTTGGCAGCGGAATACCGAGCGAAGACACCACGTTTCACTGCCAATTATGCGAATCTGAATACGGCTCAAAAATTGGTGTATGACGATCGTGGTGCCGACCTGAAATCCTGGACGGTAGTGAATCTGGGCACTTCGTATAAAGTAACGAAGGATGTTACGCTGAACGGCACGGTAAACAATCTATTGGATAAGGACTTCTCTCAAGTACAGCGCTATGAGTCAACTGATAGCTCATATTATGCGGGTGATTACTTCGGAAACAGTGCTTTTACGACAGGTTATGTAATGCCAGGACGTAATTACTGGTTATCAGTTAACGTCAACTTCTGATGCAACATCTCCCCGGAATGTCAAATGTGTTCCGGGGAGGATGCCCTCCGCTCGCTTTCCCTTTCCAGCCACATAGCACCCTTTCTACGGTTTTTTTCGCACAGTTATGCCTTCTGATTAACGACGGGATTCGTCATCATCCTTTATTGCCGCCATCTCTTTGCTGATGACATGGGAGTAATACGCAACTATCCGCGGTGTTTCATTGTTTTTGTGATATTTCTGAATATCGTCGCTAACAACGTCGATGAATGGAATTCATTATATTAGGTATTGTTAATTGCTTTAATGCTGACTACGCTTCACCTTACGGAGTGATGGATTCCCGATGAGGCAGGAAGTGTAACGTTATTAATACGTTCGTTGTCTTGTGTCGTACAGAGAATTTAATTCATTATTTTTGTATGAGAATACCTGTCGTGATTGCCGATTGCGGAGCACTCGATATCTGCAATCGGCAGTCAGTGTATGAATAGCAACCAGGGCACGATGATGTTAAAAATTACCTTTTTGGATAAAGGCTCACTGCCTGAAACCATTTTCCTGAAAAAGACGAGTTTTAGGCGGCCCCAATGTCGCCATGAATGGATTGAATATAACCACACCTCGCCCGATCACGTTATCGCCCGAGCAAAAGACACCCACGTTATCATCACGAATAAAACCCTATTAACGCGAGACACCCTGGCCGCGTTGCCTGAGTTGAAGCTGATTGCCGTGACGGCAACGGGAACCGACAATATCGATCTTGCTGCGGCCAAAGAGCTGGGTATCACGGTCAAAAATGTACCGGGCTACTCAGCGCAGGCGGTATCCGAACACGTGATAGCCATGATTTTCGCGCTAAAGCACAGCCTGATGGCGTGGTATCGCGATCAACTGAGCGATCGTTGGGCCAGCCAGTCGCAGTTTGCTTATTTTGATCATCCCGTCAAAGACATTGCGGGCGCGACGCTGGGCATCATTGGGGCCGGTACGATTGGGCGGGAGGTTGCACGTCTGGCTCAGGCGCTGGGGATGAAGGTGATTTTTGCCGAGCACCGAGGGGCCGCACAGTGTCGTGCCGGCTATCTGCCGTTTGAAGACGTTCTGCGGCTGGCGAATGTGATTTCACTCAACTGCCCGCTCAATACAAGTACGCAGCATCTGATTAATGCGGAGACGCTCGCGCTGTGTAAGCCCACCGCGTTTATTATTAACACCGCCAGAGGCGGATTGATTGATGAACACGCGCTGGCAGAGGCATTACAGCAGCGCATCATCGCCGGCGCAGCGCTGGACTGCCTGACGCAGGAACCACCGCAAAAAGACAATCCATTGATGGTCGCGGCGAAAACCCTGCCGAACCTTTTGATTACGCCGCATATCGCCTGGACGTCTGCGTCATCGCTGCAACTACTGATGGAAAAGACGATTGAAAATATTGATGAGTATGCTCAGCAGAACGGATACAAATAAGCTGTAGTTTGATTTCGCAGGATGCGGTTTGATTTCGTAGGATATAGTTTGATTTCGCCGGGTATAAAGGAATATTGCCCGGCAGCGAAAATATGATATTCATCAATTTTAATTGATTACTAAAATTGAACGTTTCATCAGATTGAATCTTTTGTCATCGATTATCTGCGCCAGACGCATTATATCCGTGAAGGAATATCTCCACTCAGGAATGAAAGATTTCTGCGAGAGAATGAAAATGCTTCACATCAAACCTAAAGCGAAACGTTATTATTTGTGATTATTCTGATTACTCTCTTTGTTGTGTGAGGGAATATTTATTTCTTAATAATAACGGGAGTGAATAATAAAACGGATGTGGTGATATATTTTTGTGGGATAAATCCGACTTAATGACGGAGGGTTGTCGTGGGCTGAGTAGTGAATCCGCCCCGAATCCAGATACACGGGGCGGAAGTTAGTGTGAATCAGCGTTTCTGGATATACGTCATTGCCAGCGCGAGTGCCAGAACCAGACCTTTAATGATATCCATGGCATAGTAAGGCACGGAAAGCATTACCAGCCCATTCTGTAAGACGCCAAGAATAACGGCACCGAGCAACGTACCCAGTGCGTTCGGTTTACCGGATCCTGCCAGCGAGAAACCGATGTAGGCAGCGGCAACGGCATCCATCAAATAGCCGCCACCGGCATTGACCTGAGAAGAGCCGATGCGTGATGCCAGTAAAATGCCGCCCAGCGCCGCAAGTAATGAAGAGAACACGTACGCTTGTACTCGATAACGCGCCGTGCGAATCCCTGCCAGTCTTGCCGCCTCGGGGTTGCCGCCGATGGCGTACATCCGGCGACCGTGTTTGGTGAGGGACAGGTACAACTGCACCAGTACCGTTACCGCCAGCATGATGACGACAATGACCGGTACCTGGCCCAGTGTGGCAAAGAACTCAGGAATGATGCCCTCCGCCATCTCTCCGCTGGGCAACACCATGTTCTGCGTGATGGAGCCGCCATAGCTGTACGTCATCGCAACGCCCTGAATGACGAACAGGCTGGCAAGCGTCGCCAGCATATCGGGAATCTTCAGCACGACGATGAGGAAAGCGTTGAATAGCCCGACCAGCGTACACAGCAGTAGCGTCAGAATGATCGCACCTGTAGTGCCGAATCCGTACCAGACAAACAGCGAGATAACCAGCGCGTTGGCTAGCGAGGCGGTCGATCCCACGGAAAGGTCAAACCCGCCGACGGACAGCGAGATCGAGACACCAATGGCAATCACTGTGACGATAGCGATAGAGCGCAGAATATTGATGATGTTATAGGGATCGAGAAAGTTATCCGAGGCCAATCCGAAGAGGGCAATCAGCGCGACAACCGTGATCAACATGCCCCATTTATAGAGAAACTCGAAAACGTGGTGACGGAAGGGGAGCGCCCCGTTAGATGAAAGTGGGTGACTCACGCGGGAGTTCCTCCAGTTGAATATAAAAGTAGGGTTTCTTCGTCAATTTCGGCGGCACTCAGCTCTGCGACGATGCGGCCATCCCAGAGCACGCAGATGCGATCGCAGAGTCCGACCAGTTCGGAAAACTCGCCCGAGGCATAAATAATGCCTTTTCCCTGACGGGCGAGGCCGTCAATCAGCGTGAACAAGTCCTGTTTGGCCTTGATATCCACGCCTTTGGTGGGTTCGTCAAAAATCAGCACCTGTGCTTCACTGCGTAGCCACTTGCCGATCGCCACTTTCTGCTGATTCCCACCCGACAGACGCGCCAGCTTTTGTGCCGGGCCGGTGGTGCGAACCGCAAGCTGTTCAACGATCCGTTTCGCCCAGCTCACTGCCTTACTGCGGCTGAAGAAACCCCAGCGGGAAAAACTGTCGGTGGCCGTGATGCTCAGATTCATGGTGACGGATTCATCAATAAAAATGCCTTCTTTGCGCCGCTCTTCAGGAACCAGCGCCAGACCCTGTTCGACGGACTGGTGTGGCGAATGTGGTCGCCAGGGTTTGCCGCGATATTCGCCTTGTGCGATCTGGCAGGGTTCCGCACCGAACAGCGCCTTACACAGCTCGGTTTTCCCTGCGCCCGCCAGCCCGGCAATGCCCAGAATTTCCCCTTTGCGTAGCGTAAGAGAAATATTGTGCAGCAGCGTTTCGTCGTGCAAACCCGTGACCTGAAGCAGCGTCTCGTCAGTAGGTGCAGTGCGTCGCGGTGGGAAAATGTCATCAAGCCGATGCCCCAGCATTCTCTCCACGATCTCTTCGCCGCTAAGCCCTTGCATTGCGCCGCTGCTGACAAATTCGCCGTCACGCAGCACGGTCAACGTATCGCAGATCTCACTCAGCTCATGAATACGGTGGGAAATAAACACGATCCCGATGCCGTCGGCCTGTAAACGGCGCACGACCTGAAAGAGTCGTGCACTTTCAGCCTGATCCAACGGGGCCGTGGGTTCATCTAAAATCAGGAAGCGGCATTCGTGTGACAAGGCGCGGGCGAGCAGAATTTGCTGCTTCTCGGCCAGCGAACAGGTATCCAGTCGCTGACGAACATTCAGGTGAACGCCAAGCTGATCGAGCAGCGTCTGCGCCTGACGGTATATCTGCGACCAGCTCAGCAGATGCCCATCCTGCGCCAGCGTATCCAACATAATGTTTTCCGCCACGGACAGGGTGGGAACCAGCGCGGCATCGACTTCCTGCTGTACCAGATGAATACCGTACTGCTTGGCATCACGCGGTGAATGGACGTCGACCTGCTTGCCATTAATCAGAATATCGCCCTGATAGTGATCGTAAGCGCCTGATAAGATCGTCATTAGCGTGGATTTACCCGCGCCGTTTGCGCCAGTCAGGGCATGAATCGAACCACCTTCCAGTGTGAAATTAACCTGCTTGAGGGCGTGGAAACCAGAAAAGGAGATGGAAATATTGTGCATTTCCAGTCGGCTTTGGGGGGTAGGAATCATGGTCGGTAACGCTCTTGGCGGTCAGGTCATGAAATAACGGAAAAGAAAGGTAGCACATATCTCAGAGCATTTAATACAGCTTCAAGTGTTTGAGCCGGTTTGGCTATGAACGAAAAAGTATAAATTAAGCAAAAAAGTTCTTAATCTGCCGCAAGCAAGTGAATAAGATGGGATTATCAACAGGGTAGCGCAGCATATTCGGCTGTCAAAAAAACATACGATAAGAGCCGTGCTCAAGAAAGGGCGCGGCGAGGAAGATTCAAACATGCACACAACGGCAGTCCGCGTACAGGTTGGTCCCGCCAACTATTTTTCTTTCTCTGGCGCTATCGATAAGCTGCTGGATTTTTATCCGCCGGAGGCGCTGAAAAACGCACTGTGGATCTACGGTGAGCGGGCGATGGCTGCGGCGCGGCCGTATTTGCCCGCCGAATTCGATGCGCCTTCAGCCCGACGCGTTCAGTTTGGCGCGCATTGCAGTGAGGGGGAAGTCGCAAAACTGGTGGCACAGGCGGGCGATAACTGTCAGGTTGTTATTGGCGTCGGCGGTGGGGCGGTGCTGGATACCGCGAAGGTCGCGGCGCGCCACATTGGCGTGCCGCTGGTGGCGATTCCGACTATTGCGGCGACTTGTGCGGCCTGGACGCCGCTGTCCGTCTGGTATAACGATGCCGGACAGGCGCTGCGCTTCGAGATTTTCACCGATGCTAACCATCTGGTGCTGGTGGAGCCGCGGATTTTGCTGGCAGCGCCGGTGGAATACCTGCTGGCTGGCGTCGGTGATACCTTGGCGAAATGGTATGAAGCCGTCGTCCTTAGCCCTCAGCCAGAAACGCTGCCGCTTTCTGTCCGACTGGGCTTACAGGCTGCACTGGATATCCGCAATGTGTTGCTGCAACAAAGTGAGGCGGCACTGGAAGCTGTCAAACATGGTGAACTGACGCAGGACTTTCTGGATGTGGTCGATGCGATCATTGCTGGCGGCGGCATGGTTGGCGGGTTGGGTGAGCGTTACACGCGTGTGGCAGCGGCGCATGCGGTTCATAACGGTTTGACGGTGTTGCCGCAAACGGAACGCTTCCTGCATGGTACTAAAGTGGCTTATGGCATTCTGGTGCAGAGTGCTTTGCTGGGGGATCGTGAGACGCTGCGTCAACTGAAGGCGGCATTTAAGGCATTCGGTTTGCCAACCTCACTGGCCGCGCTGGATGTAGATATTCACGATCGCGCGTCGCTTCAGGCTGTTATTGCCCGCACCTTGCAGGAGGGGGAATCCATTCATTATCTGCCGTTGGTACTGAATGAAGACGTTCTGCTGGCGGCTTTTAATACCGTTGAGTTTGCCGAAGAATAAATCGGTGGTAAGAAAAGGGCGGAGAGTACCTTCCGCCCTTAAAGATGATTTTTATTTTTAAAAACAGCGTGTTATAGTTAAATGGCTATTGTGTTTTCTCGTAAGGGAATGAATTTTTGATGTAGCTGGCGTAGTAACGGTACTTCGTCTTGCTGGCCATCAGCTCTTCATAAATCATGCGTGCTACGCCGCTGTAGAGATAGATGCTCCCATTTAGCAATTCGACTTCCAATTGGCTTTTTTCTGCATCGTATCCGACGGAAAACAATTCTGTTGATGAAACGCGTTTTCTCTGCAAAATTAATCACTCCCAACGTGTCAATGCCGCATCCTGACGGTATACCACCCTCTTTCGAGTTCTCTAGCTATATTGTGTTATAACCTTAAGAATAGTGTTATAGCTCGAAATATATCGCGGGTAAACAGCAGCATATCGTTATTAGATCATGAATAATCAGTAAACGCTCACAGAATTCTATCTCTGTCGTTCCTCTAACGGTTTGTTGTTTATCGCTGATAAGATGATGGCCTTATTGTTTCGTTAATCCTGAGCGATAGCCCGTTGAAAAGCAGGCTGGCTCTCTATCCGCTCAATGTATTGCTGGATATGCGGATAGCGGCTGAAATCCAGACGCGTTTTCGCCAGCACCAGCGGGACGGCCATTTGTATATCGGCACCGCTGAGCGACTCTCCTGCAAACCAGTCTTTTGTGCTCAAATGCTGTTCGATGAACTGAAGTTGCGTCGTTAGCCTCGGCACAATAAAAGCCTGTTCGATACTGTGCACAATTTTTCGTGCCACGGGGCGGACGAAGAATGGCATTGGCGCGGACTCTGTTTTCGCTAATACCAAACGCATCACCAGCAACTGCATGAGCGATCCTTCAGCAAAATGTAACCAGAAGCGATAGTCCAATAGCGCTTGTCCGCTCTGCGGACGAAGCCTGCCGTTGCCGTAAGTCTCAATCAGGTATTCCACAATCGCCCCGGATTCGGCAACCGTGAGGTCACCATCGGTAATGACCGGTGATTTACCTAGCGGGTGGATTTGTTTGAGCGATGCGTGAGCACTAAACGTTTTTGGGTCACGCGTGTAGCGAATGATTTCATAATCAACGCCCAGTTCTTCCAACAGCCAGGTCACGCGGGTCGAACGGGATTTTTCGAGGTGATGAACGTGTATCATCAAGGTTTCCTTTTTTTCTTTTTTTATCCGTCATGCTGCACGCGGTAGGCGCGTTCATGTTGTTCAGGGATTATGACGATTGGGAGAGAAAACGCGCTCAGGAGATTCCTGAGCGCGGCGCTCAACGAGGTAAGCATAGCACTATTATTCGGACAGCTAGTCTTCCAATAAATAGCGGGCGTGAAAGCGCAGGTGATCCTCGATGAAACTGGCGATGAAGAAATAGCTGTGGTCATAGCCAGACTGTGTCCGCAGCGTCAGCGGCCAGTCATACTGGCTTGCCAGCGCTTCCAGCTTCGCCGGTTGCAACTGATCGGGGAGGAACTGATCGCAATCGCCCTGATCGACCAGCATCGGCAGCTTCTTCTGGCTATTTGCCAGTAAATGGCAGCTGTCATACTGCAACCACTGCGTTTCATCCTCGCCGAGATAGGCAGTCAGCGCCTTGCGTCCCCAGGGAACCTGACTTGGGTTAACGATCGGTGCGAACGCCGATGCAGACAGGAATTTTTCCGGGTTGCGTAGCGCCAGCATCAGCGCGCCGTGTCCGCCCATCGAATGCCCGCTGATGGACTGACGACTATTCACGTTAAAATGCTGCTGAATCAGTGCTGGCAGTTCACTGCTGATGTAGTCATACATCCGGTAGTGTGCCGACCAAGGCGCCTGCGTGGCATTCACGTAGAACCCTGCACCCTGACCCAAATCGTACCCTGCATCGTTCGCTACGCCATCGCCGCGTGGGCTGGTATCCGGCATGACCAGCACCAGACCCAGCTCGGAAGCAATGCGCTGCGCGCCCGCTTTTGTCGTAAAATTTTCGTCGTTGCAGGTTAACCCGGACAGCCAGTAAAGCACGGGCGGCGGTGTATCATCCTGCGTCGGCGGCAGATAGATGCTGAACGTCATCGCGGTGTTCAGCGTGTCTGACACATGGCGGTAGCGCTGTTGCCAGCCGCCAAACATACGGTGTTCTTCCAGCAGTTCCAGTGATGAAGTCATCGCTGTACAGCCTCCTTTTTCTGTTCCTGACGGTGTGCAATTAACCGAAATGGATCACTGAGCGAATCGATTTGCCTTCGTGCATTAAATCGAATGCGGTGTTGATGTCATCCAGTCCCATGGTGTGGGTGATGAAATCATTCAGCGGGAACTCACCTTTCAGGTAACGATCGACAATGCCTGGCAGTTCGCTACGGCCTTTTACGCCTCCGAAGGCAGAACCGCGCCATACGCGACCGGTCACCAGTTGGAACGGACGAGTGGCGATTTCTTCGCCTGCACCTGCGACGCCGATGATGATGGATTCACCCCAGCCTTTATGACAGCACTCTAGCGCGGAACGCATGACATTGACGTTACCGATACACTCGAAGGAGAAGTCCACGCCGCCATCGGTCAGTTCAACGATGACGTCCTGAATCGGCTTATCGTAATCTTTCGGGTTGATCAGGTCGGTGGCACCCAGTTTACGCGCCAGATCGAATTTACTGGTGTTGAGATCGATCCCGATGATGCGTCCGGCACCCGCCATCTGCGCACCGATAATCGCCGACAAACCAATGCCGCCGAGACCGAAAATCGCAACCGTATCGCCCGCTTTCACTTTGGCGGTATTCAACACGGCACCCATACCGGTGGTGACGCCGCAGCCCAGTAGGCAAACTTCTTCCAGCGGTGCTTCTTTATTCACTTTCGCCAGCGAAATTTCAGGCACGACGGTGTGCTCTGCGAAGGTAGATGTGCCCATGTAATGGAAAATCGGCTGGCCATTTTTAGAGAAACGGGTGGTGCCGTCTGGCATCAGGCCTTTACCCTGCGTGGAACGAATCGCCTGACACAGGTTGGTTTTGCCGGAGCGACAGAATTTACATTCGCCACATTCTGGCGTGTAAAGCGGAATCACGTGATCGCCAACGGCAACGCTGGTGACGCCTTCCCCGATGGCTTCGACAATCCCGCCGCCTTCATGGCCAAGAATCGCCGGGAATACGCCTTCAGGATCTTTGCCCGACAGCGTGTAGGCATCCGTGTGGCACACGCCGGTTGCGACGATACGTACCAGGACTTCACCTTTCTGTGGTGGCATCAGATCCACTTCTTCAACCGACAGTGGCTGGTTGGGACCCCAGGCGATGGCGGCACGGGTTTTAATCATTTGCATGGTGGAGACTCCTAATGGCATTCCGTTATGGGTTGTAAATTGTATGAGAGGACGGGGTACTCATCGCTGTGTCGTCCTGTCTCGAAAAGGGTTACTCAGGGAAAATAAGGGTTATTCCTGCTGAGTAGGTGGTTCAATCATGCTGCACTGTTCAATAATGAGTTTTTTCAGCGCTTCAACATTGGGGCCGAAGGCGTCGCGCCGCCAGACGAGCCAGGTAGACGCGGTGGCGATGTCGAGCGGCAATTCATGTACCTGAACGCGCGCACCAGCGGGCAACGATTCAAGGACGGTATACGGGAGCATGGCGAGCCCAGCACCGCTGGCTACACAGGCAAGCATGGCATGGTATGAGTGAATTTCCATGATAGTACCGGGCACTACGCCATCTTGCTGGAACCAGCTCTCAAGGCGCTTTCGATAGGAACAACTGGGGCGGAAAGCAAACAGCGTATCGTGGCTGGCATCCCGCGCATGGCTAATCGGCGCGTGCGTCGTGTCGGATATCAGCACGAGTCGTTCCGTAAAGCATGAACAGCCATTCAGCTCATCGTAAACGACGGGGCCATCGACTAACGCTGCTGCCAGCGTTCCTGCACGTACGCGCTCAATGATTTCCCCGGAAGTACCGGTATTCAGAGACAGCGACACGCTGGGGTAACGCTGATGGTAAGCCGCTAATAGCGTAGGTAAACGGGTTGCCGCCGTGCTTTCCATTGAGCCTAGCGCGAAATTACCTGCGGGTTCGCCCGTACGCGTCATGCTGATCGCTTCTTCGCTAAGCGCCAGAATACGCTGGGCATAGCATAAGAAATTGTGCCCAATCGGTGACAGGCGCAGGCGCTGTTTCTCACGGATGAACAGGTCGGTACCCAATTCCTGTTCCAACTGGCGTAACCGCGTGGTCAGATTTGAGGGCACCCGATGAAGCTGTTCCGCGGCGCGTGCGACGGAGCCCGTTTCAGCAACGAGACAGAACATGCGGAGCTGGGTCAAATCCATATCTTTCTCTTTTTGTAATGAACTGGTGTTTGATTATTCATTTTTTGTGAAGTGTAGCGACAAGCTGCGCGTTTCGCAACTGGCTTAGGCCACATTGATGTGAACGTTACGTAAACCCGACGTGATGAAATGTGCGCTGAATGATGAAAATGACGGGCGTAATTATCATCAGAATTAATATTTTGGCTTAGAAAGAGATAAAACGATCACGACCTGAATTAATAGCTCCACAATCAACTTTATAACGAGTAGGGGCATATTTTTCAGAGAATAAGACCAGAATGGAAAATAAGAATAATCACAGGAAAATAAACCTGTGTTTTACCCTCGCACAATAGTGAAGCAGGAAGTAAATATATAATTAAAATAAATAGTTAAATGTATAAATAAATTATCGTATCAAAACAATAGCCAAAAACTATCGCAATATATTGTTTTGATCGCATTTACTAATGAAATGACGTAAAGTGCCTGCCAGAAGTGCCGATAATGTTAATGTATGGTAGGAATATCTTATCATTATTGTAAGGAAGTGTATCTTTTGGTCATTAAAGGAAAATAACTCTAACTAATGAGAGCATCTGCTTTTCATTAAATGACGTAACACCAGGCGTATTTCCAATTAAAAATGTGCAGCTATGTTGCAGAAAGCGCAGAGGAAAGTCGCCAGATAATTTATAGGAGTCTTCTGTGAATTTTTTTAAAAATATTACCATCAGGGCAATGCTTTTAACAATATTGGGTCTGTTTCTGGTTGTATGGGGAGGCGCGTCTTTCTTTACTACCACCTCATTAAGCAGCATGACCAAGTTATTAGAATCCGGTGAAACTCAACGTAAAAACGTAGAGATGCTGGCAAAAGGCAATGACCAATATTTTCGTACGGTTACTCGTGTCGTTCGCTCGATGGATTTCCAGCAAACGGGTGATGTCGCTGATGCGGAAAAAGTATTCACGTCTGCCACTGCGGCATTTAAAATCACGTCAGATCAACTGGCTGCTTTTAAAGCCGTTGAGCACGTCGGCGTTGATAAAGCAACCGTAGATAATATGATCGCCGCGTGGACCCAGCTACTGGATAACGGGTTGACGCCGATGCTGAATGCTGCGCGTGAGAATCGTCAGGAGGAGTTCCGTCAGCTTTTCCGTAAAACCTACCCGCCGTTGAGCGTGGCATTCGGCGCTAATATGGAGAAATACCAGACGGCGCTCCTTTCCTCGTCACAGGCGTCAATGAGCGAGGTCTATGGGCTGGCTAACTGGAGTAATCATATACTGTTGGGCGCGGCCATTCTTGGATTGCTCATCCTGCTGTTGACGGATCGCTATCTGGTTCACTACCTGGTTAAGCCGTTGAATATAATCAAAGGGTATTTTCAGTTGCTGGCTGCCGGGCAACTTAACCACCCGATTGACGAGTTTGGTCGTAACTGTGCCGGGCAGTTGATTCCTTATCTGAAAGAGATGCAGGGCAGTCTGGTTAATACGGTGTCCATTATCCGCGACAGCTCTGCCTCCATTCATCAGGGTTCCAGTGAAATCAAAAGCGGCAATAACGATTTGTCCGCACGTACCGAGCAGCAGGCTGCGGCACTGGAACAAACGGCCGCCAGTATGGAAGAGCTGAGTGCGACGGTGAAACAGAATGCTGATAACGTTCATCAGGCCACCAAGCTGGCGCAGGATGCTTCCGTTGCGGCGAAGAAAGGGGGCGACGTCACGGCAGATGTGATGGCGACGATGGCAAGCATTACGACCAGCTCGAAGAAAATTGCTGATATCACCAGCGTGATTAACGGCATTGCCTTCCAGACCAACATTCTGGCGTTGAACGCGGCAGTGGAAGCAGCCAGAGCCGGTGAACAAGGGCGTGGTTTTGCAGTGGTGGCGGGTGAAGTGCGTAATCTGGCGCAGCGCAGTGCTCAGGCGGCGAAAGAAATTGAAAGCCTGATTACGGAATCGGTTGAACGTATCAACACGGGGTCAAATCAGGTTACGCAAACTGGCGAAGCGATGGATTCCATCATTTCTGCCATCACCCGGGTGAACGACCTGATGGGGGAAATCGCATCGGCATCAGATGAGCAAAGCCGCGGTATTACTCAGATTGGTCAGGCGGTGACCGAGATGGATGGCGTGACACAGCAGAACGCCGCGCTGGTACAGGAGTCTGCCGCTGCCGCTGCATCGCTGGAAGATCAGGCTCGCCAGTTGACTGAGGCTGTATCGGTATTCCAGCTGTCGGCCGCAGAGGCGCATCGTCGCCCTCAGCAGCGTCTGGCAGAGAAAGCGCCAGCGGTGGAGAAGCCGATGTTATTAGCGGCCACAGGTGGTAGAAAAGGCAATGCTAACGACAACTGGGAAACCTTCTGATAGCCCTACGACACGCGGCGTCAGCGCGCTGACGCCTGCAAAAGTCAGATGATTTATCGCTAAAAGCACTGGGATTTTCCCGGTGCTTTTTTTGTTTATCAATGGAACATTGATGGCGGAATCGTGGTCTTCCTGTGCACAAGATTTCACCCCCCGTTACGGCACAGTGGTACACCCAATGCGGGTGATAACCTGAATCTATTTCAACAATCATGACGTACAATCACTGGATAATCGTAACTCTCTCAACTAGAGTGTTGACGGCGCTAGGGTCTGATCAAGGCCGTGATAGTGCGATAGGCATAGTTACACCTGCAGGAGAATAATAATGTCATCACTAAGTAAAGAAGCCGTTATGGTGCACGAAGCACTACTGGCACGCGGCCTGGAAACGCCGCTGCGCGGGGCGCTGTTGGATCGGGATACGCGTAAGCAACGTATTGCCGAGCATATGACGGAAATTATGAATTTGCTGAGTCTCGATTTGAGCGATGACAGTCTGGCTGAAACACCGACTCGTATCGCCAAAATGTACGTTGATGAAATATTCTCCGGCCTAGACTACGCCAATTTCCCCAAAATCACCATCATTGAAAACAAAATGAAGGTCGATGAAATGGTTACCGTGCGCGATATCACGCTGACCAGCACCTGCGAACACCATTTCGTGACGATCGATGGGAAAGCGACGGTGGCGTATATTCCGAAAGATGGCGTCATTGGGTTGTCGAAGCTCAACCGTATCGTCCAGTTTTTCTCTCAGCGCCCGCAAGTGCAGGAGCGCTTAACGCAGCAGATTCTCGTCGCGCTGCAAACGTTATTGGGAACCAATAACGTTGCCGTTTCGATCGATGCGGTGCATTACTGCGTGAAGGCGCGCGGTATTCGTGATGCGACCAGCGCCACAACTACGACATCGCTCGGCGGGCTGTTTAAATCCAGCCAGAACACGCGTCAGGAATTCCTGCGCGCGGTTCGCCACCACAATTAAGCCCGCTCTGATTGGTGATGATGAAGGAGTTCCCTCTCGTCATCGCCACATCGGCTATCGTCAAATCAGTAAGCATCTTCGCTTTTTCCCTTTCTGTGCATACAATCGCTACTTCGATGATTTGAAAATGTAATTTGTATGCCTTCTCACACTGTACCATCACCTCATTTGCCACTTTCGCGGCCACCTTCACGGATAGTTACGCTGGATTTCGCACGCGGCGTCGCCATCCTGGGTATTTTACTGCTGAATATTACGGCGTTTGGTTTACCGCATGCGGCATACCTCAATCCAGCCTGGCAAGGAGAAGCCACGTTGTCCGATGCCTTGACGTGGGCGGCGATGGATCTGCTGGCGCAAGCAAAATTCCTGACACTGTTTTCTCTCCTTTTTGGTGCGGGGCTACAGCTATTGCTGCCGCGAGGGAAACGCTGGGCACATGCGCGTCTTTTCTGGCTGATGATCATCGGGCTAATTCATGCCATTTTTCTGTGGGATGGTGACATTTTGCTCGACTATGCGCTGATAGGGTTGGTGTGTTACGGCATGATTCACCATGCAGAAAGCAGCCAGTTGCTAATGCGCTCGGGGGCGGTTCTGTATCTGGTGGGAATCGGCGTGCTGTTTGTACTGAGTCAGATTCTGAGCCTGCAACCGGGGCGATTCTGGCTGCCGGGTATGGCGGATGTCACCTACGAGGCTTATTGGCGGGCGTTAGGCGGGCCGGAAGCGTGGAGTAATCGCGTCGATCTGCTCACGGAAAGCCTGTTGTCGCTGGGCGTGCAGTACGGCTGGCTGCTGGCGGGATCGATGCTATTAGGCGCCGGGTTGATGCGCAGCGGCTGGCTGAAAGGGGAATTCAGCACGGCGCACTATCGTAAGGTGGCACTGTGGTTGATTCCGCTGGGTGTGGCGATTAACAGTATCGGCGTGGTGGGGCAGTGGCTGGTGGACTGGGAATATCGCTGGAGCGGGCTGTTATTGCAAATTCCACGCGAGCTGAGTTCACCCTTGCAGGCGATAGGTTATCTGGCGTTTTGCTACGGTTTTTGGGGCACGCTGTGCCAATGGCGCATCACGTACTGGATTACGGATGTTGGGCGCATGGCGTTAACCAACTATTTGCTACAAACGCTGATTTGTGTGCTGCTGTTTAACCAGCTCGGTCTGTTTATGGCTTTCAGCCGCCTGCAATTGTTGGCGCTGGTTCCCATTATCTGGATCGCCAATCTGGTCTTTTCTCACTACTGGCTGCGCTATTTCCGTCAGGGACCGTTGGAATGGCTATGGCGCAAACTCACCCATGCGATAGGGAAAACCGAGTAGAACAAGCCCCTAAGGTGCGGCGTGCTCGTTCTGCGGTTTGGATTCGGGCTCGGTTTTCGCTGGTTGGTCAGGTTTAGCCTGATGAACGGGCGAGGGCAGCACCTGCTCCGGCAGAACGGCAGGATAATCCGGGGCATCTTCTGGAATGGTATGTTCTGCGGGAATCGGCACCTGCGGCCCTAAAAAGCGCGGTTCGCGTTTGAGGATATACAGATCGAACAGCGCACCCAAACGAGCGCCAAACTCACGAACCCGCACGGTCATCATATTTTTGGGCGAAGGCACGGCGTAACACTGCGCCTGAATCCCGAGGTGCAGCGCAATGAATAGCGCGCGTTCGCAGTGGAAACGTTGGGTGATGATGGTGAAATCGTTGGTATCAAACACCTTGCGTGTTCTGACGATGGAATCCAGCGTGCGGAACCCCGCATAGTCGAGCACGATATCCGAAGGCGGAACGCCCGCGGCGATCAAATCGCGACGCATTGTCATCGGTTCATTGTAGCTTTGCAGCGCGTTGTCGCCGCTGAGAAGCAGATAGCTGACTTTACCGCTGTTGTAAGCGTTAATCGTCCCTTGCATACGGAACAGATAATATTGGTTGATCACGCCGGTGCGGTAGTATTTCGCCGTCCCCAATACGACGCCAACCTGACGCTTTGGCAAGGTCTGAAGTTCATCGTAAATAAATGGCGCAGTTTTCCAGCTGATCCAACGATCGAGGGCAAAAGCAGAGAGCAGCAGCACGCCAATGAGGGCTAACAAACCGAATGTCAGGCGTTTCCACATGCTTATGCCTCGGGTAAGGCTAGTCGACTAATCATGCCTCAAGGCTACTTTACCTGACTGGGGGACGCAAGGCGAAGGCGAGGAACGGGTTGTCTATTGATTGAATTTTCAGCGTAAGGTGAAAGGGCGTGAAAGTAAAACGCCAGCCTTTCGGGCAGAAAAGCTGGCGTGGTGGGCATACAGGTCTCGCTCCTAACCGATCGGCATGAAGCGTGATGGGCGTGTTAAATCCGGCTACCCCACAGATCGTATTCATCGGCGTGTTCGACTTTGACCTTAACGATATCGCCGACTTTCACGCCAGTTTCTCCGTTCAGGTAAACCGCGCCGTCGATTTCAGGAGCGTCGGCCATGCTGCGGCCAATCGCGCCTTCTTCGTCGATTTCATCGATCAACACCAGCACTTCACGGCCAATTTTATCCTGCAAACGCTGGGTAGAAATGGCCTGCTGAAGCTGCATGAAACGATGATAGCGCTCTTCCTTGATCTCTTCCGGCACCGGATCCGGCAATGCGTTGGCGGCTGCGCCTTCGACCGGGCTGAATTTAAAACAGCCCACGCGGTCGAGTTTGGCTTCTTTCAGGAAGTCGAGCAGCATTTGGAAATCTTCTTCCGTCTCGCCAGGGAAACCGACAATGAAGGTAGAACGCAGCGTTAAATCTGGGCAGATTTCGCGCCAGCGCTTAATACGCTCCAGCGTTCTTTCTACTGCGCCGGGGCGCTTCATCAGTTTGAGAATTTTCGGGCTGGCGTGCTGGAGCGGGATATCCAGATAAGGCAGGATTTTGCCTTCCGCCATTAATGGAATCACATCGTCTACGTGCGGGTAAGGGTAGACATAGTGCAGGCGCACCCACACACCGAGAGACGCCAGTTGCTCACACAGGCTGACCATGCTGGTCTTGACCGGCTGCCCGTTCCAGAATCCGGTACGCTGCTTCACATCTGCGCCGTACGCCGAGGTATCCTGAGAAATCACCAGCAGCTCTTTTACGCCGGCATCCACCAGACGTTTCGCTTCATCCAGCACCGAGCCGATCGGGCGGCTATCCAAATCGCCACGCATGGAAGGGATGATGCAGAATGTACAGCGGTGGTTACAGCCTTCTGAAATTTTCAGATACGCGTAATGGCGCGGCGTGAGTTTCACGCCCTGCTCGGGAACCAGGCTGGTAAACGGGTTGTGCGTTGGTTTAGGGACATATTGATGCACGTGCGACAGCACCTGCTCGTAGCTGTGCGGGCCGGTAATTTCCAGCACTTTTGGATGCACTTCGCGTATTTGATTTTCTTTGGCACCCAGACAGCCTGTGACGATAACTTTACCGTTCTCATTCAGCGCTTCGCCGATGGCTTCCAGCGACTCTTGTACGGCGCTGTCAATAAAACCACAGGTATTGACGATCACCAGTTCAGCGTCGTCATAGCGCGGGACGACCTGATAACCTTCAGTACGCAGTTCGGTCAGAATCCTCTCGGAGTCGACGAGGTTTTTCGGGCAGCCGAGGGAAACAAAGCCGATACGTGGTTGTGGGGGGGCGATATTGCTCATAAGGATAAAAAATAGTCAAAGTTATGTTCGTTAGGGCAGCGATTGTACCGATGTCAACATCAAATGCCTATAAGAAGATGAGGGAGAAAGTGATAACAATGGGTATTTTTATCCACGGGACGTAGGGGCTAATACCGCACGTTTAAGCATTGATAGGCTCAGCGAAACCACGGGGAGAGGTGTTCCTGAGAACCTCTCCCCTATTTATCTTAAAAATGGCTTTAAGTGATAAGCATGAACGGTAGGACTCACTTTCTCCGTTTTCCGGCCAAATTGTAGCGAATCATTAAGATTAGTAGTCGGAAGTGTGGATGGTAGAAGCGATGTCTGTTAGTGGCCATGCCTTCCGGTTGTGCTTTACGCCAGATCTAGCTTATCCCGACAAACCCATCCGTTTGATGCCGCCACAAACGGGCATATACCCCCTCTTGTGCCAATAAATCTCTATGGTTTCCTACTTCGACAATTCTTCCCTGTTGCATTACCACCAGACGATCCATTTTGGCAATGGTCGATAGTCGGTGGGCGATAGCGATAACGGTTTTTCCCTTCATTAAAATATCCAGATTATCCTGAATAGCGGCCTCGGCTTCCGAGTCCAGTGCTGACGTTGCCTCATCCATAATCAAAATAGGGGCGTCTTTCAGTAAAACGCGTGCGATGGCAATACGTTGACGCTGGCCTCCCGATAATTTGATACCTCGTTCTCCTACATGTGCATCTAGTCCTGAACGGCCTTGAGAATCGGAGATTTGCATGATGAATTCATCTGCTTGTGCATTCCTCAGCACTTGCATCAACTCTTTATCAGTGGCGTTGTATTTACCGTACAGCAGGTTATCGCGTATCGAGCGGTGCAGCAGCGAGGTATCTTGTGTAATCATCCCGATTTGCTCCCGCAAACTTTCTTGTGTCACGTCGGCAATATTCTGGTTATCGATGAGGATACTTCCACTTTGCAGGTCATAAAGGCGAAGAAGCAATCCGACCAACGTTGACTTTCCTGCTCCAGAAGGTCCGACGAGACCGATTTTTTCCCCTGGCCTGATGCAAAAATTTAATCCTTCAATGATGTGATGTGATGTGTTGTAACAAAAACTAACCTGCTCAAAAGTGATGGCGCCATGTTGTACCTTCAAGGCTGGTGCATTTAATTTATCGGTAATACTGATCGGCTGAGAAATCGTCTTCATGCCTTCTTGTACGATGCCAAGACTTTCGAAGATGCTATTCACCACCCACATGATCCACCCTGACATATTGGTGATACGAATTACCAAACTTGTCACTATTGCGATTGCGCCAGCGCTTAGTAACGAGTGCGTCCAGAGCCATAGCGCAAAACCGATACTACCGACGATCAGCAGACTGTTCAGCATGATGATTGTCAGGTCCATACTGGTGAGTATACGGTTGGCCATCTGCATTTTATGCGTATGTTCTGTTATAGCGTCCCTAACGTAGCGTGCTTCAAGCATGGTGTGAGAAAACAACTTCAAAGTGAAAATGTTGGTATAGCCATCAACGATACGCCCAATGAGTTTTGAGTTAGCCTCTGTTGATTCAATGGATCGTGCTTTCACCCGTGGCACGAAATAGCGCAGGCAGCTGATGTATAGCACCACCCAGATAATAAGTATTACCATTAAACGCCAGTCCATTTCTGAAAGCACGAACAGCGTACTTAATACATAAATCAGCACATGCCAAATGGCCGATACAGCCTGAACAACAGAGTCACGTAAGGCATTCCCTGTTTGCATAATGCGGTGTGTGATACGTCCGGCAAAATCACTTTGAAAGAAATTTAGGCTCTGCTTGAGTACGGTATTGTAGTGCTGCCATCGAATCATGCTTGTCATGCAAGGGTTAATTGATTGATTAGTGAGTAAATTTCGTAATCCAAGGAAGAAGGGCTGAATGATGAGCGTAAGGGCAGCCATCCAGAGAAGTTCATTACCATGTTCACTGAAGAAGTGGTTACTGGGGGTAATGCGGATGAGATCGATGATACGGCCTAAATAACTGAGTATAACCACGTCAATGAGCGCAGTAATCCCCCCTACGACTAACAGCGCAGTGAAGCTTGGCCATACCTGATATAGATAGTGAAAATAAAATGGTCGTAATCTATTTGGTGGTATATCTGCTGGTGCATCGCGAAATATAGTAATCAGTTGCTCAAATCGACGATAAAGCATATCTAACCCCTTGTATATTCTTCCCTGAAGAAAGCGGCCTGTTCTACTATTCCATCCAGAACATACTCAGCCGCATTTAGCGATAACCCGTGAATGTTTATATTTATGCTCAATCTGGTAGACCGTGCTTAGAGCTGGGGCCTAGAGGGAGAGAAAAATATCTTTTCCGACAATTCGCACGGCATGGTCATAAAAACGAGACCAAAGTGCCGTCCCTTGACCTAAATAGGCCAGGTGCCACGGCTTGGGCGTGCTGACAAAATGGACGATAGCCGCGTTTTCATACATAGCGCTCATTGGTCGACCTGGAGGCATATAGCAGTTATATTTTTCATCCAGCGTCAGATAGAGACCACGAATCGCTTTGTTCAATGCGCACTGATCTTGAAAAATAAGGACGCTATCTGTGTCTTCACTGTAGGCAATCGCAGCTTCTATTGCGGGTAATGTAGCTGGGTGATGGAAATCCAATAGCATCACGCCAGAGTTAAAATAGCGGCCATTAGGGATACCATGCAGTGTGACTGCATGGTCAACCAGAGGGCCCATCTGGTCATGGCACGCAGCCAACGGAAATTCTTCCATATCCATATACAACAGTGGCAGCGGTGAAGATTGGATAACTACATCGGAATCAAGATATAGGGCCCGTGCTACACCACATTGGGATAGATAACGGCTGGCATAAAGTCGAGCGTATGCCATGGTGCTCAGCATATCTCCCATGGAATTAAACCCGTAGTGTGCCCGGCTCTGATCAAGTTGCATTTGCAACGTTGAGACTACCCGTAGCGTCAAAGACGGAAATTCTCTGTTGAAGCTGCTGGCGAGTTGTCCCCATAGACCATGTGCTTCCGGCAACACGAAAATATAGATGTCAGGTAAATTTTCGCTACGCTCGATGGCGATTGCCAGCGAGATGAGGGCGACGATAGCCGGAGCCGTGTACGCCGTATCGGCACAGAAGAAAATGGCATTTTCAGAAACGGGATGGGGTGGTGAGAGAGAAACGCCAAGCGGATAGTATGCAGTCAAGCTTGTGCTTTCGGTTTCATCCCCCTTGTCGTCCTCACGCTGAATGCGTCGTTGTGTAGCATCTAATGTTATTAGCGCGATGCGTAATCGGATCAGATCAGGTGAGGTAAACCAGCCGTGTAACTGCTCTATAGCGCGTATCAGCCTGATGGTTTCTCCAGTCTGGGTCGCAACCAGCAAAATACGCTTAGCGGCCTCCTGATAAGAAAAATCGAGGTTAAACCATGCTTCGAGCAAAGGTATAACATCGTTGTAACGCGCTAAACTGATCAAGCACTGGATGGCGCAATGAATAAGGTTAGCCGATAGCGTTTCAAGTGGGCCAAAGTCGGCCAACCATGCAAGCCCTGCTTCTGGATTGCCTATAGTGCACTCATAGCGGGTACGAAGCGCTACGAGTGCTTCCGACATCTTATAATCTCGAGCGGGAATGCTCTCGAGCTGCTGGCGAAGTTCCTCAAAACGCCGGCCTTTAAGTAGGTACTTTAAGTGAAGCATGCGGGTATTTGGATGCTGGCTAGCAAACTCTGATAAATGTGAAATGATGGCATTAGCTTCTTCTAATTGTCCGGCATCGAGCAGGCGGTTTGTGGTGTCGACAAGGCTGTAGTAGTGACTAGATGAGTAGGCGACGGGTGTGCGCTGAAAAAGCCTGGCTACCCCACTGTCAGCACCATACTGCAGGCAGATTTCCACATAACGGGTAGCCAGAATACCTGATGAAAGCGGCATTTGTTGCTGTAGTGCAAACATCACCTCGTCAGTATCATGCTGGTTGAGAAGTGTTTTGAATATCTCAGCATGAATATCGCCACGCAGTGTGCTATTGGCAAGAGAAGATGCTGCCACCATTGATTGTCTCTCTGGCTGCGGTGTATGGTTTGAAAGTACTAAGTTCCGATCTTGTTTAGGCATATCTGCGTTCCTTGCGTTGTTGGTTTTCCAAAATCGATACCAAACACATGATTCATTGGCGGCAGTCAATATCTGCTCATCGTCATGCCACCTTGCTTATGGCGTAAAAAATACCCTCGCCGATCACCTGTATTGCATGATGTTTGTAGTCGGCCCAAAGTGTTGATCCTCGCCCGCTGTAGTTAAGATCCCAGGGTTTCGGCGTACTGATAAAATGCATGATCGCGGCATCCTTGTCTTGAGGATGGGCAGTATCGTCAGGAACAATGAACCAGTTAAATTTTTCATCCAAATCCAGATACAGCCCCTGAATGGCTTTGTTCAGCGCACATTGATCTAGATAGAGCAGCTTGTTGTCGAGTTGCTCGCTATAAGCGATGGCCGTATTTAGCGTTGATTGCGTTGCCGGATGCTGGAAATCAAGCAGCAAAATACCAGAGTTAAAATAACGGCCGTTGGGAATACCGTGCAGCTTAATCGCGCGGCTGATTCTTGGGTGTGCACGTTCAGTACGTGCTGCTAGGGGATACCCTCCCATGTCCATATGCAGCAAACCAAGTGGTGAACGGCGGATAACAACATCGGAGTCTAAATACAGTGCGCGTGTAATACCAAGTCCTTGCAAATAGCGGCTTGCATAAAGCCGGGCGTACGCGGTGATGCTCAGCATTTTTCCGTAGTTTTGAAACCCGTAGTGCGCTCGGCTTTCATCGAGATCCATCTGTAATGTCGATAGAATTTTTACTGTCAGAGGAAATTTTTTGGCAAAACAATGTGCGATCTGGCTCCAGATTTCATGCGTTTCAGGCAGAACAAACATATAAATGTCGGGGGGAGGATTAGCCTGTGCAATCGACATTGCCAACGAGGTTAGCGCTACCAGCGCTGGAACGTTATATGCGGTATCAGCACATAAGAAAATAGCGTGTCTTTGCCTTGGGGTCGTCATGGATATCATGCCGTTGGCGTAGGGGAAGTCGAGCTCTCTGATGCTCTGCTTTTCATCAACAGAAGTCACTTTTGCATGAGCAGAATGGCGTGCTTCAATTGTTTGGAGTAATGCGGTACGCAGGTGTAACAGGTCGAGCGAAGTGAACCAGCCATGTAATGCCTCGATAGCCCGCACGAGCCTCAAGGTGCCACTGCTTTTTGACGCGATATTCAGCACCAGTTCCGCGTGATCCTTAAAAGAGAAATCGAGGCTGATCCACACCTCAATTAAAGCTAAGGCATCTTCAAATTTGCCGAGTTCGTTCAGACATTGTGCCGCTGACCACATGAGATCGACAGGTAGCGTGTTGCGAGGGCCGAACTCGTCCAGCCATGTGAGCCCGGCATCGGGTCTTCCTGTAATACACTCGTATCGAACACGCAGCATAAGAAGTTCCGCATTGATCCGATAATCCCGTAACGGAATACGGGCAAATTGTTTGTGCAACTCGTCGAACTGTGCAGCCTTAAACAGGAATTTTAAACGGAGAATCCTAATCTCTGCAGTCTGCCCCGTGAACTTACATAAGTGTGCAATGACCGATTCGGCGTCGGACATCATACCTGCATTGATGAGACGAGTTGCGACACCGATCAGCGCGTGATAACAGCTATGCACGTATGCCATTTGCACGCTCTTTAGCAAGCGGGCGACACCTTGATCGGCACCATAACGGAGGCATAGTTGTAGGTAACCGGTTGTCAACGTAACCTGAGAAAAACCTGTATTATTCTGTTGCAGCGCAGCAAATGCGATGCTGGCGTCGTGCAGATTAAGTAATATTCTGCCTATCTCAGTACCGAAATAGGCATCGGTTATGGCACTGCTAGCCGTAGGCCCGGCCATTCGGTTAGCAGGTAAATGATCTGAAACAAAGGGCGGTACAACGGGCCCTCCGGTATGATGTGAGGAAACAAAATCCTTTTCTTGTGCCGCCATCTCTGCACTCCTTAATTTGCGGATATCGTGAATTGGTACAGCCGCCTCATGAAATGATGGCTAGCGCTATCCGCGCGCAGTTGTATTACCTGTATCGTTAATCAGGTGAAATCACGATGGGATTTCACCTATTGCCTCGATAGAATATTTGAAGCGCACTGGTGTTCCTGAATGTTTATTTTTATTAAAAGTTCTCTCCTTTCATGAGGGACAAACCGGGCTAGAACAAAAAATTTCATCGCCGATTATGCGTATTGCGTGACGTTGGTATTCACCCCATATCGTGAGTCCTTGGCCAGCGTAGCCCGCTTGCCAGGGCTTAGGGGTTTCAATGAAGTGCATAATGACGGTGTTGTCCTCTACCACTTGTGTAGCGCTACTTGGTGGTATGAACCTGTTGTAGCGCTCATCCAGTGCCAGATAAAGCCCTGAAATGGCTTTATTCAACGCGCATTGATCGAGAAAAAGTAACGGGCTATTTCCTTGTTTGCTATACGTAATTGCAGTGTTGATGGTAGAGGGCATGGCGGGATGTGTCAGATCAAACAGTATCACTCCAGCATTAAAATAACGTTCATTGGGGATCCGATGTAGCCGGATAGCGCGCTTTATCAACGGAGTATTTCGGTCAGTACGCGCAGCCAATGGGAACCCCTGCATATCCTCATAGAGCAGGGATAAGGGCGAATGCAGGATCACAATATCAGAGTCGAGATAAAGCGCACGGGTCACGCCGATATAGTGTAAATAGCGGCTCGCGTAGAGTCGCGTGTAGGTGGTTGTGCTCAACGTCTCACCAACGTTATAGAAACCAAATTGCGCACTGACTTCATCCAGATCCATCTGTAAGGTCGAAACAATTCGTAGCGTTATAATTGGAAATGCTGAAGTGAATCGCTCGGCAATACGTTCCCAAAGCGGGCGAATTTCAGGCGGAACAAAAATATAGATGTCGGGGAGATTATTGGCACCACCTATCGACATCGCCAGCGATGTTAATGCCACAACGGCTGGGAGACTAAAGTCGGCGTCAGTACAGAAAAATATGGCATATTCAGAGAGAGGCTTCGTTGGCTGTAGCGCGGCATCTTCGCATGTCGGGCCGTTGACTGTTGGAGAGATCCCGCTAATTTGAACGGGGTGTGTAGGGGAATAAGCCTGAAGCAGGGTCGTGCGTAAGCGGACCAAATCAGGGCAGGTAAACCAGCCATGGAGGCGTTCGATAGCCAGCACCAATCTGGGTGTTTCCCCCGTTTTTTCTGCCACCCGCAGTACGCGCTTGGTATCTCTCCGATAAGAGAAATCAAGGCTAAACCACGCCTCCAGTAAGGGGACCGCCTCCTCGTACCGTCCTAGTGTCGTCATGCAGTCCACCGCCCACTGGAGCAAGCGGGGAGGAAGTGTGTCGAGAGGTGCTAATGCGATTAACCATTCCAGGCCAGCAGATGGGTTCCCCATGACACAGTCATATTTGACTCGAAGTGCAATCAGTTCGTCCGAGGTTTGGTAATCCCTTAATGGGATGTCTTTAAACATCTCGCTCAGCTCATCAAGTTTTTCGAGGGCAAACAGGTATTTTAAGCGCAAAATACGTTGAGCTGGATGCCGACTAGCGAACTCTGATAAGTGCAAAATAATCGTATTAGCCTCGTTCATGAAACTGTTGTTAATCAAACGTGTTGCGACATTAACAAGATTATGATGAGTGCTTCGGTTGTAGCGCATTCTGATCTTTTGAAACAGGTTGGCCACACCATGATCGGCACCGTACATCAGGCAGAGTTGTAAATAGTGGGCTGACACATGAGCTAAAGTCAGTTCTGGCATTCTCTGCCGTATTATTTCAATCACTTCCTTTGCATCATGTCTATTGAGCAATGTTTTAAATACTTCCGAGTGAATATCCTGAATTGGTTGTGTAATGGAATAAAATTCTTTTACAGGGTGAATAGCTGGTTCTATTCTAATATTTTCTCGGGTATGTGGTAATAAACTATCGTGTGGAATAAGTAAATCTTGGCCTTTTTGATCCATATATGCACTCCTTGCTATTAGGATTTTGATGCGATGTACGTCACAGACTCGTCAAGTTAATGAACGACTTACTATTTACCATTATTAATGGATGTGTTTTTAATGCTTGTTAAAATAGATTTTTCTGGATCAAGCAGTCAAAACATTAAGCATTGCGTGTGATGCTTGAGTTATGCTGATTGTAATTTATAAGTTATTGATTTTTTATTAAATTAATCTTTAATGTGTTGGGTTGTATGGTGATGAGGTTTTTTATTTCTTTTGTTGACGCTATTAATAATGGTGTGTTTTTTTATTATTGTTTTTAATTTAAGAATAACCATTGTATAAATGGCTTGTTGTGTTTTTTTTATGTTTGATTATGTGAGTTTGATTTATTTATTTTTATATTAAATAGCTTTTCATAATAGCACTACACTCGCTGAGGACGGCATCCCGTCAGCACTTGCGTCGCACGATGAGAAGTGAAGCATCAATGTGCGAAGTTATTTAATATGAAAAGAATCGTATCTTATGCTAATGTTTGTTGCAAATGAAAATTTCAACAACCGCATTTTATGCACATTTATGAGTATTGGCATGTTTTTAATTGAATTAGAAATGGTTTCTATATTTCACACAATATTAGGAGCTGGATTCTAAATAATTATAATTTTAGAAAGATGGTAAAGAGAAAAATAGAAGCGTGTAGATATGAGGTCAAAAGTTTCCACTCACTGGCTTGTCGTAACTTTTTTTTTGCACAAACATTACCTGCCGCCTAAATTTACAGGACTTTTTGTTGGATGGAGACAACGCTATGTCCTATTGCCTGATGCCTCGCAATTCGGTTTCACCCTCCCTGTTACGACGATTTCTTGCTGCGCCACATTGGTTGCTGCTTAGCGCGATGCTGCTGTTTTCCAGCCCGTTATTGGCGGCGGAACCGAAGGTGACGGAATTGCAGGATAAGCTGGATCACCCGTGGTCATTAGCATTCTTGCCGGAAGATCAGGGAATCCTGATTACGGAACGCGCCGGGAATCTACGCTTATGGAAAGCGGGCAGTGCGCTGTCTGCGCCGATAGGGGGTGTACCGAAGGTCTTCGCTAAATCACAGGGTGGACTGCTGGAGGTCGCGCTATCGCCGGATTTTGCGCAGAATCGACGCATCTACCTGAGTTTTGCTGAAGAGGGCAGTGATGGTAAAGCGGGAACCGCAGTCGGCTATGGTAAACTCTCCGAGGACAATAAGCGGTTGGAGAACTTCACGGTCTTCTTCCGTCAGGAACCGAAGCTATCGACGGGTAACCACTTCGGCGGCAAGCTGGCGTTTGATCGACAAGGTCACCTGTTTATCGCACTGGGTGAAAACAATGAGCGCCCGACCGCACAGGATCTGGATAAATTACAGGGCAAAATTGTGCGTCTGACGGCCGAGGGTAAGGTGCCGTCCGATAACCCGTTTGTGAATACCCCTAATGCGCGGCCGGAAATCTGGTCCTATGGGCACCGGAACCCACAGGGATTGGCGATTAATCCGTGGTCTGGCGTACTGTGGGAAAATGAACATGGCCCGAAAGGCGGTGATGAAATCAATATCCCCAAAGCCGGCGAAAATTACGGCTGGCCGATTGCGACACACGGCATTAACTATTCCGGATTGAAGATCCCAGAAGCGAAAGGAAAAGAGATTGCAGGGATGGCGAACCCGGATTTCTATTGGGAAAAATCACCGGGCATCAGCGGAATGGCTTTCTACAACAGCGATCGTTTCCCGCAGTGGAAAAATTCGGTTTTTATCGGCGCACTGGCAGAGAAGAACCTGATTCGTCTAACGCTTGATGGCGACAAAGTCGTTTCACAAGAGCGCTTGCTGAGCAACCGCGATGAACGCATTCGCGACGTAAGGCTGGGGCCTGACGGTTACCTCTATTTGCTGACCGATCACGACAATGGCAAATTGCTGAAAGTCGGACTGGAGTAAGAAATCAGGCACCTTACGGTGCCTGTTTCATTTAAGACAGCGGAATCATGACGTGCTTCTGATACGCCGGGCGCTCGGTGAGTTGCTGATACCAGCGTTCCAGATGCGGGTGCGACTGCTGATCAATCGGCATATTCAGCCAGCCGTAAACAATACAGCCTAGCGGAATATCGCCAACGCCAAACTGTTCGCCGGATAGCCACGGCTGATTAGCCAGAACGGTATCGACAATATCGAACAGGCGTTCGCATTCGGCGATGCCTTTTTGTACTAACGCCATATCGCGTTTTTCCGGCGCGACGCGCACCATATTGATGAACACTGGCCCGAAAGAAACGGCGAGGGCGCTGGCCCAGTCCATCCATTTTTCAGCACTGGCGCGTTTGCCGGGATCCGCGAGATACAGCGAATCCTGACCATACTGCGCCGCCAGATAACGAACGATGGTGTTGGACTCCCACAGCACCAGATCGCCGTCCCGCAAACAGGGGATGAGGCCATTCGGATTCATCGCCAGATAATCGGCTTCATGGTTAAGGCCGAATTGCCCACCCGCCGCAATATGCTGATAAGGCAGCGCCAATTCTTCCGCGCACCACAGGACTTTCTTTACGTTGGTCGAATTATCACGACCCCAAATCGTTATCATACCTGCCCCTCTTTCTTCGTGAAGCTTGCCCCGGTCATCCGCGACAGCCGATGAGAAATAATGATATGCCTTTTTAGTCTTTATGATTTAACTTGTCATTCTTAATAATGACAGCAAGTTACATTCAGACAGGAAAGTTACACAATGAAATTGACGCATTCTGTTCGCGCCGTGTTGGGCATCACATTGCTGGCTGCTGGTATGCAACTGGCAATGGCCAGCAGCGATCCTCAGACGATCACATTTGGCGTGGCGCCAGGGCCGTATGGCGACATGGTGAATCTTGCCATCAAACCTGAGCTGGTGAAAAAAGGCTACAAGGTCGTCGTGCGTGAATTCAGCGATTACGTTCAGCCTAATCTGGCGCTGGCCAACGGTAGTATTGATGCCAACCTCTTCCAGCATACGCTGTATCTGGAAAAATTCGCCGCCGATAAAGGGTTAAAAATTTCCCCGCTGATTACCGTTCCGACAGCCAGCATGGGCTTCTACTCGAAGAAAATCAAATCGCTGGATGAGCTGAAAAAAGGAGATGTCGTCACGCTTTCTAACGACGCCACCAATCTGGCGCGTGGCCTGCGTTTCCTGCAATCGCTGGGTCTGATTACGATTAAGTCGGACATCGATCCGACGAAGGCTTCCGAGAAGGATATTCTTGAAAATCCGCGCGGGTTGGTCTTCAAACCGATGGAAGCGGCGCAACTGCCCCGCACGCTGGATAGCGTGACGGCATCGTTGGTGAACGGTAATTTCGCGCTGGCGTCCGGTCTGAAACTGTCATCAGCCATTAAGCTTGAAACGCTGGATGAGAACCTGAAGAACGTTATTGCCGTGCGCACCGACGATCTCGATAAACCCTTTGTTAAAGATACTAAGGCGATTGTGGAATCACCCGCTTATGCCGCGGTGATCAACGATCCGGCGTTGATGTATAGCCAGTTCCAGAAACCTGAGTGGATGCAGGCAAAAACGCCAGCGCCCGCACAGTAAGCGTCAGGCTTACACAGAATACCATTTGGCCGGTCTATGACCGGCTTTCTTCTTTTCCGCTCAGGCCAGGAGTTTGCGGATAATGATTCAGTTAGAAGGGGTAAGCGTTGACTTCTCTCACGGGAAGCAGCCAGAAAACCGCGCGGTAGACGATGTGTCGCTGCACATCCAGCGCGGGGAAGTTTACGGCATTGTTGGCACCAGCGGTGCGGGAAAAAGTACGCTGCTGCGAACCATCAATCTCTTGCAGCGGCCGACGTCAGGCCGTGTGCGCGTCAATGGCGTGCTCATCAGCGAGCTGTCAGGACATCCTCTGCGGGAACAGCGGCAAAAAATCGGCATGATCTTTCAGCATTTCAATCTGATGCAGACGCGTACCGTGGCGGAAAACGTGGCATTTAGCTTGAAAGCCGCCGGGAAATCCAACGCGGATATCGCGACGCGCGTGCCGGAAATTCTGAATCTGGTGGGGCTGGCAGATAAAGCATCGTCTTATCCGGCACAGCTCAGCGGTGGTCAGAAACAGCGCGTAGGCATTGCCCGAGCGATTGCCAACGATCCCGAAGTCTTGCTGTGCGATGAGCCTACGTCGGCGCTCGATCTGGAAACTTCCGCTGCCATTCTGGCGCTGTTGAAAGAGATTAACGACAAACTGGGCATCACCATCGTGCTGATTTCTCATGAAATGAGCGTGATTAAGGCCGTTTGCGATCGGGTGGCGGTGATGACGGGCGGTCGGGTTGTGGAAGAAGGCGATGTTTTTGATATTTTCGCGACGCCGCAACACGCGTTCACGCGTCAACTTGTGTCCCACACGCTCGATTTGGCGCTGCCGCCGCGCTTGCTGAAGGATTTGCAGGGCACATTATTGAAGATTCTGTTCGTCGGCGAATCGGCGGAGCAACCTGTGCTGTCGGATGTCGCGACGCGCTTTGGCGTATCCGTCAATATCCTGCACGGTAAGATCGAATACATCGGCAATCGTGCGCTAGGCATCCTCGTGGCGCTATTGACCCATCCATCCAACCCCGTAAAAGTGACGGAAGCGGTGGAGCATATTCAGGTAAGGACGGCGAACGTGGAGGTGCTGCATGGCTGATTTATGGATCGATCTGGTCGCGGCGTTCGGTGAAACGTTCCAGATGGTGGGAATTTCTACGCTGCTTGCCGTCATCGGCGGTTTACCGCTGGGGCTGCTGATTTATGTCACGGACAGGAATCTGTTCTGGCAAAATCGTGCCGTCTATCTGTTTGGCACCGTGCTGGTGAATATTATCCGCTCAATTCCCTTCGTGATTCTGCTGGTCTTGCTGTTACCGCTCACGCAGTTTCTCTTGGGGAATACGATTGGCCCAGTGGCAGCGGCGGTGCCCATGTCGGTGGCAGCCATCGCATTCTATGCGCGTCTGGTGGATAGCGCACTGCGTGAAATTGACCCCGGCATTGTGGAGGCGGCCGAAGCATTTGGCGCCAGCCCGATGCGTATTATTGGCACGGTGCTACTGCCAGAAGCGAAAGCAGGATTATTGCGCGGCCTCACGATTACGCTGGTGAGCCTCATCGGCTATTCGGCGATGGCGGGTATTGTCGGTGGCGGTGGCGTGGGGGATCTGGCGATCCGCTTCGGCTATTACCGCTATGAAACCGAGGTGATGGTGATCACCGTGGTTGCACTGGTTATTCTGGTGCAGGTGGTACAGACGCTGGGTGACTGGCTGTCAAAGCGTGCAGATAAGCGCGAACGCCGTTAAGGGTTTTCCATGCACTGGCACGGGGTTGGATTGCCATGTTCCTCGTGCCATCCGTTATGTCCTCTGATTACCTGATACCTACATTTTCAGATATTCCTTATTTTTCCTAAGTCCTTTTTTTATCAGCATTTTTTGAGACGCTTTCATTTCTTTGACTATCTTTACAGAAGGAACGGTTTTCATCCCAGAGATGACGCGTTACCTTTATGTGTTACTAAAGTTTTCAAAACATATTGAAAATTAAGAATTTTTAACGACTGATGGACATTGCGGCGAACTCATGAAAACAACCCCTTTCCTGACCAGACTCACGTCTTTCTCTGTAGGTACGGTATTGCTTGTTGGTTTGGTGCCCTTCACCTATGCGGAACAGCTGCCTGCGGTGCCGCAGATCGAAGCCAAAGCCTTTATTCTGATGGATTATCATAGCGGCAAAGTGCTGGCTGAGAGCAATGCCGATGAGCGCCTTGACCCTGCCAGCCTGACAAAAATTATGGCGAGCTATGTCATTGGTCAGGCTATTAAATCCGGTAAAATTAGTCCGACTGATGAAGTGACCGTCGGCAAAGATGCCTGGGCAACCGGCAATCCAGCGCTGCGTGGTTCGTCGCTGATGTTCCTTAAGCCGGGTGACCGTATTCCCGTTTCTGAGCTAAATAAAGGCATTGTCATTCAGTCCGGTAACGATGCCAGCATTGCGCTGGCGGATTACGTCGCGGGCAGTCAGGATGCGTTTGTCAGCCTGATGAACAATTATGTGAAGGCGCTTAACCTGACGAATACGCACTTCCTCACCGTGCACGGGCTTGATGCCGCAGGGCAGTATAGCACTGCACGTGATATGGCGCTGTTAGGGCAGGCGCTGATCCGCGACGTGCCGGAAGAGTATGCGTTGCATAAGGAAAAAGAGTTCACCTTCAATAATATCCGCCAGCCTAACCGCAACCGCCTGTTGTGGAGCACGAATCTGAATGTGGACGGCGTGAAAACCGGCCATACCAACGGTGCGGGGCATAATCTGGTGGCCTCGGCAACGGAAGGCAATATGCGCCTGATCTCCGTGGTGCTGGGTGCGCAAACCGATGCCATCCGTTTCCGTGAAAGCGAAAAGCTGCTTACGTGGGGCTTCCGTTTTTTTGAAACGGTAACGCCTATTAAGGCGGATGCCCCCTTTACCACGCAGCGGGTTTGGTTTGGCACTGAGACAGAAGCGCGACTTGGCGTCGCACAGGATGCCGCGCTGACCATACCGAAAGGGCAAATGAAGAACCTGAAAGCCAGCTTTACGCTCAATCAGCCGCAGCTTTCCGCGCCGCTAACCAGAAATCAGGTTGTCGGCACCATTGATTTTCAACTGGATGGTAAAAGCATCGGTCAGCGTGAACTGGTGGCGATGGATGATATCCCAGAGGCCGGTTTCTTTAGCCGCCTCTGGGATACGGTAATGATGAAGATGCAGCAGTGGTTCGGTGGGTTATTCGGTTAATTCCCCGCGTGGATTAACTGAATGCCGTTGTTGGCGAAGTAACGTAGGTATGGTTCGCCCGGTGCGCTGTCGGAAATGACCGTATCAAACAGCGTGATCGGGCCGATACAGGCGCGCTTGATCTGGCCGAATTTGCTGCTGTCTGCCACGATAATGATGCGCTGTGCGGTTGCCATGGCGCGTTGCTTCATACCCAGCTCGGCAAAATTAAAACAGGTCGCGCCTGCGTTAAGTTCGATACCCGCCGCAGAAATAAACGCTTTATTCGGGCAGATGTTGTCCAGCTCGCTGCGCTGGTTGAGCGGAGTGAAAATCGCGTTATCGGGATGGTATTCCCCGCCGCACAAAATCACTCTGCACGCCTTTTTTTCCTGTAGTGCTAAAAAGGTATTCAGGGAATAGCAAATCGCGGTAAAAGGCAGTTCATCAGGAATGGCATCAATGATGAAGGGGATAGTGGTGCCGCAGTCGAAAAAAACGGTATCGTTTGCTTCCACGAGATGCGCAGCCGCCGCACCGATAGCCTGCTTTTCCCTGACCTGTTTGGTCTGCTGGTCGGAGACGAAATAGTTTGTGACGCCGTTATTCTTCAGGTCGCTCACGACGTAGCCGCCGAGCAGTATGACGCAGCTGGAATCTGCGTTCAGATCGCGGCGAACGGTCATCTCGGACACGCCGAGTAGCTGTGCGGCGTCCTTCAGATGGAGTTTATCGGTTTTCTTTAATGCCTGAGCCAGTCTGCCGATTCGTTCGTCGCGCCGCGTTTCCATAAAATTCCCAGCTCGTAAGCTATTTTTGTTGTTAGTAGTTTCCTGCTGCGGCGGCTTCGCCTGAAACGATAGCGACGCCTGAGCTGGTACCGATGCGTGTGGCGCCTGCTTCAATCATACGCTGTGCCGTTTGGCGATCGCGAACCGCGCCAGATGCTTTGACACCCATCTCGCTGCCGACGGTGTTACGCATCAGTCGAACGTGTTCTTCGCGTGCACCGCCGGTGCTGAAACCGGTAGACGTTTTGACGAACGCGACATCCAACTGACGACACATTTCACACACCAGTACAATCTGTTCGTCATCAAGCAGAGAGGTTTCCAATATTACCTTCAACGGTATAGCGGCGCAAACCTCGCGCACGGCCTGAATATCCGCTTTGACGGCGTCAATCTTCCCGCTTTTCAGCCAGCCGACGTTAATTACCATGTCGATTTCCTGAGCACCGGCATTAATTGCCGCTTTGGCTTCAAAAGCCTTGCTGGCCGTCAGGCCTGCACCGAGAGGGAAACCGATAACAGAGCACACCTGAACGTCAGTGCCTGTCAGCTTTTCGGCGACTAAGGGAACGTAGCCTGAATTCACACAAACAGCATAAAAACGGTGTGCTATCGCTTCCTCGCACAGCGTGATGATTTGCTGTTCGGTAGCATTGGCGGCCAGCAGTGTGTGGTCGATATAGCGTGCGTAGTCAGTCATGGTAAATCCTTGATGATATCGATAAGAGATCAGAGAGCGTGATTATGACACTCAATGATTTTAATGTCACAAAAATAACAATAAAATTAATTTTTGTTATTTAAATAACATTTCATGAAATGAATGTGATTACAGATGTATGACAATCAAGAAATAGGAAAGAGAGTGGATAGCGCAAGGTAGAAAAGAAAACGCCCATCGTTCTTGAACCTGAAAGGCGGGAACGATGGGCTCCTCAATAAGGGGAATCAAAGAAAAGCAGTGGCACTTATTCAGACTTTAGGGCAAAGAAAAAGTTCTCGCTTATCTGGAAAATAATGACGATTTTTTACATTTTTTCAGCCGGGTAGTTCAGGCCAAATAACCACGATCAGTGAACCCGCTAATGTCAGCAGTACGTTAGCGATAGCATAGGTGCCTGCATAGCCGAGCGCAGGGATGTTACTGCGAGCCGTATCGCTGATAATATCCATGGCGGGGGCGCAGGTTCGTGCGCCCATCATCGCGCCGAACAGCAGCGCCCGGTTCATTTTCAATACATAGGCACCGAACAGGAAACAAATTACCACCGGAACCAGACTGACAATAAGCCCCGAAGCCAGCATCTGAATACCGACTTCTCCCAGGCTGCTGTTGATTGTGCTGCCCGCGCTCAGGCCAACGCCTGCCATAAAGACCATCAGGCCAAATTCTTTGACCATGTTGAGCGCGCCTTGCGGGATATAGCCGAAGGTCGGGTGGTTGGCGCGCAGGAACCCCAGCATGATGCCAGCGAATAGCAACCCGGCTGCGTTACCGATGCCGAAAGTGAAGTTGCTGAATTGGATGGTGATCAGCCCGATCATTACACCGATGACGAAAAACGCGCAGAAGGCCAGCAGGTCGGTAACCTGGCTGTGAATAGAAATAAATCCGATTCTGTCAGCAATGCTTTTTACCCGACGGGCGTCGCCGCTGACCTGCAAAACATCCCCTTTATTCAGCACGACGCTATCGTCAATCGGCATTTCAATCTGGCTGCGGATAATACGGTTCAGGAAACAGCCGTGATCGGTGAGTTTCAATTGGCTCAGGCGTTTGCCGACGGCATTGTGGTTCTTGACGACGATCTCTTCCGTCACAATGCGCATGTCCAGCAAGTCACGATCGAAAACTTCCTTGCCGTCGCGGAAATTGGAGTTCAGGCGAGCGTGCGAGTCTGGATAGCCGACCAGCGCGATCTCATCACCGATTTGCAAAACGGCGTCGCCGTCGGGGCTGGCCAGAATTCCGTTGCGGCGGATGCGTTCGATGTAGCAGCCGGTCTGGCGATAGATTCCCAGCTCGCGTAAATTTTTGCCGTCCGCCCAGTCGACCAACTCCGGCCCGACGCGATAGGCGCGAATGACGGGCAAATAGACTTTTCTCTGGCTGTCTGCGTCCAGCCCGCGCTCGCGTGCAATCTGCTGTGCGCTGGTGGGCAGGTCCTGATGCTGGAGTTTGGGCAGATAGCGGGCACCGAAAATGAGGCTGACCAGCCCGACCAGATACGTCAACGCATAGCCCAGACTCAGGTGATCTTGCTCAATACCGAGCTGGCTTCCCATACTGGCGGTATTGCGCAGCGTGTCGCCCGCACCGACCAGCACGGGCGTCGATGTCATGGAACCGGCCAGCATCCCCGCCGTCAGACCAATCCCCCAACCAAATAATTTACCTAACCCCAGCGCCAGTAGCATTGCGCTACCAACCATTACCAACGCCAGCATGAAATAATTTTTCCCGTCACGGAAGAAAATAGAAAAGAAATTGGGGCCGGCTTCCACTCCCACACAAAAAATAAATAACATAAAACCGAGGCTCAGCGCTTCGGTATTAATCGAAAAATGTTGTTGGCCGAGTAATAAAGAAACAACTAAAACGCCAATAGAATTACCGAGTTGTACTGGCCCGAGGCGTAATTTCCCCAGACAGAGTCCTAATGAAAGAACCACAAATAACAGCAGAATGTAATTCCCATTTAACAAATCAGCGACGTTTATATTCATGGAATGTAACTTGTTGTTTACCAGTAAGTGCTTGATGTTATTCATTATAGCGGCTAGATTTAGCCATGAAATGCATGAATTCCCGTGACGGTATCAATACGCTTCAGCTGAAAGGAATCAGCCTCGTTCAGTATAATTTATCCGATAAAATTGTTCAGTGTAATTATTGTTTAATTTAATGATTGTGGTGTCGCTGTTGAAGGTATGTAGCAGGTTATTGTCTTTTTCTGCGGATAATCTGCGCATCGAATAAATCGTAGCGAAGCCTCATGTTTTTCATATCGGGGAATACGATACCCATCATTTTTACCATGCCGCATGTTTTCTCGCATGTTGCGGTATCTGGTGGATGCAGGTTGGGAGGCATATTGAAAGGGGCGATTTATGGCAAAAAATAAAGGTTGGGTGGGCGCGATCTGCTGTTTTCTCTTGTTCACCGTTGTATTTCTGAGCCAAAAATTTGAGGTATCGGATGTCGCGGTGAATGACGGGTTGCGTGGCAGCCCAGGGATGTTGCTTTTTCTGCTGCCCGGCATGGTAGCCTGTTTTCTTTCCGCGCGTGGTCGCTTGCTTTACCCGCTGTTTGGTGCGCTGGCGGCGATGCCCGTATGCTTATTGGTGCTTCACCTGTGGAATACGCCGATGCGCTCTTTCTGGCAAGAGCTGGCCTACGTGATGAGTGCGGTCTTTTGGTGTGTGCTGGGCGCGTTGGGTATGCTGTGTTTACGCGGTGTTTATCGACGCTATCTTCGCTAAGCGCTTATTTCATCACCATAAACGCATCGCCATAAAAAAGCGCGGACTTTCGCCGCGCTATTGTCCTGCCAGTTCGATATTATGACTGGAACAGAGCCAGGTGCTCTTTGGCATAGGCTTCAAAATCGGTGCAGCCGCCGATGTGTTTTTCATCCAGGAAAATCTGCGGTACGGTTTCAACTGGTTTTCCTACCGTCTTGGACAAATCTTCTTTTGAGATGCCTTCTGCATGGATGTCCACATAGCGGAAGCTGAAGTCATCACGTTGCTCGGCCAGTTTTTCTGCCAGTTCTTTCGCACGTACACAATAAGGGCAAGCTGGGCGCCCGAAAATTACAGCGAACATGTAAACTCCTTTGTAAAATTAGAAAATGTTCTCATTCCTGAAACGCATAGCGTGACGTCTATTGCAGACAAGATCACGACTAAAAGTGTTACGGTTAATGAGGTTACTGCGAATTACGCTACTATACCGACATTTATCAATACTATGCCCGTATTCATTGATGAAAAATAGTCGTCATTACCTGTTACAACGATTTGCTGAAGCTATTAGGCAGTGGAGTAATGCAGCTTCTGCCTGAGCTACGATATAATTCCGCCATACTTCAAGCTGCCTATTAGATGTACTTTATCGACTGAAGGATGCCAGTGTGACACCAACCATTGATTTGCTACAGCGCCATCGTTCTATCCGCGCGTTTACGTCTCAGGCAGTGACGGATGAGCAACGCCACGCCATTATTACCTCCGCACAAAGCGCGTCCAGCTCCAGCTTTTTACAATGCAGCGCCATTATTCGTATCACCGATCCTGCCGTGCGTGAAACGCTGGTTCACTATACCGGCGAGCAAGGCTATGTGGCGCAAGCGGCAGAATTTTGGGTCTTTTGTGCCGATTTCCACCGCCATGTGGAGATCTTTCCACAGGCTGAAACCGGGCTGGCCGAGCAGTTGCTGATTGGCTGTGTCGATACCGCCCTCATGGCGCAGAATGCACTGGTCGCCGCGGAGTCGCTGGGGTTGGGTGGGGTATTTATCGGCGGAATCCGTAACCGCATTGCTGATGTGACACAGTTACTGCAATTGCCGCCGCTGGTTATACCATTGTTTGGGCTGTGTCTGGGATACCCGGACGCGGAACCGATGCTGAAGCCGCGCATGCCAACCGCCATGATGCTGCATGAAAATATCTATCAGCCGCTCGATCGTGATGTGCTGGCGCAATACGACCAGCACATGGTGGAATATTATCTGCAACGTACCGGTAGCCGCCGCGAGAGCTGGAGTGAGCACGTCGAACGGACGCTGAAAAAAGAGTTACGTCCATTCATGCTGGACTACTTACATCAACAAGGATGGGCGATACGCTAGTATCTGTAGGATATTTATGAAGATAGCCATTCTGTCTCGTGATGGGGCGTTATATTCCTGTAAACGCCTGCGTGAAGCGGCTGAGGCGCGCAAGCACAGCGTTGAGATTATCGATCCGCTTTCCTGCTACATGAATATCAATTCAGCGGCGCCGTCGGTGCATTACCGTGGTCGTCGGCTGGATAAATATGACGCGGTGATTCCGCGCATTGGTTCACAGATTACGTTTTACGGCACGGCGGTATTGCGCCAGTTTGAAATGCTGGGAAGCTACCCGCTGAATAATTCTGTGGCGGTAATCCGCGCCCGCGACAAACTGCATTCACTGCAACTGCTAGCCCGCGAAGGCATTGACCTGCCAATCACCGGATTTGCCCACTCGCCGGATGATACCGGTGACCTGATCGCGATGGTAGGTGGCGCGCCGCTGGTCGTAAAACTGGTGGAAGGCACGCAGGGGATTGGCGTGGTATTGGCCGAGACGCGTCAGGCAGCGGAAAGCGTAATTGATGCCTTTCGCGGGCTGAATGCCCATATTCTGGTGCAGGAATACGTGCGTGAAGCGCAGGGTAAAGATATTCGTTGTCTTGTGATCGGTAATCGGGTTGTTGCGGCGATTGAACGGCAGGCGAAAGCGGGGGAGTTTCGTTCAAATCTGCATCGCGGTGGCTCGGCGAATAACGTGAAAATTACGGCACAGGAGCGTGCGATTGCCATCAAGGCGACGAAAACGCTGGGGCTGAATGTCGCAGGCGTTGATATTTTGCGCGCCGACCGAGGGCCGTTGGTGATGGAAGTCAATGCCTCACCGGGGTTGGAAGGGATTGAAACGACGACCGGGTTCGATATTGCTGGCATGATGATTGAGTTTATTGAACAAAATACTCAGAGACGCTTCGCAACATCGGCAACAATAAGTAAAAGTTAGCTTTCTGAAACAGGGGCTGCGCCGTAAAATACGGCGATCCCCATTGGTGTGTGGGCAGCGTGCCACGGCGCTATTCAGCACATTGCCGCGCAGTGGAATGAGGAAAGCGGGTGATGACACGCTTTTATCATGGCATCGTTGTGCAATATTCCGTAAGCTATGTGCCGTTTTTAACGATGTTTCTTTCGTTACGGCAGCTTCTGGTTTACGTTTTAACATCGCTCTGGTGTGAGCGGTGCTTTCTTTTCAACAACGCTGTTTTTACGGCGACAGGTATGAGGCAAACATGATGGATTCACTCATCGTCCCGGATTTGGCTATGCTACGGCGGTGGCTGGACCAACTGAATATTCTGTATTTCGAATGTGATTCCTGTCAGGCGCTTCATCTTCCTCATATGCAAAATTTTGATGGCGTGTTTGATGCGAAAGTTGATCTGGTAGATAACGTGATCCTGTTTTCCGCACTGGCTGAAGTGAAGCCCAGCGCGCTGATTCCTCTGGTTGGCGATCTGAGCCAAATCAACGCCAGTTCGTTGACCGTCAAGGCGTTTATCGACGTTCAGGACGATAATCTGCCGAAACTGATTGTCTGCCAGTCATTCAGCGTTGCCGCCGGCATGACATTGGAACAGTTCCGACATTTCATGCAGCAGTCCGAAGAACAGATCTCAATGGTGATCCTTGAGGCTGGCGCTAATAATCTGCTGTTTATCGGCGAGGAAGAAGAGGGCTCTGCTGCAAGAGTCACAACCTCACATCTGCATTGATACGGTTGCTGCCAAAGGCAGCAATTGGTTTTACTTATTTTCCTCTTACCGACATTTATTCTGGTTATTTCGTATTATTGCCAGATATTTCTCTTTGTTTGTCGCTAAACGCCTGCATCACATCGATAAAATGTGAATAAATAATCGTTAAAACCCATTTTTTACGTTCAAGTATGGTGCACAGGATGTTGTGGGGTTATGCTTTATTCCTGTAAGACACAGACAGCTGAATCAGGGCTATGTCTGTGTTTGAGCGAATAAAAATCGGTGCATACTCATTCATCGGTTGGAGAGCGCGGCAGGACATATTTTGTATCGGAACGATACAGGCTTATTTCCATGAATCACCCCCTTATATGGAGGAAGGAACGGATGTTCACCCAACGTAAAAAATGGCTATCGGGTGTTGTTACCGGCTTGCTGATGGCCGCGTCCGTCACCGCATCTGCGGAAGAGAAAACGCTGCATGTTTATAACTGGTCCGATTATATTGCGCCGGACACATTAGCCAATTTCCAGAAAGAAACCGGTATTAAGGTCGTCTATGACGTGTTTGATTCCAACGAAGTCTTGGAAGGCAAGCTCATGGCAGGCAGCACGGGTTTTGATCTGGTCGTGCCTTCTGCCAGTTTTCTGGAGCGTCAGCTCTCTGCGGGCGTTTTTCAGCCATTAGATAAGAGCAAACTACCGAATTACAAAAATCTGGATCCTGAGCTGATGAAGCTGATCGCGCAGCACGATCCAGGTAACAAATATGCCCTGCCTTACCTGTGGGCGACCACGGGCATCGGCTATAACGTTGAGAAAGTCAAAGCTGCACTGGGTGCCGATGCGCCGGTTGACAGCTGGGATCTGGTACTGAAGCCAGAGAATCTGGAAAAACTGAAAAGCTGCGGCGTCTCCTTCCTGGATGCACCGGAAGAGATCTTTGCAACCGTGCTGAACTATCAGGGTAAAGATCCGAACAGCACCAAACCGGGTGATTACACCACGTCGGCAACCGACCTGCTGCTGAAGCTGCGTCCGAGCATTCGCTACTTCCATTCATCGCAGTACATCAACGACCTGGCAAACGGCGATATCTGCGTCGCAGTAGGTTGGGCTGGCGATATTCTGCAGGCAGGAAATCGTGCGAAAGAAGCGAAGAACGGGGTGAATATCCAATACAGTATTCCGAAAGAAGGCGCGTTGGCATTCTTTGATGTCCTCGCGATTCCAAAAGATGCTAAAAATCTGGATGAAGCCTATGCGTTTCTGGATTATCTGATGAAGCCGGAAGTGATGGCGGGAATCAGTAACCACGTGTATTACGCGAGCGGTAACCTGTCCTCCTTGCCGTTGGTCAACGCAGAAATTCGTAACAACCCTGGTGTCTATCCGCCAGCGGATGTGCGAGCCAAGCTGTTTACCCTTAAGGTGCAGTCTCCTCAGATTGACCGCACGCGTACGCGTGCATGGACTAAGGTTAAAAGCGGCAAATAGCCTCTTGGATCTGGATAGTTGCCCAAGAGCTTGACGGTTGCTGGTTGCGGCAACCCGATAATGGATGGGTATAAAATGTGGCGAACAGGCGGATAACCCGCCTGTTCGCGCTCTATATTGTGTCACACCGCTGAATGCAAAAAGTGCCGAATGGCGGCATTGGCGATGTGGCTTGTTCTGCTTTTGCCGGAGAGCAATGCGAAGTGAATGACGCGATCCCCCGCCCTCAATCAAAACCTCAAAAAGCGGCCACGCCGCTGCTGGAAGTGCGCAACCTGACGAAGTCGTTCGATGGTCAGGCCGCCGTCGATGATGTCAGCCTGACGATTTATAAAGGCGAAATTTTTGCTCTGCTGGGTGCATCTGGCTGTGGGAAATCCACGCTGCTGCGCATGCTGGCCGGTTTTGAACTCCCGACGCAGGGACAGATTGTTCTGGATGGTCAGGATTTATCATTGGTGCCGCCTTACCAGCGTCCCATCAATATGATGTTTCAGTCTTATGCGCTGTTCCCACACATGACGGTGGAAAAGAATATCGCGTTTGGCCTGAAGCAGGACAAGCTACCGCGCGCGGAAATCAAAGATCGTGTGGAAGAGATGCTATCGCTGGTGCATATGCAGGAGTTTGCTAATCGTAAACCGCATCAGCTTTCCGGTGGTCAGCGTCAACGTGTAGCGCTGGCTCGTAGTCTGGCGAAGCGTCCCAAGCTGCTGCTGTTAGACGAACCGATGGGCGCGTTGGACAAGAAACTGCGTGACCGCATGCAGCTCGAAGTTGTCGATATTCTGGAACGCGTGGGCGTGACCTGCGTGATGGTAACGCACGATCAGGAAGAAGCCATGACCATGGCGGGTCGTATCGCCATTATGAACCGCGGCAAATTCGTACAGATTGGCGAGCCGGAAGAGATCTATGAGCACCCGAACACGCGTTTCAGCGCGGAGTTTATCGGCTCGGTCAATATGTTTGAAGGGATTTTGCAGGAACGTCAGGACGATGCGCTGATCATCAAAAGCCCCGGACTGGTGCATCCGCTGAAGGTGGATTCGGATGTCTCGGTGGTGGATGGCGTTCCGGTCTACATCGCGTTGCGTCCAGAGAAAATCATGCTGTGTGAAGAGGTTCCGGCCGACGGCTGTAACTTCGCGGTAGGGGAAGTGGTGCATATCGCCTATCTGGGCGACTTGTCGATTTACCACGTCAGGCTCAACAGCGGGCAAACCATCAGCGCGCAATTACAAAATGCTTACCGCTATCGCAAAGGCGCGCCGACCTGGGGAGATGAGGTTCGGCTGTGTTGGGATGCGGATAGCTGTGTGGTTCTGACGGTGTAGCGAGGAAGAATGCCATGACTTTATTTCCCGAACATAACACGGCGGAACCACCGGGCAAGGCCAGACTCTGGCTCCGTGTGTTGATGGCGCGCTGGCGTCAAAAGCACGGACGTAAGCTCGTCATCGCGCTGCCGTATCTGTGGCTGCTGCTGCTGTTCATGCTGCCGTTCCTGATCGTGTTCAAAATCAGCCTGGCAGAGATGGCGCGGGCGATCCCACCGTATACCGATCTGGTTTCCTGGATGGACGACAAGCTGGATATTTCCCTGAATCTTGGGAATTACCTGCATTTGTTGGACGACCCGCTGTATTTCGATGCCTATATGCAATCGCTTCAGGTTGCTGCCGTGTCGACGCTGTGCTGTCTGCTTATCGGCTACCCACTGGCCTGGGCGGTGGCACATAGTAAACCGTCAACGCGCAACATCCTGTTACTGCTGGTGATTTTGCCATCGTGGACGTCATTCCTGATTCGCGTCTACGCATGGATGGGAATTCTGAAAAACAACGGAATCCTGAATAACTTCCTGCTGTGGCTGGGCGTGATCGATGAACCGTTGGTCATTCTGCATACCAATCTGGCGGTTTATATTGGCGTCGTGTACTCCTATCTGCCATTTATGGTGCTGCCGATCTATACCGCGTTGATGCGGCTGGACTACTCGCTGGTGGAAGCGTCGTTGGATCTGGGCGCGCGGCCGCTGAAAACCTTCTTCAGCGTGATTGTTCCGTTAACGAAAGGCGGAATTATCGCGGGCTCGATGCTGGTCTTCATCCCTGCGGTGGGGGAGTACGTCATCCCAGAACTGCTCGGCGGGCCGGACAGCATCATGATTGGCCGTATTTTGTGGCAGGAATTCTTTAATAACCGAGACTGGCCAGTGGCGTCTGCCGTTGCTGTCGTCATGCTGCTGCTGTTGATTATGCCGATTATCTGGTTCCACAAACATCAGAGCAAAAGTGCGGAGGGTGAAGCGTGAATAATTTACCTGTTGTTCGCTCACCGTGGCGTATTGTGATTTTGGTGCTGTGCTTTACGTTCCTCTATGCACCGATGCTGATGTTGGTGATCTACTCGTTCAACAGCTCCAAGCTGGTTACCGTATGGGCTGGCTGGTCGGCACGCTGGTATGTTGAACTGTTCCACAATACGGCGATGATCAGCGCGGTGCTCCTGAGTCTGACCATTGCTGCCGCCTCGGCCACGATGGCGGTGATTCTTGGAACGATCGCCGCCGTGGTGATGGTGCGTTTTGGCCGCTTTCGTGGCTCCAACGGATTTGCCTTTATGTTGACGGCGCCGCTGGTTATGCCAGATGTGATTACCGGTTTGTCGCTGCTGTTGCTCTTTGTGGCGTTAGGGCATGCCATTGGGTGGCCGGCGGAAAGAGGGATGTTAACGATCTGGCTGGCGCATGTCACATTCTGTACCGCATATGTCACCGTGGTGATCAGCGCGCGCCTGCGTGAACTTGACCGTTCTATTGAAGAGGCGGCGATGGATTTGGGCGCGAATCCGCTCAAGGTGTTCTTCATTATCACGGTGCCGATGATAGCCCCTGCGCTGCTTTCCGGCTGGCTGCTGGCGTTTACGCTGTCGCTGGACGATCTGGTTATCGCCAGCTTCGTGGCAGGGCCTGGTTCAACAACACTACCGATGCTGGTGTTCTCCAGCGTCAGAATGGGCGTTAATCCACAAATTAACGCATTGGCTTCCCTGATATTGTTAGTCGTTGGTATTATTGGCTTTATCGCCTGGTGGTTTATGGCGAGAGCAGAGAAACAGCGCTATCGCGATATGCAAAAAGCGAGACGCGGCTGATTCGATCTCTCATCGTAATTTGTTAGCCTAGCGAAAATTTCCAGCAACGCCGCCAGAGTATGGGGGCGTTGTTGTTTTATATTCCGATTAAGATTTATATTCGCATTAAGTTTTATCTCTGCACCCTATTTTATGTGGGTGTTGTATTTTTGGCGGATAACTGGCCGCATGAAGGGAGAGCGTTGAAATTCTGTATACAAAGAAGGAAATGACACAACGCAAAGTTTATGCCCCGGTACCCGTCATGGTGGCGGGGATTGCGATTATTGCGACCCGTTTTTTGGGGATTTTGCTGCTGGTGTGGGAGTTAGGGCTCAGCGATTTTAGCGGCTGGATTGGCAGCAATGCGGAAGCCTGGGATTCGACGCTGGTGTTACTGTTATCACTTTTTGTTGTTGGCGTTGAGATTCGCTGCGGCTTTGCTGTTTTGGCCGGTGTGAACTGGGGCCGATGGGGCTATGTAGCCTGCCAGGGTGTGGTGGTGTGTTATCTGTTGCTGGCGTCGTTCAGTGAGTTTATGCCAGCGATATTCCATATTTCAGGAGAGAATAATGCTGCTGTGCTGCATCAGCTCCTGCTGCAAAAGATCCCGGATCTGCTGGTGATTGTTTTACTGTTTCTGCCACGGCGCAGTAAGCGTTTTTTTATGCGTCAGAAATAGACATTGATCCCTCCTGAGCGCGTCTGGCTGCTGGCGTTGCCCATGACTACGCGGAAAGATCGCAGGGTGACGCCATCTGGGTGTTATAATCCTCTCATTCCGTATTATTTTTAATAGTTAGATTTTTTATGCATTGTGCCCGCTACAGCACGGGAACCTGTCGTTCCTGCCAATGGCTGGAAAAAGCCTATCCCCAGCAACTATCCGATAAGCAGCAGCATCTCGAAGGCTTGCTACAGCCACACGCGGTGCAGCACTGGCTACCGGTGCAGCCCTCTGCGCAGTCCGCCTTTCGTAATAAAGCCAAAATGGTGGTGAGCGGCAGTGTGGAACGCCCGCTACTGGGGATGTTACATCGTGACGGAACGGCGGTGGATCTCTGCGATTGCCCGCTTTATCCATCGAGTTTCGTGCCGGTTTTCGATGTGCTCAAAGTCTTCATCGCCCGAGCGGGGCTGACGCCTTATAACGTAGAACGACGCCGCGGGGAGCTGAAATATCTGCTTCTGACGGAAAGTACGCAGCGCGGTACGTTTATGCTGCGCTTTGTTTTACGTTCGGAAACCAAACTGGCGCAGTTGCGTGCCGCATTGCCCTGGCTACAGCAGCAGTTGCCGCAGCTTGAGGTGATATCGGCCAACATTCAGCCGGTACATCAGGCGATTATGGAAGGGAAAACAGAAATTATCCTGAGTGAGGCGGCCGCGTTGGCCGAACAGTTCAATCAGGTGCCGCTGTATATCCGTCCGCAAAGTTTTTTCCAGACGAACCCACAGGTGGCTGCCACGCTGTATGCAACAGCTCGCGACTGGGTTGCAGAGCTGAATATCACCAGCATGTGGGATCTGTTCTGCGGAGTAGGGGGTTTTGGCCTGCATTGTGCGTCATCCGAGATGCGTTTGACGGGCATTGAAATCAGCGCTGAGGCGATAGCCTGCGCGCGTCGTTCTGCGGAGCAGCTTGGGCTGAAACAGGTGGAGTTTCAGGCGCTGGATTCAACGCAGTTCGCGACAGGGAAAGCGGAAATCCCCGATCTGGTGCTAGTCAACCCGCCGCGCCGCGGTATCGGCAGTGAACTGTGTGCCTATCTGAGCCGCATGGCTCCGAACTATATTCTCTACTCCAGCTGTAACGCTGAAAGCATGGCAAAAGACATGACGGAATTGGCGAATTACCGCGCGCTACGCGTACAGCTATTCGACATGTTCCCGCATACGGCGCACTACGAAGTGCTGACGTTACTGAAACGCGCTTGATAAGCGATAAAGGTATGGAAGAAAAATGCTAAGTTTCATGTTCGACAGTGTGAAAGTTTCGGGCGTGTCAATGCTGGTGTGTTTCTATGATTTCATCACACGCCCGACAAGGAGCGCTCAATTGCCGCAGCTCCTTGACCACTGGCTTTTGGCGTGAATTGTGCCGCTGCGCGGTGCCTTCGGCGTTCGTGGCCGCTATTCGGGCCGCCAGTGACGCGTTCCCGACGCGGCACTGTCTTTCGCGGCGTCCTGCCGCTCACCCGGCGGTCACGCCCACCTCAGCACAATTTTGTACGCCTGAACGACAAAAAAACGGTGTTAATATGTATGACTTCATACAGCATTACACCGCGTTAAGATACGTGAACCTTATTGCGGGAACCACTTGTCGTTAATGGTTTTGTAAGTGCCGTCCGCTTTGATGGCGTCCAACGCGTTATTCAGTTTTTCCAGCAGCGCCTTGTCATCAGGACGAACGGCGATGCCTAATCCGGTACCGAAGTATTCTGCGTCAGTCACGTGTTCACCAACCGTTGCCAGTTCAGGGTTCGTCTTAATCCATTCGTTGACGACAGCGGTATCACCGAATACGCCATCAATACGGCCGTTTTTCAGATCCAGTACTGCGTTCTGGTAGCTGTCATAAGAGACCGTTTGTACTTCCGGGTGCTTATCGTGCATGTATTTCTGGTGCGTCGTGCCGTTTTCCATCCCAATACGTTTGCCTTTCATCGCCGCAAAATCGCTGAATTTCCCTTTTTGCGCGATAACCACGGCTGAGTTGGCGTAGTAAGGCTGCGTGAATGCCACTTGCTTGCTGCGTTCTGGCGTGATGTCCATACCGGAAATCACCGCGTCATAGCGACGGAATTTCAGCGCAGGAATCAGGCTGTCAAAGGCCTGATTGGTGAACGTACAGGTCGCCTGCATTTGTTTACACAGCGCTTTCGCCAGATCCATATCGAAGCCAACGATCTCATTGCTGGCATCCAGTGATTCAAACGGCGGGTAGGTGGCTGATGAGGCAAAACGGATGGTGTCTGCGGCGGTGGCGCTGAAGGCGATTCCTGCCAGCAAGGTGGCGAGCACTAATTTTTTCATTACCTACTCCTGTTTTTCTTATATTGATAAATATACTTGCGCGGAAGGATTCCAGCGTCATGGTCGTTACCATGCCACTAAGTGAATTTATATGCAATTAATATGATTAATAAGTCGATTTATTGCGTGTTTTTACATCAGCGGGCAATAAAAAATTTCCGGGAGAAATTTTTAACCTTGCGTCAGCAATGGCCCGTAAGGAAGACGGGCAGGGATGGCACACCATAAAAAAAGCAGGCTATCAAAGCCTGCTTTTAGGTAAGTCACTACGGTGTGAAAAGCATCAGTTACGACGTTCGAATACTAGCAAACGGCGCTCAACCCAACGCATCAACAATGTCAGCAACCCATTGACGCAAAGATAGATAATCCCCGCGGCACCAAATACCATCACGTCATACGTCCGGCCGTACATCAGTTGGCTATAGCCCATGACTTCCATCAGCGTGATGGTGTACGCCAGCGACGTACTCTTAAACACCAGCACCACTTCATTTGAATAAGAAGACAGCGCGCGTTTAAACGCGAACGGCAACAAAATACGCAATGTCTGCTTCTGATTCATTCCCAGCGCCGCACAGGATTGCCACTGTCCGGCGGGAATCGCTTTTACTGCGCCGTAGAATAACTGCGTGGTATAGGCCGCGCTATTGAGCGCCAGCGCCACCATCGCACACAGCCACGGCTGTGAAAGCAGGTTCCACAGCCAGGGAATTTGCTGAATAGAGGTAAATTGCCCAGGGCCGTAGTAAATCAGAAAGATTTGCACCAGCAGCGGCGTGCCGGTAAACAGCGTAATGTAGCCTTTCGCCAACATCGACACGACAGGGGTTTTGAGCGTCAGCACGACGGTCAGCAGCAGTGATAACACCAGTGCCACGACGATGGAGACGGCCGTTAGGGTCAGGCTGGTATGCAGGCCTTTTAATAGCTCAGGTAAATAAGCGAGCATCAGGAAGGTCTCCGCTCAAAACGCGTAGTGCGCAGTTCAATGCGTTTCAGCACATACTGACTTAACAGCGTGATAATCAAGTAAATTGCTGCCGCGACTACGTACCAGGTAAAAGGCTCCTGCGTTCGTGTCGCAATACTCTTGGTTTGCAGCATCAAATCATTAACGCTAATCAGCGACACCAGCGCGGTATCTTTCAGCAATACCAGCCACTGATTGCCTAAACCCGGCAGGGCATGACGCCACATCTGCGGCATAATCAGACGGAAAAAGATGGCGGATTTACTGAGCCCGAGAGCCTGACCCGATTCCCATTGCCCTTGAGGGACGGCTTTCAGCGCGCCGCGCAGCGTTTGGGAAGCATAGGCGGCATACAACAGCGCCAGCGCAATCACGCCACACAGGAAGGGGCTGATTTCAAACATGCCGATATCCAGTTTTACTGGGATCTGCACGATGAAGAGATTCAGGGTAAAACCGTCTGCCAACATCAGCAGCAGCTGGGACGATCCGAAATAGATAAACAGCACGACCAGAATTTCTGGCAGGCCGCGCAGCAGCGTGACGACCGCCGTTCCCGTCCAGCTAACGGCTTTCCAGCGGACGGTTTCCCAAACGGCAAACAGCATCGCCAGCACGAGGCCGAGCACCAGTGCACAAACAGCAAGGCCGACGGTCATCCCGGCGGCGCTTGCAAGAGGTTGAAATTCAATCATTGAGCGTCAGATTACTGCTGGAACCATTTTTTGTAGATGGTCTCGTAAGTACCATCCTGCTTGATTTTGTTGAGCGCATCGTCGAATTTTTTCAGCAACTCATCGTTGTTCTGGCGCACGGCGATGCCCAGACCGATACCGAAGTAACCTTTATCCGTCACTTTCTGGCCCACGGTACTCAGCGTATCGTTTTGTTTCAGCCATTCGTTAACGACGGCGGTATCACCGAATACGGCATCCAGACGACCATTTTTCAGGTCCAGCACGGCATTCTGATAGCTGTCGTAAGGCACGGTTTTGATATCGCTATGCTTTTCCATCAGGTATTTCTGATGCGTGGTTCCGTTCTGTACGCCAACGCGTTTTCCCGCCAGTGCGGCGATATCGGCCACTTTCCCTTTCTGGGCAATAAACTGCGCGGAGTTGTCATAGTAAGGCTGGGTGAATGACACCTGCTGCTGACGCTCTGGGGTAATATCCATTCCCGCGATGACCGCTTCAAAACGACGGAATTTCAGACCGGGGATCAGGCTGTCGAAAGCCTGGTTGCTGAACGTGCAGGTTGCCTGCATTTCTTTGCACAGTGCATTGGCCAGATCGATATCAAAACCCTGAATTTGGTTATTGGCATCGACAAATTCGAACGGAGGGTAGGAGGCTTCTGTCGCGAAACGGATGGTATCCGCAGCGTTAGCAGAGGCGGCGCCCATGGCGAATAAGGCTGCAACAATCAATTTTCTCATTATCATTTTCCTGATAGTAATCAATGTGATAAGTAACCAGCGAATTCAGGCGTCTGCGGCTGGGTAAAGTGCGTCGCATCCCCCTGTTCAACAATGCGGCCGTTTTCCATATACACCACACGGCTGGCCGTTTTACGGGCAAATTCAACCTCGTGAGTCACGATCACCTGCGTGATGCCGGTTTCTGACAATTCACGGATAATGTTGACGACCTGAGCGGTAATCTCTGGATCCAGCGCGGCAGTCGGTTCATCAAACAGTAGAACCTGAGGTTCCATCATCAGCGCACGGGCAATCGCGACACGCTGTTGTTGTCCGCCAGAAAGATGAAGAGGGAAGCGATCGGCAAAGTCATTGAGGCGCAGACGCGTCAGCAGTTTGTCTGCTCGCGCTTTGGCTTCTTCTTTACTCAGCCCCAGCACGCGGCAGGGCGCTTCAATCAGGTTTTGCACCACGGTCAGGTGCGGCCATAAATTGTATTGCTGGAACACCATCCCAACGTTCTGACGCAACTCACGGATCGCGCTGTCGGATGGCGTGCGCTGAAAATCAAACTGATTACCGGCGATGGAAAGCGTGCCAGAGCGTGGCATTTCCAACAGATTAAGAACGCGTATCAGCGAGCTTTTTCCCGCACCGCTGGGGCCAAGAAGCACCAGCGTTTCACCCGCAGGACAATCGAGGGTGATGTCAAATAGCGCCTGGTATGTGCCGTAGAAACAGTTAATGCCGTTTAGTTGAATACTCATGCGTAAGAATTGAATAGACATTGATGCGGCGAATGTTAACGTTGGCAGAATAGTTATGCAATCACCGTGGGGTAAAATTTGCCAATAAGCGATTTGTTGGTTAAACAATAGCACAAAATAACGGCTTACAGCTTGGAGCCATGCTTTCCCAGCGTGGGTTGCCAGCAGTGCCGCACGTTGATAATCAGTAACAGTAAAATTTCTCAGATAGCGGCGAATGGCTTCAAATAATGGTGCGCGAAGGTGAGTGATCGCGTGTGGGTTGGCGAAGGCATGTAGTGAAAAGCGCAAATAGCAAATATAGTGGAATAACGATGTTAAAATGGATGGTCTGCATAGCGTTGGGGCTGTTGACGGGGTGCCAATCGGCTTCCTCGTTGCAGGAACAGAATAATTATGTGCTGGAGACCGCATTGCAGTCGCGTGCGCAGGAATCTCGCATCCGCTTTTTGGTGATTCACTACACGGCAGAAGACTTTGCCTCCTCGCTGAATATTCTGACGAATGAACACGTCAGTGCGCATTATCTCATTCCAGCACATCCACCCTTGCGGCGGGGCAAACCGCTTGCCTGGCAATTGGTGCCGGAATCTCAGGCTGCCTGGCATGCGGGAGCCAGCAGTTGGCGTGGGTTTAGCCGATTGAATCATTCCTCGATTGGTATTGAGATCGAAAATACGGGCTATCAGCGAACGCTAACGGGCTATACGTGGGAACCGTTCACCGCCTCGCAGATTCAACTTGTGACTGCTCTCGCCCGTGACATTGTCGATCGCTACCAGATTGCTCCACAGAATGTCGTCGCGCACAGCGATATTGCCCCACAGCGAAAACAAGATCCCGGGCCGCTATTCCCCTGGCGGGCGCTGGCACAGGCGGGAATCGGTGCCTGGCCGGATGCACAGCGGGTCGCATTTTATTTGAACGGACGACCCGCGATACAGCCAGTGGATGAAGCGGTTCTGCTGGAAAAATTGGGGCGCTATGGCTATGCGGTGCAGGAAACGATGACCGCGCGTGAGAAGCGGCAGGTGATTGCCGCTTTCCAGATGCATTTCCGCCCTGAAAACTATCAAGGCCAGCCAGATGCGCAGAGTGAGGCGATTGTTGATGCGCTGCTGGAGAAATACGGCAGCCGCTAAATCGCTTCCTTCTCTGCCAGTTTCGCAATACGCGCCGCCATGCCACGGAAGATAAACAGGTGAGCGGGCATCATCAGAAACCAGTAAACCAGCCCGTTGAACCCGGAAGGGTGCCAGCGTGCGCGGACGTCCACGGTGCGATGAGTGCCTTTGTCCGTGATAGTAAAGTTGAGTTTACCCAGCCCCGGCGCTTTCATACCAAATAGCAGCACCAGCTGACGTTGTGGTTTGATCGAAATGACCTTCCAGCCGTCAATCTTGTCACCCACTTCCAGCGTCGGGCGCTCAGGGCGTCCATAAGTGACGCTGTTACCGCAAAGATCGTCGAGTCGGGCGCGAATATTCCACAACGTATTCGCGTAAAAATAGCCTTCCTTGCCTCCGACCTGCTGGATGACCTGCCAGAGCGCCTGACTGGAGGCGGTCGTCTCCATCGTATGACCCGCCTGCTTGGGGTAAAAACCGTAATTGGGCTTCCAGCGCGCGCGAACCTCAGTGTCATCGCCCCAGTCGGCCTGCTGTACGCTCTCCATTTCGCTTTGCAGCGTGAGGCGCACGGCGTCATCAAAGCTCATCAGCGTTTGTGGAATCAATGCCTGAAGTTCGCGGCCATCGGCCTGTAAATCGTGTTTTAGCCCCTGAATCAGCGCGCGGGCGATGGAGGGAGGAACCGAGGTCACCAGATGCAAGAACCAGACGGACACCAGATGGGTTGGCATCGGAACGGGAATCAGCACTCTGCGCTTGCCGCTAATCTGAATGAAACGCTCGAACATCGTCTGGTAGCTGATGTATTCGGGGCCTGCGGCGTCCATGATGCGGTTTTCTGTTGCAGGGTGCTGCATGATGTCGATCAGATAAACCAGTAGGTTTTCCAACGCAATGGGGGATGATTTAGAGCGCACCCAGCGCGGCGGTGTCAGCACCGGCAGGTTATAGACCATATCACGCATGATCTCGAACGCCGCGGAACCCGCGCCGATAATAATGCCCGCACGCAGCTCCGTAACGGGAATGCCGCTGCTGCGCAGAATATCACCGGTAATCTGGCGCGCCTGCATATGCGGTGAAGTGTCATCTTTCGCCTGAAGCGAGCCCAGATAGATAATCTGTTTTACACGGCTGGAGGCCAGTGCCAGCAACAGATTCATGGCCGCCATCCGCTCCCTTGCCACGAAGTCCGCGCCGTCGCCCATGCTGTGCACCAGATAATAGAGCGTTTCCGCGCCCCACAAGTCATCGGGCAGGCTTTCTGGCTTGGTCAGATCCACCTGTTGGCAGTCGACACCCGGCCAATGCCGTGACGCGAGGGATTCGGTATGACGACCCGCCGCGATAACCCGATTGCCTTGCTTGCTTAAGCGCTCGGTTAAATGGCGGCCAATGTAGCCGGTTGCGCCCAGAATCAGGATCGGGGCAGAGGGGGATGTCATGTGCCAGCGGCTCCACAGCAAAATATAACCATGGCTTACTATATCCTAAATAATTCGTGACGGGGAAACGGGGAAACAGCGAAAAGTCTGCGATAACAAGGGGTAATTGACGATAAGCCTACCTGCCCGATAGCAGACGCTACCGGGCAGAAGGGGGTAAAACAAGGGGCGTATCAGGCCAGAACGGTGTCGCCTTGCAACTGGCAACTACAGGCCAAAACATAGCCTTGTTCGATTTCGGCTGGTGTTAGCGTCATGGTACTGGTCGTGGTGTAATGACCGGATAGCACGCGGGTTTTACAACTCCCGCAAACCCCGGCGCGGCAGGCGGCGACGATCGGCACCTTATTGGCCTCCAGTGCGGCCAACAGGCTGAGACCGACCGGCACGCTTAGGTTTTTCAGCGGACGGCTGATGGTCAACGTGAGCCGATCGGCATCTTCATCCAGCGCTTCATCTGCTGGACGGAACTGTTCTTTAAAGATGCGGTTTGAGGCAACGCCAAGCTGCTGACTCAGGGCTTCAATCTGGTTCATGTACGGAGCCGGGCCGCAGGTCATCACGGTACGGCTGGCGATATCCGGCACCTGTTCGACTAACCGATCGCCGCTGATACGTCCGGCGAGAAAACCGGGCACGGCGTCAAACTCCGCCATCAGCGTCAGATGTAGCTGCTGCGGATAACGCTGCACCAGCTCTTGCCATTCGCTGGCGAAAATCACCTGCAACGGATTGCGCACGTTGAAAATGACGTGGATATCAGTTTGCGGTTTGTTTGCCAGCAGCCAGCGGCACATTGACATAATCGGCGTGACGCCACAGCCTGCCGCCGCCATCAGATAGCGATCGCTGACCGCGTTGGTGCAGGTAAATTCGCCCTGTGCATCGGACAGCCACAGGTAATCGCCGACTTTCAGCGTTTGGGTCAGCCAGCGGGAACCGATACCGTCGTCCAGCCTTCTTACTGTCAGGGTAATAAAGCGGCTGAGCCCCGGTGAAGAAGAAATCGTATAAGCCCGCAGCGTCTCCGCGCTGTTAGCAATGCTGACCAACGCATACTGACCCGGCTGGTACGGATAAAAATCATGATTAACTAGTGAAATCGTCCAGACATCGGGCGTTTCCTGAGTAATGGAATCCACCTGCATGCGGTTAGAACAAAGCGGTGTCGGCATTGTCATTGTTATTCTCCAAAAGAAACGGATTTGCGGCGCATTGGGAAGTGCGCCGCCGGGACGTCATGTGATGACTGTCGATACGTCGTCCGTCTTAATTCATTACGCAGCCAGAATGGTGTTCATGTCCTGTTCAACGGTGGTAATCGCCCGCATACCGAATTTCTCGTTCAGAATGGCGAGCAGGTTGTCCGTCAGGAAGCCCGGCGCCGTCGGCCCGGTGTAGATATTCTTCACGCCGAGGGACAGCAGGGTGAGCAGGATGACGATCGCTTTTTGTTCAAACCAGGACAGCACCAGACTCAGCGGCAGGTCGTTCACGCCACAGCCCAGTTTTTCTGCCAGTTTGACGGCCAGAATAATGGCGGAGTAGGCATCATTACATTGGCCGACATCCAGCAGACGCGGCAGGCCTTCCAGCGTACCGAAATCCAGTTTGTTGAAACGGTATTTACCGCAGGCCAGCGTCATGATCAGGCAGTCTTGCGGAACGTTCAGCGTAAAGTCAGTGAAGTAGCTACGTTCTTCACGGCTACCGTCACATCCGCCAACCAGGAAGACGTGACGCAGTTTTTTCTGTGCAACCAGATCGATCACGGTATCAGCAGCGCTCAGCAGGGTTTCACGGCCAAAGCCAACGGTGATCATGTGCTCGATTTCGCTGTATGGGAAACCCGCCAGGCCCTGTGCCTGTTCGATGACCGGGCTGAAATCGTCGCCTTCCAGATGGTTCACACCCGGCCAGCCAACGATACTGCGCGTCCAGATACGATCGCCGTAGTTACCGACGTTTGGATCGATAATGCAGTTAGAGGTCATGACGATTGCGCCAGGGAACTTGGCGAATTCGGTCTGCTGGTTCTGCCAACCGCTGCCATAGTTGCCTGCCAGATGCTTGAATTTTTTCAGTTCTGGGTAACCGTGCGCAGGCAGCATCTCGCCGTGGGTATAAATATTGACGCCCGTGCCTTCGGTTTGCTCCAGCAACATGCGTAGATCTTTCAGGTCATGGCCGGAAATCAGAATGGCTTTACCTGCAATCGGACGGACGTTAACGGCGGTCGGCTGTGGGTTACCGTAAGCGTCGGTTTCGCCCCGGTCGAGGATCGCCATGACGTTGAAGTTCATTTTACCGATGCCCATTGCGTTGTTCAGCAGGGTATCAACATCGGATGGCTGTGTGCCCAACCATGCCATGAAGGCATGATATTCGGCATAGATCGCGTCATCGTACTGACCGAGAACGTGAGCGTGCTCCATATAGGCTGCGGCACCTTTCAGGCCGTAGAGGTTGAGCATGCGCAAGCCGTGAACATCATCGCCGACGATAGCTTTATCGCTGTCCAGCGCAAAATCCGCCGCCTGTTGCAGCAAGGTCGGAATATCGTTGCCAGCCAGTTGCAGCGCTGCCATTGGGTGATCCACCGTCGCAGTGGCATCGTGCAGACGGCAGCGAACAGCCAGAGACTCACGCAGTGTGATGGCTTCCTGTGCGTAGCCAATAATGCGCTGGGAATCGAAATTTACGTTGGTCAACGTAGAGAAAAAGGCGCGTGGCGCAAAACTGTCTATCTCGTGATCGATGATATCCAGCTCGCGCGCTTTCAGCGCCCAGGCAGAAAGCCCTTGCAGCACAGCGACCAGCAGGTCTTGCAGGTCGGAGGTTTCTGCGGTTTTACCGCACATGCCCTGCGCGTAAGAGCAGCCGTTTCCAACAGGGGTACGAATCGTTTGTTCACATTGCACACAAAACATAATGATGTCCTTTTTTTAAGTTGCATTTAAAATGCTTGTTTAAAGCATAGTGTCAGCCGAGGCAGGTAAAAAGGTTTTTTTACTGCAACTTTAGGTAAATTTGATTTAGCGCAATTTTGATGATGAGCAATGAAAATCACTCTCAATTAAGGAACAAAATGTGACCATTGAGTAAAATAATGTTTTCTCGTGGAATGCGACAACATGCGCGGTAGTCAGATGATCTACACTACTCGCGATGACAGCAGAACACGCGATGGCAGCAGAAAACCGCAGGCAGCCGCTACAGGAGAGAAGGATGCATCTGGAAAGTATTGAAATCCTGGGATTTCGGGGAATCAATCGTCTGTCGCTGATGTTGGACGAGAATAATGTGCTGATTGGTGAGAACGCCTGGGGGAAATCAAGCCTGCTGGACGCGCTCTCACTGCTGCTGGCACCGACGTTGCCGCTTTATCATTTTGATATGCAGGATTTTCACTTCACGCCGGGGGATGAAAATAGTCGGGAAAAGCATCTTCAGATTATTTTCACCTTTTGTGAAACCGCACCCGGCCACCATTTATCCCCGCGTTACCGCTCGCTTAGCCCTGTGTGGGTGGAAGGCGAGGCATCGCTGTATCGCATTTTCTATCGACTGGAAGGTGAAGTGGACGAAAGCCAGTCGGTTTTCACCTGGCGCAGCTTTCTGGACGCCGACGGGCACCCGATACCGTTGGATGATATTGATGAACTAGCCAGAGAGATTATTCGTTTACATCCGGTGCTGCGGCTGCGCGATGCGCGTTTTATGCGGCGCCTGCGTTCCGGGACGCTGGCGGCGACGCTAGATAACAGTAATGAAAAACTGGCTCAGCAGTTTGAGCAACTGATGCGTGAACTGGCGCAAAATCCGCAGAAGCTGACGGATAAAGAGTTACGTCATGGTCTGGTGGCGATGCGGCAACTGCTGGAGCACTATTTTTCCGAGCAGAATGCCACGGATAACGATCGACGCCACCATCGTCATGCCCGAGCGCACAACGGTAAATCGTGGCGATCGCTAGACAACATCAACCGCCTGATTGCTGACCCGAATAGCCGCAGTCGCCGCATTATCCTGCTGGAGTTGTTTTCTACGCTGTTGCAGGCGAAAGGATCGGTGGTGCTGGATGCGCATGCCCGTCCGCTCTTGCTGATTGAAGACCCCGAAACCCGCCTGCATCCGATTATGCTGTCCGTCGCCTGGGGGCTTCTGGTGCAGTTGCCGCTCCAGAAAGTCACGACAACGAATTCAGGAGAGCTGCTGTCGCTGGTACCGATGGAGCAGGTGTGCCGTCTGGTGAGAGAGTCTTCACGGGTTGCGACATACCGTATTGGTCGTCAGGGCATGAGTGCGGAAGACAGCCGGCGCATTGCGTTTCATATTCGCATGAATCGGCCTTCTTCACTCTTCGCGCGCTGCTGGCTGCTGGTGGAAGGGGAAACAGAAGTCTGGATGCTAAATGAACTGGCACGCCAATGCGGGCATCATTTTGAAGCGGAAGGCGTGAAGGTTATTGAGTTTGCCCAGTCCGGACTTCGGCCATTACTGAGGTTCGCACGACGTATGGGGATTGAATGGCATGTGTTGGTCGATGGCGACGACGCGGGGAAAAAGTATGCCGCAACGGCGAAAAGCATGCTAACTGCTCAGGACGAGAGTGAACGCGATCACCTGACCGTCTTGCCCGCATCGGACATGGAACACTATATGTACCGTGAGGGGTTCAGCCACGTTTACCACCGCACCGCGCAACTACCGGAGAAGGTGCCACTATCGATGCATAAAATCATCATCAAAGCGATCCATCGTTCATCCAAACCCGACCTGGCGATTGAAGTGGCGATGGAAGCCGCGGCGATGGGAAGCGATGCTATTCCGCCACTGATTCGCACTATGTTCTCTCGCGTGCTGTGGCTGGCTCGCGGGCGGGCGGATTAGCGGTATATATCAATAAAAAAATGCCGTTCGTGGTGCTGAACGGCATTTGTCGCATTATAGTCATTTTACGGTTTAGCGTAGGTATTCTGAGTAAACGTGTAGGGTGTATACCCGTCATACTTCAAGTTGCATGTGCGTTGGCTGCGTTCAGTCACCCGAATCACTTACTCAAGTAAGCTCATCGGGATTCCTTCCCTTGCCGCCTTCCTGAAACTCGAATTATTTAGGGTATAGAAGGGGGGCAGGATGCGACCTCGGCGATTTGCGGGACGATCAGGCAGGCGTGATTACCTTTCGGCCCTTGATGAACATCAAACCTGACAACCTGTCCGGCTTTCAGAGTCCGGTAGCCATCCATTTGAATGGTAGAGTAGTGTGCGAAGATATCGTCACCCCCCCCTTCTGGACAGATAAAACCAAACCCTTTGGCATTATTGAACCATTTAACAGTACCTGTCTCCATGCATTGACATCCTTCGCAAGAGTATTCTTTTCAGTAAGGTGTGGTTATTTGGTTACTACGAATACGAATTGATTAAAACCCCATCAATTCATCCGTACACTTTAGTGAAATCGATCCCGGCGTCAAGCGATCCACGGCGAGGTGTTGAGGGGAGTTTGTCAAAGTTTGATGCAGGTAACGCTATTGATGAATCCACTATTCCGTTGCGCACTCAAGATATCGGTTACAGGCCTTGAATTTTGCTTTCCAGGAACCATTTAATCCCTCAGGTGGTAAAATAAAAAGTAGACGTGATACTGTAAATACAGAGATACCCGTCATCTTTCAAGTTGCAGGCTTCATTTCCTGCTTCTCGAATCTATTGGGAATAACAGACCAATGTCGCGGGTCGCGATATTCGTTACATGATGTGGATAGAGAATGGGAAACAACAGTACGTGGTCACAATCTGAGAACCTGACCGCCGATAAGCAGAAAGAAAAATTGCAGCCGCCTTCCATGTATAACGTGGTGTTAAATAACGATGATTACACCCCGATGGAATTTGTTATTGACGTTCTGCAAAAGTTCTTTTCTTATGATATTGAACGTGCCACGCAGCTTATGTTAACCGTGCATTATCAGGGTAAAGCGATTTGTGGCGTATTCAGTGCTGAAGTGGCTGAGACCAAGGTCGTACAAGTCAATCGTTATGCCAGAGAAAACGAGCACCCGCTGCTCTGTACGCTGGAAAAAGCCTGAAGTCAGGCGATTTATTGGGAGAGGTGCCTATGCTCAATCAAGAACTGGAACTCAGTCTCAACATGGCTTTCGCCAGAGCGCGTGAGCACCGACACGAGTTTATGACCGTGGAGCACCTGCTGTTAGCACTGCTCAGTAACCCAGCCGCCCGTGAAGCACTGGAAGCCTGCACGGTAGATTTAGCTGCGCTGCGCCAGGAACTGGAAGCGTTCATTGAGCAGACCACACCAACATTACCGCAGAGTGACGATGAGCGAGAAACTCAGCCAACGCTCAGCTTCCAACGCGTACTCCAACGCGCTGTCTTCCATGTGCAGTCCTCCGGCCGCAGCGAAGTGTCCGGCGCCAACGTTCTGGTCGCGATTTTTAGTGAACAGGAATCTCAGGCCGCCTACCTGCTGCGTAAGCATGACGTCAGCCGTCTGGATGTCGTGAACTTTATTTCTCACGGCACGCGTAAAGAAGAAACCGATCAGGCGCCGAACCCTGAAAATCCCGTCAATGAAGAACAGGCCGGAGGGGAAGATCGTATGGAAAACTTCACCACCAATCTGAATCAGCTGGCTCGTGTTGGCGGTATCGATCCGCTCATTGGCCGGGATAAAGAACTGGAACGCACGATTCAGGTATTGTGCCGCCGTCGTAAAAATAACCCGCTGCTGGTCGGCGAATCCGGCGTGGGGAAAACCGCGATTGCTGAAGGGCTGGCCTGGCGTATTGTGCAGGGGGATGTACCGGAAGTGATGGCAGAGTGCACGCTGTACTCGCTGGACATCGGTGCGCTGCTGGCAGGCACGAAATATCGCGGTGACTTTGAAAAACGCTTCAAGGCGCTGCTGAAACAGCTCGAACAGGATAAAAACAGTATTCTGTTCATTGATGAAATTCACACGATTATCGGCGCGGGTGCCGCGTCCGGTGGTCAGGTTGATGCCGCTAATCTGATTAAACCGCTGCTTTCCAGCGGCAAGATTCGCGTCATCGGTTCAACCACCTATCAGGAATTCAGTAATATCTTTGAAAAGGATCGGGCGCTGGCGCGTCGTTTCCAGAAAATCGACATCACTGAACCCAGCGTGGAAGAAACCATACAAATCATTAATGGCCTGAAGCCGAAGTATGAGGCTCACCATGATGTTCGCTATACGTCGAAAGCAATTCGCGCAGCGGTAGAGCTGGCGGTGAAATATATCAACGATCGTCACCTGCCGGATAAAGCGATCGATGTGATCGATGAAGCGGGCGCTCGCAGCCGTCTGGTGCCAGCCAGCAAGCGTAAGAAAACGGTTAATGTGAGTGACATCGAATCCGTTGTCGCGCGTATTGCCCGTATTCCAGAAAAAACCGTCTCCGCCAGCGATCGTGATGTGCTGAAGAACCTCAGCGACCGCCTGAAAATGCTGGTGTTCGGGCAGGACAAGGCTATCGAAGCGCTGTCTGAGTCTATCAAGATGAGCCGTGCAGGGCTGGGGCAGGAGCGTAAACCGGTCGGTTCCTTCCTGTTCGCTGGTCCAACTGGTGTTGGTAAGACGGAAGTGACGTTACAGCTGGCTAAAGCGCTGGATATTGAACTGCTGCGCTTTGATATGTCCGAATATATGGAACGTCATACGGTTAGCCGCTTGATTGGTGCGCCTCCGGGCTACGTGGGCTACGATCAGGGCGGCCTGCTGACGGATGCCGTCATTAAGCATCCTCATGCGGTACTGCTGCTGGATGAGATCGAGAAAGCGCATCCTGATGTCTTTAATCTGCTGTTGCAGGTGATGGATAACGGGACGCTGACGGACAACAATGGCCGCAAAGCGGATTTCCGTAATGTCATTGTCGTCATGACCACCAACGCAGGCGTGCGAGAAACACAGCGTAAATCTATTGGTATCATCCATCAGGACAATAGCAGTGATGCGATGGAAGAGATCAAGAAGGTATTTACGCCTGAATTCCGTAACCGTCTGGATGGCATTATCTGGTTCAACCATCTGTCTACCGACGTCATTCAGCAGGTTGTCGATAAATTTATCGTGGAACTTCAGGCGCAGTTGGATGCGAAGGGCGTATCGCTGGAAGTCAGTGAGGAAGCACGTAACTGGCTGGCAGAAAAAGGCTACGACAAAGCTATGGGAGCCCGACCGATGGCACGTGTGATGCAGGAAAGCCTCAAGAAACCGCTGGCTAATGAGCTGCTGTTTGGTTCGCTGGTGGATGGGGGGTCTGTGACGGTGGAGCTGGATAAAGAAACGCAACAGCTGACGTATGGCTTCGTGAGCGCGCAGAAGCGGAAAGCGGAAAGCGTTAATTAATCAATATCGTGTGTTATCTAAGAGGGATGCTGAGGCATCCCTTTTTTACATCCCTTTGCCAGACGTTTTCCAAAAACAAAAGCCCTTGCCATGAAGGAAAGGGCTGGGGAGGGAGTCACATCCTCATATATCGCTGTTTTTAGCGATGAGCAAACCGGTTAACGGCTGCGGAAGACAATGCGGCCTTTACTCAGGTCGTACGGGGTTAATTCTACAGTGACTTTGTCACCCGTCAGGATGCGGATATAGTTTTTACGCATTTTACCGGAGATATGAGCGGTAACCACGTGCCCGTTTTCCAATTCAACGCGGAACATGGTGTTGGGCAGCGTATCAAGCACGGTGCCTTGCATTTCAATATTGTCTTCTTTGGCCATCGAATCCTCTAGGTCTCACTACCTTTATTTTTTTAACCGCGAGATAATGCCGAAAAACCGCCATTATGTAAAGAAGCGTTCACGTTTGGGACGTTATTTACTCGCTTTTCTCTGTCATAGTACGGGTTCGACGAGTGGTTGTGGTAACCAGCAACCGTCGTCGACGGCGAGATCCTGCCACTGAGAAAGCAGTTGCAGGAAGCGATCGCGGAGGATCTCACTCACGCCCAGCGACGCGGTATGGGCGTTTAACACCTGGCAATCAATCAAATGACCACCGTGGCGGGTAAAATGTTGTTGAAACGCCAGCAGTGCGTATTTTGAGGCATTATCCGTGCGGCTGAACATGGATTCACCGCAAAATACTCTTCCTTGCTCAATGCCATATAATCCACCAACCAATTTGTCATCCTGCCACACTTCGACGGAATGGGCTTTCCCAACCTGATGAAGTTGGCGATAGGCTGAGATAATACCCGGCGTAATCCAGGTGCCGTCCTGATGTTCATTCGCGCAGGCGTGAATGACATCATCAAAGGCCTGATTCAGGGTAGCCTGAAACGTATGGCGCTTCAGAAATTTTTTCATACTGCGGCTGACATGGAGTTCATCAGGAAACAGCACTGCACGCGGATTCGGAGACCACCATAGAATAGGCTCACCGGGGGAAAACCAGGGGAAAATGCCCTGTCGGTAAGCCGCTGTTAACCGGGCAACGGAGAGATCGCCGCCAACGGCCAGCAGACCGTTGGGGTCATCCAGCGCATGATTCGGATCAGGAAACTGAAGCGATTGGGACGATAGCTGATATAGGCGCATGTTTTTCAAACGTTGTATTTCAACTGAGTTTGCCTCAAACGTGTTGGCGGAATTGCCAATAACGCCCTTTTTCTGCCATTAACATCTGATGGCTACCCTGCTCGATCACTTTGCCGTCGTCCAGAATACAGATGCGATCCATGGATTCTAAGCCGTATAACCGGTGAGTGATGACGATTAGCGTCTTATCAGCACAGTGCTGGCGGAGCAGTTGCAGAATACGTTGTTCCGTCTCCGCATCCAACCCTTCGGTGGGTTCATCCAGCAGAACCAGCGGCGCGTCGTGTAATAAGGCACGAGCTAAAGCGATACGGCGCTGTTCGCCGCCGGAGAGCTGGCGACCGCCTTCTCCCAGCCAGGCATTCAGCCCTTCATTTTCCAACAGTTTTTCTAATCCGACCTGATGTAATACCTCGGACAGCTTTTCGTCCCGCGCAGTGGGGGCGGCCAGCAGCAGGTTGTCGCGCAGCGTTGCGCTAAAAATATGTACGCGTTGTGGTACCACGCTCATCATTGCACGGAGATCGGCTTCCCGCCAATCGGCAAGAGAATGGCCATTCAGCGTAATCTCGCCGTATTCACAATTCCATGCCCGAGTCAGCAACTGCAATAGCGTCGATTTCCCGCATCCGGTACGCCCAAGCAGCGCCAGATGCTCGCCCGGCTGAATGGAAAGGGTAATATTCTGCAACACAGGCTGGGGCTGACCGGGGTACGTGAACCCGACATGCGAGAGTTCGAGTGAGGCCTCGCGTGACGTTTCTGGCCCATGGTCCGGGAATGCGACGTCAACGGGCTGACGAATGATTTGATCGACCCGAGCAGCGGAGGCAATCACTTGCCCCATATGCTGAAAAGCCACCGTGACGGGAGCTAGCGCCTCGAAGGCGGCAAGCGAGGCAAACACGAACAGGGCAATCAACGCGCCGGGCTGCGGATTACCACCAACGCCATCTGCTGCCAGCCACAGAATCAGGGTAACGGTCAGCCCACTGCACAGAATCATCACCGCCTGAGACAGGCCGGTAAGATTGGCCTGTTGGCGTTGACGACGCAGCCAGTTAATTTCCACCAGCGCCAACTGCTGACGAACGCGATCGAGTGCGCCGAAGACGGTGAGTTCCGCCTGACCTTGCAGCCAGGTGGTCAGTTGGAGGCGGTACTGTGCCCGCAGCGCGGTCAAATCCTGCCCGATACCGTTTCCTGCCCGATAAAACAGAACCGGCAGACACAGCAGCAACACCAGCATGATGGCACCAAGCGTTAACGCCAATGAGGCATCAATGAAGCTCAGACCGTAACAGACGATAAGAATGACGGCGAATGCGCTAACGATGGGGGAAATCACACGAAGATAGAGGTGGTCGAGCGTATCCACGTCCGCCACAAGCCGGTTGAGCAGTTCAGCCTGACGAAATTGCGCCAGCCCACCCGGAGAGAGCGGCAAAATGCGAGAAAAAGTGAAAACACGCAAGCGCAGCAGAACGCGGAAGGTGGCATCGTGACTGACGACTCGTTCGCCATAGCGACCGGCCGTACGTGCAATCGCCGCACCCCGCACGCCGGCGGCTGGCAGCATATAGTTGAAGGTGAGTAGCCCAACAATGCCTGCCAGTGCAGCACCCGCCAGAAACCAGCCGGATAGCGCGAGCAGGCCGATGCTGGCAAGTAGCGTAGCGATAGCCAGCACAATGCCCAGGCTTAAGCGCCAGATGTGTTGGCGGTAGAGTGCCAGAAACGGTTTTAATACCTGCATCGTTTTTCTCTGAGCCATTACAGCGCCTCCTGTCGTTGTGCCAGCAGCGCCGCGAAGGGGCCACCAACTTCGGCGCGGAGTGTTTGATAATCACCCCGTTGGACTAACTGACCGCCGTCCATGACCCAAATCGCGTCATATTCGGTGATATCCGTGAGCTGGTGCGTGACCAGTAGTGTGGTCTGGTGGCGTGCGGCTTCGTTCAACGCCGCCATAACCAACTCTTCGCTATGGGCATCGAGACTGGCTGAAGGTTCATCCAGCAACAATAATTGGCAAGGATGGATCAGCGCGCGGGCAACGGCGACGCGCTGTGCCTGCCCGACGGATAAGCGCGCCGCGCTGTCACCGATTGTGGTTTCCAGCCCTTGTGGAAGCTGTGGTAAAAACTCCTGCACATAGGCACGCTCAATCGCCTGCTGTAACTCCACAATACTGGCCTGCGGGTTGCCCAGCAGAATATTGCTGCGCAGCGTTTGCTCCGGTAAATGGGGATTTTGCCCAACCCAGCTCAGTTGTTTACGCCATGATTCAGGGGTTAGCGTGTTTAAGGCCTGACCGTTAACGGTCAGTGATCCGCGATAGGGCAGGAATCCTAGAAGCGCATTAAGCAGCGAACTTTTTCCTGCGCCGCTGAGGCCGACTAGCGCGATACGCTCGCCTGCGTGAATATCGAACGTCAACGGTTGAGTTAGCGGTGTGCCATTTGGCGCGAGGACAACCAGATCTTCCGCCCGAATAGCAATGGCGGTATCGCTGCTGAATATTTGAGTGCCAAAGCCTACCGTTTCACCTTCCTCGGCTAAAAAGGTCACTAGCGATTCTGCTGCGCCGATAGCCTGAGCCTTGGCATGATAAAACGTACCCAGATCACGCAGAGGCTGAAAAAATTCCGGCGCCAGAATGAGCACGAGAAAACCAGCAAAGAGCGTTACCCCCATTCCGTAATGGCCGAAGTCCAGTTCCCCGAGATAAGAGAAACCGAAATAGACGGCGACAACGGCGATCGAAATGGAGGCAAAAAACTCCAGTACACCCGAGGAGAGAAACGCCATGCGCAGGACTTCCATCGTACGGCTACGGAAATCTTCGGAAGCGTGGCGGATTTGTTCGGTTTCGGCCTGGCCACGATGAAACAGGCGTAGCGTCTCCATTCCGCGCAGGCGATCGAGGAAATGTCCGCTCAGGCGAGCCAGCGCCAGAAAATTTCGTCGGTTGGCATCCGCCGCGCCCATGCCGACCAGCGCCATAAAAAGCGGGATGAGCGGGGCAGTCAAAAACAGAATCAAGCCAGCAGACCAGTTGAGCGGGAAGATCGTGATTAAGATAAGTAACGGAATCAGCGCGGCAAGATACATTTGTGGCAGGTAGCGGGCGTAATAATCCTGCATATCATCAACCTGCTCAAGAATCATCGTTGCCCAACTGCCGGCGGGTTTGCCTTGTACCCACGCAGGACCAAGCTGTTGCAGTCGGTCCAGTACCAGTTTACGAATTTGCTGTCGAACCGCTTGCCCACACAGAAAACCGACGCGCTCGCGTAACATGCTGTTGAGCGCACGTAGAATGAAGGTCGCGATCAGTAGAAAAAACGGGGAGAGCAGGGATTCTCGGGGGGCATGCTCAATGATAAGGGCATGAAGCAGCGTAGCTAATAGCCAGGCTTGTGCGATGATTAATGCACCGCTCAGGAATCCAAGCAGCAGTGAAATCCGTAGCCAACGTTGCGCCAGCTTACTCTGCTGTTTCAGCCAGGCGGTCAGTTCTTGCTGTCTGGTTTTTTTCATCAGGCACCAGTTCGTTATATTGCAGAAATGGACTTAACAGAAAATAACTCTTATGTAACTGTTAGTTAACAAAATTATCTTCTATCAGGCAGATAGATGCCATGTTACCGCGACGGGGACGCGCTGCAAACGAAAAGGAGAGATGAAATGTGGGAGACGATCAATTTTTGTGTTGCGTGAGGTAATCAGAGGGAAGAAACGGAACGGCTATCGCCGCTCCGTTCTTAATCGCGTATTACTTGCTGACGGTTAATCCGTCCAGGTAACGTTCTACATCCAGTGCCGCCATACAGCCAGTACCTGCGGAGGTAATAGCTTGACGGTAAATGTGGTCCATAACGTCGCCTGCGGCAAAGACGCCAGGAATACTGGTCTGTGTCGCGTTGCCGTGAATACCGGATTGCACTTTAATATAGCCGTTTTCCAGTTCCAACTGACCGCCGAACACAGCCGTATTCGGGCTATGACCGATAGCGATAAACACGCCAGCCAGTTCCAGCTCTTCCGCTGCATCGCTTTGCGTATCGCGGATACGAACACCGGTCACACCCATATCATCGCCTAGCACTTCGTCCAGCGTACGGTTGGTATGCAGGGTGATGTTGCCATTTTTGACTTTGTCCATCAGACGATCGATCAGAATCTTCTCCGAACGGAACGTCTCGCGGCGGTGGATTAAATGCACTTCCGCAGCGATGTTAGACAGATACAACGCTTCTTCAACAGCGGTATTCCCGCCACCCACCACGGCAACTTTCTGATTACGGTAGAAGAATCCGTCACAGGTTGCACAGGCGGAAACGCCCTTGCCTTTGAATGCGTCTTCAGATGGCAGACCAAGGTAGCGAGCCGATGCCCCAGTGGCGATGATCAGCGCGTCACAGGTGTACTCGTCGCTATCACCGAATAAACGGAAGGGGCGGTTCTGTAAATCAACACGTTCAATATGATCGAAGATCACTTCGGTATTGAACTTGGTTGCATGTGCGTGCATGCGTTCCATTAACAGTGGGCCTGTTAAATCATCGGCGTCGCCCGGCCAGTTTTCGACTTCGGTCGTGGTCGTCAACTGACCGCCTTTTTCCATACCAGTGATTAATACTGGCTGTAAGTTCGCCCGTGCAGCATAAACTGCGGCAGTATAGCCAGCCGGGCCTGAACCCAGAATCAATAACTTGTGATGTTTAACGGTACCCATGCTTTCCTCATTTCATTACGGCGGATAATGTTCATATGAACGGTCTCTACGACAAACACGCTGACTTATTACGAACAGTCTCTACCACGGACAATGAGAACGATTGTAAGGAAATTACAGGAGTAAAAAAAGTATGCAGAAAAGTTGCTGGCTATTTGTTTAATCGTTAATGGCGATGGTGATGACAAATAGCTGAAAAATCAGCCACATTCATAAGTAAAATGATTGAAGTCACCTTGGCGAATGGCTCTGGCTTATCCAATCTGGCAGTTTCTTCTGATTTTCGTTGTTTTGCTTTGACAATCGGCTGTGCATTTGCGAAAACATCTGGGTAAGAGGAAATTTTTTGTATGTGGACAGTTAAAAGCTCGGTTTTTTATTCGTTTTTGCGCAGGTAGTAGGCCTCTGGGCCACGGATATGACGTGATGGTCTTTTTCGCGGGTGAGCAATACGTGGGGCGAGAACGAGAAGTTAATGACTTTTGATATACAAAATAGGCAGCGTGTCTTCTTTAAGGGTAGCTCTGATACATGAGGTCTATCGGGGTAAGCGGGTGCAGGGAAAAGTGAAGAGAGACAATAATAATGGTAGACACTAAAAAACGGCCAGGAAAAGATCTCGATCGTATTGATCGTAACATCCTGAACGAATTGCAAAAAGATGGGCGTATTTCCAATGTCGAGCTGTCCAAACGTGTTGGGCTGTCGCCAACACCTTGTCTGGAGCGCGTGCGTCGTCTGGAAAGACAGGGTTTCATTAACGGTTACACAGCACTGCTAAACCCGCATTATCTGGATGCGTCACTGCTGGTTTTTGTTGAAATAACGCTAAACCGCGGCGCGCCTGATGTGTTTGAACAGTTTAATGCTGCGGTGCAGAAGCTGGAAGAAATTCAGGAATGTCATCTGGTTTCTGGTGATTTTGACTACCTGTTGAAAACGCGCGTGCCGGATATGTCTGCTTACCGTAAGCTTCTGGGTGAAACGCTGCTGCGTTTGCCGGGCGTAAACGACACCCGTACCTACGTGGTGATGGAAGAAGTGAAGCAAAGCAACCGTCTGGTTATTAAGACGCGATAAACGTGTGGGTGCAAAACCCGATAAATTCAGCTACACTCCTGTGAATTTATACAGTCCCAGCGCCGGGTTTTCTCGGCGCTTTGTCATAAACCTTACAGGCCCCTGGAGAGACTCTTGAGCCAGGAATATACAGAAGATAAAGACGTTACCCTGAAAAAACTCAGTGGAACACGTCGTTTGCTTGAAGCGATTTTAATCGTTGTGGCACTTTTTGCGGTTTATCTTAGTGTCGCACTACTCAGTTTCAGCCCTTCCGACCCCAGTTGGTCACAGACTGCATGGCACGAACCGATTCACAACCTCGGTGGTGTAGCAGGTGCATGGCTGGCGGATACGCTGTTCTTCATTTTTGGTGTGCTGGCCTACGCCATTCCACCGATTATGTTATCCCTGTGCTGGGTCGCTTTCCGCCAGCGTGATAACAACCAGACTATTGACTATTTTACCTTTTCACTTCGCCTGATTGGGACATTGGCGCTGATCCTGACCTCTTGCGGTTTGGCTGCGTTGAATATTGACGATCTCTACTATTTTGCTTCCGGTGGTGTGTTGGGAAGCCTGTTGAGCAGCTCAATGATCCCGCGTTTCAACAGCATGGGTGCGACGCTGATTCTGCTGTGCGTGTGGGGGGCAGGGTTAACACTGTTTACCGGCTGGTCATGGTTAACGATCGCTGAAAAAATTGGCGCAGGTGTCTTGGGTTGTCTGACGTTTATGTCAAACCGTTCACGCCGCGACGAGGACTATCGCGAAGAACACGATCGTGAAGAGGATGAGCGCGATGCGCTTAATCTGCGTCACGATGAGGCGTCGGGTGAGGCAGTCACACAACAGCGTGATGACGATGATGTTCTGTTTTCTGAGCCTTCCGTGGCTGATGCGGTAAACGACACGACGGCAGACAATAAGATAGACGAGTCATCACCGTTAGCTGAGAACGCACCGACAGCGACACAGCCAGTTCTCTCAGCAGAGGCGTCAGTTGCGGGGGCAACATTCCCTGAACTGGCCGCGTCTGATTCGGCGTTGCCTGACACATCGTCTGGTATTGTGCCACCTGTTGTCCCATCAACGATCGATAAGACGCCGTCGCTAAATCCGCCGCTGTATTCGTTTGAAATCCCTGAAACGCCAGCGGCAATGCCAGAGATCGCAAGCTCGCCTGAACTCCATAGCAGCGCGTATGCACCTTACGGGAATAGTTACGGAGAGAGTACCGTACCGCCGATCGTAACGGCAGCGGCGGTTCAGCCCTTTGCTGAGGCACCACAGCCTGAGCGTGGTACGGATTTCAACGCGAACAACACCTTTATGCCAGCGTTCAGCGCCGATGGGGATGATAACCCGCAGATTAAACGCGGCGTTGGACCGGAACTGCCGCGCCCTAATCCGGTGCGTATTCCTACTCGCCGCGAGCTGGCGTCCTACGGAATCAAACTGCCGTCGCAGCGGCTGGCTGAAGAGCAAGCAAGGTTGCAGGCGCAGAGCGGTAGTGCAGAAACGGAATTGGCGAATGATGTGTATCAGGAAGAGACGCCGGATGATATCGCCCAGCAGGAAGCCGCATTGCAGCAAGCGTATCTGGATCAGCAACGCCAGCGTTACGGTGATGAATATCCGTCACAGGAAGACGATGAAGACGCGCTTCTACAAGCGCAGCTCGCCAGGGATTTCGCGGCACAGCAGCAGTCACGTTATGATGCCAGCGCATTGCAGCGCGATGAGGAAATCCCTGCTCCGATAGCACCGCGTGTGGTCAGTGCGCCTGTTCAGCCAAATTCTGTCACATCGCATAACGCTTTTTCATTCTCGCCGTTTAGCGCGGAGAGTGAGCGCGAGCCTGAGCCGCCTACGTTCAGCGAGTCCACGTATACACCGCCGTCCTACCGTTCTGAACCCGAGTTTCCGCCGATGCATGCTGGTGAACATGAGGATGATGAGGATGAGCGCAACCCGTTGATGTTTGGTCAGCCAGCGCAACCAACGTCAGCGCCTGTTGAGGCCGCGAAACAGGAAACGGTGGCAACACCAACGCATCATCCGGCAATGGATGGCTTGATTCACCCGTTCCTGATGCGTAATGAACAACCGCTGCAGAAGCCAACTACGCCGCTGCCAACGTTGGATTTGTTGACTCCGCCGCCGGCTAGCGAAGCGCCTATTGATAATTTCGCATTGGAACAGACGGCGCGACTGATCGAAGCGCGTTTGGCTGATTTCCGGGTAAAAGCAGATGTGGTCGATCATTCGCCAGGCCCGGTGATCACGCGGTTTGAGTTGGATCTGGCACCGGGCGTTAAAGCCGCACGTATCTCGAATCTGTCGCGCGATTTGGCGCGTTCTCTGTCCGTTGTTGCAGTGCGTATTGTTGAGGTGATTCCAGGCAAACCGTATGTCGGTCTGGAACTGCCGAATGCGCATCGTCAGACGGTTTATCTGCGTGAAGTATTGGATTGCGACAAATTCCGCGATAATCCGTCGCCGCTGTCGATTGTGCTGGGTAAAGATATTGCAGGCGATCCTGTCGTTGCCGATCTGGCGAAAATGCCGCACCTGCTGGTTGCGGGTACGACAGGGTCGGGGAAATCGGTCGGCGTCAACGCCATGATTATCAGTATGTTGTATAAAGCCACGCCGGAAGACGTGCGCTTTATCATGATCGACCCGAAAATGCTGGAACTTTCGGTGTACGAAGGTATTCCGCATTTGTTGACGGAAGTCGTGACCGACATGAAGGATGCGGCAAATGCGTTGCGTTGGTGCGTCGGTGAAATGGAACGTCGCTATAAGCTGATGTCGGCGCTTGGCGTGCGTAATCTGGCGGGATACAACGAACGGGTGATGACAGCAAATGCGATGGGACGCCCGATCCCCGATCCGTTCTGGAAGCCGGGCGACAGTATGGATATGACGCCGCCAGTGCTGGAAAAACTGCCGTATATTGTGGTGATGGTCGATGAATTTGCTGACCTGATGATGGCGGTGGGTAAGAAAGTTGAAGAGCTGATTGCCCGACTGGCGCAAAAAGCGCGTGCTGCGGGTATTCACCTGGTACTGGCAACGCAGCGTCCTTCCGTTGATGTTATCACCGGATTGATCAAAGCGAATATTCCGACGCGTATCGCGTTTACGGTGTCCAGCAAGATCGACTCACGGACTATCCTCGATCAAGGCGGTGCAGAATCTCTATTGGGGATGGGGGATATGCTGTATATGGCGCCTAACTCCTCGATACCTGTCCGCGTTCATGGCGCTTTTGTCCGCGACGAGGAAGTGCACGCTGTCGTTCAGGACTGGAAAGCGCGTGGGCGTCCTCAATATATCGATAATATTGTCAGTGGTGGCGATGATGGTGAAGGTGGAAGCCTCGGCCTTGATGGCGATGAAGAACTCGATCCTCTGTTCGATCAGGCAGTAGAGTTTGTGGTCGATAAGCGTCGTGCATCCATTTCCGGTGTACAGCGACAGTTCCGAATCGGCTATAACCGTGCCGCGCGAATCGTTGAGCAAATGGAAGCACAGGGCATTGTCAGCTCCCCTGGGCACAATGGCAATCGCGAGGTATTGGCACCGCCATCAATGGAATAAGTGCGTTGTATTGATTGACCTCACTCCACTATAAGGGCTGCGCGTGCAGCCCTTATGCAAAGAAGCGTAAAAGCGGTGATAAGCAGATAATTCACCTATCACCGCCCGAGTGGGTTCAGATAACATAGTTATATAGGTAACGTGGATCTACAGATAACGTCGATCGACAAATAACACCGTTCCACAAATCACATGGGTCTCTTGCAAAACATCTGACCTCAATATGTGAAGGTTGTTATATCAGGAAATTCAAAGGATTATGCGTATGAAAAAGTGGTTAGCTATCAGTTGCCTGATTGCAGGTGTGACCTCAACCGCTGTCTATGCGGACGCGGCAAAAGATTTGCAGGGTCGCCTCAATAAAGTAAACAGTTTCCATGCAAATTTTAGCCAGAAAGTCACCAGCGCCGATGGCGCAGCCGTGCAGGAAGGGGAAGGTGAACTGTGGTTGAAGCGCCCTAACTTATTTAACTGGAAAACCACATCACCTGATGAAAGTACGCTGATTTCTGACGGAAAAACGCTCTGGTTCTACAATCCGTTTGTGGAGCAAGTCACGGCAACCTGGCTGAAGGATGCAACAGGAAATACGCCGTTCATTCTGATTACGCGTAACGATGCCAGCGACTGGAATAAATACAATGTGCGTCAGAAAGGCGATGACTTTGAACTTACGCCGAAATCTGCGAGCGGCAACCTGAAACAGTTCGCGATTAATGTGACGACCAACGGCACAATCAAGCAGTTTACCGCGACGGAACAGGATGGCCAGCGAAGCACTTATGTGCTGAAGAACCAGCAAAATACCGCTGTTGATGCCGCGCAATTCACGTTCACACCGCCGAAAGGCGTCACGCTGGATGACCAGCGTCAGTGAGGCCAGAGTGAGCAACCTGTCCCTTGATTTTTCCCACAACGAATTCCAGCCCCTGGCCGCGCGTATGCGGCCAGCGACGTTGGCGCAGTATATTGGTCAACAGCACCTGTTAGGCGCCGGTAAGCCTTTGCCACGGGCAATCGAGGCAGGGCAGTTGCACTCCATGATTCTCTGGGGACCGCCAGGAACGGGAAAAACCACGCTGGCAGAATTGATTGGGCATTACGGGCAGGCTGATGTAGAACGCATTTCTGCCGTGACGTCTGGCATTAAAGAAATTCGTGAAGCGATTGAACGTGCCCGACAAAACCGCAATGCGGGGCGTCGTACCATTTTGTTTGTCGATGAAGTCCATCGTTTCAACAAAAGCCAGCAGGATGCGTTTTTGCCACATATCGAAGATGGAACGATCACCTTCATTGGGGCAACAACGGAAAATCCCTCTTTCGAACTCAATTCCGCGTTGTTATCTCGTGCCCGTGTCTATTTGCTAAAAGCGCTGACGGTAGAAGATATCGAACAGGTATTGCAGCAGGCGATGAGCGACAGCGAGCGGGGATTCGGCGGACAGAATATTGTCCTGCCTGCCGACACCGCGCGGATGCTGGCTGAATTGGTCAATGGTGATGCCAGACGTGCTCTGAATAGCCTGGAAATGATGGCGGATATGGCGGAAATTGACGCGCAGGGTATGCGAGTCCTGACGCCTGCGCTTCTTAACGAAATTGCTGGCGAGCGTAGTGCCCGCTTTGATAATAAAGGCGATCGCTATTACGACCTGATTTCGGCGCTGCATAAATCGGTAAGAGGCTCTGCGCCGGATGCGGCGCTTTATTGGTACGCCAGAATTATCACCGCCGGTGGCGATCCGCTGTATGTTGCCCGACGATTGCTGGCGATTGCGTCGGAAGACGTCGGCAATGCCGACCCGCGTGCGATGCAGGTGGCGATCTCCGCCTGGGATTGCTTCACTCGCGTTGGCCCAGCGGAAGGGGAGCGCGCCATTGCTCAGGCGATCGTTTATCTGGCCTGCGCCCCCAAAAGTAATGCTGTGTATAGCGCGTTCAAAGCGGCGATGCAGGATGCGCGCGAGAAGCCAGACTATGATGTTCCCGAGCACTTGCGCAACGCGCCGACCGGGTTGATGAAAGAAATGGGGCTTGGGGCAGAGTATCGGTACGCACACAATGAACCCAATGCCTATGCGGCCGGTGAGATCTACTTTCCGCCGGAAATGGCCGATACGCACTATTACGCGCCGACCTCACGCGGCCTTGAGGGCAAAATTGGTGAAAAGCTCGCCTGGCTTGCCACTCAGGATCAAAATAGCCCGACAAAACGCTACCGTTGAACTAAGCGTTGCGGTAAGGTTATTGCGGTATTTTCTGAAATCGGCCGCGTAGCGCGCCGTGTAAGCAACCATTTCATTTGATAATCATAAGCACAGGATTAGCATGCTCGATCCCAATTTACTGCGCAATGAGCTAGACGCAGTCGCCGAAAAGTTACTGGCTCGCAGAGGCTTTAAGCTGGATGTTGAGACCCTGCGTAAGCAGGAAGAACGTCGTAAAGTATTGCAGGTAGAAACCGAAAGCCTGCAGGCAGAGCGTAACTCCCGATCGAAAGAGATTGGTGCAGCGAAAGCACGCGGTGAAGATATCGAGCCTTTGCGTCGTGAAGTTAACACATTAGGCGAAAAACTGGATGCCGCGAAAGCCGAGCTGGATCAGTTGCAGAATGAAATTCGCGATCTGGCGTTAACGATCCCGAACCTGCCGGACGACTCGGTGCCGCTTGGAAAGGACGACACGCAGAATCAGGAAGTGACTCGCTGGGGTGAACCGCGTAAATATGATTTCCCCGTGCGCGATCATGTTGAACTCGGCGAGATGGCTGCCGGGCTGGATTTTGCCGCGGCGGTGAAATTGACCGGTGCGCGTTTTGTCGTGATGAAAGGGCAAATTGCTCGTCTGCACCGTGCACTTACCCAGTTCATGCTGGATTTGCATACGCAACAGCATGGCTATCAGGAAGTCTATGTGCCTTACCTGGTCAATCATGCCACGTTATACGGTACTGGTCAGTTGCCTAAATTTGGCGAAGATCTGTTCCATACCCGACCGTTGAGTGAAGAAGCGGAAAGCAGCAACTATGCACTGATTCCGACGGCTGAAGTTCCGTTGACCAATCTGGTGCGTGACGAGATTCTTGATGAAGAATCCTTGCCGTTGAAGATGACTGCCCACACGCCTTGCTTCCGTTCTGAAGCAGGTTCGTATGGTCGAGATACGCGTGGGTTGATTCGTATGCATCAGTTTGACAAGGTCGAACTGGTACAAATCGTCCGCCCTGAAGATTCTATGCAGGCGCTGGAAGAATTAACGACCCACGCCGAAACGGTACTGCAACTGTTGAAATTACCGTATCGTAAGGTCTTGCTGTGCACCGGTGATATGGGCTTTGGCTCCACCAAAACGTATGATCTCGAAGTCTGGTTGCCGGCGCAAGATACGTACCGTGAAATCTCCTCTTGCTCAAACATGTGGGATTTCCAGGCGCGTCGTATGCAGGCTCGCTGCCGTAGCAAGTCCGACAAGAAGACCCGTCTGGTTCACACGTTGAACGGTTCTGGTCTGGCAGTCGGTCGTACACTGGTAGCGGTTCTGGAAAACTACCAGCAGGCTGATGGCCGTATTGAAATTCCTGAAGTGCTGCGTCCATACATGGGCGGGCTGGAATTTATTGGCTAATTTCTGCTATCTGAAAAAAGCGCCCGTTTAAAGGCGCTTTTTTTACGCCTCCTGTTCGGTAATATTTTTTCATCGTAAAAATAGCTTCTCTACCTTAAACAACCTGTGTGACTGAATTTTAAAGCTAAAAATAATTTAAAATCAGGGGAATAGGTTGCTTCTGTTTTCAAGTGTAACGGCATCCCTGTATGTGTTGATGAATTCTTTCAATCCATCATTTGAGAAAGGACTTTTAGCACTTTTTGCCCGGATTGACTTTTATATACGCAGTGGCATGATGCGCTCACTCTTCTCCGGTTGTTTGGTTATCCACTTCGCTATGTCTGCTTATTCCCGCCCAGTGCTGCTATTGCTCTGCGGACTCTTACTGCTAACAGTTTGTATCGCGGTATTAAATACTCTGGTACCACTTTGGCTGAGTTATCAATCTCTTCCCGTCTGGCAGGTTGGCCTCGTTGGCTCATCCTATTTCGGCGGCAATCTGGTTGGAACGCTATTAGCCGGTAAATTAATCAAACTTTATGGGTTTAACCGCAGCTATTATTTGGCCGCTCTGGTATTTGGCATCGCGATTGCTGGTCTCGGTATTTCTGCCGATATTGGCAGTTGGCTATTTTGGCGCTTTCTTGCCGGGGTCGGTTGTGCGTTAATCTGGGTCGTGGTTGAAAGCGCGTTGTTATGCAGTGGAACGCCGACGCAACGTGGGCAACTGCTGGCTGCTTATATGATTGCCTATTACCTCGGTAGCGTGATTGGACAACTCCTGCTTGGCGTATTGCCGACAGCATTGTTAAGCGTCCTGCCGTGGATGGTCGCACTGGTTATTTTAGCGATATTCCCCTTGCTGTTTACTCGCCTTCCCACACCGCCAGAACAGCAAGAAAAACCGGTCAGTATGTTGAAAATGCTGACGTATCGCAGTGCACGTTTAGGCGTACACGGCTGTATTATTTCCGGTGCAATTTTAGGCTCGCTGTATGGTTTGATGCCGCTGTATCTCTCTCATCAGGGAATGAATGACGCGCAGGTTGGATACTGGATGGCACTGCTGATCAGCTCAGGGATTATCGGTCAATGGCCGATTGGGCGTATGGCAGATCGGTATGGACGCCTGTTGGTTCTCCGCGTATTGGTCTTTGTTGTTATTATTGGCTGTATTGCCATGTTAAGCATTAGTCACTATGCCATGGCGCCGTCATTGTTACTGTTGGGATGTGCAGGGTTTACGCTGTATCCCGTTGCCATGTCGTGGGCATGTGAAAAAGTACGTCCTGATGAACTGGTAGCGATGAATCAGGCCTTGCTCCTCAGCTATACGCTTGGCAGTCTTTGCGGGCCAAGCGTTGCTGCGGTATTGATGCAGAGCTACTCCGATCGCTTGCTGTTTGTCTTGATCGCGGTTATTGCCATGATTTATCTGACGATGTTGCTCAGAAAAGTCGATCACCATCCAACGCCATTAGCTGCTGCTTGAGCTAGCGGTATCGAGGCTGGCCAACGAGCTTTGTCCTGCTTCGACCATGTTATTCCACAGCGCTTCGGCTACCGGGCTAAGGCGCTGTTTTGCGTTTCGCACCAGATAAAATATGCTGGTTAGCTTTAAACGATCTGGCGCAATTGCGGTGAGTTTGCCTTTTTCAACCCAAGGAGCGGCATAGTGATCGGGGAGAAAACCAATATGTGTTCCTGCCAGCAATAGCAACAGACTTCCTTCAAGATGCCAGGCGGTCTGGTGATAACCCTGTTTTGATACCGAACCTAGCTGTTTAGATATTTCATTGACGGCATGCCCGCCAATTAATAGCCGGCGAGGATTTAATTCACCATTGAGCCATTCATGTTCGATCATTTCAGCATTTTCTGCTAGAGAATAAAAATAGCTGTGTTCGACAAAGACGGGCTGATAAAAAATGTCCGCAGGAATGTCATCGGGTAGGGCGCTGAGAACAATATCAAGGTGTCCATTTTTTAGCCTCTCCATCAGAGGAAGGTATTCCATAATTTCGATTTCGACATTAACTTCAGGGCTTTGGTCATAAAGATGGGATATCGCTTGTGATACAACGTTGTTGGGGTGTGTTGCGATATTATCCAGACAGCCTAGTTTTACCTTACCTATAAGTTGATGTTTGATACGAGCCAGTCTGTTTGCGAAGTCATCGAGTGTGGAAATGACAGATTTAGCTTCTTGATAGACCACCTCACCTTCGGTTGTTAAGGCAAAGCCGCCACGACCACGTTCGCACAGCACCAGTCCGAGCGTATCCTCAAGACGAGAGAGGTAGTGGCTTAGTACGGGTTGGCTTAAGCCCGTTGCATCTTGTGCGTTAGTAATCCCTTGTTTTTCAACAATTTTACAAAAGAGTTTTAACCAGCGAATCTCCAGTTTGTCTAAGCGCATAGCATTTCCTTCGCATACATTACATATCTGAATGTTAACATCAAAATATATCTGTATTAATCGATATGAAACCCATTTATCTTGTCATCACGCCACATCGTTGATGTGGTTGCCACAAAATGTGTGGTTTTATGCGTCACATCAGGGTCTCTCATAAGCACAATGGTGTTGTTAGCTTGCTGACGACACCATTGTTCTATACGCCGTCAGGCAACCTCTATAAAATATCACAACGATACAATAATTATTTGCTGCTTATTTAATGGAGGGAATATGTCTCAAGGGAAAGCTGTACCTGAAAAAGAACAACAGGAGCGGCAGATCTATGATTACGAATACGAAAAGGTTCCTGTAGAAGCCAGAAAAAGCTGGTATGTCATTGCCTTGATATGGCTGGCTATCGGGATCGATATTTCTGGCCTATTTCTCGGCTCTTTTCTAAGTAGTGGATTACCTTTTTCTCAAGCTGTTATCGCCACGCTTATTGGATCTGCGTTACTGGGTGTCCTTGCTGCATTGTGTGCGAACGTTGGTTATGGCTGCGGGCTGTCAACAACGTTACTCAGTATTTCTGTTTTTGGGCGGCTAGGTGGGAAAGTGATCGGCGTGTTTTCCGCTGTTTCACTTGTTGGATGGTTTGCCTTTCAACTCGATTTCTTTGGTGTGATGCTGCAAAAAGCATTGCTACATTATCAGCTTGAACCTGGACGCTTTTTTATTCTGCTTTTTGGTATGGCTCTCATGGCATCGACGGCCATTTGGGGCGTTCGTGCGTTAGGTAAACTCAGCGCATTAAGTGTCCCGCTAATGCTTATACTCATTATCTCAGGAATCTATCTGGCTGCTAATGGCCATGCTTCCCCTGCTGAAGTGGTTATTAAAAAACCGATAAGTTTAGGGAGTGCTATTTCTTACGTGGTTTCTATCTGGATAGTAGCGGCAAGTATCATGTCACCTGATATCGCTCGTTATTCCAGAACACGTAAAGATGCCATATTAGGCTCAGGCTTGGGATTCTTACTAGGAAATAGCGCAACGATTCTTGTTGCGCTCATATTGACCCATATGGTTGGCAGTGACGATTTGGTTGAAATATTTTTTACCATAGGACTCGGTGTTTCAGCGATTGTGATTTTGATTTTTGCTCAATGGACAACGAATAGCTCTAATTTAATTTCAGCCTCACTAGGACTCTCGGTTGTTGTCAGGGCAATATCCCGGCCAATACTCGTTGTGTTGATGGCATTTGCTGGTCTTTTTTTGGCCTATAACGGCATGATTAATAACTTCACCCAGTTTTTGTCGTTACTAGGTGTCCTAATTTCCCCTATTGCAGGGGTTTACCTTGCTGAATATTACTTTTTTGACTCTTCGCGTTTAACGCAGGATGCATCGCAACCGCCATTACTGAATATTTGTGCCTCTATCGCGTGGTTATCCGGCAGTTTTGTAAGCTTATTAACCGCTACAGATTTCTTTGATTTGTTTACGATCACATCCGTTTCTACGTTGGATGGCATAATAATCAGTTTGGTGATGTATATCGCAATGCGGAAAATGTTCCCGCAGTTGGCAGAGTCTGTCCATTGATTCTCTAAATCCTAGGTTGTTCGGTGGTTATTGGGTAAGTAATGGTCCGATATATTGATTTTGAAATGATAGACGACATCGCGCTAGGTGCTTCAATCCTTGGTACTGGCGGTGGCGGGGATCCTTATTTAGGATCGCTAATTGCGAAAAATGCTTTGCGTCATGGGAAGCCTGTCACATTGTGCAACCTGGATGATGTCAATGACAATGCGCTCTTTATCCCGTGTAGTACGATGGGAGCGCCGACTGTCTCTGTCGAAAAAATCATTTCACCGCGGCAAATTCTCTTGGCATTTGAAACCATGGAGAATTACCTCACTGAGTCAGCCTCTGGAACTTTTTCTATCGAAGTCGGCGGTATTAACTCGTTAATACCGCTAGTTGTTGCGGCTGCGAAAGGGTTGCCTGTTATTGATTGTGATGCAATGGGCAGAGCGTTCCCCGAAGCGCAGATGGTGACCTTTTTTCTCGATGATTTAACCTCTGCTCCAAATACATTGGCGGATGAGAAGGGCAACGCTGTCATTCTTAATCCTATCGATGGTATATGGTCGGAGCGGCTAGCACGCTCAATTGTGGAGCAAATGGGCGCCGCATGCGCCATGTGCGATTATCCGTTGCGCGGTAGCGAACTTAAGCGCAGCGCCATTAAGGGGACGCTTACTCTGGCGCAGGATATTGGAAGAATGCTGCGTCAGGCTCATCAGTCGGGCAGTCACCCGGTACAGTCTCTGCTTACGGTACTCAATGGTTATATCGTTGCATCGGGCAAAATTGTTGATGTGGTACGGCGCACAACGGGTGGTTTCGCTCGGGGCAAAGTGGTGTTGGATGGCATGGGGAACGACAAGGGTGAGTCGTTTACGGTGCTTTTCCAGAATGAGCTATTGCTTGCTTATCGCTCCTCACAGGTGACAGATCCTACGCAGGATAATCTGCTGGCTGTTGTGCCTGATTTAATCTCCATCGTAGACAGTGAAACCGGACGTCCGATTATTACGGAACATTTACGTTATGGGCAGCGAGTTGATGTCATTGCCTATCCATGTAATGAAAAGTGGCGAACGCCAAGAGGGATTGACGTTGCGGGGCCGGAGTATTTCGGTTATCCGGTGCAGTATGTGCCGATAGAACAGCTTGCAAATCGCTGAGGCTTTCCCGATGTTACATAAAAATAATTACCGACTCGGGATTGATGTCGGCGGCACCAACACGGATGCAGCAATTTTAGATGCAGATCTGCGCTGTATTGCGACGGCCAAATTTCCTACCAGCCTGGATATTTATAGCGGCATCGAACGAGTTATTGCAGACGTTCTGACACAGTCAGGTATTGAGCCGCAACATATTCGCTATGCGATGTTGGGCACAACGCAATGTACCAATGCGATTGTTGAGCGGAAAGGGCTGGATCGCGTTGGATTATTACGCCTGAGTCTGCCAAGCAGCGATAGCGTCCCGCCGCTATTTGGCTGGGATGACGAGTGGCAAAGAACGTTAGGTCAGCATTTTTACCAAATTCATGGCGGCTATGAATTTGATGGCCGTGAGATTCATCCCGTAGTGCGAGATGAGGTCTTGGCAGCCTGTGACAGAATGCGCGGTCATGTGGATAGCGTGGCGATCTGCGGCGTATTTTCTCCCGTTAATAATGAGCAGGAGATGCAGGTTGCCCAATGGGTAAATGCAGCATTACCTGAAATCTCCCTGTCGTTATCCCACCGGATCGGCAGCACGGGACTACTGGAAAGGGAAAACGCAAGCATCCTGAATGCATCGTTACAAAGCACCGCCAACCGGTTTGTTAGCGGCTTTACGCAAGCGTTAGTCCGGCATGGTATTAAGGCTACGCCGTTCTTCGGGCAAAACGACGGTACATTGATGTCCGAAAGTATGGTGAAGCAATACCCCATTCTGACGATGGCCTGCGGGCCAACGAACTCGATTCGTGGAGCGTGTCACCTTTCTGGACTGGATAACGCATTGATTATCGATGTCGGCGGCACAACGACAGATATTGGCGTGTTGGTGAATGGCTTTCCGCGTGAATCTGCCATCGCCGTTGAGGTGGGCGATGTGCGGACGAATTTCAGAATGCCGGATATTATCTCTATCGGCATTGGTGGTGGAACCTGTGTGCGGCAGTCGCAGGATGGAAAACTCACTCTTGGGCCTGACAGCGTCGGCTATCGCCTGCTTGAGCAGGGCGTCAGCTTTGGCGGGCAGACGTTAACGCTCAGCGATATCATGCTGCAACTCTACCGTGAGCGATGGGCATCCGAGCTTCCTCGTCCGTTGCCCGAACTGGATAAAGCGCTTTGCCAGCAGGCTTATCGCCAGATGATTGATAAAGTGGAAAGTGCTATCGATCGGATCAAATCGTCGAGTGCAGCTATTCCCGCTGTGCTTGTGGGTGGCGGCAGTATTTTGCTGCCTGACATTTTATCTGGTATCAGTCAGGTTATGCGTCCGCAGAATTTCGATGCGGCAAATGCGGTTGGTGTGGCGTTAGGGAAGGTTGGCGCACAGATTGAACGCGTAGTGAAAATGCCGGATAACGATCGCGAAAAGATAAAAAGCGAACTGCAGCAACAAACTATTTGCCTTGCAGAAGAAACGGGAGCGATGCCGGGCAGCGTTGAAATCATCGATTACCAGGAAATTCCGTTGGCTTATTTGCCGGGGAATGCGGTACAGGTGAAAATCAAGGCAGCAGGAAATCTGGCTTAGCGCAGTGCTTAACGAGGTAAGAATATCTCTCCGCTACCATGAAAACAGCGCGCCATCAGCGCGCTATTTTTTCAAACCCTATCAGAGGTTAGTACATGACCTTGTGGCCGTAGCCTTCAAGAATCGACTTAATGCGATCCATGGTATCGGCCTTCGGTGGTTTAACACCATCCAATTTGTACTCTTCACCCATCGCTATCCACTTGTGTTTGCCAAGCTCATGATAGGGAAGAAGCTCAATCTTCTCGATGTTCGTCATATCTTTGGTGAATTCGCCCAGTTTGTGTGCGGACGCATCGTCATCAGACCAACCGGGGACGACCACGTAACGTATCCAGGTACGCTGGTTGCGTTTTGCTAGATAGCGAGCGAAATCCAGGGTACGGTGGTTCGATACGCCAACTAAATTCTGGTGTATATCGTCGTTCATTTGTTTCAGATCGAGCATCACTAAATCGCTGACGTCCAATAGCTCGTCAATGACGGGATCATAGCGGCGTACAAACCCGTTGGTATCCAGACAGGTGTTGATGCCTTCTGCCTTGCAGGCGCGGAACCAGTCGCGTACAAACTCGGCCTGAAGGATGGCCTCGCCGCCGGATGCGGTTACGCCGCCGCCAGATGCATTCATAAAATGGCGGTAGGTCACGACTTCTTTCATGAGTTCTTCCACCGTCACTTCCTTGCCGCCGTGCGTATCCCAGGTATCACGGTTATGGCAGTACAGGCAGCGCATCAGGCAACCCTGGAAGAAGATGATGAAACGGATGCCTGGGCCATCGACAGTGCCGCAGGATTCAAAGGAGTGGATGCGACCGATTACTGACATTGCGAGGTTTTCTCCAAATTTGACCGAACAATAGCGGTCTTTATGAGCGCAGTCATAAGAAAGCAGGTGTCAATCTGGCAGGGATTGCTGACAGAAAAACACCGTAGGACAGATGCTGCGTCGAATCTGTTTTGCGAGCCATCCACAGGGTGAGGGCAATATAGCGGGCTGGCAAAACAGGCTAACAACCTGGACGACAATCGGGGGTGAGAAAAAGGCCCCACTGACGTGGAGCCTTTATTTTACGCCTTTTCAGACAGTCATGGAAATTACATTGACTGAGTGAAAGTACGGGTGATGACGTCTTGCTGCTGCTCTTTCGTTAGTGAGTTGAAACGCACTGCGTAGCCAGATACACGGATAGTCAGCTGCGGATATTTCTCTGGGTTTTCCATCGCATCAAGCAGCATTTCACGGTTCATGACGTTGACGTTCAGGTGCTGACCGCCTTCGATGCTGGCTTCGTGGTGGAAATAACCATCCATCAGACCGGCAAGGTTAGCTTTACGCACGTTGTCATCTTTACCTAACGCGTTAGGTACGATGGAGAAGGTATAAGAAATACCATCTTTCGCGTAAGCAAACGGCAGTTTAGCAACAGAAGTCAGAGAGGCCACCGCACCTTTCTGGTCACGACCGTGCATTGGGTTTGCACCTGGTCCAAATGGCGCACCTGCGCGGCGACCGTCTGGCGTGTTACCCGTTTTCTTACCATATACCACGTTAGAGGTGATGGTCAGAACAGACTGAGTTGGGGTTGCGCCACGGTAGGTAGCCAGTTTCTGAATTTTCTTCATGAAACGTTCAACCAGGTCACAAGCCAGTTCATCTACACGGGCGTCGTTGTTACCGAATTGCGGATATTCGCCTTCGATGTCAAAGTCGATAGCCAGGCCGTCTTCATCACGAATTGGCTTCACTTTGGCATATTTGATGGCTGACAGGGAGTCAGCAGCAACAGACAGACCCGCGATACCACACGCCATAGTACGGAACACGTCACGGTCATGCAGTGCCATCAGCGACGCTTCGTAGCTGTATTTGTCGTGCATGTAGTGAATGATGTTCAGCGCGGTAACGTACTGTTTTGCCAGCCAGTCCATGAAGTGATCCATACGATCCATCACTTCGTCGAAGTTCAGAACGTCGCCTTTGATCGGTTCTGATTTCGGGCCAACCTGCATTTTCAGTTTTTCATCCACGCCGCCGTTGATGGCGTACAGCATGGTTTTTGCCAGGTTTGCACGCGCACCGAAGAACTGCATTTGCTTACCAACGATCATTGGGCTTACGCAACAAGCAATCGCGTAGTCATCGTTGTTAAAGTCAGGACGCATCAGATCGTCATTCTCGTATTGCAGAGAAGAGGTATCGATGGAGACTTTAGCCGCGTAGTTTTTGAAGTTCTGTGGCAGTTTTTCAGACCACAGGATGGTCATGTTTGGTTCTGGAGACGGCCCCATGGTGTACAGGGTGTTCAGGAAACGGAAGCTGGTTTTACTTACCAGTGTACGACCATCCAGACCCATACCAGCCAGAGATTCGGTTGCCCAGATTGGGTCACCAGAGAACAGTTCATCATACTCAGGAGTACGCAGGAAACGCACCATACGCAGTTTCATGACCAGATGGTCAATCATTTCCTGAGCTTCTTCTTCGGTGATTTTGCCCGCTTTCAGATCACGCTCAAGGTAGATATCCAGGAAGGTGGATACACGTCCGAAGGACATGGCTGCACCATTCTGTGATTTCACCGCAGCCAGGTAGCCGAAGTAAGTCCACTGAACCGCTTCCTGAGCCGTTGTGGCTGGGCCAGAAATATCACAGCCATATTTAGCGGCCATTTCTTTAATTTGGCTCAGAGCATGGTGCTGATCGGCAATTTCTTCACGCAGACGGATTGTCGCTTCCAGATCTTCGCCGTTTTCCAGTTTGCTTTGCAGAGAAGTGAACTGAGCAAACTTGTCTTTCATCAGGTAGTCGATACCGTACAGCGCAACGCGACGGTAGTCACCGATGATACGGCCACGGCCGTAGGCATCTGGCAGACCAGTCAGAACGCCAGATTTACGACAACGCAGGATGTCTGGAGTATAAACATCGAACACGCCCTGGTTGTGCGTTTTGCGGTATTCAGTGAAGACCTTTTTCAGTTGAGGATCCAGTTCACGGCCGTAAACTTTGCATGAACCTTCAACCATTTTGATGCCGCCGAACGGAATCAACGCACGTTTCAGCGGAGCGTCAGTCTGCAGACCAACGATTTTTTCCAGACCTTTGTTGATATATCCCGCGTCGTGAGACGTGATAGTTGCGGCAACATTGGTATCAAAATCAACAGGGGCGTGAGTGCGGTTTTCCTGCTTGATGCCTTCCATGACGCTGTCCCACAGGGCAGACGTCGCTTTGGTTGCGCCAGCCAGGAAAGACTCATCACCTTCATACGGCGTGTAGTTTTTCTGGATAAAGTCACGAACATTGACGTTATCCTGCCATTCACCTTTGCTAAAGCCTTGCCATGCATTGGCCAATTTTTCATTCAGCTCGGTCATTTTACACCTACCTTTGATATGGATTTCTTAAAACCCGACGTTGCGGCCGATTGCACCTTAGTGGTGCTTGTCTCCACCGCGCAAATAAATTACCCAATATGTCAAACCGACCAGGACACCACCGCCGATGATGTTCCCAAGCGTGACGGGAATCAGGTTATCGGTAATGAAGTGGCTAACGGTTAAATGTTCAAATTGAGAAGGCACCATTCCAATGGCGTTCCAGAATTCTGGGGTCGCAAAATTTTTGATAACGATGCCCATAGGAATCATGAACATGTTCGCGATACTGTGCTCAAAGCCACTGGCAACGAACATGGCGACAGGCAGGATCATGGCAAACATTTTGTCGGTAAGTGTACGGCCGGAGTAGCTCATCCACACGGCCAGACAAACCATCAGGTTAGCCAGAATACCTAGACACAATGCTTCAACAAATGTGTGTTCCAGCTTGTGTTCTGCCGTTTGCAGGACGTTGAGGCCCCACGCACCGTTCGCGACCATGTGCTCTCCCGAGAACCAGATAAGCCCAACGAAGAAAAGTGCGCCAATCAGGTTGCCGACATAGACATTTGCCCAATTATAGGCTAGTTGCTTCCAGGTAATACGTCCACTGGCCTTGGCAATCACGATGAGAACGGTTGAGGTGAACAAGTCCGCACCGCAGACGACAACCAACATGAGACCAAGGGAGAAACAAATACCACCGATCAGTTTCGCGATACCGAAAGGAATCGTTGAGGTTCCTGTGGTGGCGGTAATATAAAAGACAAAGGCGATCGAAATAAATACACCCGCGGTTATCGCCAAATAAAACGTTGTACACGGTTGTTTGGTAGCTTTATAAACTCCGGCGTCTTCAGCAACTTTTGCCATTGCAGCCGGGAGTAATAGAGTAAAGGGGTTGTCAGCTTTCACACTAACTCTCTCTTAAAAATTATCAGCATTGAGATACTAACAAAGCAGTATACGGTAAAATTTGACGTGGATCATATTGCAAGAAACTAACAAGGTGGCAAAGAGGGTGGGATACCGTGTTTTTCAGGTTAACTATTTGAATATTATGATAAAAAATATTTTAAATTTTGCAAAAAGAGTTGAAGAGGAGGCGTTAAACCTACCGATTTAGCGTTAATAAAAATCATGTTTTGTAGAATTTCAGTACCACCTTGTCGACGTAATTTAATTAAAAATTCACCATTCAATAACAATGTTCTGATTATGCATTACGAATAATAAATATTCGTCCTGTAGATAATAAAATAGCCCTTTAAGATAAAGAGCTATTTAAGATGACTAGCGGCAGATTGCTATTTGCCATAGCGTGTACTTATCAATATAAGACGCGCGGGCTGCCGCCATCAGACATTATTTTGCTTGCCAGTAACGGCGTTTAGCTTGCTGCAGTTTTTCATAGGCAGCCAGCAGTGACTGGTGTGCAGGCAACGTGGCAAAGGTGTCATCCACGGCAAACAAGCCGTAGAAGCAAGCTTCGCCAGCCACGGCGGCACTGGCGGCATCAACCGTTTCACTGCCGTACATTTTGGTAAAGGCGTCGTAATATTCTGCCGGGTCGCGTTCAGGCTCCTGTGCCAGTAACAGCAGTGTCTGAAGGCAACGATAATAATTGCTGCGCTGCGCTGTAAAGACGGAGTCATTGAAGTCCTGAGTCCACTCTGTCCAGCTTAACGCCTGATCCAGATCGCCGCCGGCCAGTGCCAACATCGCTTTCAATTCGCCAACGCGCAGAGTAAACCAGCCATTATCTTTACCGGTAGCAATGCCGAGCAGTTCGCGTACGCGGGTGAAGTCATCCAGCCCTTCGTCATCCAGCTGTTGTAACAGAGCCAGATAGTCTTCTTTCTCCCATTTGCTGTCAGGCAGCGCCAGCAGCGTGTCACGCAGGTGAGCACCCATGCTGTTATTGGCCAATAACAGATCATCAGCAGGATAGATGTCTGACATTCCTGGCACGATGATGCGGCAGGCATAAACAGAAAGATGCTCATAGTCGGCAATATAAACTTCTTTATCTTCTTGTTTGAAGATCGCCATTAGCGTCGCGAATTCTTCTTCCGTCGACCCTTTAAAGCTCCAGTCGGCAAATTCATAATCCGCGTCTTTCTTGAACATATCCCAGGAGATCAGGCCGCTGGAATCGATAAAGTGGGTTTCCAGATTGGCGTGTTCGGCCACTTCTTCATCATCAAACGTCGGTGGGGTGAAGACGTCCAGATCTTTCAGACCGCGACCTTGCAGCAGTTCGGTGACGGTACGCTCCAGTGCTACACCGAAATCCGGGTGCGCGCCGAAGGAGGCAAAACAGGTGCCGTTAGCCGGGTTAAACAGGACTACGCAGATAACCGGGTATTTTCCGCCCAATGAGGCATCGTAAGAGAAAATCGGGAAGCCTTCTTTCTCCAGCGTCGCAATCGCTTCGACCACGCCAGGGTAGCGATTCAGCACCGCTTGCGGAATTTCCGGCAGGCTGATCAACTCGGCAATGATGCGGTTTTTGATGCTGCGTTCGAACACTTCAGACAGCCCCTGAACGCGGGCTTCGTTGGCGGTGTTCCCGGCGGACATCCCGTTAGAAACGTACAGGTTACCGATGATATTCATCGGAATATACACGGTTTGCTGATCGGACTGGCGGGTAAACGGCAGTGCGCAAATGCCTCTGTCGGCATTGCCAGATTGCAGATCGATAAGATCGCTCGCGCTCAGCTCCTGCTCGGGATCGTAAAACTTGTGCAGGCGGGCGTCTAAAATGCCTTTCGGCAATGTGTCATCTGCCGGGATTGGGAACCATTTTTCATTCGGGTAGTGAACGAAATCACCGTTGGCGATTGTCTTGCCGAGATAGAAATCAGCGAAGAAATAGTTAGTAGACAGACGCTCGAAATACTCGCCTAACGCGGAAGCCAGTGCCGCTTTCTTACTGGCGCCTTTGCCGTTAGTGAAGCAGAGCGGGCAATCGCGGTCTCGAATATGGACAGACCAGACGTTTGGCACCGGGTTCAGCCATGACGCTTCTTCGATGTTAAACCCCAGGTCCTGGAGCTGTTGTTGAAAACGGGCGATGGAGTCTTCCAGGGCGGCGTCTTTGCCTGGGATAAACGTTTGAGTCATGGAGTTCACTCTTATCGAGATTAACGGAAGCGGCATGATACGGATTTTTCTGTCCAGACTCTATTTATTCATAACAGATCGGCAATGGTGAAAAAGAACAGACGGCGTAACGTGCCGTTTTGCATAATGAAAGCGCAATAAGCGTTGCAGCCGCGATTGACGAGTGATAAAACCGATAGCAGGGTAAAAGTAGTGTGGTTATAGCGGTCGTTCCGTTATAACTACTATCTTGTAACAGCGGTATTTTTATAACCGACAGGTTTATAAAAATGGTATTTGTAACAACGGTGATAAAACAGCCGCTATTTTTCAGGTGTGGTGAGGGGAAATGACTCAGATTTTTAATTTTAGCGCCGGTCCAGCAATGCTGCCGGTTGAAGTACTGCGTCGTGCTGAACAGGAATTGTGTAATTGGAATGGCCTGGGTACCTCGGTCATGGAAATCAGCCACCGCAGTAAAGAGTTTATGCAGGTTGCCGCTGAATCCGAACAAGATCTGCGTGATTTGCTGAAAATCCCCTCCAACTACAAAGTACTTTTTTGCCACGGCGGCGCTCGCGCGCAATTTGCGGCTGTCCCGTTAAATCTTCTGGGTGAACGTACCTCCGCGGACTACATCGACGGTGGATATTGGGCACACAGCGCAATTAATGAAGCAGAAAAGTACTGCACGCCTAACGTGATTGACGTAAAAACGCGCGTAGACGGCCTGCGCGGTATTAAACCGATGCGCGAATGGCAATTGTCTGATGACGCGGCATTTGTCCATTACTGCCCGAATGAAACCATTGACGGTATTGCGATTGAAGAAGAGCCGGATTTTGGCGACAAAATTGTGGTCGCTGACTATTCTTCCAGCATCCTGTCTCGTCGTATTGACGTCAGCCGCTATGGCGTGATCTATGCGGGTGCGCAGAAAAATATTGGCCCTGCGGGTCTGACGCTGGTGATCGTGCGTGACGATTTGTTGGGTAAAGCGCGCCGTGAGCTGCCATCGATTCTGGATTATCAGATTCTGGCGGACAATGACTCCATGTTCAACACGCCACCGACCTTTGCCTGGTATCTGTCCGGTATGGTCTTCAAATGGCTGAAAGAGCATGGTGGGCTGGCTGAAATGGAAAAACGCAACCAGGAGAAAGCCGATCTACTGTATAGCGCCATTGACGGTAATGATTTCTATCGTAATGACGTTGCTATAGCGAACCGTTCTCGTATGAACGTGCCGTTCCTGCTGGCAGATGCTGCGTTGGATAAAGTCTTCCTGGAAGAATCCGTCGCTGCGGGCTTGCATGCGCTGAAAGGCCATCGCGTAGTGGGCGGCATGCGTGCGTCTATCTACAACGCCATGCCACTGGAAGGCGTGAAAGCGCTGACTGAATTTATGGCTGACTTCGCACGTCGCCACGGTTGATTAATACGACCTCGCTATACCCTAAATAATTCGAGTTTCAGGCAGGCGGCAAGAGAAGGCATCCCGATGAGCTTACTCAAGTAAGTGATTCGGGTGACTAAACGTAGCCAACGCACATGCAACTTGAAGTATGACGGGTATATACATTTTGATAAACCCCGGGCTTACCGGGGTTTTTATGTCCACGTTGAAAGAATAGGCTTCACATGCAGGAATCCCTGACCCTACAACCCATCAAACTGATTAACGGTACCCTTAACCTTCCAGGATCAAAAAGCGTCTCTAACCGTGCGCTGTTGCTGGCCGCCTTGTCTGAAGGAAAGACGCGACTGACTAACCTGTTAGACAGTGATGATGTTCGCCATATGCTGACCGCCTTAACCGCGCTGGGCGTGGAATATCATCTGTCATCTGAGCGGACAGTCTGTGAGATTACGGGGCTTGGTGGGGCGTTTACGGCGTCGCAACCGCTGGAGCTGTTTTTAGGGAACGCCGGTACAGCGATGCGCCCCCTGGCCGCTGCGCTGTGCCTGACGGATGGCGATATTGTGCTGACGGGGGAGCCCCGTATGAAAGAACGGCCAATCGGGCATCTGGTCGACGCACTGCGTCAGGGCGGGGCGAAAATCGACTATCTGGAGCAGGAACACTATCCGCCGCTGCGTCTGCACGGCGGTTTTCAGGGCGGCGAAATCAGTGTCGATGGTAGCGTATCCAGCCAGTTCCTGACGGCGCTGTTGATGACCGCGCCTCTGGCTGCGCAGGATACGCAAATCAGCATTCAGGGCGATTTGGTTTCTAAACCGTATATCGATATCACGCTGCATATGATGAAAGCGTTTGGTATTGACGTACGTAATGAGAATTATCAACGCTTCTTTATTACGGGTCGCCAGCAGTATCGCTCTCCGGGTGACTATCTGGTGGAGGGCGATGCGTCATCAGCCTCTTATTTTCTGGCGGCCGCGGCGATTAAAGGTGGCGTGGTGCGCGTGACCGGTGTAGGCCGTCATAGCGTGCAGGGCGATATTCGTTTCGCCGATGTGCTGGAAAAAATGGGGGCGATCGTGCGTTGGGGAGATGATTATATCGAATGTGAGCGCGGTGAACTGCACGCGATCGACATGGATATGAACCACATTCCTGATGCTGCGATGACTATCGCGACGACGGCGCTTTTCGCACAGGGTGGTTCGACTACGCTGCGTAATATTTATAACTGGCGCGTGAAAGAGACCGATCGTCTGGCTGCTATGGCGATTGAACTGCGTAAAGTGGGCGCGGAAGTGGAAGAGGGTAACGACTATATCCGCATTACGCCACCCACCACGCTGAAAGCGGCAGAAATCGGGACGTACAACGATCATCGTATGGCGATGTGTTTCTCGCTGGTGGCGCTGTCGGATACGCCGGTCACCATTCTTGATCCGAAATGTACCGCTAAAACTTTCCCCGACTACTTCGAACAGTTGGCACGCCTTAGCGAACTGGCTTGATTTCTCTCTAAGGCACGGTCTCCGTGCCTTTTTTCTCTCTGTTTTTCTCTAACCGCGTCCTGTTTCTCTCTAACCGCGCTCGGGTTTTCTTCCTGAATTGCGCACTGTATTCAGAGAATGCCTTATTTTTCCCACCATTCCGGCATTTGGGTAACCTTTCTCTGCATTGATGCGTATAATGAGGCTCCGTGATGCCATAAAACGGCATAAGCGGAACTTCCCAGTATTAAAGGAGAGAGAAATGACGGTGATGGCACCGGTAATTACGGTTGACGGACCGAGCGGCGCAGGCAAAGGTACCTTGTGTAAGGCATTGGCTGAAGCTTTACAGTGGAATTTGCTGGACTCGGGAGCTATCTATCGTGTTTTGGCTCTGGCGGCGTTACACCACCATGTCGATATCAGTTCGGAAGACGCACTGGTCCCGCTGGCCTCTCATCTTGATGTGCGCTTTGTGGCAGAAGACGGGCAGTTAAAAGTCATTCTGGAAGGCGAGGACGTTAGCCACGAAATTCGGACAGAAGCGGTGGGTAATACGGCTTCTCAGGCTGCGGCGTTTCCTCGTGTTCGTGAAGCATTATTACGTCGGCAGCGTGCTTTCCGTGAAGCCCCAGGGCTGATTGCCGATGGTCGTGATATGGGTACTGTCGTTTTTCCTGATGCGCCCGTGAAGATTTTCCTGGATGCCAGCGCGGAAGAACGCGCACAACGTCGCATGCTACAGTTGCAGGGGAAAGGCTTTAATGTTAACTTTGAACGTCTTTTGTCTGAGATAAAAGAACGGGATGAGCGCGATCGCAACCGTCCTGTTGCGCCGTTAGTACCGGCTGCTGATGCGTTGGTGCTGGATTCAACGGAAATGACAATCGATGAAGTGATAGCGCGCGCGTTGGCTTATGCCCGCGAAATTTTAGCGTAATCACAGAACACAGAATTTTTACCTCGCTGTAAGGATGCACAGCGGGGCATGTTAAACAACCCCATCGAGCAGGATGCCAGATGGACGTTAAATTGAAACCCTTAAGATTATCAACATGACTGAATCTTTTGCTCAACTCTTTGAAGAATCCCTGAAAGAAATCGAAACCCGTCCTGGTTCCATCGTACGCGGTGTTGTTGTTGCTATTGACAAAGATGTCGTACTGGTTGACGCCGGTCTGAAATCTGAATCTGCCATTCCGGTAGAGCAATTCAAGAACGCATCAGGCGAACTGGAAATTCAGGTTGGTGATGAAGTTGACGTTGCTCTGGACGCTATCGAAGATGGCTTCGGTGAAACGCTGCTTTCTCGCGAAAAAGCTAAACGTCATGAAGCATGGCTGACGCTGGAAAAAGCCTACGAAGAAGCTGCAACGGTTACCGGTATTATCAACGGTAAAGTTAAAGGCGGTTTCACTGTTGAGCTGAACGGCATTCGTGCGTTCCTGCCAGGTTCTCTGGTAGACGTTCGTCCGGTTCGCGATACGCTGCATCTGGAAGGCAAAGAGCTTGAGTTCAAAGTTATCAAGCTGGATCAGAAACGCAACAACGTTGTTGTTTCCCGCCGTGCAGTTATCGAATCTGAAAACAGCGCTGAGCGCGATCAACTGCTGGAAAACCTGCAGGAAGGCATGGAAGTTAAAGGTATCGTTAAGAACCTTACTGACTACGGTGCATTCGTTGATCTGGGCGGCGTTGATGGCCTGCTGCATATCACTGATATGGCTTGGAAACGTGTTAAACATCCAAGCGAAATCGTCAATGTGGGCGACGAAATCACTGTTAAAGTGCTGAAGTTCGACCGCGAGCGTACTCGTGTATCTCTGGGCCTGAAACAACTGGGCGAAGATCCATGGGTTGCTATCGCTAAACGTTACCCAGAAAGCACGCGTCTGACTGGCCGCGTGACTAACCTGACTGACTACGGTTGCTTCGTTGAAATCGAAGAAGGCGTTGAAGGTCTGGTACACGTTTCCGAAATGGATTGGACCAACAAAAACATCCACCCATCCAAAGTTGTTAACGTTGGTGACGTAGTGGAAGTGATGGTTCTGGATATCGACGAAGAACGTCGTCGTATCTCTCTGGGCCTGAAACAGTGCAAATCTAACCCATGGCAGCTGTTCGCAGAAACCCACAACAAGGGCGATCGCGTTGAAGGTAAAATCAAGTCTATCACTGACTTCGGTATCTTCATCGGCCTGGACGGCGGCATCGATGGTCTGGTGCACCTGTCCGACATCTCCTGGAACGTGGCTGGCGAAGAAGCCGTTCGCGAATACAAGAAAGGTGATGAAATCGCCGCTGTTGTTCTGCAGGTTGACGCAGAGCGCGAGCGTATCTCCCTGGGCGTGAAACAACTGGCTGAAGATCCGTTCAATAACTACCTGTCTGTTAACAAGAAAGGTGCTATTGTTACTGGTAAAGTTACAGCAGTTGACGCCAAAGGTGCTACAGTTGAATTAGCAGACGGCGTAGAAGGCTACCTGCGTGCTTCTGAAGCGTCTCGTGACCGCGTTGAAGACGCAACACTGGTACTGAACGTTGGCGACAGCGTTGAAGCAAAATACACCGGTGTTGATCGTAAAAACCGCGTTGTTAGCCTGTCTGTTCGTGCGAAAGACGAAGCTGACGAGAAAGATGCAATCGCAACTGTCAACAACAAGCCTGAAGAAAGCAATTTCTCCAACGCAATGGCAGAAGCGTTCAAAGCAGCTAAAGGCGAGTAATCACAACGGTAGAATGAGCAACGCGAGTTGCTCATTCTTGTAACGGTAGTCAGTTATCCTGGTTATTGATAGCCACGCATTTGGAGGAGCTATGACCAAGTCTGAACTTATTGAAAGGCTTGCTGGACAGCAATCTCATATCCCGGCCAAAGTGGTTGAGGATGCAGTGAAAGAAATGCTTGAACAAATGGCTTCTACGTTAGCCGAAGGCGACCGTATTGAAATCCGTGGGTTTGGCAGCTTCTCACTTCACTACCGTGCACCGCGTGTAGGTCGTAATCCGAAGACGGGTGACAAAGTTGAGCTGGAAGGCAAGTATGTCCCTCACTTTAAGCCGGGCAAGGAACTCCGCGACCGCGCTAACATTTATGGTTAATCGCTAATCATAAATGCCAGCCTTATAGAAGCACCCTTTATTGGGTGCTTTTTTTATGTTTATCGTTATTCTTCTTGTCTCCAAAATGCTACGCGATAGGTGCCTTAGACTGATGATCAATCAGGGGCTATCCTACGCTGTACGCCTCTCCTTTCCTGCTTATTTGATCAACTCAGTGACCATTCGCACACGAAACATGAATTTTTTTATTTTCAACTGTGTGGGTGTTGATGTTTTGATGGTTGTTGCCTATTTTTCATTCGGTACATTAACATTTCTAATGCGTTATCTCTAAATAAGGAAAGTGTATGAGTGAAGCGTGTGGTCATTCCAGCAGCATAAACTGTTCCTGTTGCAGTCCTCTGTGGAAATCATTCCTCCCTAAAACGTCAATTGAGATCCCGAAAGAAGAAAATAGTCTGTTTACCGAAACGAAATTATTCCGTTCTGCGCCAAATAAAGACGGTAGCCCCGGAAAAGCGATTCTGACGCTGGAGGACGGGCGGGACGTTGCGGTTGAAGCAATGGGAATTCATGACGGACGGGTGGTTGCAGCGGGTTCATACCAGGATGTGAAGGCCAAAATGCCGAAAAACACATCGGAGCACCTATTATCAGGTAAGCAAACACTGTTGCCGGGTCTGATTGAACCGCATGTACATATCATCAATACGGCGATGTTATCTGCTATCGGCAATGATGTTAGCCCGTTTGAAGAACAGATATTGCGCAAAAATTATAATAGAGACTGGGTGACATCCAATCTGGCTAAGAAGGTGGTGGGAAAGTCCGATTCGGACTGGCTTATTGGCTTTGGTGCCGACCCTTCCTTGTTTATTGGTGGAGAGAAGGAATTCAATGCCAACATTCTTGATGAGCATGTGACGGATAAAATACCCGTTTTTGTCATCAATGCCTCGATGCACCTTGCCTATATCAACACCTGTGCCATTAAACTTGTCAAAACCAAAGGTGTTGATGCGCCATCAGACGGCATTCTGAAAGAAATCGTGGGTATAAAGCCCGTTGTGGACGTCATGACCAATAGTTACCCCCAAACAGAACTGGCGGCGAAGTTAGTTGCCGCAGTGCACCATTTGTTTGGTGTGGCGAGTCAGCGCGGTGTGACTTATATGCTTGATGCGGGCGTTGAACCCAAAAGTGAGCAGGCTGCTTTTGATCAAGTGAACTTGCTGAATAAATGGGCGCATCTGCCGGGCTGTCCGGTGCGGATTGGTGGCGCGCTGCTCGTGACGAGTGATAGTGATTTTAAGAGTAACGTGGTTGATTCTTACTCCCCAGGATACGGCGATGAACATTTTCACTTACCGTATATCAAGATTATTTCGGATGGCTCTAATCAAGGACTGACGGGATATCAATCTTCTCCATATTGCTGTAACAGCCGCTATGAAAAAGCACCGAGTGAAACAAATGTGGGGGCTTTCAACTTCGATCCTCTCACGAGCATCAATACGCTGGTGGGGAGCGTTGTGCAACATAAATGGCCGTTGATGATTCATACGAATGGCGATGAAGCCATTAGGCTAACGTTAGCGTCATTTAAAGAGGCGGGTGTGACATCGGCAACTTATGAACAGCGCCGCGATCGTTTGGAACATGCGTCCCTGCTGACTGATGACCATCTGTCTGAAATGAAGCTACGCGGTATTTCACCTAGCTTCTTAATTGGTCATGTGGGGTATTGGGGCTGGGCATTTCAGCAAACCATATTGGGAGAGGAGCGGGCCGATCACCTCGACCGCTGCCAATCCGCGCTTGATCACGGCATGAAGATTACGCTACACAGCGATAACGGTGTTACGCCACTTGGCCCACTGCGCATGATGGAACAGGCTATTTCACGGGTGATGGAAGGCGCACCTCAACAGGCGACTCCTGCTGTGTTGCGCGATCAAGAACGGATTTCCCGTTTCGCAGCGCTTAAAGCCGCGACCTATGATGCCGCCTGGCAATGTCATGCAGATCGGTGGGTAGGTTCGCTCGTCGCAGGTAAATGTGCTGACTTTGTGATTCTGGCGGATTCTCCGCTGACCTATGACTCAGCAGATAAGAATAACCCGGTCAACGATATGCGTCATATCTCGGTTCTGGAAACCTGGAAAGGGGGACGTAAAGTGCATTCAGGCGCGGAGCACTCTTAACGTCACGATGTGTCATGCTAAAACCCCGCGTTATCATTGACCGATAACGCGGGGAAAGGCTTACTTTTATTTATTGTGGCGATCTTTCAGACGATTGATGATGGTCGCCAGATCTAAATCCTGATCCTGCAACAGCACCAGCAGATGGTACATTAAATCCGCGGCTTCATTGGTCAGCTCTTCGCGGTCATGCACCGTTGCCGCGAGTGCGGTTTCCAGTCCTTCTTCCCCCACTTTCTGCGCAATGCGCTTGGTGCCGCTGGCGTACAGGCGTGCGGTATACGAGCTATCCGGGTCAGCGTGCTTACGCTCGGCCAGCAGTTGCTCCAACTGATAAAGGAACGTCCAGTCGCTGGCGGCAGGCGAGAAGCAGCTGCTGGTTCCCAGATGACAGGTTGGCCCGATAGGATTAACCAGAATCAGCAGCGTATCATTATCGCAGTCTGGCGTAATCGAGACGACATTCAGGAAATGGCCGGAAGATTCGCCTTTGGTCCACAACCGCTGCTTGGTACGTGAGAAAAACGTGACTTTACCGCTTTCTTCCGTAGCCTGTAAGGCGTCCTGATTCATGTAGCCCAGCATCAATACTTCACCGGATACCGCGTGTTGCACGACAACAGGCAGCATACCGTCCGTTTTTTCCCAATCGAGTTGGTTTCGTTGTTCGTCGTTTAGAAAAACCGCTTCGCTTAACACACTCGAATCTCCACACCCTGTTGCTTAAGATATTGTTTCAGTTCGCCAATATTAATAATTTGCTTGTGAAACACCGATGCTGCCAGCGCGCCATCCACGTGGGCGGTCTGGAACGCATCCAGAAAATGTTCCATGGTGCCTGCGCCGCCGGAAGCGATAAGTGGAACATGACAGACATCACGCACCAGATTTAACTGGTGTAAATCATAGCCGTTGCGCACGCCGTCCTGATTCATCATGTTCAGCACAATCTCACCCGCACCGCGCTTTTGCACTTCCTCTACCCAATCCAGCGTTTCCCAGGTCGTAACCTTGGTGCGCGCTTCATCGCCCGTGTATTGATTGACGTGATAGCGACCCGTCGCGGCATCATGCCAGGTATCAATCCCAACGACGATGCACTGCACGCCATAGCGGTCAGCCAGTCGGGTAATCAGCTCTGGGTCAGCCAGCGCCGGCGAGTTGATGGAAATCTTATCCGCGCCGAAAGAGAGGATTTGGCCTGCTTCTTCCACGCTCTTAATGCCGCCCGCCACGCAAAAGGGAATATCGATGACTTCCGCAACGCGGGATACCCAGCTTTTATCGACCACACGGCCATCGGAAGAGGCGGTGATGTCATAAAAAACCAGCTCATCGGCGCCTTCCTGCGCGTAGCGCTGGGCCAGTGGCACGATGTCACCGATAATTTCGTGATTGCGGAACTGCACGCCTTTGACGACCTGGCCGTTACGCACGTCCAGACAGGGGATTATCCGTTTTGCCAGCATGAAATAGCCTCCGCGACGTTAAATTTACCTTCCAGCAGCGCACGACCCACGATAACGCCCTGCACACCGCTACCGCGTAAATTGGCGATATCTTCCAGATTGCCGATACCGCCGGATGCCTGAAAGGCGATCTGCGGGTAGCGCTGGCTGATTTCACGATAGAGTTCGACGTTGGAACCGCTCAGCGTACCGTCACGGGAAATATCGGTGCACAGAACATGCTTCAGACCGAACGGCAAATACTGTTCGACGACCTGCTCAAGCGTGGCATCAGAGTTTTCCTGCCAGCCGCTGATGGCGACAAATTTCGTGCCGTTGGCATCGATACGCACGTCCAGCGCCAGCACTAGCGCTTCTGCACCGTAGCGAGTGAACCATTGCTGAACGAGTTCGGGTTGTTTCACGGCGGTGGAACCGATGACCACACGGCTGGCTCCGGCTTTTAATAGCGCTTCCACGTCCTGCTCGGTGCGGATGCCGCCGCCGATCTGAACCGGTACACTCACGCCAGCCAACAGCGTGGTTAATAGCGGAATCTGGCGGGCAGAGGGATCTTTGGCTCCAGTCAAATCCACCAAGTGCAGCACGCCAGCCCCTTGCTGCTGGTAATCCTGCAAGCGGGGAAGCGGATCGCTGCCGTACTGGCGCTGTTGGCCATAATCACCCTGATGCAGACGGACAACCTGTCCATCAATCAGATCTAATGCGGGAATAATCATGACGCTCTACATCTCCAGAAAGTTTTTCAGCAACTGCGCGCCCGCAGCACCAGAACGCTCAGGGTGGAACTGCACGCCAAAGAAGTTATCTTTTTCCAGCGCGGCGGTGAACGCTTCACCATAGTTGGCTTGTGCAATCGTATTTTCGCAGACCGGCATGGCGTAGCTGTGAACGAAATAGAAATAGGCGCCGTCATCGATATCGCGGAACAAACGGTGTCCGGCCTTCGGAATCACCTGATTCCAGCCCATGTGCGGCAGCGGCAAGCCGTGGTCAACCATCTTTTTCACCGGCGAATCAACAATGCCAAGCGTGGAAATGCCGCCATTTTCGTCGCTGTTTGTGCCCAGTAACTGCATACCAAGGCAAATACCGAGAACAGGTTGGGTGCAGGCTTTGATCAGCGCAATCAGGTCGCGTTCTTCCAGTTGATTCATCGCCGCCTGCGCGGTGCCAACGCCCGGCAGAAACAGCTTGTCTGCCTGTAGGACAATCTCGGCCTCGCGGCTAACAACAGGTGTATATCCTAGCCGCTGCACGGCATAGGTCACCGAAGAGAGATTGGCGCAGCCAGTATCAAGAATGACGACCTTCATCAGAGCACTCCTTTCGAGCTCGGCAGCGTATCACCCTCGACGCGGATTGCCTGCCGCAGCGTACGCCCGAAGACCTTAAACAGGCTTTCCACACGATGATGATCGTTACGCCCCTTGGTTTTCAGGTGCAGCGTACAGGCCATGGAATAAGACAGTGAACGGAAGAAGTGTTCGACCATTTCGGTGCTCAGGTCGCCCACGCGCTGGTAGCTGAACTCCGCTTTGTATTCCAGATGTGGACGCCCAGAAATATCCAGCGCACAGCGTGCCAGGCACTCATCCATTGGCAGGACAAAGCCAAAACGACCGATACCGCGTTTGTCACCCAGTGCTTTATTCAACGCCTCGCCCAGCGCCAGACCGGTATCTTCCACCGTGTGGTGATCGTCAATATACAGGTCGCCTTTCACTTCAATATTCATGCGGAAGCCGCCGTGAGTGGCGATTTGATCCAGCATGTGATCGAAGAAACCGACGCCGGTGTTAATTTTGCTGCCGCCTTCCTGATCCAGCCAGACGTTCACATCAATCGCGGTTTCACGCGTAACACGGTTAACGTGGGCATGACGGTTACGCTTGGTTAGCTGATTGGTAATGGCTTGCCAGTTCAGCCCGCCGCGCTGGTAGAGCAGGCCAGTAATGCCCATGTTTTGCGCCAGTTGGATATCGGTCTGGCGGTCGCCGATGACATAGCTGTGCGCCACATCCATCAGGCCATCATTCAGATAGCGGGTTACCAGCTCAGTTCTGGGCTTGCGGCAAGCGCAGTTATCCGCTGGCAAATGTGGACAGATCAGCACTTGTTCAAACTGGATGCCTTGCGATGTCAGAATCTGCATCATCAGGTTATGCGGTGGATCGAAGGTTTCCTGCGGAAAGCTCTCGGTTCCCAGCCCATCCTGATTCGTGATCATCACCAGCGTATAACCGGCCTTTTGCAGTGCCAGCAGCGAGGGAATGACATCTGGTTCCAGCGCCAGTTTATCCAGACGGTCAACCTGAAAATCCTCAGGCGGTTCAGCAATCAGTGTTCCGTCACGGTCGATAAAGAGGTATTTCTGGCCCACGTGAGCTCCTTAAAATTAAGCGTTGATGCCCGGCAATGATTGTAATGCAGCAACAACGCGTTCACATTCGTAGCGGTTGCCGATAGTAATGCGCAAACAGCCCGCAAGGCTCGGTTGCTTATTTTGGTCACGCAGAATAATGCCCTGATCCCACAGCGTTTTAAATACCGAAGGGGAGGCGGTAAAGCGCACCAGCAGATAGTTACTCTCGCTGGGGAAGACTTCTTCAATGCAGGGAATGTCTTTCAAGGCATCACTCAGCCAGCGGCGAGCGGACGTAATCTCCTCAACATTTGCCTTCATTTTGGCGATGCCTTCACGACTCAGCGCCTGCGCCGCAATATCTGCCACAGGGGTGGACAGCGGATAAGGTGCAATGACTTTCAACAGAAGCTGAATCACTTCAGGGTTTGCCAGCGTAAAGCCACAGCGCAATCCGGCGAGCGAAAAGGCTTTGGACAAGGTACGCAGAATCACCAAATGGGGGAATTCGTCCAGCCAGACCGAGGTGGTCGCCTGCGGGCAGAATTCGATGTAGGCCTCATCGATAACAACCAGCGCTTTCCCCTGTGCCAGCGTGAGCAACTGGCGTAAATCTTCCCGTGCAATCAGATTGCCGGTTGGGTTATTCGGGCTGCAAACGTAAACGACTTTGGTGCCGTCCAACTGTGCTTCAATCGCATCGAGATCCAACTGCCAGTCTGATTTACTGGCTACGGTGCGGCGTTCCACGCCGAACGTTTCGGCGCTGACGGCGTACATACCGTAAGTTGGTGGACAGAACAGGATGGCGTCTTTCCCCGGCTCGCAGAATGCGCGGATCAGTAATTCAATCCCTTCGTCTGCGCCGCGGCTGACCAGAACCTGCTCTGGCTGTACACCGGCATACTCGGCGTAACGGTTGATCACCAGCGCTGGCTGACATTCCGGGTAGCGGTTCAGCGTCTGCAACGTCAGCTGATATTCCGGTGCTTCCGGGTATTCATTGGCGTTCAGCCAAACATCCCCGTTGCCGCCCAGACGACGGGCTGACTGGTAGGGGGTTAACGCACGGACGTTGGCGCGTGCCAGTTCTTCAATGCTGCTCATGCTTGCTCCTTCAGTGCTGCAACACGCAGGGTAACGGCGTTTTTGTGGGCAGTCAGCTGTTCGGCCTGTGCCAATGTTTCGATCGTCGGTGCCAGTTGCAGTAACCCCTGCGGCGTGAGCTGCTGTACGGTCATGCGCTTCTGGAAATCGGCCAGACCCAGGCTTGAATAGGTTGAGGTATAGCCATAGGTCGGCAGAACGTGGTTAGTGCCGGAGGCGTAGTCGCCAGCGGATTCCGGTGACCAGTCGCCCAGAAATACGGAACCTGCGCTGGTGATGCTATCAACCAGTGATTCGGCGTCGCGCGTCTGGATGATCAGGTGCTCCGGGCCATATTGGTTACTAATTTCAACGCACTGCGCCAAATCACGCGCGACGATGACGCGGCTGCTGGCAAGCGCCTGACGCGCGATGTCCGCCCGGGACAGTTGCGTGAGTTGTTCTTCAACGGCATCCGCCACGGCTTTGGCCATCGCCGCGTCTGGCGTGAGCAGGATGACCTGTGAATCCGGGCCGTGCTCTGCCTGCGACAGCAGGTCGGAAGCGACAAATGCTGGCGTCGCACCGCTGTCGGCGATCACCAGAACCTCGGAGGGGCCGGCGGGCATATCAATGGCTGCGCCATCAAGCTGCTGGCTCACCTGACGCTTGGCTTCCGTGACATAGGCGTTGCCGGGGCCAAAAATTTTGTCCACTTTCGGTACGCTCTCGGTGCCAAACGCCATCGCAGCAATCGCTTGCGCGCCACCGAGCTGAAAGACTTCTTTAATACCGCACAGTTGAGCGGCATACAGAATTTCATCGGCAATCGGCGGCGGCGAACACAGCACGACGCGACCGCAGCCAGCGATGCGTGAAGGCGTTCCCAGCATCAGCACGGTTGACGGCAACGGCGCTGAACCGCCGGGAATGTATAGACCGACCGTCGCGATAGGGCGAGTGAGCTGCTGGCAACGCACGCCCGGTTGCGTTTCGATATCGACAGTCGGCAGCTTTTGCGCGTTGTGGAATGTTTCGATATTACGCACGGCGATCGCCATCGCCTGTTTGACGTCATCACCCAGACGCGCTGCGGCAGCGGCGATCTCGGCATCGGTGACGCGAATGGCATTCACCTGAACTTTATCAAACTGGGCACTGTAGTCGCGCAGCGCGCTATCACCGCGGCTTTTCACGTTTGCCAGAATATCGCTCACGATGGCGGTAATACGGTCTGACGCGGAAATGGCCGGGCGAGTCAGTAACTGGCGCTGCTCTTCTGCTGAACAGCGTTGCCAGTCGACGAGCGTGCTGAAACTGCCGGTGCCGTTGGTGTTATCAGCCATCGTCATCACTCCATCATTTTTTCAATAGGCAGAACCAGAATGGAGCTGGCACCCAACGATTTCAGTTTTTCCATGGTTTCCCAGAACAGCGTTTCGCTGCTGACCATGTGCATGGCAACGCGACTTTGGTCACCAGCCAGCGGCAGAATGGTAGGGCGTTCGGCACCGGGCAGCAGGGATATGACTTCTTCCAGACGTTCGCTCGGCGCGTGCAGCATGATGTATTTTGATTCGCGCGCCTGAATCACGCCTTGCATACGGGTCAGCAGTTTATCGATTAACTGTTGTTTCTCCGCGGGCATCTCGCCATCGCGTTGAATCAGGCAGGCTTTTGAGCGGTAAATCACTTCCACTTCGCGCAGGCCGTTAGCTTCCAGCGTGGCACCGGTCGATACCAAATCGCAGATGGCATCAGCCAGACCGGCACGTGGCGCAACTTCGACGGAACCGTTAAGCAGACAGGATTTGAAGCTGACAGATTGTCTGTCGAGATACTGTTTGAGCAGGTGAGGATAAGAGGTGGCGATACGTTTGTTTTGCAGGCATTCCGGGCCGGTATAGGCTTCGTCCAGCGGCATCGCCAGCGACAGGCGGCAGCCGCCAAAGTCCAGACGGCGCAGCGTGAAGTAACGCGGATCTTCGCCCTGAGCGCGACGGTTTAACAGCTCTTCTTCCAGCACGTTTTCGCCGATGATGCCCAGATCGACTACGCCATCCATCACTAAACCGGGAATATCGTCATCGCGCACGCGTAGGATATCAATCGGCATATTTTCTGCGAACGCAATCAGACGCTGTTGCTGTAAGTTGATTTTGATCCCGCAGCGTGCCAGCAGTTCGCGTGAATCGTCGCTCAGGCGGCCTGACTTCTGCATTGCTATCCGTAAACGTGTTTTATCCAGCATGGAAACCTCATTAACCTGTCAAATTTAAAATTTCTAGAAACATTGGGCCATAAAAAAACGTCTGGAACGTTTTTTAACGTTGCATAGCAACGGCCTGCAAGGTGCGCGCACGGATAGCGCGCATAAAAAAACCCTCGGAAGATGATCTTCCGAGGGCTCTCTTTGTGTTCTGCGCCACTGGAAGATCTGCACGTCTTCCAGCACCAACTGCCCGAAAGACTAATCAGGATGATGGTGATGATGGTGGTTAAACAGAACGCGTGTCATAAGTTGTCTCTTTGTTGTACAAATGTTGTTGTGTCAGTATTTATTAAATCAGTAACGATTTGTCTGTCGAATAACCTAAACCATGTTCGGGCTGTTGTGCAACATTTTTTTAGCAGATGTGGGAAGTTCGTTTGGGTTGAGGAATGCGCCAGCATAATCGCATGGGATATTGGCGATTTATAGGCATAAAGACCGGCTAAAACTGGGCGGGTTCTATAGCGATGCGCGTCAAAGCCGTTTACTCTGTAGGGATAGAGTAGGGGTAATTATAGGCTCCTTGCTGGGAGAACGGTTGATGAAAAAAGTAGCGATTGTGGGGTTGGGCTGGCTGGGCATGCCGCTGGCTTTGGCATTGAATGGGCACGGCTACCACGTAACGGGAACGAAAACCACGCGGGACGGCGCCGAGGCCGCGCGTATGAGTGGGATTGAGTGCTATCAGTTGGCGCTGACGCCGGAACTGGAATGCGACGCTGAGGAGCTTAACGCTTTACTACAACAGGCTGACGTATTAGTCGTGACGCTGCCCGCCAGCCGAACGGCGGAAGGGGGCGAAGGATATGCGCAGGCAGTACAGCAGTTGGTGAATATGGCGCGCGTGTTTCATGTCCCGCGCATCATCTTCACCAGTTCAACCTCGGTCTATGGTGATGGCAGCGGCACGGTAAGAGAAAGCTCGCCGCTACAGCCGACCACCGTGGCTGGGAAGACGCTGGCGTCTCTTGAACAGTGGTTACAGCACTTGCCCGATACTTCCGTGGATATCTTGCGCCTCTCTGGGTTAGTCGGTGGCGATCGCCATCCCGGACGTTTCCTTGCTGGTAAAACCAATTTGCCACGCGGCAACCACGGTGTGAACCTGGTGCATCAGGAAGATGTGCTGACGGCTATTCTGTTGCTGCTTAAGCTACCAAATAGTGGGCATATTTATAACTTGTGCGCACCAGAGCATCCGGCCAGACAGGATTTTTACCCCGAACAGGCGCGCAGACTGCACCTGTCTCCGCCGCAGTTTGCCCCCGTAACCGAGAACGGTCAGGGGCGGATTGTTGATGGGCAACGCATCTGTCATGAATTAGGGTTTGACTATCAGTATCCTGATCCTTCAACAATGCCGCTGAATGAAGGTTCGCAGCGCTAACGGCAATGTGTCTTAGGGCTTTTGATATCACGGCTCTTGATACGACGAATTTGACACGATGAATAAGGTACTTGATACGCTCGGATGCACATGAGTTTATCCGAGCGTGAGGAGTTAAAACGAGGTCCAATCACTTTCTGACGAGGCGACTTTTTTGTCCGCCGTTGATATACGTTTTGGCAACGCATGCCGTGGCGTAGCGGATAGTGCACGTGACGCGGCATGGTTGTCCGATTGGGAAACACGGAAATGTTCGAGCAATTTCTCTAACAGCACCGCCTGTTCCTCCAGCGAATTGGCAGAAGTGGAAGACTCCATCACCAGCGAGGCATTCTGTTGTGTCGTGGTGTCCAGCTCGCTGATGGCCTGTGCGATTTGCCCAATTTCCCGGCTCTGTTCTTCGGAGGCGGATGAGATTTCCCCCATGATGTCGTTCACGCGCGATACGGAAGCAACGATTTGCTCCATGGTTTCTCCGGCAACGGCAACCAGATGGCTACCTGCATTGGTACGTTCGACCGACTCTGCGATCAGTGCCTCAATGTCTTTGGCTGCCTGAGAGCTGCGCTGCGACAAACTGCGGACTTCACCAGCCACAACGGCAAAATCACGCCCTTGTTCACCGGCGCGTGCGGCTTCTACCGCCGCGTTCAGCGCCAGGATATTGGTTTGAAAGGTGATGCTGTTGATGACGGTGGTGATATCGGCGATTTTTTTGGAGCTGGCCGCGATATTGTCCATGGTCGTCACAACCTGTTTCACAACCTCGCCGCCTTTAAGGGCATTTTTGGAAGCATCGGCAGCGATTTGGCTGGCATGCTTGGCGTTATCGGCGTTGTTTTTCACCGTAGACGTCAGTTCCGCCATGCTGGCTGCGGTTTCCACGACGGCGGCTGACTGTTGCTCGGTGCGTGATGAAAGATCGCTATTGCCTGTGGCGATTTTGCTTGCCGATTGGCTGACGCTACCGACTCTGTCCCGCACTTCGGAGATAACGTGACGCAGTTGCTCATTCATCGTGCCCATCGCGAGGGTAAGCCGACCGAGTTCATCGTGGCGATTAGTATTAATCGAGGTGGTCAGATCGCCACTGGCAATACGTTCCGCCAGCGACAGGTTATGAATGATCGGTCTGGTGATAATTCGGGTGATGTAGATTGAAATCATGATACCGATGATGACGGCGATAAGGCCGATAATCATCGTAACGGTGGCAGAATGATAGGCCAGTTCATCGTTTTTCGCTTTGATAATAGCCGTCAGCGCGTTGATATCTGCGCTGCTTTTCGTGCCAGCTCTCATGACCAGATATTCTGCTTTTTTCACGTCATCGAACGCGTTGTAATAGTCTGCATTAAGCTGTTGGTACTGCTTAATGTTATTTCGTAATGCATCAGCCTGGCTTTTCAGGTCGGCAGGTAAAATCGGCAATGCCTGATAGGCTGATTCTGTTTCTGCATAACGGTTATTCAGTGCCGTTAATGTCTTCTCATCTTTGGTTATTTGCAGTTCATAACTCAGCTTTTGTACTTCACTTAACAGGAAAGCCAACTTGCTAATAGCGTAATAGGCATCGTTATCGGGGAATGAACTGGTGCTATGAATGGCCTGTGCAAAAGGCTCCAGCGTGGCTTGTGTATGCAGTTGGGTAACTTTTTCTGAATCCCAACGGCCTTTTGTGTCGCAACGGACATGGCGGATACTGAGGTTTGAAAACCCTCTAAATTTTCTTTTAAGCTATTGATATGGCATAATTCGTCGGCGCTCCAGGCCAGCGTTTTTGCACTGTCTGTTAAATCGGTCGCGCTTTTAACAAATTTTGCCAGAATATCTTTTGTTTTTTCATCGGGTACGTAGAAATATTTAACACGATTTATTTTTGCCTGAAATACCTCAATGTTTACGCTGTAAATAAGATTGGTTTTTTCATAGATATCTTTAATGTCTTTGAATCTTTTTGTACTAAGTGATGAGGCAATAATCACGAGTAATAAAATAATGCCAAATCCCGCATACAGCTTATGAGCAATTTTTGTGTTACGAATTCGACTGGCAAGGTGCTGCATTATAACTCTCCATGTATGACGCTTTTTAGTAAAAACAATAACTATGTTTTATTGCTAACCACGCTTTCACTGCTGACTGCTATTTCGCTGTTGATTGCTATTTAACTGTGAACGACAATTTCATGTCTCACTACCCAATTTCATTTCTCACTACATGAGTTATCGGGCTGTGTTATCGCGATGTTAGTGTCAACGTAGGGGATAATAACATTCTGTGATGGGTATCAAGGCGGGCTGTGCAAATGCATAGTGTTTTATGGTAATTTGCGGCTTCTACGGCGGCGTTAAGTGCCAGAATATTGGTCTGGAAAGCAATGCTGTTGATAACGGCGGTAATATCGGCAATCTTGCGTGAACTGTCTGAAATGCCTGACATGGTATCCACCACATCTCGTACCACTTCGCCGCCTTTGTGCGTATTTTGTGAGGCTTCCGTGCTAATTTGACTCGCCTGTTTGGCGTTCTCGGCATTGTTTTTTACGGTCGATGTCAGTTCTTCCATGCTGGCGGCGGTTTCCACGACGGCGGTAGACTGCTGCTCGGTACGCGAAGAAAGGTCGCTATTACCGGCGGCAATCTTGGCCGCAGAGGCGGACACGCTGTCCACGCTGTCACGCACATCGCTGATCATAGCGTAACGGTACTCATACATCAGAGCAGAAGAAAAGTTTACTGGCAGTGTGGTATAGAAAAACGCCATTATCTGGTCGCTTCTGCTCACTTTTTTTCTATTAATCCGCTAAAGTAGTTTGGCAAACTGCCGATACCGTTTGCACAAATCTATATCGTATGATTTCAGGCACTCCGAACGTTTTCAATATGCAGCCAGTACGGTGGCATCGTGGTGGCACACATGTGACTTGAAAGGTAACGGAGAGGCGTGCATCAATATAAGCCATTGGCACATAGTCATGTAAAAATGGTGGGGATGAAAGCGGTGAATGAAAATTTGAAAGAGCAGTTTGTTAAGCGCAACAAACTGGCTATCTGTGCAACGCTACGCGAATTAAAGAATAATGACACATCTCTGATGGTTCATCATTCTCACGGTCAGTTCATCAGTAAAATTCTTGACGTTGTCCCTGACAACAACCTGTTTGTCTTCGATTTAGGCGGTATTGAGCGTGAAAACAACCTCGCACTGTGTGCAGGTTCGCTGTCTTTCGTCGCAGAGCCTGCTGGTGCAAAAGTCGAATTTAATGCCGAAATCGCGAAAACGGTGACGTATGACGGTCTGCCTGCCTTCAGCGCGCAAATTCCTGAGCTGCTTTATCTTATCCAACGCAGAACCTATTTCCGCATCAACACACCGCTGTGGCCGCCGTTGACATGCCGTGGCGAGCTGCCGGATGAGAGTGTTTTCCTGTTTACGATTAAAGACCTCTCTCTGGGTGGGTTGAGTCTGTATACCGACCGTGATACGACAGGGTTGTTGACCGAAGGCGACATTATCAAGAGCGTGGAGATGGATCTTGCTGACCACGGTTTCTTCTGCGTCGATTTGCAGTTCGTCGGTCAGGCAATGGTGAAAGTTGTCGATAATAAAGGCGAAGTGAAACTCACACAGCGTCTGAGCTTCAAGTTCCCGTCACTGAATGCGGCACAAGAGCGGGATCTTCAGCAGGTGATTTTTGAGCTGGAAAGATTACAAAACGAAAAGAAAAAGCGGTTCCAGGAGTTGTAATTTTTAAGCACAACGTTTTGTGTAGGCTTCACACAGAGCAGCAACGTTTCTCATAATAAGTATTAACGTATTTACCCTAAATATTTCAAGCTGTAGAACAAAACATGACTGTTTTACATGTACAAAAACCATGTGTCGGTTGCTTGATGTATAACGGCGATAAATAAATTGTTTCCAACGTTCTCAGAGCCTTGTCAGAAGAGATCGTCTGGTGCAGAATACGCGCCTTGCAAATAACCGACGTCTAATAGCGTCGGTTATTTTTTTACATTTATGCTCGTCAACCTTCAGGTTACAGGGGTATTGGTGTGGTTTATTGCCTTCTCTGTCGCCCAGGTTTGCTGGGTATAGGGTCTTCAACCAAAGAGGCCGGACAACGATCCGGATAGATAATTTTGTGTGTGCCTGTGAGCACTGTGAGGAAAGGAAAGATGGGGCAATCAGTAAGTTTCGCACCGGTGCCCGCCGGTTTGGGCTGCAAAGGTATTGGTTATGGCGCGACGCCGTCGCAAGTTATTTCTGGTGCTGTTACAGCTACCTCTTCTCATCGTGATTCAGGCGAGCCCTGTATCCATTCATTTGTTTCCGGTGCGTATGCGCTTGCCGTGATGAACGGAGGTGCGCGTCATGTCGCTTGATTCTCAACTGCCTAATGCTGGCGCCAAACGTGCTCAACTAAAAAGAACGCTCACGCTGTGGCCTGTCGTAATGATGGGGCTGGCGTACATGCAGCCGATGACCATTTTTGATACCTTCGGTATCGTGTCTGGCCTGACCGATGGCCATGTGGCGACTGCTTATGCGTTTGCGCTGGTTGCTATTCTGTTCACGGCGCTGAGTTATGGTAAATTGGTAAAACGTTTCCCGTCTGCGGGATCGGCTTATACCTATGCGCAGAAAGCGATCAGCCCGCACGTTGGGTTTATGGTCGGCTGGTCATCACTGCTGGACTATCTGTTCATGCCGATGATCAACATTCTGTTGGCGAAAATCTATCTGGAAGCCATCTTCCCCGGCGTGCCGTCATGGATTTTTGTCGCGGCGCTGGTTGGGCTGATGACGTTGTTTAACCTGCGTGGCATTAATCTGGTTGCTAACCTGAACTCCATTATCGTGGTAGTACAGGTCGCTATCATGGCGGTGTTCCTGGGTCTGGTGATCCACGGTGTTTATCTGGGTGAAGGTGCGGGTACGCTGACCAGCACACGTCCATTCTGGTCTGAGAACGCGCATGTGGTGCCGATGATTACCGGAGCCACTATTCTCTGTTTCTCGTTCCTGGGTTTTGACGGCATTAGTTCTCTGTCGGAAGAAACACAGGATGCCGGTCGGGTGATTCCAAAAGCCATCTTCCTGACGGCGCTGATCGGCGGCGTGATTTTTGTTGCCGTGGCGTACTTCCTGCAACTGTACTTCCCGGATATTTCCCGCTTTAAAGAGCCGGATGCCTCTCAGCCAGAAATCATGCTGTATGTTGCGGGTAAATTCTTCCAGTCCGTTATTCTGGTGTTCTCCTGCGTTACCGTGCTGGCATCGGGTATGGCCGCTCACGCGGGTGTTTCTCGTCTGATGTATGTGATGGGGCGCGATGGCGTATTCCCTGAGCGCTTCTTCGGTTATATCCATCCGAAATGGCGCACGCCAGCGCTGAACGTCCTGCTGGTTGGTGTGATTGCACTGTCTGCGGTGTCGTTCGATCTGGTGACGGCAACGGCGCTGATTAACTTCGGTGCACTGGTGGCGTTTACGTTTGTGAACCTATCGGTTATTTCACAGTTCTATATTCGTGAACGTCGTAACCGTACCGTGAAAGACACCATTAACTTCCTCGTGCTGCCCGTACTGGGCGCATTGACTGTCGGGGCGCTGTGGGTGAATCTGGAAGCCAGCTCAATGGCGCTGGGTCTGGTATGGGCGACGATCGGGCTGCTCTATCTGGCGTTTGTGACGCGCAGTTTCCGCCAGCCAGTACCGCAATGCAGTGAAGAACCGGTGTAAGCCACCGACAACTTGCATGAAAGAAAAAGCGGAGCCGATGTGCTCCGTTTCAGGCTGTTGAGAAGCCTATTTTCTGAACGAGAACGGGAGTAACGGAATAGAATAGTAAAGCGTTTGCGCTAGGGATGGCGCAATCCGAGCGTACAAGGATGTATTTACAGCGTCTTTACGATCTATCCGTTACTCACGCTCAACAGACTTTGTCAGTAATCTCCAGTGGAGCCAATGTGCTCCACTTTTTTATGACTTATCCCACCAGTTCCTGCGCATAGGCGTACAGCGCTTTTAGCTGTGCCATCTTCTCTTTATCGTCTTCATGCAACTGATACAAATTGCTGAGTTCTGACAGATAATCCTGCAAGCGTTCTGGCGTAAATACCATACGCCGATGTTGCAACCACCGTTGCTGTTCGCGGTCGTCCAGCGTGCCGGGAAAATTGCGAGCGCGATAGCGGAAAAATAGCGGTTCCAGGCGATTATCGGCAAACGTGAGATCCAACGCGGGAAGATTCTGCGGGGCGGTCTCCTGAATAATCTTCATCGCCATGCGATCGGCATCGCCAAAGAAGCCATCATAAAGGCGTAAATCGACATCATCAGACGCGACAAAAGCAGGCTCGTCCGCAAACAGTTCCACCACTTTTTCCCTGACGCTCGCGTTGTTGCGCAGCAGCGCCAGATTGTCCAGACAGCGTTGACGATCGATGCCTAATCTTTCCGCATCTTCTGGTCGTAAGGTATTGGCAGGCGCTAAGACCGGACACTTATTGATGTGCACCAGCTTGAGTGGAACCGCACTTTGACCGGCCTCCAGCGCATCCCGACGGGTGTATAACCGTTCACGCAATGTCTCGCTGTCCAGCTCTAGCAGCGGTGTCATATCGCCAGCCAAATCGCACATGATGACCGCGTTACGGTTGTCCGGGTGCCAGGCGAGCGGCACCACCCAACTGGTGTTGCTCCTTGCTGCGCCAAACATGCCAGACACGTGTACGAGCGGCTTCATCTGGGGGATATCGATCAGTGCAGAAATTTTATTTTTGTTGCGCAACGTGAACAAATACTCAAACAGCTTGGGCTGCGCCTGCTTAAACAGTTTTGCCATCGCAATGGTGGCATAAACGTCGGACATCGCATCATGCGCCTGTTCATGCGAGATGCCGTTGGCTTTCGTCAGGTGCTCAAGGCGGAAGCTGGGGAGGCCGTCATCATTTTCGGGCCAGACGATGCCTTCCGGGCGCAGGGCATAGCAAGCACGTAACGCATCCAGCAGATCCCAGCGAGAGTTGCCGTTTTGCCAGCTGTAAGCGTAAGGATCGTAGAAGTTACGGTAGAAAATGTTCCGACTGACTTCATCATCAAAACGTATGTTGTTGTAGCCCATAATACAGGTGCCGGGCACGCTGAATGCGTCGTGGATCTGACGAGCGAATTCTGCCTCATTGACGCCTTTTGTCAGCGCGACCTGTGGCGTGATTCCGGTGATCATCACCGCTTCCGGCTCCGGCAGGTAATCATCGGCCGGACGACAATAAATGACCAGCGGCTCACCGATAATATTGAAATCCATATCGGTACGGACACCCGCAAACTGCGCGGGGCGATCGCGCGCCGGATGTTTACCGAATGTCTCGTAGTCGTGAATGAAAAAAGTGGGTTGTGTTTTCTCGGCCATATATGCAGTTAGCTTTAGCTACGTGTATGCGCTGAGCCTGACGTCAGGCAAACAGACTGGAAAGTGGCAAGGATACCATTGAATCGGCTTTTCTGTGGTGCTTTCCTGATGTGCATCATTTCTCTGACTTACATCACTTCTCTGACTTACATCAAAAGAAGGGTAGACATAATCGCTAGGCATGAGTGTGTCCATTCGGTTACAATTTTCGTTTTAATGCGAATGATAATTAAATTCGATACTTTGCGATGTAATTCGCACTGCTTAATGCCGAAATAAGGAGAAAGGAATGCGGTTTCCCTCAATGATTAAAATGACGCTGCTGGCTTCCGCGTTAGTGGTGGCTGGCTGCGATCAGGCTGATTCACCATCTGCGGCAAGCCAAACTGTGGCGATTGAACATACAAAAGGTGTCACGCAGGTTCCCGTGAATCCGAAAAAAGTCATTGTGTTTGATACCGCCATTCTGGATACGATGACCGCGCTGAACATCGATGTCGCTGGCGTGCCACAAGGCGACGCAAAAATATTTCCAGATGTTCTCGCGCAATACCGGGACAGTAAGTACCTGAATGCTGGCACGTTGTTTGAACCTAATTATGAAGCTATCAGCAGTGCTGCGCCGGATTTGATTATTGGTGGCGGTCGCGCTCGTGATGCTTATGACAAATTAAATGCTATCGCACCAACGATTGCGCTAGATATCGATGATCGTCAATTTATGACCAGTTTTACACAGCGAGTGGAACAACTGGGTGAGATTTTTAGCAAGCAGGATGAAGCTAAAGCCAAACTGGATGATTTTAAAAATCGTATCGCTCAAACGCGTGAAAAAGCCGATAAAGCTGGGTCGGCGTTATTGGTGATGGTGACGGGGGGGAAAATGTCGGCATATGGCCCGAAATCCCGTTTCGGCTTCGTTTTCGATGAGTTGGGATTTAAACCCGCGACAGAATTTCCAGAGTCCGGTCGCCACGGGAATGTGGTGACATCTGAACTGTTGTTGAGTGTCAATCCGGACTGGTTATTCGTCTTCGATCGTGACAGCGCGATTGGCAATCAGAAGGAAGGGCAATCAGCGAAGCAGGTTTTGGATAACCCATTAGTGAATAAAACCAATGCCTGGCAGAATAATCGCGTGATTTACCTGGACTCTTCTTCGATTTATATCGCGGGTGGGCTGCAAAGTTATCTGCGCCTGATCGACGATGTCAATAAAGCACTTGATGCGAAACCTTAAGACTGCATCGTGACTTCAGTAATGAAAGCGTTTTATTTTTCGGCAGGTACCATCCTCATGTTGGGGATGATTACCTGCAGTCTATTTATTGGTGCGGGACAAGTTACGCTGGATGCAGTATGGACCGACCCGATGATGCGTGACATTTTCTTTATCAGTCGTGTCCCACGTACTCTGGCGCTGTTATTGGCGGGAAGCGCCATTAGCGTTGCTGGGTTAATCATGCAACTGCTGACACAGAACCGCTTTGTTGAACCTTCACTGGCTGGTACAACGCAGTCTGCGGGGTTTGGCTTGCTGGTGGTGATGGTGGTTGCGCCATCTGCGTCCTTGATGGTGAAGATGGTCGTCGCCAGCGTGTTTGCCATGATTGGTACGTTGCTGTTTATGATGCTGTTGCGTCGTATTGTCCTCAAATCAGCGTTGGTTGTGCCGCTGGTCGGGATCATGTTTGGCGCTGTCATCGGTGCGGTAACGACATTCGGTGCCATGCATTATGACTTGTTACAGTCGCTCGGTAGCTGGGAAGCCGGGGATTTTTCCGGAATTTTGCAAGGCCGATATGAGTTGCTCTGGCTGGTAGGAATCCTGACGTTATTAGCGTGTTGGACGGCAGACCGTTTTACTGTTGCTGGAATGGGGCGGGAGTTCTCCGTCAATGTTGGCCTGAATTACCGGCAGGTTATGTTGCTGGGGCTCTCTATCATTGCGGTGATCAGCGGTGTCGTCGTCGTTGTCGTCGGCGCATTACCGTTTTTGGGACTGATTGTGCCAAACCTGATTAGCATGATCATCGGCGATAATGTGCGGAAAACTATCCCCTGGGTGTGTTTGCTTGGCGGTGGGCTTGTGCTGCTATGCGATATCATTGGTCGTGTGGTGCGTTACCCGTTCGAGATTCCAGTGAGCGTCATTCTGGGTGTGATCGGTGCTGTCGTGTTCCTTACCCTGTTGTTGAGTCAGAAACGCCATGTCAGTTAATGAATTTAAGGTTGATACCCGCCCTGCAACAGCGCCAGTCGAGCCCAGCGCCGCGCCTTATCGGCGTTTATGGTGGTTGAGTGCGGGAGCATTAGCGATAATCGTCGTGTTCATGACCATCAATCTGGGGGGGAACCTACGCTATATCCTGATACACCGAGGGCAGATTTTATCTACGATGATATTGGTGGCGTTTGCTGCCAGTGTATCAACGGTATTGTTCCAGACGGTGACCAGTAACCGCATTCTGACCCCATCAATCATGGGATTTGAAGCGTTGTTTGTCCTGTTGCAAACGATGGTGTTGTTCTTTTTCGGCGTGCAAGGTATTTCAGCGGTTGGCGTCAGTGGTAAGTTTGTCTTCGAAGCATTGTTGTTGGTTCTGTTCTCCTCGCTACTTTATCGCTGGTTGTTCACCGGTCGCCACAGCAATCTGCATTTGGTTCTGCTGGTCGGGATCATTTGCGGTACGTTGTTTCGCAGTGCGTCAAGCCTGATGCAACGTCTCTTAACGCCCAGTGAATTCGCCGTGTTACAGGGGCGAATGTTCGCCACATTTACTCGAGCAGCCCCAGAATTAATTGCGCTATCAGCGGTCATCATCTTGATTGTGGCTCTGTTCGTGTGGCGGTTGCGTTTCCAATTAGATGTGTTGGCGTTGGGGAAAAATACGGCGATTAATCTGGGAATCGCCTACAAGCGCCATGTCACCATCGTGCTGTTATTGGTATCCATACTTGTCGCTATTTCGACGGCATTGGTGGGGCCTCTGACCTTTTTAGGGTTCATGGTTGCGAATTTAGCCTATCTGATCGCGGGATCCAGCCAACATCGTATTCTTCTCCCAACGGCGTTTTTACTTGGCATTATCGCATTGGTGGGGGGGCAACTGATTTTGGAGCATCTGCTTGGCATGGCTGGTGCGCTCTCTGTCGTCCTCGAATTTATCGGTGGGTCGCTGTTTATTGTGTTGCTACTGAAAAAGGTTTCCGTGTGATTGAGATCGGCAATGTAACCAAAACGTATAATAGCGTGACGGTATTAAATAATGTCACGGCGACGGTGCCTCGCGGCGGCGTCACGTCGATAATCGGCCCGAACGGTGCGGGGAAGTCGACATTATTGTCCATCATTAGCCGTTTACTGGAAGCGGATCGTGGACAGGTAAAAGTTAACGGCATGGATGTGATGACAACGCCAAGCGATAAGCTTGCCACCTGTTTGTCCGTGCTGCGGCAGGAAAACCAGTTTACCAGCCGCTTAACGGTGGCCGAACTGGTAGGTTTTGGCCGTTATCCTTACACCAAAGGGCGGCTGAACGCTGATGACCGTGAGCGCATCAGCGCTGCGTTGGCGTTTCTCAATCTGACCGAATTGAAAGATCGTTTTTTAGATGAGCTTTCCGGCGGCCAACGGCAGCGTGCTTATGTCGCGATGGTGCTGTGTCAGGACACGGAATACGTGCTGCTGGATGAACCACTGAATAATCTGGATATGAAACACGCCGTGGCGATGATGAAGCAGATCCGCCGGGCGGCGGATGAACTAGGCAAAACCATTGTGCTGGTTATCCACGATATCAACTTTGCTTCTGCCTATTCAGACTACATTATTGCGATGCGTAAAGGGCAGATCATCTACACGGGAAAACCGGAGGACATCATGGTGTCCGACGTTCTGGAAGATATTTTCGATACTGAAGTGGCCATTGAAGAGGTTCATAATCAGCGTATCGCGGTATATTACCGTTAATGGTTTGATGACAGATTATCCGCTCGGCGGGGCGTTTGCGCAAAGGGTGTAAGCACCGCTTGAAAGACGCTGGGTATAACCTGTATGGTGAATGCATAAAGAATTTATGTATGACTTAAGGTAAGGGTAAAAGATGGATAAGGACACTAAGCCGTGTTTCCAGGATGTGCTGGAATTCGTGCGCATGTTTCGTCGTAAAAACAAACTTCAGCGTGAAATCGTCGACAACGAAAAGAAAATTCGCGATAACCAGAAGCGCGTTCTGCTGCTGGACAACCTGAGCGAATATCTGAAACCGGGTATGTCCATTGAGGACGTGCAAAATATCATCGCCAATATGCGCAGTGATTATGAAGATCGCGTTGATGACTACATCATCAAGAACGCGGATCTGTCGAAAGAACGCCGTGATCTGTCTAAAAAGCTGAAAGCGATGGGCGAAGTTAAGTAACCTAAGTCCCGTTTTTACGATAAAACCGCTTTCTACTGTCAATTGTTTTCTACTGTAACAGGATCGCTTCTGCGGTCCTTTTTCTTTTGGCTTTTACGCCACATCCTGCCTTTTTACCTACCCACTTGTTTGAGCATCGGTGGCGGCCGTTAATGATTTTGTCGCTGATGATGCCAAACGCTGTGAGAACAGGAATCCAGCTCGCACACCGAATGTCATTCTTTGCAATGTCGCCGCTTTCTTGCGAGGCATTTTCCTACCTGAGTGTTTCGTTCTGTCGCATGAGCTTGAGTTATTGCAACATTCTGGCGCGAACAACGGGGAAAGAGGGAAGGTAATGTCATGGTAATGGACGATATCAATAAAAGTGATGATGTCGGTAAATAGTCTGGCGTGGGCCAGCGTGCTGGGTATCCTACCGCTGTTTTTTTTGCCGCAACTGCCAGCGCCAACGCTGTTGTGGTGGGGCGTTGGGCTATCGACCTGTGTGGCTCTGGGCGGATATGGTCACACAAGGATACGGTTTGTCGCTCTTGTTGCCGTGAGTTTTTGTTGGGCAGCGTTGAATGCGCAAACCCTGCTGCTACAAATCGAACGCTTCACGCAGGATCCGGTTAATGCTGTCGTGACAGTAAGCAGCATACGGTTCAGCGAACACGCTGATGAGGGGATTACGGTTCGGCTGGAAGAGATAGACCAGCAACGGATCTTCCCACCGCTATATGCTCAACTGGCCCAGTCATCGGCGATGGAAAACTGGTGCGGCGGCCAACGCTGGGCGATAACCGCCAGTTTTCGTCCTATCCATAGTCGACTAAATGAAGGCGGCTTTGATAGCCAGCGCTGGGCGATAGCCAAACGACAACCGTTATCAGGCCGTGTACTCGCGGCAAAGGTCGCTGATAGCCGCTGTGATTTCCGCCAGCGCACGATCACTCAGGCGGAACAGCAACTACAGGGGTTAGCGTGGCGTTCTATTTTGCTGGCGCTGACGTTTGGCGAGATGAAAACGGTTAGCTCAGAGCTCAAGGCGCTCCTTCAGAATACCGGTACGATGCACCTGATGGCGATCTCCGGTCTGCATATTGTGCTTGCGGGGCTGGTTGGATGGGGAATGGCGCGGGCGTTGCAGTATGGCTTTCCCGTGCAGTGGATTGGCTATCGTTTCCCATTGATCGCGAGTGTTCTGGTTGCCTGGGGATATGTCTGGCTGGCTGGGGGGAACCCTCCGGCGGTGCGATCGGCGCTGGCGCTTAGCGTATGGCTCTGCCTGAAAATCTGGGGCGTTAACTGCTCAGCCTGGCAGGTCTGGCTATGGTGCGTTGCGCTGATTCTGGTCAGCGATCCGTTAAGCGTGCTGTCAGACAGCTTCTGGCTATCCTGTCTCGCGGTGGCATCGCTCATTTTCTGGTTTCAGTGGGCGCCGCTTCCTCATCGATTACAGACGCGGCACCGATGGTTCTGGCTACGTTGGGTTCATCTGCAAACGGGAATCACTCTACTATTGATGCCCTTGCAGCTTCATATTTTCCACGGCTTTAGCATCACCTCTCTGCCAGCCAACTTATGGGCGGTGCCTTTAGTGTCTTTCGTGACAACGCCGCTTATTTTGCTGGCGTTGAGCACGATGGCATCTGCGCCGCTGAGCGGCATGCTCTGGTGGCTGGCGGATGTTTCGCTGCGAGTGGTGTTTGCACCGCTGACGTATCTGCAAACAGGCTGGGTATACCTCGATGCATCGCTGCTGCTAGGGAGCGTCGCGGGATGGGGGGCGGTTGTAATATGGCGTTTTCGCTGGTGGCGAATTTATCCGATGAGTGTCGGCGTGCTGATTCTGGTTTTACTCGCTTTCCGTATAAAGAGCGATGAACCGGATTGGCGTGTGGACATGTTGGATGTCGGCCACGGCCTGGCCATCGTGATTGAGCAACGTGGAAAGGCGGTGCTGTACGATACGGGAAACCGCTGGGAAGGGGGCGATATGGCGACGCGAGAAATTCTGCCTTACTTACGCTGGCGAGGCGTTGATGTGGAAAGCATTATCCTGAGCCATAGTCATATGGATCATATCGGGGGGCTGGAGACGCTACAGACAGCCTACCCTGAAGCAACGATATATAGCGCCACCAACGCGATGAATCATCGTCCTTGTCTACGCGGTGAGCGTTGGCGCTGGCAGGATCTGACGTTTACCGTGCTGTGGCCGTTAGCGCTCGCTGAACGAGCGGAGAACAACGACTCCTGTGTGATCCGCGTTGATGATGGTAAACACCGGGTTTTATTAACGGGCGACCTGGAATCGGATGCGGAAAGGGCATTGATTCAGCTAGAGCGTAGCGCGCTGCGTGCGAATTTGTTACAAATCCCTCATCATGGCAGTAAGACATCCTCCTCCCCTCCCTTCATTCGTGCGGTGAATGCCGAGTTCGTTATCGCCTCGGCGGCACGCTATAACCCGTGGCGACTGCCTTCAGTAAAGATTGTTGAACGATACCAGCAATATGGTTACTCATGGTTTGATACTGCGTCATTTGGTCAGCTAAGTGCTCGTTTTTTCAGCGATTCATGGCACATTCTACGGTTCAGGGATCACATATCGCCTCGTTGGTATCATCAGTGGTTTGGCGTAGGGCGGTATAATGAGTAAAATGGGCGGCTATTTCTTCCCGTTTCAGGTTTACTACATGCTGAATGATAAAGATCTCTCCACCTGGCAGACCTTTCGCCGCCTATGGCCGATGATCTCTCCTTTTAAGGCAGGGCTTGCTGCCGCAGCAATTGCACTCATCATTAACGCAGCCGGCGATACCTTGATGCTCTCCCTGCTTAAGCCCTTACTGGATGAAGGATTTGGTAAAGCGGAACGTTCTGTATTGCTCTGGATGCCACTGGTCGTCATTGGTTTGATGTTAGTAAGAGGGGCGTCGGGCTTCGTGTCCAGCTACTGCGTCGCCTGGGTTTCAGGCAAGGTGGTGATGAATATGCGTCGCCGTCTCTTCTCCCATATTATGGGGATGCCAGTTGCGTTCTTTGACCAGCAGTCAACCGGAACGCTGCTTTCCCGTATTACCTACGACTCAGAGCAGGTTGCTGCGTCGTCATCTGGTGCATTGATTACCGTCGTCAGGGAAGGTGCCTCGATTATCGGGCTGTTTGTTCTGATGTTCTATTACAGTTGGCAGTTGTCCATCATTCTGATTGTGATTGCGCCGATCGTATCTATCGCCATGCGCATGGTGTCCAAACGCTTCAGAAATATTAGTAAGAACATGCAGGACACGATGGGGCACGTCACCACCAGCACCGAGCAAATGTTGAAAGGCCATAAAGAAGTGCTGATGTTTGGCGGTCAGGAAGTTGAAACCAAGCGTTTTGATCAGGTCAGTAACCGGATGCGCCAGCAGGGCATGAAAATGGTATCCGCTTCATCGATTTCCGATCCTATCATCCAGCTAATCGCTTCGCTGGCGTTAGCATTTGTACTGTATGCCGCCAGCTTCCCTAGCGTGATGGAAACGTTGACTGCCGGGACGATCACGGTGGTGTTCTCTTCCATGATCGCGCTGATGCGCCCGTTAAAATCACTGACCAACGTGAATGCGCAGTTCCAACGTGGGATGGCGGCATGCCAGACGTTGTTTGCGATTCTTGACATGGAACTGGAGCGCGATACGGGTAAACGTGAAATCGAACGAGCGAAAGGGGAACTCGAATTCCGTCAGGTGAGTTTCGCTTATCCGGGCAGAGAAAATCTGGCGCTGAACAATATCAATCTGCATATCCCCGTAGGTAAAACGGTGGCGTTGGTGGGGCGTTCCGGTTCGGGTAAATCAACGATTGCCAGTTTGATTACACGTTTTTACGACATTCAATCAGGTGAAATTCTGCTTGATGGCCACGATCTACGTGAATACCGCCTGTCCTCCTTGCGTAATCAGGTCGCGCTGGTTTCTCAAAACGTGCATCTGTTCAACGATACGATAGCGAACAATATCGCCTATGCCCGCAATGAGCACTATAGCCGTGAGGAAATTGAGCGCGCGGCGAAAATGGCGCATGCGATGGATTTCATCAACAAGATGGAACATGGTCTGGATACGGTGATTGGTGAAAATGGTGTAATGCTTTCTGGCGGACAGCGGCAGCGTATTGCGATTGCCCGTGCGCTGTTGCGCGACAGCCCGATCCTGATATTGGATGAGGCCACCTCTGCGTTGGACACGGAATCGGAACGCGCGATTCAGGCGGCATTAGACGAACTGCAAAAAGATCGTACTGCTCTGGTGATTGCACACCGCCTTTCCACGATTGAAAAAGCGGATGAAATTCTGGTGGTTGAAGATGGCAGAATCATTGAGCGTGGTAACCATGTTGCATTACTGGCGGCAAACGGTGCTTATGCGCAGCTACACAGAATGCAGTTTGGCGAATGATTGAACGTATCTGGTCTGGTCGCTCGCGGCTTTACTGGTTGTTGCTGCCGCTTTCGTGGCTATACGGATTCGTCACGTTTCTGATCCGCCAGAGCTATCAGTTCGGGTGGCATAAAAGCTGGCGAGCACCTGTTCCTGTCGTGGTTGTCGGAAATCTGACGGCAGGCGGCAATGGAAAGACTCCTGTGGTCATTTGGCTTGTCGAGCACCTACAGCGCAGAGGTTATCGGGTCGGCGTGGTGTCACGCGGTTACGGTGGCAAAGCTGAACGCTATCCTCTGTTACTGGATGAGTCGGTGGCGACGGCGCAGGCAGGCGATGAGCCAGTGCTGATTTTTCAACGTACTGGCGCGCCTGTTGCGGTTGCCCCTCGTCGTCGGGAGGCTGTGAGTGCATTATTGGCACAGCACACGCTAGATGTCGTGATCACCGACGATGGATTACAGCACTATGCGTTGGAAAGAGATATTGAGCTGGTTGTGATTGATGGTGTGCGTCGCTTTGGCAACGGATGGTGGCTGCCCGCAGGTCCAATGCGGGAAAGAGAAAGCCGTCTGGCCTCGGTGGATGCTGTCATTGTTAACGGCGGTACGCCGCGAACAAACGAGATAGGCATGACATTAACCGCAGGTATGGCGGTTAACTTACTTTCTGGTGAGTCCCGACCGCTGAGTCAGTTACAGGATGTGGTCGCGATGGCGGGTATCGGACATCCCCCGCGTTTTTTTGCTACGCTGCGTGAGGCTGGCGTCAGCATTGCACGTGAAATTGCCTTTGCTGACCATCAATCGTATCAGCCAGAACAGCTCGAATCGCTGACTCAGGATGCGACACAGCCGTTGCTAATGACGGAAAAAGATGCTGTGAAATGTAAGGCGTTCGCTCAGGGTAACTGGTGGTATCTGCCAGTCGATGCCGTGCTCGCTGAGCCCCACGGCACGCAGTTGCTCGATAAATTGGAAAACGTGCTTAAGCAGCGTTCTGGTTGCGGAACGTAAATCGCCGTACCGCGTTTTTAGATATCTCTTAAAGATATCGCCCTGGTAGATCGCTGCCATAGCGAGAAAGAACATGCCGATCATCGATCGGCCAAAGATGGAGGAAGCATGGATCACCGTTTACTTGAGATTGTTGCCTGTCCTGTTTGTAATGGTCGGTTATATTTTAATAAAGAGAAACTGGAGCTGATATGCAAGGTCGACGGTTTGGCCTATCCGGTTCGTGATGGCATCCCTGTGTTGCTGGAAAATGAGGCGCGTAAACTCGGCGCTGATGAGATAACACAATGACCTTTACCGTGATCATTCCTGCGCGTTTTGCGTCAAGTCGCCTGCCTGGTAAGCCGCTGGCAGACATCAACGGCAAACCGATGGTCGTCCATGTGATGGAGCGAGCGTTGGAATCGGGGGCGCAGCGCGTTATTGTCGCCACTGACCATCCGGATGTTGAAACGGCTGTGCAGCAAGCGGGCGGTGAAGTGTGCCTGACCCGCGCCGATCATAATTCCGGTACAGAGCGTCTGGCTGAAGTCATCGAGCGCTATGGTTTTACCGACGATGACATCATCGTTAACGTTCAAGGCGATGAACCACTCATTCCTTCCGTGATCATTCGTCAGGTGGCCGAGAACCTTGCAGCCAGTAAAGCAGGAATGGCAACGCTGGCGGTGCCGATTGAAACCAGCGAAGAAGCATTCAACCCGAATGCCGTAAAGGTGGTTACCGATGCTGAGGGATACGCGCTGTATTTTTCCCGAGCAACGATCCCTTGGGACAGAGAGCGTTTTGCTCAGTCTAAAGAAACTATTGGCGATCATTTCCTGCGTCATATCGGCATTTATGCCTACCGTGCAGGTTTTGTGCGCCGTTATGTCAGTTGGGCACCGAGCCAACTGGAGCAAATCGAATTACTGGAGCAACTGCGAGTGCTGTGGTACGGCGAGAAGATTCACGTTGCGGTTGCGAAAGCGGTGCCGAGCGTCGGCGTTGATACGCCAGAAGATCTGGCTCGCGTGCGTCACGTCATGGCGAATCAGTAAGATCTATCACGCTATGCTGCGATGAATACGTCATGGGGAATCTATTCTTACCGGAATGGATTTTCTCCATGACGTTTTTTCTTTATACGACATATTATATTTTAAATTATTTAGCACTTATTTAGATAAGTATTCTTAAAAATTCTCAAATTGTATCGCTTTCTTATTTCACGGGTGATTTATTTCCCTTCCGAATTGATGAATAGCGAGTGGAACTTTTATTTTCATAGTTAAATGCTACTATCAATTCGCCATGTTTTTTGCATGGTGTTTTTGTTATTTCAACTAAGGACGGTAATGATATGAATGCTAAACGTTATATCGCAAAAATTTTTCTCGGCGGTATGCTGATGGGGGCTGCGGCGAGCAGCAGCGCGGCGGTGTATTACATGGCGCCCAACGGCGATGACGCAAATAATGGCAGTAAAAGCTCCCCCTGGAAAACCATCGATCGTGCGCAGAAAACATTAACTCCCGGCGATCGTCTGTGGATCCGTGGCGGTAAATACGAGTTTACCAAGGGGCTAAACGTTTGTGCCACGCGTACGGATGTGGTGAACGCGATTACGCTGAATAAGAGCGGTACTGAAGGGAAGCGCATTGAGTATTGGGCATACAGTGGCGAAGTGCCCGTGTTTGATTTCAGCCAGATGCAGGATGATTGCCGCGTCAAAGGCTTCAACGTTGTGGCAGATTGGATCTCTCTGAAAGGACTGGAAATAACCGGTGTTCCGCAGCGGAATAACCTTAACCATGAATCCTGGGGGGTATGGATACGGGGTAGCAATAATATATTCGAGCAGTTAAATATTCACCATATTATGGGGACGGGTTTGTTTATCCAGCGTGGGGGATACAATCTGGTATTGAATAGCGACTCTCACCATAATTACGATCCGCTGACATCGAATGGTGCAGGCCAAAGTGGAGATGGATTTGGTGCGCATATTCCGGCTAATCAGCCAGGTAATATTTTCCGCGGTTGCCGCGCATGGTCAAACTCGGATGATGGCTTCGATTTAATTAATGCTTATTCTCCGGTGCTGATTGAAAACTCCTGGGCCTGGTCACACGGTTATTTGCCAGGGACGACGCAGTCGCTGCCAGCAGGTAATGGTAATGGTTTTAAAATCGGTGGCTACGGTGGCGTTTATGTGGCAAATTCGGTGAAACATACCGTACGTAACTCGGTTGCGTTTTTAAATAAAGCGGCCGGTTTTTATGCCAATCACCATCCGGTAGCGAACGATTTCTTTAATAACACCGGCTATAAAAATAACCCTAACTTTAATATCCGCGGTATTGATGCAAATGGGAAAGCGATTGGGTTGGGTACGCTACGCAATAACGTTTCTCATGGCGGTAAAGACCTGTCGTTCTCCGATGGCGCGAATATGCGCTATAACTCATGGGATCTGAAAATTGCGGTATCGGATTCAGATTTCGAGAGCGTTGCCGTCACCGGGTGGGATGCGCCGCGCCAGGCAGATGGCAGCTTGCCAGTACTGAAAAGCCTGCATCTTGCAGCGGGTAGCGCGCTGATCAACAAGGGTGGAGATGTCAAACTGCCTTACAAAGGTTCAGCGCCCGATCTGGGCGCTTTTGAACGCGAATAATGGCGGTGTGTTAATTCACTAGGCTGTCACTCACGATGTTCTCTGCTCGTCAGCAGAGAACATCGCTGCAACAACTCCGGCAGGGCGCGTTCTCTACCGTCATTGATCCCCTTTTATTTGATCTACGTTGAAGTATTTGTCTTCTGCTCGCCGCATCATGGTGGGTGGAGTCATTTGACTCAACGGAGGTATAGCTGTTTATGGAACAGTTGAAATCGGAGCTCAGTACGGTGTTGGGGGAAAGCCTCAGCCGGCTTGAGTGCATAAGCGAACAGCCCTATGCGGACCTGTATGCCTTATATGATAAAGAAGGTAACGCCATCCCTTTGTTGGCTAAGAGCTATATTTGCCAGGGGGTAGCGCAGCAGGAGGCCTACAAACTCTCGATGCTGGCGCGTGAGGGGGATGTCCGTTTACCCACCGTTTACGGGCTGGTGTTGACGCAACAGCAGCCTTATCGGGAACTGTTGCTAATTGAGCGCTTACGCGGCGTGTCGGTGGAGGCGCCACCAAGAAGCGGTCAGCGCTGGACGTTGTTGATGGACCAAATTGTTGAGAGCGTATTGGCCTGGCACCGCATTGATAGTCATGGTTGCGTCGGTTCTGTCGATAGCACACAGGACAACGATTGGGTGAGCTGGTATCAACAGCGTGTGGAAGTCCTGTGGTCGACATTGCTGAATGTCAGTGCGCCACAGTTGACGCAACAGGATCGAAGCGTGCTTTATCGCTCTCGTCAATGTCTGGCGATGCTGTTTGAAGATTTCGAGGATGGCTGTGTGCTGGTACACGGTAATCTTTCACTGCGCAGTATGTTGAAGGATGCGCGTAGCGATCAACTGTTGGCGATGATTAATCCGGGCATGATGTTGTGGGCACCGAGAGAGTATGAACTCTTCCGGCTTTGTGAATCTGGCATGCCAGAACAGTTACTGTATCACTATCTGAAACAGGCACCGGTAGCGGAATCCTTTGTCTACCGGCGCTGGTTGTATGCTATCTGGGAAGCCGTGGCCCGCTATATCCACACGGGGCAACTAGACCGTCAGCTCTTTGATGTGGCTTCCCGTGAGCTGTCCCCTTGGCTGGAATGAGCCTGCGGTTGTTCGGCGTTGTGCGGTGGTATTGACGTTCCTTTCAGCGATTGCCATAGGCGACCCAGCGTTTCATACCAGGCGCGTTCGCTGTGCGATAAATAATACGCGGATGGAAAAATCTTCTCCCACGGGTTGAGCGCGGACGTGATCGCCATCTGATTCGCCGGAGCCGGAATGGGCGCAAGCCCCTGAGCCTGGAAGAATCGTATGGCGCGAGGCAGGTGGTTGGCCGAGGTCACCAGCAAGAAAGGGCGATCGCCAACAATCTTCGCGGTTTCCGCCGCTTCTTCTTCCGTATCCCTTGGCGTATCCAGAATAATGATGTCCTGCTGCGGAATCCCCAGACTTTCAGCTACCAGCGCCGCGGTTTTCGCACTGCTGACAGGGTTGCCCTGCGCCGCCCCACCGGTAAAAATCAATTTTGCGCCGGGGTTGGCATGATACAGGCGAACGCCTTCCGTTACGCGCGGGAGGCTATTGCTGATAAGGTTGGAACTGGGCGCCCATTCCGCGTTATAGGTATACCCCCCGCCTAGCACGACGATATAGTCGGCTTTGCTCGCTTGCGGCGTTTGCCGCCAGGTTGGATAGTGTGATTCCAGTGGTAGCAACAGCCTATCGGCGACAGGTTGCAGGCTGAGCAGAATCAGCGCCAGCCAACTGACGAGTATTATCGTTCTTCCCGTACGCTGCCGTTGGGTAAACCAGAGCAGCAGCAGGCCAACACCCATCAGAAGCAAGAGCAATGGCAGAGGCTGCAGAAGGCCGCCGACGAACTTTTTGAGTGCGAAAAGCATAAAATTGCATTCCTTTTGAGTGAAAAAACCGCATCCGGGAAGATATCATGCGGTAAGGCCATTTATTCTAAGCCAGCCTGTGCCAAAATGGCAGGCTGGAAAAATCGCATCGTGCAGACATGTGCTGCACGAAAGCCCCGTTTATATGATGCGGAACAATGACTGATGCAGGATCGCAATTTTAACGATATCGCCGAAAAATTTGCTCAGAATATCTATGGCACAACGAAGGGGAAACTTCGGCTGGCGGTATTGTGGCAGGATCTTAGCGATCTTTTGACCCAGCTTCCAGCACGACCATTACGCATCCTTGATGCGGGAGGCGGTGAAGGTCAAATGGCGTGTCGGCTGGCGGCTTTAGGACATCAGGTATTGTTGTGCGATGTTTCCGATGAGATGATTCAGCGCGCCAAAAGTGCGGCAGCGGCGCAGGGCGTCGACCATAATATGCGTTTTGTGCAGTGTGCCGCACAGGATATCGCGCAATATATGGAAAGCCCTGCCGATCTGATATTGTTCCACGCGGTGCTGGAGTGGGTTGCGCAACCGCAGCAGATGCTGAAAATATTGTATGATTGCCTGTCGCCGGGTGGCGCGCTGTCTTTGATGTTTTATAACCATCATGGGCTGTTGATGCGTAACATGGTGCTGGGCAACTTTGATTATGTTCAGGCCGGAATGCCGAAGAACAAACGGCGCTCGCTATCGCCAGATCACCCGCTGGATCCGCAAGCCGTGTACGGCTGGCTTGATGAAATGGGGCTGACCATTAGCGGAAAAACTGGCGTGCGTGTGTTTCATGACTACCTACAGAATAAGCAGCAGCAAATTGATAAATTTGACGACATTCTGGAGCTCGAGCAGCGGTATTGTCGGCAAGAGCCTTTTGTGAGTTTGGGCCGTTATATCCATGTCATGGCGCATAAACCCCATTTGAAGGATGCATTATGAGTGATTTTTCCCAGACTGTACCCGAACTGGTCGCCTGGGCACGAAAAAACGATTTCTCCATTTCCCTCCCTACTGAACGTCTGGCGTTTTTGATGGCGATCGCCACGCTTAACGGCGAACGCATGGATGGTGAAATGAGTGAAGGGGAGCTGATTGATGCCTTCCGCCATGTGAGTCAGGGATTTGATCAGACGAACGAAACCATTACTATCCGCGCCAATAACGCGATTAACGATCTGGTACGCCAACGGTTGCTGAACCGCTTTACCAGCGAACAGGCGGAAGGTAATGCGATTTATCGTCTGACGCCGCTGGGGATCGGCATTACCGATTATTACATTCGGCAGCGTGAGTTCTCGACGCTACGGCTTTCCATGCAGCTCTCTATTGTGGCGCAGGAGTTGAGTCGAGCGGCCGATGCGGCGGAAGAAGGCGGCGATGAGTTTCACTGGCATCGCAACGTGTTTGCGCCGCTGAAATATTCCGTAGCTGAAATTTTTGACAGTATCGACCTGTCACAGCGCGTAATGGATGAGCAGCAGCAGGGCGTGAAAGACGATATCGCGGCGCTGTTAAATCAGGACTGGCGGGCAGCGATCAGCAGCTGTGAACAACTGCTGACGGAAACGTCGTCTACGCTGCGTGAATTGCAGGACACGCTGGAAGCCGCTGGTGACAAGTTGCAGGCGAGCCTGTTGAGCATTCAGGATGCGATTATGAATAATCAGCATAACCTGGAGTTTGTCGACAAGCTGGTGTTCGACTTGCAAAACAAACTCGATCGCATTGTGAGCTGGGGACAGCAGACGATAGATCTGTGGATTGGTTATGACCGCCACGTACATAAGTTTATCCGTACCGCGATTGATATGGATAAAAACCGCGTCTTTGCTCAACGCCTGCGTCAGTCGGTGCAGAGTTATTTTGATAGCCCCTGGGCGCTGACGTTCGCCAATGCGGATCGTCTGTTGGATATGCGTGACGAAGAACTGACGCTGCGTAGTGAAGAAGTCACCGGTGAACTGCCGCCGGAGCTGGAATATGAAGAGTTTAGTGAAATGCGCGAGCAACTGATCGCGCTGGTTGAGCAGGCGCTGCATAAATATAAAGCGCAACAGATTCCGCTGGATTTGGGGGAAGTGATGCGTGAATACCTCGCGCAGCATCCTCGCTCGCGGCATTTTGATGTTGCCCGAATCGTGGTCGACCAGGCAGTACGCCTGGGCGTAGCCGAAGCTGATTTCACCGGATTACCTGCATTGTGGCGGGCAATCAATGATTACGGAGCCAAGGTGCAGGCCCATGTCATCGACAAATATTGAACAATTTATGCCAGTGAAGCTGGCAACCGCGCTGTCGAATAACCTCTTTCCTGCGCTGGACAGCCAATTGCGCGCCGGGCGTCATATTGGCATTGAAGAGCTGGAGAACCACGTCTTTCTGATGGATTTCCAGGAAGTGCTGGAGGAATTCTACAGCCGCTACAACGTGGAGCTGATTCGCGCGCCGGAAGGTTTTTTCTATCTGCGTCCGCGTTCCACTACGCTTATCCCTCGCTCGGTGCTGTCTGAGCTGGATATGATGGTAGGGAAAATTCTCTGCTATCTCTACCTGAGCCCAGAGCGGTTAGCGCACGAAGGCATTTTCAGCCAGCAGGAGCTCTATGAAGAGCTGCTGAGTCTGGCAGATGAAAGCAAGCTGTTGAAGCTGGTTAACCAGCGTTCTACCGGTTCCGATCTGGATCGCCAAAAGCTACAGGAAAAAGTCAGAACCTCGCTGAACCGTTTACGTCGGCTAGGCATGATCTACTTTATGGGCAATGACAGCAGCAAATTCAGAATTACCGAGTCGGTGTTCCGCTTCGGCGCTGATGTACGCAGCGGCGATGATGCCCGCGAAGCGCAGTTGCGCATGATTCGTGATGGTGAAGCGATGCCTGTTGAAGGTAGTTTGTCGCTGAAAGATGACAGCGACGATAACGATCGCACCGATGATACCGCGCCAGAAACGGGCGAGGATGAATAAGAGCGTATCCCATTCCTATTGGGGTAGGTTCTGTGTTGAGGATGAACAGGAATGATTGAACGCGGTAAATTTCGCTCACTAACGCTGGTCAACTGGAACGGCTTTTTCGCCCGCACCTTCGATCTGGATGAACTGGTTACCACGCTATCCGGTGGTAACGGTGCCGGGAAATCCACCACGATGGCCGCCTTTATTACGGCGCTGATCCCTGACCTGACGCTGCTGCACTTCAGAAACACCACCGAAGCCGGTGCCACTAGCGGCTCACGCGATAAAGGTCTGCACGGTAAATTGCGTGCGGGCGTCTGCTACTCGACGCTGGATGTCGTTAACTCGCGCCATCAACGCGTACTGGTTGGGGTTCGCCTCCAGCAGGTTGCGGGGCGTGACCGCAAAGTCGATATCAAACCTTTCACCATTCAGGGATTACCGACGGCGATACAGCCGACACAAATTCTGACGCAGGTAGTCGGCGATCGTCAGGCGCGCGTGCTGTCATTGCAAGAGCTGAAAGATCGCGTCGAGGAGATGGAAGGCGTTCAGTTCAAACAGTTTAACTCCATTACCGACTATCACTCGCTGATGTTCGATTTAGGCGTGGTGCCGCGTCGCCTGCGTTCTGCTTCCGATCGCAGCAAGTTCTATCGCCTGATCGAAGCCTCGTTGTACGGTGGGATCTCCAGCGCGATTACTCGCTCGCTGCGTGACTACCTGCTGCCGGAAAACAGCGGCGTGCGTAAAGCGTTTCAGGATATGGAAGCGGCGCTGCGTGAAAACCGCATGACGCTGGAAGCGATTCGCGTCACCCAGTCCGATCGCGATCTGTTTAAACACCTGATCTCTGAAGCGACGTCCTATGTTGCCGCTGACTACATGCGGCACGCCAATGAGCGTCGTATTCATCTGGATGGCGCGCTGGAATTGCGCCGCGATCTGTTCTCCAGCCGTAAGCAACTGTCGAGCGAACAGTATCGTCATGTGGAAATGGCGCGGGAACTGGCGGAACAGAGCGGTGCGGAAGGCGATCTGGAAACGGATTATCAGGCGGCCAGCGACCACCTGAATCTGGTGCAAACCGCGATGCGCCAACAGGAAAAAATCGAGCGTTATAACGCCGATCTGGAAGAATTGAGCTATCGCCTTGAAGAGCAGAACGAGGTGGTGGAAGAGGCGCGAGAGCAGCAGGCGGAGAACGAAGAGCGTGCCGATGCTGCCGAGCTGGAAGTGGATGAACTGAAAAGCCAGCTTGCCGATTATCAGCAGGCGCTGGACGTACAGCAAACCCGTGCTATTCAGTACCAGCAGGCACAGCAGGCGTTGGAACGCGCCCGCACGCTGTGCCAGTTGCCGGATTTAACGGCGGATAACGCGGACGAATGGCTGGATAGCTATCAGGCGAAAGAGCAGGAAGCGACAGAAATTCTGCTGATGCTGGAGCAGAAACTGAGTGTGGCGGATGCGGCGCACGGCCAGTTTGAGCAAGCCTATCAGCTGGTTAGCAAGATTGCCGGTGCCGTTAATCGCAACGAGGCGTGGCAGGTCGCGCGCGATTTGCTGCGCGACAGTTCTTCGCAACGTTATCAGGCGGAGCGGGTACAGCCGCTGCGGATGCGACTGTCTGAGCTGGAGCAACGCCTGCGTGAACAACAGGATGCTGAGCGGCTATTGCAGGATTTCAGCAAACGTAACGGTCAGGATTATCAACCGGAAGAGCTGGAATCACTCCTGCAAGAGCTTGATGCCCGCATTGAAACCCTGTCATCACTGGTGGCGGAAGCGGGTGAGCGCCGCATGGCGCTGCGTCAGGAACTGGAGCAAATCCAGCAGCGCATTCAGAAATTGACGGTACGTGCGCCAGTCTGGCTGGCGGCACAGGAAATGCTGACGCAACTGAGCGAGCAAAGCGGCGAAACGTTTGAAGATAGCCGTCAGGTGACGGAATTCATGCAGCAGTTGCTGGAGCGTGAACGTGAAACTACGGTTGAGCGTGATGACATCGCTACCCGCAAACGGCAAATTGAAGCGCAGATTGAGCGGCTGAGCCAGCCCGGTGGTTCCGAAGATCCGCGCCTGAATGCGCTGGCGGAACGCTTTGGTGGGGTGCTGCTGTCTGAAATTTATGATGATGTCACGTTGGATGATGCGCCGTACTTCTCGGCGCTTTATGGCCCCTCTCGCCATGCCATTGTGGTCGCCGATCTCTCGCTAGTACGTGAACAGCTTGCTGGCCTGGAAGACTGCCCGGAAGATCTGTATCTGATCGAAGGCGACCCGCAGTCGTTTGATGACAGCGTGTTTGCCGTTGAAGAATTGGAACGTGCCGTGGTGGTAAAAGTCGCGGAGCGCCAATGGCGTTACTCGCGCTTCCCGGAAGTGCCGCTGTTTGGCCGCGCCGCGCGAGAAATGCGCCTGGAAAGCCTGCGTGATGAGCGAGAAGCACTGGCCGAACAGTATGCGACGCTGTCGTTTGACGTGCAGAAAACGCAGCGCTTGCACCAGTCCTTCAGCCGTTTCATCGGTACGCATCTGGCTGTCGTTTTTGATGAAGATCCCGAAGCGGAAATTCGTACGCTCAGTTCCCGCCGCGGCGAGCTGGATCGCGCCATTGCCAACTTTGACGGCGAGAACCAGCAGCAGCGCCAGCAGTATGATCAAGCGAAAGAGGCCAGCGCACAGCTGAATAAACTGATTCCGCGTATTAGCTTGCTTTGCGACGAGACGTTGCAGGATCGCGTGGAAGAGATTCGTGCCGAGCTGGATGAAACCGAAGAATCTGCCCGGTTCATTCAACAGCATGGTGCGACGCTGGCTAAGCTGGAACCGCTTGTTTCTGTCTTACAAAGCGACCCGCAGCAGCATGAGCAGTTGCAGGAAGATTATACTCAGGCACAGAACGCACAGCGGCAGGCAAAACAGCAGGCGTTTGCGCTGACTGAAGTGGTACAGCGTCGTGCGCATTTCAGCTATGCCGATTCGGCTGGCATGCTGGGTGAAAATGCCGGCCTGAATGACAAGCTGCGCCATCGTCTGGAACTGGCTGAGGCGGAACGGACAAAAGCGCGCGAACAGCTCCGCCAGCATCAGGCACAGTTGACGCAGTACAGTCAGGTTCAGGCGTCGCTGAAAAGTTCTTACGATGCCAAGCAGGATATGCTGAAGGAGCTGACGCAAGAGCTTCAGGATATCGGCGTACGTGCGGATGCCGACGCCGAAGAACGTGCCCGCCAGCGCCGTGATGAACTGCATGCGGCATTAAGCACTAACCGTTCGCGGCGTAACCAGTTGGAAAAACAGATTACGTTCTGTGAAGCCGAAATGGACAGCTTGCAGAAGAAACTGCGCAAGCTGGAGCGTGATTATCACCAGATGCGCGAGCAGGTTGTCACCGCGAAAGCCGGTTGGTGTGCGGTCATGCGTTTGGTGAAAGATAACGGCGTCGAACGCCGCCTACACCGCCGCGAGTTGGCGTATATGGAAGGCGATGAATTACGTTCCATGTCGGATAAGGCGCTGGGTGCGCTGCGTCTGGCGGTGGCGGATAACGAACATCTGCGCGATGTGCTGCGGCTTTCGGAAGATCCGAAACGGCCAGAGCGCAAAATCCAGTTCTACATTGCCGTTTACCAGCATCTGCGCGAGCGTATCCGTCAGGATATTATCCGCACTGATGATCCGGTAGAAGCGATTGAGCAGATGGAGATTGAACTTAATCGTCTGACTGAAGAGCTGACGGCGCGTGAGCAGATGCTGGCAATCAGCTCACGCAGCGTGGCAAACATCATCCGTAAAACGATCCAGCGTGAGCAGAACCGCATTCGGATGCTGAATCAGGGGCTGCAAGCGGTGGCGTTTGGTCAGGTGAAGAGTGTTCGTCTCAACGTCAACGTGCGGGAAACGCATACTACGCTGCTTAATGTGTTGTCCGAACAGCAGGAAATGCATCAGGATCTGTTTAACAGCAATCGCCTGACCTTCTCGGAAGCGTTGGCAAAACTGTATCAGCGCCTGAATCCTGAAATTGATATGGGACAGCGCACGCCGCAAACGATCGGTGAAGAGCTGCTGGACTACCGAAACTACCTTGAAATGGAAGTTGAGGTAAACCGTGGTGCGGATGGTTGGCTGCGAGCGGAAAGTGGGGCGCTGTCTACCGGGGAAGCGATTGGTACCGGGATGTCAATTCTGGTCATGGTCGTGCAGAGCTGGGAAGAAGAGTCTAAGCGCCTGCGTGGCAAAGATATTATTCCATGCCGTCTGCTCTTCCTCGATGAGGCGGCACGTCTGGATGCCAAATCGATTGCCACGCTATTCGAGCTTTGCGATCGTCTGGAGATGCAGTTGGTTATCGCAGCACCGGAAAATATCAGCCCCGAAAAAGGGACGACGTATAAGTTGGTGCGTAAAGTCTACCAAAACAACGAGCACGTCCATGTGGTCGGGCTGCGTGGTTTTGGCGCAGACGCGCCTGAGACGCAAGAGCAAGCCTCGTAGTGAAGCGCAATAACGTTTATCGTTGCCAACGTGGCAGCACTTTTCCTCTATAATGATAAAGCCGCTTTTTTAAGCGGCTTTATTTTTTTCATAAAAACCTACGTAAAGAAAATGCTGCCAGCGAATAGGTGCATCAAACTCGTAAGATAATAACCAGAAGAAGAAGCAAAAATATTTTTCTCTTTATATACTGACGATAAAACGAGTGCAGGCTGTAGAAGGATTTGCGGTTGTATATTGTACCGTTGCGACCATGAATAGCGGGCGCTATATAAAAAACGATCATCTTTCATTCTTTATCGTTTTCTACAATAGGAAACGAAAAAATGAGCTTACGCCAGTGCGAGCGAATTCGGTTTGTTATTTCCATGTTCAATGTGGATTGTCGTAAAAGCATATACCCTAAATAATTCGAGTTGCGTGAAGGCGGCAACCGAGCGAATCCCCAGGAGCTTACACAGGTAAGTGACTGGGGTGAGTAAGGGCGGCCAACGCACAAGCAGCTTAAAGTATGACGGGTATAGTGATTAATAAGTACAGGGGATAAATGGATGTTGTTGTTACATAAACGAAAAATGGTCAGGCTGCTGTTGCGCGTGGGTTGTATTTGGGTCGGAAGCCTGTCTCCTTCGTTTTCGGTGCTGGCAGCATCTCCGACGGTGGTATCTGGCTTAGCACAAAGCTCAGGCGTGGTGTCCGTCGAAAATAGTCGTGCAGGGCTTCTGTCAGCGCTGCCGCACGGTATGACGTTACATTATCTCTCTGATTTATCATCGCTTTATGCCCAACATCAGATGCAACCGATGTGGGCGGATAACCGCGCGGTACAACAGTTTCAACAGCAGCTTGCTGAAGTAGCGATCGCGGGCGTACAACCGCAGTTCACCACGTGGGTGACCTGGCTGACCGATCCGCAATTGACCGGGTTTGCGCGTGATGCTGTTTTATCCGATGCGATGCTGGGCTATTTGCAGTTCGTCTCTGGCGTCGAACGCAACGGCAATGACTGGTTGTACAGCAGTGTGCCTTATCGTTTGCAATCGCCAGCAATCAATATTGTGTCTCAGTGGCAACAGGCCGTTAAATCCGGTACCAGCGCCGCCTATGTGGTTTCGCTGGCACCGCAGCACTCGCAGTACGCCAAAATGCATGAGGCGCTGAAAACGATGCTGACGGATAATCGTCCGTGGCCGAGCCTGAATATGACGGAGTCTCTGCGTCCGGAACAACAGAGCCGGGAGCTGGCGGTACTGCGTGAAATTCTGCAACGTACCGGTATGCTGTCGTCAACGGAGAGTATTACGCTGTTTAACGAAAATGCCGCCGCGACAACGGTAGCAAACGGGCAGGCTCCGCTGGCGTATAGCGATGCGGCGGGTGGCGATCTCTACTCGGGAGAACTGGTTGAGGCGGTGAAACGTTTCCAGCATTGGCAAGGGCTGGAGGACGACGGCGTCATTGGTAAGCGTACGCGTGATTGGCTCAATGTGTCCCCGCAAATGCGTGCGACGCTGCTGGCGCTGAATATTCAGCGTCTGCGCCTGCTGCCGGATAATGTGCACACCGGGATTATGGTGAATATCCCCAATTATTCGCTGATCTACTATCAGGATGGTGCTGAGCGTTTATCGTCGCGTGTCATTGTTGGGCAACCTAAGCGTAAGACGCCGTTGATGAGCAGCTCGCTGTATAACGTGGTGGTCAATCCGCCGTGGAATGTCCCGACGACGCTGATTCGACAGGATATCATTCCTAAAGTGGTGCGCGACCCCGGTTACCTACAGCGGCATGGTTATACGGTGTTGTCCGGCTGGAGTCAGGATGCAGAAGTGATTGATCCCTCAATGATCGATTGGCAAGTTGTGTCACCAGAGCGCTTCCCTTATCGCCTGCGTCAGGCGCCTGGGGCGAATAACTCACTGGGACGTTATAAATTCAATATGCCAAATTCGGAAGCCATTTATCTGCACGACACGCCTAATCACAATCTGTTCCAACGTGATATTCGGGCGCTGAGCTCCGGCTGCGTTCGGGTCAATAAGGCATCGGAATTGGCTAGCATGCTATTGCAGGATGCGGGATGGAATAATAGTCGTATTTCTTCCACCTTGGATCAGGGGAATACCACCTTTGTTTCAATGAAACACCGGATTCCAGTCAATCTCTATTATCTGACGGCGTGGGTAGCGGAAGATGGCAGGCCGCAGTTCCGCACAGATATTTACAATTATGATGATACTGCCCGAGCCGGGACGAAAGTGCTCTCCAGAGCTGGGTTGTTGCTTCAGTAAGTATTGAAAATACGGACATTAGTGGTATTGGTATTTTATCGTTTTGCGGGGGATCGATGCGATCTCCCGCAAACCCGTAAGCAAAGCGGGTTGACTCACTTTTCTCTGGCAGTTAAGGTTCAAGGCGGTGCGTTTTGCGCCCCCTTTTATACTTATTACCGTTTTTTAGCCAGGGTACTTGTTCTATGGATCACATTGACAATCATCGCCGTAAGTGGCTTGCACTGGGTGGTGCCGCGTTTGGTATCGCACTGCTTCCCGGTCAGGCATTTGCAACGTTATCTACGCCCCGACCACGAATTTTGACGCTGGACAATCTGAATACCGGAGAACGGCTAAAAACGGAATTTTTTGATGGCAAACGGTATAACAAATCAGAACTCTCCCGCCTGAATCACTTTTTCCGCGATTATCGCGCCAATAAAGTCAAAACGATTGACCCCCAGCTTTTCGATCAGCTCTATCGTTTACAGGTCATGCTGGGCACCAATAAGCCCGTACAGCTGATTTCCGGTTATCGCGCGATAGATACGAATAATGAATTACGTGCGCATAGCAGGGGTGTGGCAAAGCAGAGTTACCACACGAAAGGGCAGGCGATGGATTTCCATATTGAAGGCGTTCAACTGGCTAACATTCGTAAAGCAGCGATGAAGATGCGTGCAGGTGGGGTGGGCTACTACCCACGTAGCGATTTCGTTCACATCGATACCGGCCCAGTCCGCACCTGGTAATTCGCTACGCAGCGCTACACTTTTTTGATTCGGCTCGCGAAGACATCGCGAGCCGCTCAGTTTATTCAACATGGAGTGATATGAAATATCAAATTGTCCCAGTGACGGCATTTAGCCAGAACTGCACGTTGTTATGGTGTGAAAAAACGAATGACGCGGCGATTGTCGATCCCGGTGGTGATGCAGAGAAAATTAAACGTGCCGTTGCGGACGCAGGGATTTCGGTTAAGCAGATTCTGTTAACACATGGTCATTTGGATCATGTGGGCGCGGCTGCCGAATTGGCTGAACACTATCAGGTCGCGATTATTGGCCCGCAGATTGAAGATGCATTCTGGCTGGAAGGGTTACCTGCACAAAGCCGGATGTTTGGTCTGGAAGAGTGTGCACCGCTGACGCCATCACGTTGGTTACAGGAAGGGGATGAAGTGACGGTGGGGGAGACAACGCTGGCCGTTTTTCATTGCCCTGGTCATACCCCCGGCCATATTGTTTTCTTTGATGCGGAATCGCGTCTGGCACAGGTGGGCGATGTTATTTTTAACGGCGGCGTGGGTCGCACCGATTTCCCACAGGGGAATCATCAGGCGCTGATTGCGTCTATCAAAAATAAACTGCTACCGCTGGGTGACGATGTGACGTTTATTCCGGGGCACGGCCCGATGTCGAACTTAGGACATGAGCGTAAAACCAATCCTTTCCTGCGTGAAGATGCGGCGATTTGGTAATTTCAGCTCCCTTTATCAGTAAAGAACAGAAATAAAAAAGCCGACACTTGTGTCGGCTTTTTTGATCGCTAAATGCATCAGAGTACGGCAACAATCGCTTCGCAGAGCGGTGCCATGTTTTCCGGCGTCATTCCTGCAACGTTGATACGGCCAGAGTTCACCGCATAAACGCCGAATTCGTCACGCAGACGCAGAACCTGCTCTTTAGTCAAACCGCTGAATGAGAACATTCCATTCTGGTCGATGATGAAGGAGAAATCCTGCTGCGCGCCTTTTTCCTGCAAGGTGTTCACGAACAGCTGACGCATGCGTTGGATGCGCTCACGCATCGCCGTCAATTCCTGCTCCCAAATGGTCTTCAGGGCGTCGTTGCCCAGAATGGTCGCTACAACGGTCGCACCGTGTGACGGAGGGTTAGAGTAGTTTGCGCGAATAGCGGCTTTCACCTGGCTGAATGCTTTATCTGCCGTTGCGGCATCGGCAGCAACCAGCGTACAGGCACCGACGCGCTCATTGTACAAACCGAAGTTTTTAGAGTACGAACTGCATACGATCAGCTCATCGTGCTGCGCGGCGAAGAGTCGCAGGCCTTCCGCATCTTCTTCCAAACCGCGCGCAAAGCCCTGATAGGCGAAGTCAAACAGCGGCAACCAGCCTTTCGCTACTGACAGTTCAGCCAGCGTAGCCCATTGCTCAGCGGTAGGGTCGATACCGGTTGGGTTATGGCAACAGCCGTGGAACAGCACCACGTCACCCGCTTGGGCAGCGTTCAGGCTGTTTAGCAAGCCATCAAAATCCAGCGCGTGGTTCGCTGCATCGTAGTAGTCATATTGGCACACTTCCAAACCGACGGCAGAGAAGACGTTGTTGTGGTTTGGCCAGGTTGGATTACTGATCCAAATGCGTTTTGCAGACGTCTGATTGGCAATGAAATCGGCTGCTACGCGCAACGCGCCCGTTCCGCCTGGGGTTTGCGCTGTACGGGCACGTTTGTCTGCAATGATGGCGTTCTGCTTGCCAAACAATAGCTCCTGCGTGCGCTGACCGAATGCTGGCAGACCGTCAATGCCCAGATAATTTTTGGTGGTTTCATTTTCCAGCAGATACTGTTCTGCTTTTTTGACGCTGGTCAGAACCGGCGTTTTGCCGGTTTCATCTTTATAGACACCAATACCCAGATTGATTTTATTCGCGCGGTCATCGGCGCGGAAAAGATCGGTCAGCCCGAGAATAGGATCGGCCGGTGCGGCAGAGATATTTTCAAACATTGCCAGAATGTTCCATAACTGAGATGAAATAAGAATTCTCAGAGTACCGTCAGTAAAAGGCTTTGCCAACCGTTGATGTCAAAAAGAAAGGGAAATAACAGGGAGGAGGAAAGAGACGAAATAAAAGACTGGTTAGACGAGAATAATTGGCGCAGCGTGGCGTAAAGCTGGAACCAAAAAAACGCGGTAAGCGTTTTTCAACATTGCTAGTGAGGACACCGAAGGAGGGTTATCTGGCACTCAATAAAAAAGACAGAACCGAAGCTCTGTCTTTTCATGCAAGACGAACGATTAACTCGTTACGTTATGCGATGCCAACTTAGAACTGGTAAGTCAGGCCAAGAGCAACTTTATCGTCGTCGTTGATGCCGTAAACATTGTCAGACTTGATCAGGTTGATGTCGTATTCAGTGTAAACAGACATGTTTTTGTTGAATGCATAGGTTGCACCCAAGCTAACATATTTATTGATATAGTCATTCACACTAGCTGCGCCGTTAGATGATTTTGCCTTAGCTTGAACGTAGCCCAGAGAAGGTGTCAGACCAAAATCAAAATTGTATTGAGCGACGGCTTCAAAAATTTCAGTTTTGTCAGCGAATGTGTCGATTGTACCGCCGGTAACCGGGATATCTTCAATGAAACTGACATTGCGGTACTCGCCATATGTTGCTGCTAAATAGATGCTGTTTGCATCATATTTCAGGCCAGTAGCCCAAGCTTCTGCTTTTTTACCTTTACCTGTAATGGTAGCATTTTGATCAGCAGTACGGTTAATTGCAGCGTAAGAACCAACAACACCTAAACCGATATCTGATGTGTAAGAGGAAGAAATACCCCAGCCGTCGCCATTCTGACGAGACAGTTTACGAGTGTTACCTTCGTTCAAGGTATCAGAATCGTTTTTACCTTGGTATTGAACAGCAAAATTCCAACCATCAACCAGACCGAAGAAATTAGCGTTACGGTAAGTAGCAACACCAGTAGAACGGCCAGTCAGGAAGTTATCGGAGTTAGACTGATCGCCACCCCATTCAGGAAGAACGTCAGTATAAGCGATACCATCGTATGCAATGCCCAGATTACGGCCATAATCGAAAGAACCGTAATCAGCGAATTTCAGGCCGGCAAACGCATAACGCGTTCTGGTGCTTTGCCCTTCTTCTTTGTTGCCCGCAAATTGCGCTTCATAACGACCAAAGCCAGTCAAGCCACTCGCGATTTGAGTTTCACCCTTGAAGCCCAGACGAGCATAGGTGTCATCACCATTGTTATTCTTGTCATCAGAAAACAGGTGTTTAGCAGTAACTTTACCAGTCAGATCCAGCTTGTTGCCGTCTTTGTTATAAACTTCTGCTGCGTTGGCGGTGCCCGCGACTAACAGAGCTGGGATTACTACTGCAAGAATGTTGCGTTTCATCATTATTACCCTCATTGGTGTTATTTAGACACCTGCCACTGCCATAAATAATTCTTTACGGAACTATTCCTGAAAGTTTGGTGTCTTCCTGTGTCTGAACGCAGTTTTCCATTCACACGTCCGTTAATCCACCCTAAAGATGCTACAAACTTCGTAATCACGTAATAAATGGAAATAATGTGTGTCTAAATGTAAATTTCAGGGAACTTTGTGAGACATAACAAAAATTAAAAAAAAAGAGCCGGAAAACCCGACTCTTCTTTTCTACATATTTGTTTTACTTATATTAAATTTTTATTTAGAAACTGGCGTTCCTCGGTGTGCGCGGGAAAGGAATCACATCGCGCACATTTTGTACACCGGTAACATAGGCAATCAGTCGTTCAAAACCTAAACCGAAACCGGAATGGGGAATGGTGCCGTAACGACGTAAATCGCGATACCACCAGTAGTCTTCTTTATTCAGACCCATCTCTTCCAGACGGCTATCCAACTGCGCCAGACGCTCTTCACGCTGAGAGCCGCCGATGATTTCACCGATGCCCGGTGCCAGAACATCCATCGCGGCAACGGTTTTACCGTCGTCATTCATACGCATATAGAAAGCTTTGATGTCTTTCGGGTAGTTTTTAACCACAACCGGTGCTTTGAAGTGCTGCTCCGCCAGATAACGCTCATGTTCGGAGGAGAGGTCAACACCCCAGTAAACCGGGTTCTCGAACTGTTTTCCGCAGTTCAGCAGGATTTCGACGGCATCGGTGTAATCCACCTGAGCGAAATCGGAGCTGACGAATTTTTCCAGACGGGTGATAGCTTCTTTATCGACGCGCTCGGCAAAGAACGCCATATCATCGGCACGCTCGTTCAGTACGGCCTGGAAAACATATTTCAGCAGGTTTTCAGCCAGACCGGCTACATCATCCAGCGTGGCGAAAGCAACTTCCGGTTCGATCATCCAAAACTCAGCCAGATGGCGGCTGGTGTTTGAGTTTTCCGCGCGGAACGTTGGGCCAAAGGTGTACACATTGGACAGCGCACAGGCGTAAGTTTCGCCATTCAACTGGCCAGATACGGTCAGGAACGCTTCTTTGCCGAAGAAATCTTCGCTGAAATCCACTTTGCCTTGTTCAGTACGCGGCAGATTTTCCAGATCGAGGGTAGAAACGCGGAACATTTCACCCGCACCTTCGGTATCGGATGCGGTAATCAGCGGGGTAGATACCCAGAAGTAGCCGTTCTCATGGAAGAAACGGTGAATGGCCTGTGCCAGCGTATGGCGAACGCGCGCAACGGCACCGATCAGGTTGGTGCGTGGACGCAAATGCGCCACTTCACGCAGGTATTCGATACTGTGACGCTTTGCCGCCATCGGGTAAGTATCGGGATCGTCAACCCAGCCGACGACGTTGACGTGGGTGGCTTGCAGCTCGAAGCTCTGTCCTTCACCCGGAGAGGCGACGACGTTACCGGTGATTTCTACGGAGCAACCGGTGGTCAGGCGCAGTACGTCATCCTGATAATTGGAGAGATTATTATTAACGACAGCCTGTAACGGATTAAAGCAGGAGCCGTCATAAACGGCGATAAAGGAGATACCGGCTTTAGAATCTCTCCGGGTACGTACCCAGCCGCGCACGGTGACTTCGCTGTCAACGGCGACACGGCCTTGCAGTACATCGACTACAGGCACTACGCTCATAAAATTCTCTCTTTAATTAATCGTGTTTAAGAAATATATCGTGGTTAAAACGCCAAATGGCCCAATCCGAGCCATTTGCTATGTTACTTGCGATGCAACAGGACACAAGCAGAAATCACCGGAATGGCGCGAAGTTTTCGCGTATCACAGTGAATCTGCTGCAAAGTTGGTCAAATACCCGTCATACTTCAAGTTGCATGTGCGTTGGCTACGCTACTCGGCACACTAACGTGTACCTCGCCCCGTTGGGGCCGCTGCAAGCAGCGTTCAAATCTGCCTCTGGCAGATTTGTCAGTCACCCGAATCACTTACTTAAGTAAGCTCGTCGGGATTCCCTCTCTTGCCGCGTTACGATGCTCATAAATGAGCATCGCCCTAAAGGGCTAACGCTTCGCGTTATTCAAAACGAACTCGTTTTGTCCTGAAACTCGAATTATTTAGGGTATACGGGAAAGCTTAACTGGCCTTTTTCACACGAGGCAGGTCAAACGCTTTGCGTAACTCACACACGAAGTTCTGATCCTGGCAGATGGTTTTACCCGGACTATCGGAGAGCTTTGCCACCGGTTTGCCGTTGCATTCCACCAGTTTGATGACGATATTCAGCGGTTTCACGCCGGGGATATCGCATGTCAGGCGCGTGCCGATACCAAACACCAGATTCACGCGTTGCCCGAAATGACGGTACAGCGTCAGCGCTTTATCCAGATTCAGATTGTCGGAGAAGACCAGCGTTTTGCTCATTGGGTCGATATTCAGGCGCTGATAATGTGCAATGGCTTTCTCTCCCCAATCGACCGGATCGCCGGAATCGTGACGCAGCCCCTGATAGGCTTCAGCGAACGGCAAATCGAAATCACGCAGGAAGGCGTCCATGGTGATGCAGTCGGTTAATGCGATGCCTAAATGCGAGGGATATTCATGCAGCCACATTTGCAGTGCGGCGCGCTGGCTGTTGGCCAGTGTTGGGCTGATTTGCTGATGAGCCTGAAACCACTCGTGCGCCTGTGTGCCGACCGGTGTGATACCCAAACGGCGTGCCAGATCGTAATTACTGGTGCCGATGAGGTAAGGGAAATCAGCTTGCAGTGCCGTCACAATCGTCTGCTGGACATCACGAGAGAAACGCCGACGCGTGCCGAAATCCATCAGCTTGAAGCGACTGAGATCCACATCCGCGCTGTTTTGGCGGAAGCTCTCCAGCGAGGCGGAGAGTCGGGCGAGAGCCTGCTCGGTTGTGACGTCGGGCGAGCGATGCCGATGCACGACTTCACTGATGACCGCCAACAGGGGAACTTCCCACAAAATCACTTCACGCCACGGTCCGGTGATGCGGATATCCAGCTTGCCAGCGTTATTCTTGATCGAAACCTGCCGCGGATTAAAGCGAAAGCCTCGCAGCCAGTGCAGGTAATCCGGCTTAAAGAACGGCAGAGAAGAAAGATAGGTAAACTCGTCATCACTTAATGACAAGAAGCGCATCAGATCGACCTGATGGGCTATTTCGTCGGCGTAAACGCCTAATAACTCATCACCGCGGCAGCGAAATTCAGCTGCAACGTCAACATCATAATAGTGATGATACACCGCCTGTTGCATGTGCAGCTTGTAGGCGTCGGTATCCAGCAATGCGTGTAGAATCGGGGAAGTGTGCAAAGTCATAATGCGTTACAGCATCCTCGTAAGATGCATATCCACCATCGGGACAATCAGCAATGTCCGGCCAGTATACCTTGATTATCCGTTTATTACATTACGACAACATAGCGAGACGTGCGGGCGCGAACCACGGTACGATGATTATCCTCATTATTTTGTCGTGGTAACATTAAGATAACAGGCTTAGACTTGATCTTTGATGCTTATGACGAGGTGGAAACTTTATATGAATCAACAGCCGCAAATAAAATATCGCCATGACTACCGTGCGCCGGATTATACCATTACCGATATTGCACTGGATTTCGATCTCCATGCCGAGAAAACGCGCGTAAAAGCCGTGAGTCAGGTGGTGTTGCAAGGGGAGGCTGGCGCGCCGTTGAAGCTGGATGGGGAAGGGCTGGTTCTGATCGGGCTGAGCGTTGATGGGCAGCCGTGGACACATTATCAGCAGCAGGACGATGGCCTGATCCTGACGCAACTCCCTGCGCGTTTTACGCTCAGCATCGAAACGGAAATCAATCCCATCGCCAATAGCGCGCTGGAAGGGCTATATCAATCCGGTGAAGCCCTGTGTACGCAGTGTGAGGCCGAAGGTTTCCGTCATATTACCTACTATCTTGACCGGCCGGATGTGCTGGCAAAATTCACTACGCGCATTACGGCGGATAAAGCACGCTATCCTTATTTACTCTCTAACGGCAACCGCATGGCGCAAGGGGAGCTGGAAGGCGGCCGCCATTGGATTGAGTGGCAGGATCCATTCCCGAAACCGGCCTACCTGTTCGCGCTGGTTGCCGGCGATTTTGATGTCCTTCAGGATCGTTTCACGACACGTTCTGGCCGTGATGTGGCGTTGGAGCTGTACGTTGACCGTGGCAATCTCGATCGTGCCGGCTGGGCGATGACTTCGTTGAAGAATGCGATGAAGTGGGACGAAGAGCGCTTTGGCCTGGAATACGATCTCGACATTTATATGATCGTTGCTGTTGATTTCTTCAACATGGGGGCGATGGAAAATAAAGGGCTGAACGTATTCAACTCTAAATACGTGCTGGCCAAGGCAGAAACTGCGACGGATAAAGATTATCTGAACATTGAAGCGGTGATCGGCCATGAATATTTCCACAACTGGACGGGTAACCGCGTGACCTGCCGCGACTGGTTCCAGCTTAGCCTGAAAGAAGGGCTGACGGTGTTCCGCGATCAGGAGTTCAGTTCCGATCTGGGATCGCGTCCGGTGAATCGTATTGATAATGTGCGTGTCATGCGCGGCGCGCAGTTTGCCGAAGATGCCAGCCCGATGTCGCATCCGATTCGTCCCGATCAGGTGATCGAGATGAATAACTTCTACACGCTGACGGTCTATGAAAAGGGATCGGAAGTGATCCGCATGATGCACACCTTATTAGGTGAAGACGGTTTCCAGGCAGGTATTCGTCTGTATTTTGAGCGTCATGACGGCAGTGCGGCAACCTGTGATGACTTTGTGCAGGCAATGGAAGACGCCTCCGGTGTCGATCTCACGCAGTTCCGCCGTTGGTACAGCCAGTCAGGTACGCCGGTGCTGACCGTGCGTGATGACTACGATCCGCAGACGCAACAATATCTGCTGAGCGTGAGCCAAATGACGCCCGTTGGTGCCGATAAACAAGCCAAACTGCCGCTGCACATTCCGCTGGATATCGAACTGTACGATCCGCAAGGGCAGGTGATTCCGTTACAGAAAGACGGCCAACTGCTGGCGTCGGTGCTTAATGTCACCGAATCCGAGCAAACGTTCATTTTCGATCAGGTGCCTTGCCGTCCGATTCCTTCTTTATTACGTGAGTTTTCTGCGCCAGTAAAACTGAACTATGCCTGGAGCGATGAACAGCTGACGTTCCTGATGCGTCATGCGAGCAATGCGTTCTCACGGTGGGATGCAGCACAGAGCCTGTTGGCTAACTATATCCGTCTGAACGTTTCCCGTTATCAGCAGAAGCAGCCGCTTTCCGTGCCGATGCATGTCGTCGATGCTTTCCGTGGCGTACTGCTGGATGAAAAACTGGATCCGATGCTGGCCTCTCAGATTCTGACATTACCAAGCGAAAATGAGATTGCCGAGCTGTTTGACGTCATCGATCCGACGGCGATCGCCGCTGTACGTGAGAGCATGACGCGCACAATAGCGAAAGAGATGGCGGATGAGTGGCTGGCGGTGTATCACGCCAATCAGGCACCACAGTATCGCATCGAGCACGCGGATATGGGTAAACGTGCGCTGCGCAACGTCTGCCTGCATTATCTGGCATTTAGCGATGAAGCGCAGGCGAATAAACTGGTGCAGGCGCAGTTCCGTCAGGCGGATAACATGACTGATTCGCTGGCCGCGCTGTCGGCGGCGGTTGAGGCACAGTTGCCAGTGCGTGATGAATTGCTGACGCAGTTTGACAACCGCTGGCATCAGGATGGTTTGGTTATGGATAAATGGTTTGTGCTGCAAGCCACTAGCCCGGCCGCCGATGTGCTGACCCGCGTGCGTGAGTTGCTGCAACACCGTTCATTTAGCCTGAATAACCCTAACCGTCTTCGTTCGCTGGTAGGGGCGTTTGCGGCCGCTAATCCGTCGGCTTTCCATGCTGAAGACGGCAGTGGTTATCGCTTCCTGACGGAGATTCTGAGCGATCTGAACACCCGCAATCCGCAGGTCGCGGCTCGGGTGATCGAACCGTTGATCCGCCTGAAACGCTATGATGCTAAACGTCAGGCGCAAATGCGTCAGGCGCTGGAGCAACTGAAGACGTTGGAAAATCTGTCCGGTGATTTGTTCGAGAAGATCAGCAAGGCACTGCAAGACTAATCCTGCCACGCTATTAGCACAGCCACACGCGGTATCCTGCCGGGTGTGGCATTCTCTCTTATGCCATTTCTCACTTCCGCAAACGTTTTACTTTCCGCAGAGATGGCACTACCATCACCGACCGTGAATTCATAATCTTAGATTGTGACGATTATTTTTTGCGGAATGATAACGGTGGTAGGGGATAGAAGAGTAAAGCGTCCGCGCCAGGGATGGCGCGGCTCGAGCTTACAGGGATGTACTTGCAGCGTCTTTACGATCTATCCCTTACCACAGCGTGACGTAACGTTATTATCAAGCGCTAATCCACTATTGCTTACTTTCAGCGTAGGCAAGATACCTTTGCGATAGGGATCTCAGGAGACAATATGTTCTATCCCGTTATCAAAAAAGCCCTGTTTCAGCTCGATCCAGAGCGTGCACATGAGCTGACCTTCCAACAATTACGCCGTATTACCAACACGCCTTTTGAATTTCTCGTCCGTCAGTCTGTTCCGACTAAGCCGGTTACCTGCATGGGATTATCTTTTAAAAACCCACTTGGTCTGGCGGCGGGATTAGATAAAGACGGCGAATGTATTGATGCATTAGGCGCAATGGGGTTTGGTTTTATTGAAGTAGGGACGGTAACGCCGCGCCCACAATCTGGTAATGATAAGCCGAGATTATTCCGCGTAGTGGAAGCGGAAGGGTTGATTAACCGGATGGGTTTCAATAATAAAGGCGTGGATTATCTGGTTGAGAATGTAAAGCAAACGCGCTTTGGCGGTGTATTAGGGATCAACATCGGCAAGAATAAAGATACGCCGGTTGAGCAAGGTAAAGACGATTATTTGATCTGCATGGATAAGGTTTATCCCCACGCTGGCTATATCGCGATCAATATTTCGTCACCCAATACGCCGGGGTTACGCAGCCTGCAATATGGTGAAGCGCTGGACGATCTTTTGCTGGCGATAAAGAACAAGCAGGCGGAATTAAAAGAGAGACATCAGAAATATGTCCCCGTGGCGGTAAAGATCGCGCCGGATCTTTCTGAAGAAGAATTGATCCAAATTGCCGATAGTCTGGTTCGGCATAACATCGACGGGGTGATTGCCACGAATACCACGCTTGATAGAAAACTGATTCAGGGATTAAACCACTGTGGGCAGACCGGGGGATTAAGCGGTCGTCCATTGCAGACCAGCAGCACGGAAATTATCCGCCGTTTGTCACAGGAATTAGCCGGACGTTTACCGATTATTGGCGTTGGCGGAATTGATTCTTTGGTCGCCGCACGTGAAAAAATGGCGGCTGGTGCATCGCTGGTACAGATATATTCTGGCTTTATTTTCCACGGTCCTCGTCTGATTAAAGATATCGTTACACATATTTAATCCGACATTCCTTTCATTTTTAGCTGGGGGTTTATTTATCCCCCCAGCTAGTCTATATTTTATCCGTTTGCGTAAATAATCTATCAACCGATGTCTGATTTTCTTACCGCGACGTTTATGTCGATGAACACTTAATGAAGTGTAAGAAAACACAATCAGCCATTTCTGATATTTCTACTGTGAAGACGAAGGGTAAATAATATGAAGTTAAAACCTGACGATAACTGGCGCTGGTATTTTGATACCGAACACGATCGCCTGATGTTGGATCTGGCTAACGGCATGTTATTCCGTTCTCGTTTTCCCTCTAAAATGTTAACGCCGGATGCTTTCAATGAATGTGCTTTCTGCGTTGACGACGCCGCGTTATTTTTTACTTATAACGACAAATGCCAGAGAGCGGCGTTGCACCGCGACCTTCAAGGCGAATTAGTCTTGAACGCGCTGGTGGCGACCCGATTCCTCAAACCGTTAATGCCGAAAAGCTGGCACTTCATCCAACAGCCGGATGCTGTGACCCATTCGCCGCAGGCGGGGGATATTGTGCAGGTACAGCTCACTGAGACCCATGAAACGGCCTGTTTTCTGGTGGCGGAAGCAGGAGATAAAGCCTGTCTCTGCTTGCTGGCGCAAGAACAACTGTCATTAAATGGGAAGGCGATGGGGTTGGGTGATGCCATAAAAATCATGCACGACAGATTAATGCCTGCCGCTGTGCAGAATAGCGTTGAGTGGGAAACCACATTGGGTGAAGGCACGTCGGCATTTGAGTACGCCAAGGTCGTCTAAACCCTCGGCTATACCCGTCATACTTCACGCTGCATGTGCGTTGGCTTGTCTTTGGTTATTACAGTACAGAGGTTATTGCAGTACAGATGCTTTTCTATTGCAAATGAAGGTCACTCTGCGGAATACAGCTACAGCTAAGAATTTCGCCGTTTCCTTTGATAGCGCTTTGCTTCAGTGCGGAAACCTCCCCGCTGACTAACGTCAATTTACAGCACCCGCATAGTCCTGCCCGGCAAGAATAGGGGACGCGAATGCCCTGTTGCTCCAACTGCTCCAGCAAAATCTGCTGATTGTTCCCTTGTAATATTTTTCCCTGATAGTGAAGGGTGACAGCCTGTTCACTTTTTTCGGGAACCGCAAGGCTTTCGACCACCTGACCTGAACCGTAAGGACGTGGCGGTTTGGTGGCTAAGACTTCCAGCGTGTCACCTACGCGAATGATGCCCGTATTTCTGGCGACCAGATTTTGTCCAAAATCAACGTCGCCGTTTTCCGCAGTGCGGAACGATTGCAGCGTTGCCAGCGGTTCTCCTGATGGGTGCTTACGGCCACGTTCGATGCTGACGGTGGTGAAAATACAGCGGCTACAGGGTTTGACGACGTCAAAAATAACCTCGCCAATACGAATAGTCTTCCAGCTATCTTCGGCAAAGGCGTCCGCGCCTGTCACCACCAGATTGGGGCGAAATTGCTCGATTTTAATGCCGGCGGGGCAACGCTGGCGTAACGCCTGAAATGAGGCGTCATTGATTAACAGAAACGGATAGCCGTCAGCAAATGCCAAAGGCACTTCTGGATAATGCTTAACCCGTCTCGACGGTTCATTGCCCACCCAGCGCAGTTGGACGGCGCGCTGAAAATAGTGGCTTAACCAGACATTGATGGAATCAGGAGCGACGAGTGCCGTAAAGTGCGTTCCCCACACCTCTGTCGGCTGCGGTGCTGCGGTGAAGTCGGCAAAACGTATGGTGGCGGTTTGGCCATCCGGCGCGGCAATAAACAGCCCGTCCGGCAGCAGCGCCGGTGTAAACAACACCATTTGTGGATACTGGCGAGCGGTAATAAAGGTTCCATCAAGTTCGGTAATCATAAAGGCACGATCGTTCGCCAACCCGCTGACAGATGCCATCGCGTGGGACAGTTGTAGCCCTCGCATTGATTTTACCGGATGAATATAAAGCCGCGTTACGCCAATCACTGACCTGTTCCTCGCCAAAGTAAAACGGCAACTTTATGACAAGCGTCTCGGATTAGCTATAATGCGCCTCAATTTCTTTTATGAATCTATTTTTGGTGATAGTGACGACATGAATGCTTTGTTTGCCAGCACGGCGCGGGGACTGGAAGAGTTATTAAAAAGCGAACTCGAATCATTGGGTGCGCAGTCCTGTACAGTGGTGCAGGGTGGTGTCCATTTTGAGGGTGATAACCGCCTGATGTACCAGAGCCTGCTGTGGAGCCGTCTGGCGTCGCGCATTCTGCTACCGCTGAATGAATTCAAGGTACACAGCGACCTGGATTTGTATCTGGGCGTGCAGGCGATTGACTGGTCAGCGGTTTTCAGCATCGATAAAACCTTTGCCGTCCATTTTACCGGCACCAATGAAGATATCCGCAACAGCCAGTACGGCGCGTTAAAAGTCAAAGATGCGATTGTGGATAGCTTTACGCGCAAAACCGGACAGCGGCCCGATGTGGCAAAGCAGCAGCCGGATATTCGTATTAACGTCTTTTTACAGCGTGATACAGCGAGTGTCTCGCTGGATTTAAGCGGCGAAGGGTTGCATCAACGTGGCTACCGCGATCTCGCGGGGCTGGCACCGCTGAAAGAAAATCTGGCTGCGGCGATTGTGTTACGTTCCGGCTGGCAAAACGGCACGCCGTTGGTCGACCCGATGTGTGGTTCCGGGACGTTGCTGATCGAAGCGGCGATGATAGCTGCCGATCGTGCACCCGGTTTACACCGTACGCACTGGGGATTTAACGCCTGGTTAAAACACGACGCCGAACTCTGGCGCGAGGTGACGGCGGAAGCACAAGTGCGCGCCCGTCAAGGCTTGCAGGCAACGACCTCACGCTTCTTCGGATCGGATAATGACCGCCGGGTGATTGATATCGCTAAGGCCAATGCACGTCGTGCAGGCGTAGCTGAACTGATTTCTTTCGGTGTAAAAGATGCGGCACAGCTCCATAACCCGTTGCCGGAAGGCCCTAAAGGTACGGTCATCAGTAACCCGCCTTACGGTGAGCGTCTGGAAAGTGAACCCGCACTGATTGCCCTGCATAATATGCTTGGTCGTAAAATGAAAAGTGATTTTGGCGGCTGGCAGCTCTCGCTGTTCAGTGCGTCGCCGGAGCTGTTGAGCTGTCTGCAACTGCGTGCTGAACGCCAATTCAAGGCGAAAAATGGCCCGTTAGACTGCGTACAGAAAAATTATCAACTGGCAGAAACGCAAAGTGCATCCGCAGGGCAAATCGCGGAAGATTTTGCCAACCGCCTGCGTAAGAACCTGCGTAAGCTGGAGAAATGGGCGGGTCAGCAGGGTATTGAATGCTATCGCCTCTATGATGCCGATTTGCCTGAATATAATGTGGCGGTTGACCGCTATGGCAGTTGGGTGGTTGTACAAGAGTACGCGCCACCGAAAACCGTTGATGCGCAAAAAGCCCGTCAGCGCCTGTTTGATGTTATTAACGCGACGCTGAGCGTGCTGGAATTGCCGTCAAACCGTTTGGTGCTGAAAACGCGTGAACGTCAGAAAGGCAAAAACCAGTATGAGAAGCTGGCGCAGAAAGGCGACTTCCTGCTGATGGAAGAGTTTGGCGCCAAGCTGTGGGTCAACCTGACCGATTACCTCGATACCGGTTTGTTCCTCGATCACCGTATCGCCCGTAAAATGCTGGGTGAGATGAGCCGTGGCAAAGATTTTCTCAATCTGTTTGCCTACACCGGCACGGCGAGCGTACACGCCGGATTGGGCGGCGCACGTTCAACGACCACTGTCGATATGTCACGTACCTATCTGGAATGGGCGGAGAAAAACCTGCGGGTGAATGGCCTGACCGGACGTCAGCACCGCCTGATTCAGGCGGATTGCCTGTCATGGTTGCATAATGCGAATGAACAGTTTGATGTGATCTTCATCGACCCGCCGACCTTTTCTAACTCAAAACGGATGGAAGAATCGTTTGATGTCCAGCGCGATCATCTGGCGCTGATGAAGGATCTCAAACGTCTGCTGCGTCGTGGCGGCACCATCATGTTCTCGAATAATAAACGTGGCTTCCAGATGGATAGCGCTGGTTTGGCCGCGCTGGGGCTGAGCGCGAAAGAAATCACCGCGCAGACCCAGTCACAGGATTTTGCCCGTAATCGTCAAATTCATAACTGCTGGCTGCTGACGCACGCCGGTGAGGAAAAGTAACCGATGTCTTTAATCAGTGTTTCAGGTGCGTGGCTGTCGTTCAGCGATGCACCGCTGTTGGATAACACCGAACTCCATATCGAAGAGAATGAGCGCGTTTGTCTGGTTGGGCGCAACGGTGCGGGCAAATCAACCCTGCTGAAAATTCTGGCCAAAGAGATTCCGCTGGATGATGGCCGCATTACCTATGAACAGGATCTGATTGTTGCACGTTTACAACAGGATCCTCCCCGTGATGTCGCGGGCAGCGTCTTTGATTTTGTCGCCGAAGGGGTCGCTGCACAGGCTGACTACCTGAAAAATTATCACGCCATGCTGCGTTTGGTAGAAAGCGACCCGAGCGAAAAGAACCTGAATCAACTGGCTAAGTTACAGGACGTTCTGGAGCATCAGGGTTTGTGGCAATTGGAAAGTCGCATTCACGAAGTGCTGGAACAGCTTGGCCTGTCCGCTGATGCGCCGCTGGCGTCACTTTCCGGCGGCTGGCTGCGTAAAGCCGCACTCGGCAGAGCGCTGGTGAGTTCGCCGCGTGTACTGTTGTTAGATGAACCGACTAACCATCTGGATATTGAGACGATTGACTGGCTGGAAACTTTCCTGAAAACGTTCCAGGGCAGCATTATCTTCATCTCCCATGACCGCTCGTTTATTCGCAATATGGCGACTCGTATTGTCGATCTCGATCGCGGCAAGCTGGTTTCCTGGCCGGGTAACTACGATAAGTATCTGGAAGGAAAAGAAGAAGCGCTTCGGGTGGAGGATCTGCAAAATGCGGAATTCGATCGCAAGCTAGCGCAGGAAGAAGTGTGGATCCGTCAGGGCATCAAGGCCCGCCGTACCCGTAACGAAGGCCGTGTGCGTGCGCTGAAGGCCATGCGTCAGGAACGCGCACAGCGCCGCGAAGTGATGGGCTCGGCGAAAATGCAGGTTGAAGAGGCCGCCCGCTCTGGCAAGATTGTGTTTGAGCTGGAAGACGTGAACTATCATGTCGATCAGGGTGCGCAGGGGGATAAGAAAGTCCTGACGCGCCATTTCTCCGCTCAGGTACAGCGCGGCGACAAAATTGCGTTGGTGGGGCCGAATGGCTGCGGTAAAACCACGCTGCTAAAATTGATGCTGGGTGACCTGGAACCGGTCAGTGGACGCGTGCACTGTGGCACGAAGCTGGAAGTGGCCTATTTCGATCAGCACCGTGCCGAACTCGATCCAGAACGTACGGTGATGGACAACCTGGCGGAAGGCAAACAAGAAGTGATGGTCAACGGCCGCTCACGTCATGTATTGGGCTATTTACAGGACTTCCTGTTCCATCCGAAACGCGCGATGACGCCGGTAAAAGCGTTGTCGGGTGGGGAACGTAACCGCCTGCTGCTGGCGCGTTTGTTCCTCAAGCCCAGCAACCTGTTGATTCTTGATGAACCAACCAACGATCTGGACGTGGAAACGCTGGAACTGCTGGAAGAGTTGATCGAAAGCTATCAGGGAACCGTTTTGCTGGTCAGCCACGATCGTCAGTTTGTTGATAACTCGGTGACCGAATGCTGGATCTTTGAAGGTGAAGGCAAGATTTCTCGTTTTGTCGGCGGGTATTACGATGCACAGCAGCAGCGTGCCACAGCAACGCCACTGCGAACGGCAGCAGCGCCAACGCCAGCGGCAAGCACGACGGCAACGAGCACCGCACCGTCCGCTAAACGAAGCACGGGAAAATTAAGTTATAACCAGCAGCGCGAATTAGAGCAGTTGCCACAGCGCCTTGAGCAACTGGAGCAGGACATTGCGTCGCTACAGGCGCAGATGAATGATGCGGGTTTCTTTAGCCGTCCACGTGAAGAGACACAGCAAGTCTTAAACGCGCTGGCGGAAGCGGAAAGCGCGTTGGAAACCTGTTTCGAACGTTGGGAAGAGCTGGAAGCACAGAAAAACGGCTAATTCATTCAGATTTCTGGCAAGCTTATTTCTCGAACGAGAACGGTGATAATGGGATAGAAGAGTAAAGCGTTTGCGCCAGGGACAAAAACGTCAGGAACGTTTTTGAACGTCGCTAGCGACGGCCCTAAAAGGGTGAATCTCAGGGATGAGATTCATATCTGCGCAATCCGAGCGTACAGGGACGTATTTACAGCGTCTTTACGATCTACCCATTATCACCGCACGATGTACTTTACCTGTGCACTTATGGCATTGGTGACGATGCTTTCAGTCAGAAGCTGACGAGTTTTGAAGGAGAGGATGTATGTGTTCCCATCACGATCGGCATGACTGTCATCTTCAACACGATCCTCATCATGATGACTATATGCTTTGCCCGCAGTGTGACCTGCTGGTGGAGTTGCCTGAACTTTTGCACGGTCAGAAGGCGACCTGTCCGCGTTGTAAAACGGCGCTAACCAGCAGACAGACGGAACCGCGCAAACGGCCGGTTGGCTACGCGCTGAGCGCGCTATTCATGCTATTGCTGGCAAACCTCTTTCCCTTCGTTTCTATGCGCGTGGCGGGCATCACTAGCGAAATTACCCTGATACAGATTCCTAAAGTGATGGTGGCAGAAAATTATGCCAGCGTCGCGACGCTGTTTATGCTATTTGTGCAACTGGTTCCGGCCTTAAGTATGGCGACCCTTATTCTGCTTTGCTTGCATGCCTCGCTGCCGCTGGCGTTGAAAAAAAGCATGGGCAAGATGCTATTCCATCTTAAGAGCTGGGGTATGGCGGAGATTTTTCTGGCTGGCGTGCTGGTCAGTTTTGTTAAACTGATGTCCTATGGCGATATCGGTATCGGCACCAGTTTTATGCCTTTTGTCCTGTTCTGTGTATTGCAACTGCTGGCTTTCCAAAGTCTCGACCGTCGCTGGTTATGGAATGACATCGTGCCGCCTCCTTCCTTGCCTGCGCCCCCTGTCTTGGGGGAAAGTGGGCTGTCACAAGGGCTGCGTTCGTGCTCATGCTGCACCGCTATCCTGCCAGCCAACCAGTTAACTTGCCCGCGCTGCCACTCACGTGGACATGCTCGTAAGAAGCATAGCCTGCAATGGACACTGGCTCTGCTGATCACATCTGTGATGTTGTATATCCCCTCTAATCTGATGCCGATTATGGTGACCGAAGCCTTCGGCGATCGCATGGGATCGACGATCATGTCGGGCGTCATCCTACTGTGGGGGATGGGGTCTTACCCCGTTGCAATGGTCATTTTTGTCGCTAGCGTCATGGTTCCATCGCTAAAAATGTTGGCGCTAGGTTGGCTTTGTTGGCAGGCCAACGGCAAAACCAAAAACACGGAGGACAGCGAGCGGATGCATGTCATCTATGAGATGGTTGAGTTTGTCGGACGCTGGTCGATGATTGATGTGTTCGTGATTGCCGTCCTGTCTGCGATGGTGCGGATTGGTCGACTGATGAGTATTTATCCCGCCGTTGGGGCGGTGTTGTTTGCGGCCGTGGTCATTTTGACCATGTTTGCCGCGATGATGTTTGATCCCCGTCTGTTGTGGGATCGTCGCAATGATGTTCTTCATAAGGAGCCTGCCGTTGGCGAAAAATAATCATGCCGTTGCGGATGTAGAAACGATTAAACGCTGGTCGCCGGTCTGGATTGTGCCGATTGTCACGGTGCTGATCGGCGCCTGGATACTGTTTTACCATTTCAGTCATCAGGGGCCGCAAATTACGTTGATTACCAGCAACGCTGAAGGCATTGAAGCGGGCAAAACCGCGATCAAGAGCCGTAGCGTAGATGTTGGGGTGGTTGAAAGCGTGGTGCTGAGCGACGATCTTCATCGGGTACAGATTAAAGCTCGTCTGAATGACGGCATGGAGAAACTGTTAAAGCAGGACTCTGCTTTCTGGGTGGTGAAACCGAAAATTGGTAGCGAAGGGGTTTCCGGTTTAGGGACTCTGTTATCCGGCGCTTATATCGAGTTGCAGCCCGGAGTCCATCAGGAAGATAAACGCGAGTTTACCCTGCTGGATGCTCCGCCGCTGGCCTCGCCGGATGCGAAAGGCATCAGGGTGATACTGGACAGTGAACAATCCGGGCAATTGAATGCGGGCGATCCGGTTCTGTTCCGCGGCTATCGGGTGGGGTCGGTGGAAACCAGCGCATTTGATCCGAAAGCGCGTAAGATGCGCTATCAGCTGTTTATCTCTGCACCGTATGACGGTCTGGTCACGACCAATGTTCGTTTCTGGAAAGACAGCGGCGTCGCGTTTGATATGTCGGCACAGGGAATGCGTGTCGAAATGGGCTCGCTGACCACGTTGTTCAGCGGGGGCGTCAGTTTTGACGTGCCTGCTGGATGGGAACTGGGCGATGCAGCCCAGACCATGGCGCAGTATCGACTGTTTGATAGCCAGCGCAGCATTCAGGACTCGCTATACACCGAATATAAAGAGTATCTGCTGTTCTTCAGCGAATCGATTCGTGGTCTACAGGCGGGCGCGCCGGTTGAATTTCGTGGTATTCGTCTGGGCACGGTTGCCGAAGCGCCATTTTTCCCAAAAAATATGAAGCAGGATCTGGATGATGATTATCGTATTCCGGTACTGATTCGTATTGAACCTGATCGCTTCGAGAAGAAGATTGGTGGCTCTTTCGACTTTGAACAGCATCTGAAGCAGGCGCAATCGCTGGGGCTACGCGCCTCGATGAAGTCGGCTAACCTCCTCACGGGAGCGCTCTATATCGATCTCGATTTTTATCCAAAAGAGAAAGGGGATAAACCGCTGTTCGTTATGGATGGCTACCCGGTTCTGTCGACCATTGACGGCGGCCTGTCGCAGATTCAGCAGAAGCTTATGGCGGTGTTAGATAAGGTGAACAACCTACCGCTGAATCCGATGGTCAATGAAGCGACGAAGACACTGACGGAAAGTCAGGCCACGCTGCGTGAAATGCAGAAAACGCTGGCGACGTTAAACAAGCTGACGTCCAGCAAAGCGATGCAGGATCTGCCTGAAGACATGCAAAAAACGCTGCTTGAACTGAATCGCAGTATGAAAGGCTTCCAACCCGGCTCGCCGGCGTATAACAAGATGGTGGCGGATATGCAGCGCTTGGATCAGGTGTTACGGGAGCTACAGCCTGTGCTACGCACCCTGAATGAGAAAAGTAACGCGTTGGTGTTTGAAGCCTCGGGTAGTCAGGATCCTCAGCCGAAGAGGGCAAAATAATGATGAAAGCATGGACACTGGCTTTGGCGCTGGTATTGAGCGCGTGCAGCAGTAGCAATACCCAGAAAACGTATTATCAGCTACCGACAATAGCAGATACCAACACGACGCAGGCTGCGGTGACTCAGGGACACCCGCTTTGGGTTGAACATGTCAGCGTGGCGGACTATCTCGTCAATGCAGGCTTGGTCTACCAGACTAACGATGTGCAGTATGTCATTGCCAGCAACAACCTGTGGGCCAGCCCTCTGGATCAGCAATTACAGCAGGCACTGGTGACGAACCTGGGGCATAAACTGCCCGGTTGGGTCGTGACCACACAGCCGCAGGGAAGCGATCAGGCAGTGCTGAACGTTGCGGTTACGGGCTTTCACGGTCGTTATGATGGCAATGTCATCGTGCGTGGAGAGTGGATGCTGACCTATCAGGGGAAAGTGGTTAAGCGCCCCTTTAGCGTCGTGCTGCCACAAACGGAAGACGGTTATGACGCGCTGGTCAGAACGTTGGCGCAAGGTTGGCAGCAGGTTTCTCAGTCGGTTGCCCAGCAGGCCGCGACGCTGAACTAGCTGTTACTTGGCAATAATCGTTGCAGGTGCTCGGTATCGTCCGATCATAATTTGAAACAGCGGCGTTTCTAAAAAAGCAGGCCTCTAAAGATGTAATGCTGTGATTGCATTACGTTTTTAGAGGTTTTTTATTATTTTCAATTAGTTACGATTTTCTACTGTTGAGTGAGGAAAATTCCTATTTTGGATCACAAATATGACACTGGCGTGAATTTTGCGCCTTGACCTTTGGCGACAGAATCGGTATTGATAGTCTGTGGTTGCTTATAAAGTAATCATTGTTTTCTTTCCACCAGATAAATAATGAGGGAAATAAGGCATGAAGAGACAGAAACGCGATCGCCTGGAACGGGCTCATTCACGTGGTTATCAAGCAGGTATTGTCGGTAGACCGAAGGAATTTTGTCCTTATCAATCTATTAATGCCCGGTCTTACTGGTTGGGAGGCTGGCGAAAAGCCATGGAAGACAGGGCTGTTACCGCTTAGCGCGCCTTGTCATTAGAAGGAACGCCTCCGCTTTTGCGGAGGCTTTTGTTTTTTAGCGGCGAAATACGCTGATTCTTCTTCTCTCTGTTCATCGATGTCGATCCATCGATAGATACGACTCATGAACACCATCAACGAACGCGATAGATAAACACGATCGGCAAACCGATGGGACCTCAGATAACAATCTGGGGCGTTGGTCATTTCTGTAACGTTATTTACCTGTTAATTTCGATTTCGATCATTTTTATCACTTTTTTCTGTCTTTACTGCTCGATATCGTCTTTAAATTGAGCGAATAGGATAATTTTTCATTATTTATTGTTAAAAAATCTATCATTACTCTCTGGATGGTATGGTTCAGGACGGCAATGTAGTGTAATTTTTTGTTCGGAATTTTCTGAAAAGCGGTTAGGGAGAAATATATAGTGAAATTACGAACCAGAATTGCACTGCTATGCGGTACAACCTTATTAGGGATGTTAATTTTATCTGCGGTAGCGCTGAATACGCTCTATAACACGATGATGAGCGAACGCATCGGTCAGCTTTCTACCTTAGTTGAACTGGCTCATTCGGCGGCACAAAAGGCGTATGATCTTGAGAAAAGCGGTCAACTGTCGCATGAGGAAGCGGAAAAAGAGGCCAAGCGCACGATCGGCCGTTTCCATCAGGGCGATCGCTATTTCTTTGTGCGCGGTTATACGAATGATGTGAACTACGTTCATCCTAACCCTAAACGTATTGGCATCGTCGACGCCAATGGCGGCAAAGAAGCAGGAGAACGCTACCGCGCTTCGCTTCAGGGCAATACGATCGGCACCGTGATTGCAGAAGGAACGCGTCCGGGGCAGCAGAATAAGGTTGAGAAACTTTATGCCGTCATGAAATTCGAGCCGTGGGATTGGACGATTGGCTACGGTGATTACATTGACGATATCCAGCAAACATTCTGGCGTAATGCACTGATCCTGTTGTCCTTAGGGTTGGTTCTGCTGTTAATCATCTCTGCGTTTGCGTGGAACATGTTGCGTACGCTGATGCGCCAGCTCGGCGGTGAGCCGCAGTATGCCGTGGATGTTGTACGCGAAATTGCGGAAGGTAATTTACGCGTCGATGTTGAAACAAAGCCGGGCGATCAAACCAGTATTCTTTACGCTATCCGCGCGATGCGCGACAACCTGTCTCATTTGGTTAATCAGGTGCGCAGCAGTACCAATTCCATTGCTACCGCTTCAACGCAGATCGCATCAGGTAACGGCGATTTGTCTGCTCGTACCGAATCGCAGGCCAGCGCATTAGAACAGACGGCGGCGGCAATGGAACAGCTGACCGCGACAGTGAAACAGAATGCGGACAATGCACGCTATGCGAATGAACTCGCGGTATCGGCGTCGGATGTGGCTGTGCGCGGTGGTGACGTTGTCAGCCGCGTTGTCGTGACGATGGATTCCATCAGCCTATCATCACGCAAAATTGTGGATATCATCGGTGTTATCGACAGCATAGCTTTCCAGACCAACATTCTGGCGTTGAATGCGGCGGTAGAAGCGGCACGCGCTGGTGAACAGGGCCGGGGCTTCGCCGTGGTCGCGAGTGAGGTTCGCACGCTGGCACAGCGTTCAGCATCTGCTGCCCGGGAAATTAAAGGCCTGATTGATGACTCTGTGGCCAAGGTGGGCGAGGGCACGGATTTCGTGAAGCAGGCGGGCGATACGATGAATGAGGTGGTTGAAAGCGTGCATCGCGTCACGTCTATGATGGGCGAAATCAGTGTGGCAAGCGCAGAACAGCGCTCTGGGATTGAACAGGTCAATCTCGCGATATCGCAGATGGATCAAAGCACTGAGCAGAATGCGGCACTGGTTGAAGAAGCGCTGGCCGCAGCGAGATCGCTGAGTGAACAGGCGCAGGAGCTGTCACGCACCGTTGAACAGTTCCGCGTTGATGAATCCGCAGGCAGCTATCTGGCGTTGGGGGCAAGATAGTTGCCATAAACTGGCGGGGTTCAGGTATCCGGCTGACCCCCGTCAAGGCTTCTCATCCGTCCCATCACCATAAAAGAAAACGCCCCTGACTTACGTCAAGGGCGTTTGGGATGAGTATATTGGGGGGATTGACTCGCGGCGTCCTGCCGCTCGCCCTGCGGGCCGCCGTTGGCGGTCCAAAACGCCAATCCTGTCGTTTTGTCGAACCCTGTCAAGGCTTCTCATCCGTCCCATCACCATAAAAGAAAACGCCCCTGACTTACGTCAAGGGCGTTTGGGATGAGTATATTGGGGGGATTGACTCGCGGCGTCCTGCCGCTCGCCCTGCGGGCCGCCGGTGGCGGTCCAAAACGCCAATCCTGTCGTTTTGTCGAACCCTGTCAAGGCTTCTCATCCGTCCCATCACCATAAAAGAAAACGCCCCTGACTTACGTCAAGGGCGTTTGGGATGAGTATATTGGGGGGATTGACTCGCGGCGTCCTGCCGCTCGCCCTGCGGGCCGCCGGTGGCGGTCCAAAACGCCAATCCTGTCGTTTTGTCGAACCCTGTCAAGGCTTCTCATCCGTTCCAGCACCATAAAAGAAAACGCCCTTAACTTGCGTCAAGGGCGTTTTCTTTTATATGGCGGTGAGGAAGGGATTCGAACCCTTGATACGTTTTCACGTATACACACTTTCCAGGCGTGCTCCTTCAGCCTCTCGGACACCTCACCGGGGTCTCGCCGTCTTACATCTCAGCGGACGGCGCTAATGTAGGTAAATTGCCGAACAGCGTCAACAAACTTCTGCATTCAATGCGCGCAATTAGCTAAAGTTAACGCAATTTGTTGCTTTGCTCACCGTTTTTGCGCTCGCCTTCCATTCATTCCCCGTCGTGACGCAAAAAACTGATGTTTCATTTGTGTTAATCATGCGTTGTAATTTCGCTCACTGGCTGCGGAATATCCCTGAAAATGGTATGCTGCCTTGCAAACGTTGACTCAGGAGAATCTATGTATCCCGTCGATTTACATATGCACACCGTTGCCAGTACGCACGCTTACAGTACCCTGCATGATTACATTGCTGAAGCTCAGCAGAAGAATATCCGCCTGTTCGCCATTACCGATCATGGCCCGGATATGGCGGATGCACCGCATTACTGGCACTTCATGAATATGCGCGTTTGGCCTCGTCTGGTTGATGGCGTAGGTATCCTGCGCGGTATCGAAGCGAATATTAAAAACATTGAAGGTGAGATCGACTGCACCGGCCCCATGTTGGATCAGGTGGATGTGATTATCGCGGGCTTTCATGAGCCGGTTTTTCCACCACAGGATAAAGATACGCACACTACGGCGATGATCGCGACTATGGCACGCGGCGACGCACATATCATTAGCCACCCCGGTAACCCAAAATTTCCTGTCGATATCCGCGCAATTGCGGAAGCCGCGGCGAAATACAATGTGGCACTGGAGCTGAATAACTCCTCTTTCATGCATTCGCGCAAAGGCAGTGAACCAAACTGTCGGGCGATTGCGGAAGCCGTTCGTGATGCAGGTGGATTACTTTCTTTAGGTTCTGATTCCCATATTGCGTTTTCTCTGGGAGACTTTACCCACTGTGAACGTATTTTGCAGGAAGTGAATTTCCCGCAGGATCGGATATTGAATGTAAGCCCTCGGCGCGTGTTGGATTTCCTCGAACAGCGTGGAATGCCGGTTATCGCTGAGCTTGCTGATTTGTGACGCTGTCACTTAAAGGGATCGTCACATAAAGGCATCGTCACTTAAAAATAAATAGGGTTATCAATGAACGAGTTTTCTATTGTGTGCCGCCTATTGGGCACGCTGTTTTATCGCCAGCCGCAGGATCCTTTGCTGACGCCGCTGTTCACGCTGATTAAAGAGGGGAAATTGGCGCAGCATTGGCCGCTGGAGCAGGATGCCTTGTTGGCCCGTTTGCAAAAGGGATTGGATTTACCCGCAATGGCGGCGGATTATCAGGCACTGTTTGATAGTGAAAACGGCTCGGTGTCGCCGCTGCGCTCATCCTATGACAGCGATGCGGATGATGCGGAAATTCGTACTTTTCTACAACAGCGCGGTATGCCGTTAAATGACGGCGCGGTTGGTCATTTCGGCAGCTTGCTTCTTGCGGCGTCATGGCTGGAAGATCAGGCACAAGAAGACGAAACGGCGGCGCAGATTACCCTGTTTGATGAGTATCTCTTGCCGTGGAGCGATCGTTTTCTCGGGAAAGTGGAAAGCCACGCCACCACCGCATTTTATCGTACGCTGGCAATAGTGTGCCGTGAAGCGCTGGAAGCCATGCGAGATGAACTGGGTGAAAGCGATGAAGAAGAAGACGAGTCGGAAGCAGAAGAATAATCCGCGGGTATGAAACCTCGCAGTATGAAAACGAGTACGCCGATAGCAGACACGATGTGTGCTATCGGCGAGTAGGCATTAGTCAGTAAACAGGATAACGATCTGGCCAGGTTTGATTTCGATGCCTTTCGCCATCTTCTTCGCCAGTGATTCTGTTGTGCTCTTATCCGCATTCAACACGTAAGCCGGTTTTTGGTCAAAATAGCTTTTCAGCGATTGATTGAGGTAAGGGCTTAGCGTTTTCATTATCGTCTGCATTTTTTCAGGCTGTACCGTGTAATCAACCAATTCCATGTCTTTCAGGTAAATCGCGCCCTGCGCTTTATCAAATACCGGCTGCGCTTTTAGCGTCAGTTTCATATCGGCGGCCTGATTGCCCAACAGGGATGAAATATCGACCTTTGCATTGCCCGCTAACGTGACTTTCCCCGGTTCTGCCCGACCAATCTGGCTGGATAGCTCGGTTAAAACGATATGCGCATCCACCACGCCAGGCACGCCCAGCTCTTTCTGGTAATCATTGTGTTTTTGCAGGTACTCATTCACTTCCTGTTCACTGAGCGTGTATTGCGTGAGTTTATTACAGCCGCTGAGTGTAAAAGCCAGCAGCACTGCGGCCGCGGCCATCCATCCTGATTTTTTCATTATTCTGACCTCTTAATGCTATTGACGCGCACAACCCACCCATCGGTGGCGTGTGTTCATACGGGCAATCTATTTGTGTTAGCAACCAACACGATTACGCATCGGCAGCGTGCGCCTGATGCACAGGGTAAACAATAGGATAGCACTGAAACAGCAGAGAAACGCCGCTTCAGGACGAAGCGGCGGAGTAAATCGAAGGATTAGATTGCCAGGCTGCTGAGCAGCGTTACCTGAGTCTGTTTCGCCATGTTATCCCGATAGTCTGCAACGCGCGAAGGAGGCGTGACGCCCGCCACGATAGACAGCGAGCGGAGCAGTGGGAAGAGGTCGATATCATCTGTCGATAGCTCGCCGTTACAGGCGTTTGGTTGGACAATCAGCGGATCCAGATCCTGTAAGTCATTGTTCAATTTCTTAATCAGCCCCTGAGAATGGCTCAGGTGATCGGCAAAACTGCCTAGCTGGGCTTCCTTCTTATTAATAAAGTATTGCCGGGCGGAAGCGGAGGCAAATTCTTCAAAGGCTGCCTGAGCAAAGCGGGGGATAATCAGGCGTGGCGTATATTCGGTAACTTTACGCAGCCATGCGGCGATGGCGGGGTTGGTGGAACCGGTCAGCAGCGGCTTGCGGTCATAATGATCAATGAAATGAACAATGTCCATGCTTTCAGGCATGTGGCTGCCATCGTCTTTTTGCAGAATAGGCACCATTTTTTGGCCGATTAACCGCTCTGGTGTTGCGGCATCATCATTCGCCAGTATTTGCAGTTCGACAGGGAGATTCTTCAGGCCGAAGATCATGCGCGCCTTAACGCAGTAGGGACAGTGATCGTAAATGTAGAGCTTCATACGTCGTCTCCTAAATTACAGGTTTTAGACAAAGACCGCAGGGCGGCCACGCGTGTAACCCATCATCAAACAAGGTGAACCGAACGTGCGAGAAGGCTCGCGACGAAACAATTGTTTGAATGTATTAGGAAAGTATAGGAGGGCTTTACCGACGAGATCAAACTCGCCGGTAAAATTCAGACTAATGACCACCCAACATCGCAGGCTCTATGCGGCGTTGATTGAACTGCCAATACAGGGCGGCTAACGTCAGGAACCCGATAGTACCGAGCATGAACCACGGCAGTTCCGGCTGGTTCAACGCATGTCCGGTATCGAACAGCCAACCGCCGCCGCTATAACCAATCGCACCACCGAGCGCCAGCCCAAGCCGACTGAACCCCATATAGCTCCCTCTGGCTCTGGAATCCGCCAGCGAGGCGCTCAAGGTTTCACGCGCGGGTTCGGCGATAATCGAACCAACGTAAAACAGGCTGATTAGCAGCAGCAGGGTTTGCAGTTCTGTTGTCATCCCAATGGGGAACATGCTGACGGACATGATAAAAAGCCCCGCCATCAGACGTTGTTCCAGCCGGAAACGTTTCTCACTCCAGCGGGCGATAGGGTACAGCAGCGTCAACGACAGCGTTGCTTCAATGGCGTACATCCATTTCACCGCAGACGGCGTTCCGGCGATTTCGTTGACCATAATCGGCAGCATTAACAGCACCTGCACGGCCAGCATGTAGTAGCCTGTTAGGGTTAATACATACATGAGAAAACGACGGTCGCGAATAACGCGCGTCAAACCTTCCACTATCGGCGTTTTGACCGTTGAGATGCGATAGGCTGGCAGCAGCCAGGCATTGAGCGCTGCCGCGAGCACGAAGATGACGGCACCCGCCCAGCAGACGATCTCAAAATCGTACTGGAGCAACCAACTGCCGATAAGGGCGCCGATAACGGCACCTGCGCTGTCCTGCATCATTAACAGCGAGTAAAAACGGCCACGTTCCTGCGGGCGCACCAGTTTGATAACCAGTGCGGTGCGCGGCGGGTCGAAGAGCGTGCCGCCGAGACCGGACAGTGCGCAAGACAGCCAGAGTAGCCAAGGCTCGTCGGCAATTGCCATGAACACAAAACCGGAGGCGCGTAGCAGCATCCCGGTAATAATCATCGGTTTGGCACCAAAACGGTCAGCAATGGCCCCGCCGAAAATACCGAGCCCTTGCTGAATAAACTGGCGCAATCCTAACGCGATACCGACTAATAATGCCGCCCAGCCGAGATCGTCGACAAAACGAATGGAAATAAGGGGAAAGACAACAAAGAATCCCAGAACCACCAGCATATTATCGAGTAATAAAAAATATTTACCCAAGCTCCGAGCTTGCGACATCAGAGGCATGTTTCACCACAACGAAGAAAGGAGGAAAATAACAGACGTGACTATTTTGTACTCTAATTCGACTTTGGTATAGCCTATTGTTGGATAATATTTTTTTATCGATTTAACGTTATCCGAGTAGCATTTCGGCGAGAAAAAATGGCTTTCCTGATTCAACTGCGCAATAACTCGGCGACGAGGATTTTACGTCTCTGAATTTATGTGGTTATAGTAAGGATTATCGGAAATGCCGATATTTTCTGCTTATGTGGAATAGTGATTTTTTCAGCGGCGATTAATTTTACTTATCGATAACATGGAGAGGCAGGGGGAAAAATGTTTGGCTATCGTTCAACGCCAGCAAGAGTGCAATTGACAACCGACAGGCTGGTGGTGCGTCTGGCCCATGAACGTGATGCATGGCGTCTGGCTGAATACTATTCTGAAAACCGTGATTTCCTTAAGCCGTGGGAACCCGTGAGAGACGCCAGCCATTGCTATCCATCAGGCTGGCAGGCGCGGCTGAGCGTGATTAACGATATGCATAAGCAGGGCAGCGCCTATTACTTCCTCCTGTTGGATCCGAATGAAAACGAAGTGTACGGCGTGGCGAATTTCAGCAACGTGCTACGGGGATCGTTTCATGCCTGCTATCTGGGCTATTCGCTTGGCCAAAAATGGCAGGGACAGGGGCTGATGTACGAAGCGCTGCAACCGGCAATACGTTATATGCAGCGTCAGCAGCATATGCACCGCATCATGGCTAACTATATGCCGCATAACCAGCGTAGTGGGAATTTGCTGGCACGTTTGGGGTTTGAACGTGAGGGTTATGCGAAGGATTATCTGCTGATTGACGGCAAATGGCAGGATCATGTATTAACCGCGCTGACCAACGCCGAGTGGAAGTCTCCGCGTTAAGGAAAAATGATGAAATTCCAATTGGATGCTCGTGAAGCCCGCGTGATTGGCTGCATGCTGGAAAAGCAGATCACCACGCCGGATCAATATCCGATGTCGTTAAACGGCATCACCACGGCTTGTAATCAGAAAACCAACCGCGAACCTGTGATGGAACTGAGTGAAAGCGAGGTGCAGCAAACGCTGGATTTACTCGTGAAGAAGCATTTTCTGCGCACGCTCAGCGGTTTTGGTAATCGTGTCGTGAAGTATGAACATCGTTTTTGCAATTCTGAATTTGGCGACCTGAAACTGTCACCAGCGGAAGTGGCGTTGGTGACAACGCTGCTTTTGCGAGGCCCTCAGACGCCAGGTGAACTGCGTACGCGCGCGGCCCGACTGTATGAATTTTCAGATGTCAGCGAGGCTGAATCCACGCTTGAACAACTACAGCAGCGCGACGATGGGCCGTTTGTCGTCCGACTGGCGCGGGAAGCGGGTAAGCGAGAGAGCCGCTATCGACACCTTTTCAGCGGTGAAGCCACTGATGCGGCGACGCTTGATGCGGAAAGCGCAAACGATGATTCACATACGCTGACCGAACGGGTTGAGGCGTTGGAAAAAGAGGTCGCTGAACTCAAACGTCAGCTTGCCGCGCTGTTAGCGTAATCAATCGGTATCAGGGAGAAAAATCAATGATGAAGCCTCAGCTTACGTCTGCGCAAAGCGTCTCGGAGAATAGCGGTGTTAGCCAATGTCCCCGTATCGGCGTTGTCGGGCTGGGTTCTATCGCGCAGAAAGCGTATTTGCCGATTCTTAGCCAAGCCGAACGCTGGGAATTGGTTGGCGCATTTTCTCCCGACCAGCAAAAGACACAGCGGATTTGTCAGCACTATCGGATGACGAGTTTCTCTGCGTTGGACGTGCTGGCTGCACAATGTGATGCCGTTTTCGTGCACAGCAGCACCGCCAGCCATTTTTCTGTTGTGAGCCAACTGCTGAAAGCTGGCGTCGATGTTTATGTGGATAAACCGCTGGCAGAGACATTGGAGCAGGCGGAAGCGTTGGTTGAATTGGCAGAGCAACGACAAAAAATTCTGATGGTCGGCTTTAATCGTCGGTTTGCGCCGTGCTATCAGCAGCTAAAACAGCGGCTGGATCAGCCCGCATCGCTACGCATGGATAAACATCGGGTTAATGGTGTTGGGCCGCAGGATGTGCGTTTTACTCTGCTGGATGACTACCTGCACGTGGTGGATACGGCGCTCTGGCTGGCGGGAGGCGAGGTCCAACTGATTGATGGCGTTTTGCATGCGAATGCGGAAGGCCAACTGCTGTATGCCGAGCACCATTTCCAGAGTGGTAGCTGTCAGGTAACGACCAGCATGCATCGTCAGGCTGGCAGCCAGCGGGAATGGGTTCAGGCCGTTACCCATGGCGGTCTCTATCAGGTGGATGAGATGCGTGAATGGCGTGAAGACCGCGACGGTGTGACGCTCCGCCCTGCCGTGCCATCCTGGCAAACCACGCTGGAACAGCGCGGATTTGTCGGTGCGGTGCAGCATTTTATGGCGGCGATTGAACAACGGAAACCAGCGGAAACATCCGGTAACCAGGCGTTGCTGTCCCAGCGCATGATTGAAAAATTGCTGGGAAAAAGCTGAAAAGTTCAGCGGTTATGACAATGCGCGGTAGCTATTGCTCGCGCAATGCGTAGACTAGTCGCACCTCGCAATCAGGATGACCTCAACGGGTTACTAATCGGTCCTGAACCATTCAGAACATAATCGGATGAATTTACTTAAATCACTGGCTGCCGTCAGTTCCATGACCATGCTATCGCGCATTTTAGGATTCGTGCGCGATGCGATCGTCGCCCGTATTTTTGGTGCCGGCATGGCGACGGATGCCTTCTTTGTGGCGTTCAAACTGCCTAACCTGCTCCGGCGGATTTTCGCGGAAGGCGCATTCTCACAGGCATTTGTGCCTATTCTTGCTGAATATAAAAGCCAGCAGGGTGAAGAAGCCACGCGAACGTTCCTCGCTTATGTTTCCGGTATGCTGACGCTGATTCTGGCGTTGGTCACCGTTGCGGGAATGGTTGCCGCACCCTGGGTTATTATGGTGACCGCTCCCGGTTTTGCCGCGACGCCAGAGCGCTTTGAACTTACCTCGGATCTGTTAAGAGTCACGTTCCCCTACATCCTGCTGATTTCGCTGACCTCTATGGTGGGGTCGGTGCTAAATACCTGGAACCGTTTCTCGGTACCGGCGTTTGCTCCGACATTGCTTAACGTCAGCATGATTGGCTTCTCGCTGTTTGCCGCCCCGTATTTTAACCCGCCGGTAATGGCGTTGGCCTGGGCGGTGTTGGTTGGCGGTTTACTGCAACTCGGCTACCAGCTACCGCATCTGAAAAAGATTGGCATGCTGGTATTGCCACGTCTGAAATGGCGGGAACCGAGCGTCTGGCGAGTCATGAAGCTGATGGGGCCTGCGGTTCTGGGCGTCTCGGTAAGCCAGATTTCACTCATCATCAACACCATTTTCGCGTCCTTCCTCAGTGAAGGTGCGGTGTCATGGATGTATTACGCCGATCGCCTGATGGAGTTCCCATCCGGTGTTCTGGGCGTGGCGCTGGGAACGATCTTACTTCCGTCTCTGGCGAAGAGTTTTGCCAGTGGTAACCATGATGAATACTCCCGTCTGATGGATTGGGGGCTTCGCCTGTGTTTCCTGTTAGCGCTGCCGAGTGCGGTCGCATTAGGTATTTTGGCTAAACCGTTGACGGTGTCGCTGTTCCAGTACGGCAAATTTAGCGCCTTTGATGCGCTGATGACCCAGCGGGCGCTGATAGCTTACTCGGTTGGGCTGATGGGATTGATTGTCGTTAAAGTGTTAGTACCTGGCTTTTATTCCCGACAGGATATCAAGACGCCAGTCAAAATCGCGATAGTCACGCTGATTCTGACGCAGGTGATGAACCTGATCTTTATCGGCCCGCTGCAACACGCCGGTCTGGCGTTGTCCATCGGTCTGGCCTCCTGCCTGAATGCAGGGCTGCTGTACTGGCAACTGCGTAAGCAGGATATTTTCCAGCCACAGCCAGGTTGGCGGCGTTTTCTGATACGCCTGCTGGCCGCGGTTATCGTGATGTCGCTGGTTTTACTGGGGATGCTGTGGTGGATGCCCGCGTGGGATGACGGCAATATGACGATGCGAATCTTGCGTTTGCTGCTGGTGGTGGTCGCGGGGGCGGGCTCTTATTTTGCCACGCTGGCGCTGTTGGGATTCCGTCCGCGGGATTTTGCCCGCCGTAGCGTGTAACAACGTTATTGAATACAACGGTGATAATGGAATAGAAGAGTAAAGCGTTTGCGCCATGGATGGCGCAAGCCGAGCGTACAGGGATGTATTTACAGCGTCTTTACGATCTATCCATTATCGCCGCGTGACTGTCTTTGCCTGTAACGCAAAACGCCATTGGTGGCAGCACCAATGGCGTTTGTGTTTCAATGCATCCGTTTTCAGTCGATGGAGACTTACATCTTCTCGACGGTTTCGATGCCCAGCGTATCCAGACCTTGCTTCAGCGTTTTCGCCGTCAGCAGCGCCAGTCTCAGACGGCTTTGACGCACGTCGTCACTGTCGGCATTGAGAATCGGGCAGTGCTCGTAGAAACCAGAGAACAGACCTGCCAGATCATACAGGTAGCTACACATTACATGCGGTGTGCCTTCGCGGGCGACGGTGGTGATAGTTTCTTCGAATTGCAGCAGACGCGTGGCAAGGGCAAATTCGCGCTCATCGCTCAGCGTAATCGGCTGCGTTAAGCTGTCTTCCTGTATGCCTGCACGCTTGAAAATAGACGCGACGCGGGTGTAGGCGTATTGCATGTAAGGCGCGGTATTGCCTTCAAACGCCAACATGTTGTCCCAATCGAAAACGTAGTCCGTGGTACGGCTCTTCGACAGATCGGCGTATTTGATCGCACCGATGGAAACCACTTTCGCCAGCGCGGTTAACTCATCGCTTTCCATTTGTGGATTTTTCTCTGCGATGAGCTTCAGAGCACGATCGTAGGCTTCATCTAACAACTCGGACAGTTTAATCGTCCCGCCTGCACGCGTTTTGAATGGCTTACCGTCTTTGCCCAGCATCATGCCGAACATATGGTGTTCCAGACTGACGGAATCAGGCACATAGCCCGCTTTACGCACGATGGTCCAGGCTTGCATCAGGTGCTGATGCTGGCGGGAGTCGATGTAGTAAAGCACACGATCGGCGTTCAGGGTTTCATAACGGTATTTGGCGCAGGCGATATCCGTTGTGGTATAGAGGTAGCCGCCATCCTTTTTCTGGATGATGACGCCCATCGGTTCGCCTTCCTTGTTTTTATATTCATCAAGGAAAACCACCGTAGCGCCTTCACTTTCTACCGCCAGACCTTTGGCCTTCAGATCGGCGACGATACCCGGCAGCATGCTGTTATACAGGCTTTCACCCATCACATCCTGCTTGGTCAGCGTGACATTGAGGCGTTCATAGTTGATCTGGTTTTGCGTCATGGTGATATCGACGAGGTTGTGCCACATCTGGCGGCAATATTCATCGCCACCCTGCAATTTTACCACGTAAGCGCGTGCGCGTTCGGCGAAATCGGCGTCTTCATCGTAGTGTTTCTTCGCTTCACGATAGAAGGCTTCAAGATCGGACAGATCCATCTCGCTGGCGTTTTCGTTTTGCATTTTTTCAAGATAGGCAATCAGCATGCCAAACTGCGTACCCCAGTCACCGACGTGGTTGGCACGAATGACATTGTGACCCAGAAACTCCAGCGTACGGGCCGCGGCGTCACCAATGATGGTCGAACGCAGGTGGCCGACGTGCATTTCTTTCGCGACGTTGGGGGCAGAATAGTCAATCACGATCGTTTGTGGTTCAACCTGCGTTAAACCCAGTTTTGGTGCATTCAGGGCGTTCTCAACCTGGCTCGCAACCCACTGCTTATCGAGAAAAATATTAATAAATCCCGGGCCTGCGATTTCTGTTTTTTCTGCAATGCCCTCCAGCGCCAAAAGCTGGACGACTTTTTCGGCCAATTGTCGCGGCGGCATGCCCAGTTTTTTTGCCACGGCCATAACGCCATTGGCCTGATAGTCACCAAACTGTGCTTTTGCCGACTGACGAATCTGAGCTTCGCTGTCTGCTGGCGCGCCCGCGGCGGTTAACGCCTGGCTGACTTTTTCGGAGAGAAGAGCCTGAATATTCACCGGTTTACCTTAAATAAAAAATTAAGCCTTGCTTATACCATATTTGCCTTTCTTCGTCAGCAGACGGGGAGGGGGAGCGGGATGTTCAGGCGAAAAAATGCCCGCCTGGCGGGATAGGAAAAGGGAACGATGAGAAGGAAAAAAGAGATAAGGAGAACACGACAAAAAAGAAAATGTGGCTTGAGGTAGAATTAAAATAAATAAAAATTACGATCTTAACGTTTTCTTGAACGATTATTTACACCAATTTTATGTGAGTCTCTGGTTTTAAAATGACGAAAAATAGCGTATGCCGCAATAGCGATAAGCGCGATGGATATAATGAGTAAAACCATGATGATATCTCTGCGTTATTATTTGTTTTCTTAATTTATACGTTTTCTTTTAGGCGTTCAATGGGGTAACTCTTATTTAAGATTCCTCCCAGAATAGATTGCGAGAAGTATCGCAGATTAACGCCGGGTAAAAAATATTTCCGTTTATTAATCAAGCAGCATGGTTGTCTTTTCTTTGCATTTAATGCGTTTCACGTAACGGAGGTGTAAATAAATGTACAGGAAGAAAAGTAGAATTTAATTAGAATGTGTCACGGGTGTGATATTCTCACCGCGCGAATGGTTAGTGATAATGTGAGATGCCGCGAGGAGTTTTACCCGATATGTTACCCAATGATTTGATAACGGATTTAGCGCGTTTTGAGCACGCGTTGCAGGAATTGGCCGATGTACTACAGCTGGATTTAGGCGCATTTCATGCTGACCATATTTCTCTGCGCTGTAACCAAAATACGACGGCTGAATCCTGGAAAGCGGCGCTGCTAAAGACGGGCCGCCTACTGTCTGAAAACCAGATCAATGGTCGCCCAATCTGCTTGTTTATACTGGATAAGGCTATATCGGTCGGCCCTTGGGAAATGACGTGTATCGAGCTACCGTGGCCGGGGAAAAAACATTATCCGCATGAAGGATGGGAGCATGTAGAACTGGTGCTGCCTGGGGAGGCGGAAACGCTGCATCAGCGTGCGCTGGCCTGTTTGTCTGATGATGCGCTGCGTACGCCGGGTATCAAGCTGAAATTCAGTTCTCCACAAGGTGAAAAAGAACGAATACCTAATCCGACGCTGGCGGTAACCAATGGGAAAGTGACAATAAAATTCCATCCATTTGATATACGCGATGTTGTCGCGAGCGAAATGTCTTCACAATGAAAATAGTGAAGAATGTGTACGTAGAGTAATCAGAAAGATAACATTGGTTGAAAGTTAAAATGGCATGTCACGTTATTCATGCCATTTTCTTTTACTGTATACCCTAAATAATTCGAGTTTCAGGCAGGCGGCAAGCGAGTGAATCCCGATGAGCTTACACAAGTAAGTGATTCGGGTGAGTGAACGTAGCCAACGCACCTGCAATTTGAAGTATGACGGGTATAGAACAGATTAATAAAACTGTGGTTTATGTCATGTTTATTTCGGCAATCTATCGCGCTCATTGTGACTCCTGTCTCCTCACGATATGGATGTGAATGCCATAGTTATTACTTTAATCGGCCTGATGATTCGCCGATTCTTCGCTAATTAAGAAAAGTAGTCTGGGAGTTTACATGGAGGAGCAGCGATGACGAAACTGGAAGTATGCTGTTATAGCGTTGATTGTGCCATAACAGCAGCGCAGTCTGGGGCTGACAGGATTGAACTCTGTGCAGGACAACGGGAAGGCGGATTAACCCCCTCCTATGGTGCGCTGCGTGGTGCTCGTGAAAAGGTCGCGATTCCCGTGCACCCGATTGTGCGTCCGAGAGGCGGTGATTTTTGCTACAGTTCGACAGAACTGGCTGCCATCAAATACGACATTGAGCAGATTCGCGAAATGGGGTTCCCCGGCGTCGTTGTCGGTGTGCTGAATGAGGAAGGACATATTGATTTGCCCAAAATGCGTGAAATCATGGCGGTAGCGCAAGGCATGGCAGTAACCTTTCATCGCGCGTTCGATATGTGCCTGAACCCTTACATTGCGCTGGAACAACTCACTGAACTCGGCGTATCGCGCATATTGACCTCCGGACAGCAGCAGACGGCGGAGAATGGGCTGCGGCTATTGCGTGAACTAACACAGGCCAGTCGCGGTCCAATTATTATGGCGGGCTCTGGCGTGCGGTTGACTAACTTGCACAAATTTCAGCAGGCCGGTATTCGCGAACTGCACAGTTCCGCTGGTCAATGGACCCCATCCCCTATGCGCTACCGAAAAATTGGCGTGTCGATGTGTTCTGATACAGAGCTAGATGAATTTAGCCTGTATTGCGTGGATGGCGATGTAGTGGCTGCAATGAAACGGGCGGTCAGTCCGGATCGTGAAATGCAGTACGTGTCATAACCTCAGGCATGTCGTGGGGTGGCGATAGACGTAGTGTGTAAACAGCATCGCAATCAACACGGCATCATCATTCTTCAATTTTGCCGCGCAGCATACCCTTCGGTTTGCATGGCAAGTACCAGGCCCCAACGTGTTGTTGGGGCTTTTTTTGTCGAGCACAGTAATTTAGGGCTGGTAGATACCGGGTTTACGAGCAACCAGTACGGCTCGTACCGGTGCGGGGTAGCCTTCCACCGTTTTGGTCGGATCTTCAGGATCGAGGAACTCAGCCAGCGATTCTGTGATCATCCAGTCTGTCCGACGCTGCTCCTGCGTTGTCGTGGTGCAAATATCGACGACGCGGACATCAACAAATCCGCATTTCTCAAGCCATGTGGTCAAGGCAGTCGCGGAAGGGATGAAATACACATTGCGCATTTGCGCGTAGCGTTCTCCTGGCACCAGCACCTGGTTTTCATCGCCTTCAATGACGAGGGTTTCCAGCACCAGTTCACCGCCCGCTACCAATTGATTCTTCAATTGCCACAGGTGATCGAGTGGGGAACGACGGTGATACAGCACGCCCATCGAAAACACGGTGTCAAAAGCGGCAAGTTCGGGGAGTTGTTCAATGCCGAGTGGCAGAACGTGCGCCCGCTGATCGTCACCAAGCAGTTTACGTACGGCTTCAAATTGACATAAGAATAGCTGCATCGGATCGATGCCGACTGCCATCGTGGCGCCTTCACCGACCATCCGCCACAGGTGATAGCCGCTGCCGCAGCCCACATCCAGAATCAGACGATTCTTCAACGGGCTGATATGTGGCAAAACGCGCTGCCATTTCCAATCAGAGCGCCACTCTGTGTTGATATCTACGCCGTAAAGCGAAAAGGGCCCTTTACGCCAGGGCATCAGGTTACGCAGCAGCTTTTCAATACCTTCACGTTGCCCCTCGGAAATATCGGGTTCCATGCGCGCGGTGACACTGTCGTTTAAATCCAGGGCGGTTGGCGTCAACGAGGGGAGATGTTCCAGCGAGTTAAACCAGAGTTTGAACTTACCGTGCAAGGATTCCTGCTGCCAACTGCTGAGCTGTGAAGGCAGCGTGTTAAGCCAGTGGCTGAGCGGGCCTTTTGCGATTTGCTGATAAAAATTGCCGAAATCGATCACGCCTTTTCCTCTGCTTTCACGGCTAATAACGAACCAAAATTAAAACATTGAAACCACGTTTCGCTATGCTCAAAACCGGCGCTCGCCAGCCGAGCCTTATGAGTTTCTACCGAATCGGTCAGCATGACGTTTTCCAGCATGCTGCGCTTCTGGCTGATTTCTAACTCGCTGTAGCCATTTGCCCGTTTGAAATCGAGGTGCATGTTGAACAGCAATTCGCCGACGTCTTTGTCTGCAAAATTGAATTTTTCAGAGAGGACGAGCACACCGCCGGGATTTAATCCCTGATAAATACGTTCAATAAGTACCTGGCGCTGAGAAGGTTCCAGAAATTGAAGCGTAAAATTCAGCACCACCATCGACGCATTTTCGATATCAATGTTCAGGATATCGGCTTCGATAATCTCGACGGGCGTATCGGAACGAAAAGCGTCGATATGGCTACGGCAACGTTTCACCATGGCCGGAGAATTGTCGACCGCGATAATTTTGCAACCGGGAACAGAGATATTGCGTCGCATGGACAGCGTCGCAGCGCCCAGCGAGCATCCCAGATCATAGACGTGACTATCTGGACGGACGAAGCGTTCTGCCAGCATGCCAATCATCGAGATGATGTTGGAATAGCCGGGAACAGAACGTTGGATCATATCGGGAAATACGTCAGCAACGCGTTCGTCGAATGTCCAGTCGCCTAAATTGGCAATTGGCACAGAAAAAAGCATATCGCGGTTTGGCATGGCGGAAAGTTGTACTGAGAGTAATAAAGAGGCGCGTATTCTAGCAGAATACGCCGTAGCCTTCACCTTTCACATTGTGTCGGCGTAGGATTATGGACGCGGCTTTTGATTCCCGGGCGCAGGAATGTTCGTGCGACCGGGAAGGCAGTTGGCGTTCTTGTTTCGCGCCATCAATACAGCGTGAAAACCAGATCCCAGGGGAGGTAATAGAGGTTTGCTGCAATCATCAGGATAAGCGAGGCATACGTTGCCGCCATACCTGAACGCCGCCAGCGAAATTCGCGGTGCCGAAGGCCGTAATAGTGAACTAAACGTCCGGTAATCAATAAGATGCCGCAGAAATGGATCATAATGACAAGGGCGCCGTTCATTTCCATCAGCACCAGCAAAATCGCCGCAATCGGGATATATTCAACCGCATTGCCATGTACTCGGATGGCGGTTTGCAATTCATAAAATCCGCCGTCGCCATAGGCCACGCGATACTGCATTCTGAGTTTCACAACATCAATAGACAGCTTTATCAACAAGATTGCGCCAAGCACGATATAGAGCGCACTTACCATGTTTTACTCCGTAACCTAACCGAAAACGGCTTGCAGAATAATAGCTTTACCTAACGCAACTGTCGCCTATAAAGGCCGATTTTTTTAGCGGAAATGCGTTGCGTTGCCAAATGGTTTATAACCAAACGGGCTAACACCTGCCTGAGCGGGTGGATCAAAAGAGCGTTGCCTGCTGTGGCCAATCCGGCTGGGGCGGCAAGGTTGGGTCGATCTCAGCGAGTAGCGGCCAAAGCTGTTGCGCCAGTGGAGGAGCATCACCAATATCCGGTGTGTGAATGAAGAAGAAGGGATTGGCCTCGTTCCATTGCGGCAGTTTGTTACGCCACGACTCGAACCAGCGAAGATTTTCTTCCGGCGTTTCACTACCGATAAAGCGGATAAGCGGCTGTGTGGCGGTGAGCACGGCGTGTACTGGCACGCGAGGTTTCTTACGCTGGGCCTCACGCATGGCTGCACTGTCTGGCGCGGCATGGTGAACCGGACGGCTGTCGAGAATCACGCGGTTAATGCCGCGCTGCTGCAATCCCTGATTCAGCGCGCGCTCCTCATCACCTTTGGCAAAAAATAGCGGGTGACGCACTTCCACGCCGTAGCCAAATCCCTGCGGTAAGGCATCGAGAAAACGCCATAGAACGGGGAGTTGCGCAGGGCCGAAAGCGGCAGGGAGTTGCAGCCAGAGCTGCCCGATACGGTGTGCAATGGGTTCAATGCATTGATAAAAAAGGCCGACATCGCTGTCACAGTTCTGCAAGGCGGCTTTATGGCTGATCGTTGAAGGAAATTTAAAGCAAAAGCGGAAATCGTCATGCGTCATATCACGCCAGCGCCCGACGATCTCACGTGAAGGTAACGCATAAAAGGTCGTATTGCCTTCAACGCAGGTAAAGTAGCGGCTGTAATCGGCAAGATCGTTGAGTCCTAACCGACTCCATGCCGGGTGCTGCCATTGCGGTAATCCGATGTACATCATCGCACCATCACGTCATTAAACCTCAATAGAATGGCGCTGATTATCGCGCAATTGTCAGCACCGTGCGAGTGAGCTGGAGACATCGTTTATAAAATCTCATCGGCCCACTGCGTTGCTTCTCTTATCATGGTAAAGAAGTCTTCTTCATTGAGACCTAATTGCGTTAAAAGCGGTTCAAGTTCTTCCCATTCTTGCTGTTCATATTTAGAAATTAGCGTCAGATAAGGTGCGAGTTCGCCAGTATGATCCAATAAACTTTGGTTAATTTTTTCGGATAGCGCGATTTGTGAGAGCAGCAGGGGCATTGGCGAGTCTAATACGGCATCAAGCAGCGACAATAATCCGCACAAAAATGCCTCGGTGGTATCCTCCTTTACATTAAAAGAGGCATACAATAATTCGAAGAATCTGGCGCGAATTAAACTGGTTCGATAAAGCTCGCTGGGTTTATTTTCATTACTGTTGGTAATGCTGATTAACGAGACAAAACGTTTGAGTTCCCGTTGCCCAAGCAGCATGGCCATAGAACGGAACGACATTGAGGTTGCGGTGATGCCAAAACGGGTGTTGTATTTGATGTTGGTGATGTGGCGCATCAATTTATAATAAAGCGACAGATCCGCACACACTAATTCCTCGATCGTGGCATAGTTGATTTCGGGCTTATTGACTTCTCTCAGTAATCTGATGGTATTACTGGAGTTATTGGCCAGCTTCTTCGATTTAATCATTTCAGGACGGCTGAAAAAATATCCCTGAAAAAGTGAGATCCCCAGCTTTTTGCTTTGCAGGTATTGCTCATGTGTTTCTACTTTTTCGGCCAGATAAGTTAATTTACGCTGCGAGGTTCTGTTGATGAAGTTTTCAATATCATCAAACGTCGACAGGGTTAAATCGAATTTGATGATATCAACGTAAGGTAAAAAACGATCCCACTCTGAATCCATCGAGAAATCATCCAGTGCAATTCTGAAGCCCTTTCTTTTTAGCTTTTTTACGGCCACCAAGAGATCGTTGTTGGGGGGCGAATTTTCAAGAATCTCGATAACGACTTTTTCTTGTGGCAAGACCTCTGCCTGACCATTGATCAGCAGTTGATGGGGGAAATTAATGTAGTAAGGTTGTTCAACCACGGATTTTGTTAGTGGGTTGGTTAAGAACTGATCGGAAATAAGCTGTGCGGTCGCAAATTCAGGACTGACGTCAGGAAATTTATTGGTGATGTCCATGCGAAAAAGGAGCTCGTAGGCGACCGTTTGAAGATGGCTATTTAAAATGGGTTGACGGGCAACAAATGAATACATAGCTGTTCTCCATGTAAATCATACGCATTTGCCAGTAGTGGAAAGCGCTTTTTATTAAAATTTTTATAAAAATCAGCAATTACTTGGTAATTCTAGCAGGTTTTATTAAAAAGGAAGGTCGGTTTCCCTAAATCCTCATGTGATGCACACTGGCAAATTTTACCGCTTTGAGCTGATGACTCGGGCTTCTTCTTTTGCTCACTTTTGCAACAACTTTATGCTGATTGATGAACATTCCGTTAACCGGAACGGAAATTTCGTAAAAAGAGTAGGCGGCAGCGTCGCAGAGCGTTACCTTCATGCTTATCGTTCGGGCGAATATCCTTTATAATAGCCGCCTTTTTTCATCGGACAGTAACCCAGAAAAACCATGCCGTGCAGCGAAAATGCCACTGTTTTTGCACTGTGATCTACCGTGAAAACGTGTGAGCTGGCGGATGAGTAAAAGGACATCGTGATGCGTACTAATTATTGCGGGCAGTTGAATTCGTCCCATGTGGGCCAGGAAGTGACATTGTGCGGTTGGGTTAACCGCCGCCGCGATCTGGGTGGTTTGATTTTTATTGATATGCGTGACCGTGAAGGGCTGGTTCAGGTGTTTTTTGATCCGGATCGTCAGGACGCATTTAAACTGGCATCCGAGCTGCGTAACGAGTTCTGCATCCAACTTACCGGTGTGGTACGCGCCCGTCCAGAAAGCCAGATCAACAAAGATATGGCGACGGGTGAAGTCGAGATTTTTGCCAGTGCGCTGACTATTGTTAACCGCTCTGAAGCGTTGCCGTTGGATTCCAATCAAACCAACACCGAAGAAGCCCGTCTCAAATACCGCTATCTGGATTTGCGCCGCCCTGAAATGGCGCAGCGCCTGAAAACGCGCGCACGTATCACCAGTTTTGTTCGCCGCTTTATGGACGATCACGGCTTCCTGGATATCGAAACGCCAATGTTGACGAAGGCGACGCCGGAAGGCGCGCGCGACTATCTGGTGCCGAGCCGCGTACATAAAGGCAAGTTTTATGCGCTGCCGCAGTCTCCACAGCTGTTCAAACAGCTGCTAATGATGTCTGGTTTTGACCGCTACTATCAGATAGTCAAATGCTTCCGCGACGAAGACCTGCGAGCTGACAGACAGCCAGAATTTACCCAGATCGATGTGGAAACCTCTTTCATGACCGCGCCTCAGGTGCGTGAAGTGATGGAGAAACTGGTGCGTGAACTGTGGCTGGACGTGAAAGGCGTCGATCTGGGCGATTTCCCGATCATGACGTTCGCAGAAGCGATGCGCCGTTTCGGTTCCGACAAGCCCGATCTGCGTAACCCGCTGGAGCTGGTTGACGTCGCCGATCTGGTGAAAGACATCGACTTTAAAGTGTTCTCCGGCCCGGCAAACGATGCCAAAGGCCGCGTTGCCGCTATTCGCGTTCCGGGCGGCGCGCAGTTGAGTCGTAAGCAGATTGATGAATACGGCAAGTTTATTGAAATCTATGGTGCGAAAGGCCTGGCTTACATTAAGGTCAACGAGCGCGCCAAGGGGCTGGAAGGCGTTCAAAGCCCCGTCGCGAAATTCCTGAATGAAGACATCCTGTCTGCGCTGTTGGATCGTACCGCGGCGCAAGATGGCGACATCCTGTTCTTTGGCGCAGACAGCGCGAAAGTGGTGATCGATGCGCTGGGTGCGCTGCGTCTCAAGTTGGGCCGCGATTTGAGCCTGACGAAAGACAATAGCTGGGAACCGCTGTGGGTCGTCGATTTCCCGATGTTTGAGGAAGATGGCGAAGGCGGCCTGGCTGCGATGCACCATCCGTTTACTGCACCGCGTGACATGTTGCCTTCTGAACTGGCTGCTAACCCAGTTTCGGCGATTGCCAACGCCTATGACATGGTGATTAACGGTTATGAAGTGGGCGGCGGTTCTGTGCGTATTCACAACGGTGACATGCAGCAAACCGTGTTCAGCATTCTGGGCATTACCGAACAAGAGCAGCGTGAGAAATTTGGCTTCCTGCTGGACGCGCTGAAATATGGTACGCCGCCGCATGCCGGTCTGGCGTTTGGTCTTGACCGCCTGGTGATGCTGCTGACGGGCACCGATAACATTCGTGATGTTATCGCCTTCCCGAAAACAACGGCAGCCGCCTGTCTGATGACGGAAGCGCCAAGTTTCGCCAACCCGGCCTCGCTGGAAGAGCTTGCCATTGCGGTTGTCGTAAAAGGGAAAGCGGCTCAGGATGGAAAATCCGAGAACGAATAAGATGGTATATAAGCGACCCGTTTCGGTTCTGGTGGTGATCTATGCCCGTGACACTGGGCGGGTGCTGATGTTGCAGCGGCGTGACGATCCTGAATTCTGGCAGTCGGTAACCGGCAGCATAGAAGAAGGGGAAAGTGCGCCGTATGCCGCACAGCGTGAAGTCAAAGAAGAAGTTAACATTGATATATCCGCAGAAGCGTTATCACTCTTTGATTGTCAGCGCTGTATTGAGTTTGAGCTATTTGCTCATTTGAGACGTCGCTATGCGCCGGGAGTAACGCACAATACCGAATATTGGTTTTGTCTGGCGTTACCTGCTGAGCGCGAGGTGCAATTATCCGAGCATCTTGCCTACCTGTGGTTGGATGTGCCCCACGCGGCACAGTTGACCAAGTCCTGGAGCAACCGGCAGGCGATTGAGGAATTTGTTATTTATCCGGCCTGAACAGGCTTTTTTCGGAGATTTTTATGGCAGGTCATAGTAAGTGGGCTAACACAAAGCATCGTAAAGCAGCACAGGACGCCAAACGCGGTAAAATCTTTACCAAGATTATCCGCGAACTGGTTACCGCAGCCCGTCTGGGCGGTGGCGATCCGGGTTCTAACCCACGTCTGCGCGCCGCGATCGATAAAGCACTGTCCAACAACATGACGCGCGATACCCTGAACCGCGCGATTGCCCGTGGCGTCGGCGGTGACGAAGATGCCAACATGGAAACCATCATTTATGAAGGTTACGGCCCGGGCGGCACGGCTGTCATGGTGGAGTGCCTGAGTGATAACCGTAACCGCACCGTTTCCGAAGTACGCCATGCGTTTACAAAAACCGGTGGTAACCTGGGAACTGATGGTTCCGTTTCGTACCTTTTCACCAAGAAAGGCGTTATTTCTTACGCGCCAGGTCTGGATGAAGATGCGGTGATGGATGCGGCGCTGGAAGCGGGCGCGGACGATGTCGTGACGTACGATGACGGCGCAATTGACGTCTTCACGCCGTGGGAAACGTTCGGTAACGTGAAAGATGCGCTGGATGCGGCGGGTCTGAAAGCGGAGTCGGCTGAAGTCTCCATGATCCCGTCCACCAAAGCGGATATGGATGCGGAAACGGCACCGAAGCTGATGCGTCTGATCGACATGCTGGAAGATTGCGACGATGTGCAGGAGGTTTACCACAACGGTGAGATCTCCGATGAGGTGGCTGAACTGCTGTAATGGCAGGTCGGTAATGCAGAGTAGCAACGGCTATCTACACGGGCGAATCGGCGGAGCGGCACGATGACAATAATAGTCGGCATTGACCCCGGTTCGCGCGTGACGGGCTATGGCATTATTCGTCAGCAGGGGCGTCATCTGACGTATCTCGGCAGCGGCTGTATCCGTACCGTGGTGGATGATATGCCCACGCGACTGAAGCTGATTTACGCTGGCGTCAGTGAAATCATCACGCAATTTCGCCCAGACTGTATGGCGATTGAGCAGGTTTTCATGGCGAAAAACCCAGATTCGGCCTTGAAACTGGGGCAGGCGCGCGGTGTGGCTATCGTCGCAGGGGTGAATCAGGATCTGCCGGTATTTGAGTACGCCGCGCGTTTGGTTAAACAAACCGTGGTAGGGACGGGTGCGGCGGATAAAAAGCAGGTGCAGCATATGGTTCGCTCGCTGCTGAAATTGTCGGCCAGCCCGCAGGCGGATGCCGCCGACGCGCTGGCGATTGCCATCACCCATTGCCACTTTAGTCAAAGTCTGCTGCGTACATCGGCGGCGAAAGCGAATCCGCTGGCAGGACGACTGCGCTGAAACAGGAGGCTGGATATTCATCCAGCCTTTTTTATGTTATATACTCGTCATACTTCAAGCCATTCATTCCCTAAGTAAAAGGAAGCGCAACGTGATAGGTCGTCTCAGAGGCATTATCCTGGAAAAACAGCCGCCGCAGGTGCTGATAGAAGCTAACGGCGTGGGTTACGAAGTCCATATGCCGATGACGTGCTTTTACGAACTCCCTGAGCTCAATCAGGAAGCGATTATTTTTACCCACTTCGTTGTCCGTGAAGATGCGCAACTGCTGTTCGGTTTTAATGATAAGCAGGAGAGGGCGCTGTTCCGTGAGCTGATCAAAGTGAATGGCGTTGGGCCGAAGCTGGCGCTGGCGATTCTCTCAGGCATGTCCGCGACGCAGTTTGTCAGCGCGGTTGAGCGTGAAGAAATCGGTGCGCTGGTTAAGCTCCCTGGTGTCGGTAAGAAAACGGCGGAAAGACTGGTTGTTGAAATGAAAGATCGCTTCAAGGGCTTGAGCGGCGATCTGTTTAATCCTGTCAGTGATATTCCGCTGGCGTCGCCTGCGAGCGCAGAGAGCCGCACCAGCGATCCTGAAGCGGAAGCCGCCGCCGCATTGGTTGCGTTGGGCTATAAACCGCAGGAAGCCAGCCGCATGATTTCCAAGATTGCGCGTCCCGACGCTGACTGTGAAACCCTGATCAGGGATGCACTGCGCGCGGCGCTGTGAGGTATTCATGATAGAAGCCGATCGTTTAATTTCCGCTGACGCCGTTCCAGAAGAAGAGTTTCTTGACCGTGCGATGAGACCCAAGCTGCTGACCGAATATGTGGGGCAGCCGCAGGTGCGTGAACAGATGGAAATTTTTATTCAGGCGGCCCGTAAACGCGGGGATGCGCTTGATCATCTGCTCATTTTTGGTCCTCCTGGTCTGGGGAAAACGACGCTGGCGAATATTGTCGCCAATGAGATGGGCGTAAATATGCGCACAACGTCAGGCCCGGTGCTGGAAAAAGCCGGTGATCTTGCCGCGCTGCTGACCAACCTCGAACCGCATGATGTGCTGTTCATTGATGAAATCCATCGTTTGTCGCCCGTTGTGGAAGAAGTGTTGTATCCGGCGATGGAAGATTACCAGTTGGATATCATGATCGGTGAAGGGCCCGCTGCTCGGTCGATTAAACTCGACTTGCCGCCTTTTACGCTGATTGGTGCAACGACGCGCGCTGGCTCGTTAACCTCGCCGCTGCGCGATCGTTTCGGCATTGTGCAACGTTTGGAGTTTTATAACGTCACCGATCTCCAGTATATCGTTGGCCGCAGTGCACAGTGTTTAGGGTTGGATCTGACGTCGGATGGGGCACTTGAAGTGGCGCGTCGTTCGCGTGGTACACCGCGTATTGCCAACCGATTATTGCGTCGGGTGCGAGACTTCTCCGAGGTTAAGTCAGAAGGAGCAATTACCGGAACCGTGGCGATGCAGGCGCTGGATATGCTGGCGGTGGATACCGAAGGTTTTGACTACATGGACCGCAAGCTGCTGTTGGCGATCATCGATAAATTCATGGGCGGCCCCGTTGGGCTGGACAACTTAGCAGCCGCTATTGGCGAAGAACGTGAAACGATTGAAGACGTGCTGGAACCGTTTTTGATTCAGCAAGGGTTCATTCAGCGTACGCCGCGCGGTCGGATGGCGACACAGCATGCCTATCGGCACTTTGGCTTAACGCGCGAGGAGTAGCGTCATCTGCGCACGTTTTCCTACATTGCCCACATTCAGGGAGACCATATGGTCTCCCTGAGTTTATGGGACTAGAACCAGGCTTCCCACATTGCCCCAACGTTGAACGAATCGAGCTTCGTGTTGACGCCGGTGGTTGTCCGCGCGGTGTGTTTGTTATCCACTTCTCCGCCAGTGACATAGAAGCGTAGCATCGGTCTGAATTCCGGCCCCATCGCGATCGAGACATTCTGGGAAAGCGTCAGTTTCCATCCTTTATTGTCACTTCTTTGGTATAAATGAATAATCTCTTCTGATAATTCGCGGGCGAGCAGGGATGTCATTAAATGGTCTTGAGCATGAACCATAATCAATGTAATCGGTTGTCTGGCTTCTCCTGCATCCTGTTCGATCAGCTGAGTTTGCATCTGGTGAGCCTTACGCGCGTAACTATCGGCTTCCTTCAGCAGATTTTTGGCTTCATCAATGTTGCCTTTACGCGCAGCGTGTAGCGCCTCAAAACACAGGCTGCGTGACTGTCCAGCATTGACGATAATTTCCATTACTGCATCTTCTAATGTAATCATCATATGACCTATTTTTTTGTTGTCCACGGCGTGAGCGATACCACCTGTGCCAGCCACCCCATTTTGGTTGCGGTGTAAGCCAGTACAGCATTGACCATCGGTACGAAAACAAAGGGGAGGAACAGCATTGGGTTCATGATGATGGGCGCGCCAAACATGATCGGCTCGTTGATGTTAAAGAAGCTCGGAACGACGCCCATTCTGCCGATGGTTCGCAGCTGCGTTACCTTGCTACGTAACAGCAGGAAGGCCAGCGGTAGCGTTGAACCGACGCCGCCAATCAATAGATAGTGATCCCAAAAGCCCTGTAAATAGATATGTGGCAAGACGTCGCCAGCTGCCAGCGCGGCCTGATTCACGGCCAGATTGGTCATCCAGAATGGGTTCATGATGCCGGTGACAATCAGAGAACCGTGGATCCCCGAAAACCAGAAAAGCTGGCACAGCAGCACAGACAGAAGAATGGCAGGCAGCGAGTCGGAGGCGGACACCAGCGGTGCCAGCAGGTGCATAATCGCTTCGGGAATGATCATGCCTGTTTTTGCTTCAATGAAAAGATTGAGCGGGTGCAGCGTCGCGACAATCACTAACACGGGAATGAGGATTTCAAACGAACGGGCGACCCCCGTCGGCACTTCTTTTGGCAAGCGGATGGTAATCTTGTGCTGCTTCAGCGCCGCATAAACACGGGTGGCGTAGATGGACGTCAGTAAGGCGGTGAAGATCCCTTGTCCTGACAGGTACTCGGTAGAAATTTTGTTATCGGCGTAAGGGGCGGCGACGAGCAGGAAAGCCATAAACGCCAATAGACCGGACATGACGGAGTCGAGATTAAGCTGTCGTCCCAGGCTGGCACCCACACCTACGGAGATGAAAAATGTCATTAGCCCCATACTCAGTTCGAAAGGCAGCATCAGCTGTGCGCGATAGGTGATAGAAAAATCGAGCCAGGTACGGGCAAATTCGACGGTGGTATCGGCGGAAAAGGGAGGGAAAATAAACACCAGCATAAATGAGCCGATGATCATAAAGGGGAGTGCGGCGGTAAAGCCATCGCGGATAGCGATCACATATTTTTGTTGTCCTAAACGCCCGGCCAGCGGGGTAATCGATTGTTCGATCGCAGCAATCGTTGATTGATATAAGGAACCCATGTGAACACCTTTCTTGTGTGTCGCCGCAGCAGCTGCAGATCGTCACCAAGTATGTTATCGCCACGTTTTATGCCGTGATGCATGGTATCTCAATGCGTTACGGCGATATCGCGAATGGCCGCCTGTTATGAACGTGAGTCTATACCCGTTATTTTTTCCGCGGCGGACCGCATTTTCTGCCAAGCAGAATGTAAAAAGTTATTGCCACGATGATTGGATATCATATGGAAACCGTTTTCCATACAAAGAAAAGAAAGTGTGATGGCGGTCAATGTGTGATGATTTCTGGCGGTATTAATTAGATTTACATCATATCTTATGGGTAGAAATACTTATTGGATGTGAAACGGATAATCGGTTTCCATGCCGGATAGAAAGGGTTATACTGCCGGACAATACAAAGCGCTGTTGGTGTTCAGGGTTTTAAGTCGGATTTAGCGTTTTCCAGGGGCAAATGATGTCTACAATCAACGATGTATCGCGTTTAGCTGGGGTGTCTAAAGCCACAGTCTCCCGGGTGTTGAGCGGTTCGCGCGGCGTAAAGGAAGCCAGCCGTCTCGCGGTGTTAAAAGCGGTTGATGAGCTTAAATATCGGCCGAACGTCATCGCTCAATCGCTGCTGAGTCAGTCAACTGGCTGTATTGGCGTCATTTGTGCTCAGGACAACATCAACCAGACGACTGGCTATCTTTATGCGCTGGAAAAACACTTTAGCCGGCATCAAAAGCATCTCTTGTTGCGGTTTGCCAGCAGCAGAGCAGAAGTCATGAGCGTGCTGGATGAACTGACCAGCGGCCTGTGCGATGACATCTTAATCATCGGCGCGCGTTTTCCGCTGAATCTGTCCGATAAGAATATCATTCTGATCGATTGCATGGAGACGGACACGGCGAACAGTCTGCAATTCGATCACGCTTTTGCCACAGAAACGGCGTGCAATTACCTGATCAGACAAGGAAGACGGCAAATCGCGCTGATTAATCCCGCCGCCAGCAGTTCCGCGGAACAGGTGCTCTTAGGATATAAACGGGCGCTGGAAAATAACTTCTTGCCGTTTAACCGTAACCTGATCTTTATGGATGCGTCTTCATCGTCGTCGGTGGCGCTGCAAGTATTGCTCAATAACAGCACGACGCTGAACTTCAATGCGTTGCTGGTGGCGGATGAGCTGGAAGCCAAACGTGTTATTACGCAGCTTCAGGCGTTTAATAAATCTGTGCCAAAAGACATCATGGTATTCAGCCTGGCGGGATCTCTCGATATTCCGGGCATTCCGGCGATACCGGCAATTGAATATTCGATGGATGCGGTGGCGGCGAGAATCGTGTCCTGGCTCAATGAGAAAACACAGGACGTGCTGGGTTCGTATGTCTTGCGGGGTGATTTAATCATTCCCGATATGGCGAACCGGCAATAAACACGGTTCTCCCTCACGGCAAAAAGAAAAGCCCTTCTGAATGCTATTTCAGAAGGGCTTTTTTCATCTTGTACGTCTGTTAGACGGGTTGTCGCTTCAGCAGGCTGATAATAAATAGCAGCGATGCGCACAGCACCACTGATGGTCCGGCCGGCGTATTGTAGCCAGCCGAGAAGGCCAAACCACCCGTCACGGCAATCATGCCAACAATCATTGCGATACTTGCCATTTGTTCTGGTGTCCGCGCGAATCGTCTGGCGCTTGCGGCGGGAATAATCAGCAGCGACGTAATGATCAGCGCACCAACAAATTTCATGGCAATACCAATGGTTAGCGCAGTGGTTAGCATCAACAGCAGCTTGGTACGCTGTAGTTTCACGCCGTCGACGTGCGCCAGCTCCGGGCTAATCGTCATCGAAAGCAGCGCGCGCCATTGCCAGCGCATAATGGCCACAACGACAATCACACCGCCACCGATGACCCACAGATCCTCTGTCGTGACGGAGAGCAAATCACCAAACAGGTAAGCCATCAGATCCACGCGCACGTTATTCATTAGGCTAACCACAACTAACCCCAGCGACAGGGCACTGTGTGCCATGATGCCGAGTAAGGTATCGACGGCCAGATAGGGACGCCGCTCCAGCCAGACAAGCCCCAGAGCCAGAATGAGTGTCACGGCGATGACGGCAGCAAACAGATTAATGTTCAGCAGCAGGCCGAAAGCGATGCCAAGTAAGGAGGCATGTGCCAGCGTATCGCCGAAGTAAGACATTCGCCGCCAGACGACGAACGAACCCAGCGGACCTGCCGCAATAGCCAGTAATATCCCCGCCAGCCAACCGGGAAACAGCAGTTCGATCATGCGTCGTTTCCACCTTGTCTTTTCAGAATGATACGTCCCTGTAGATCGTGACGATGATTATGGTGGTGGCGATAAATCGCCAATTGCTCCGCGCCGCGGTGGCCAAACATCGCTAAAAATTCAGGATGAAGGGAGACCACTTCAGGCGTGCCGGAGCAGCAAACATGTTGATTAAGGCACAGAACTTCATCAGTTTTTGCCATCACCAAATGCAGATCGTGCGAGACCATCAGCACACCGCAGTGGAATTCCTGCCGTAGTTGATTGATGAGATCGTACAGCGCCAATTGCCCATTGACGTCGACACCCTGTGTCGGCTCATCCAGCACCAGAAGCTGAGGTTGATTGAGCAGTGCGCGCGCTAATAGCACACGTTGGGTTTCGCCGCCGGAAAGTTTCTGCATCGGCTGTTCCAGCAGGTGTGCTGCCTGTACGCGCTTAAGGGCAGGTAAAATATCCTGCTTTTTCACGCCAGGACGCAGTTGCATAAAGCGGCTGACGGTCAACGGCAGCGTGGTATCCAGATGCAGCTTCTGCGGAACGTAGCCGATACGCAGTGCGGGATCCCGGGTCAGCGAACCGGAAGTGGGGGACAGTAACCCTAGAACGACGCGCACCAGTGTCGATTTCCCTGCGCCATTCGGCCCCAGCAGTGTCAGAATTCGACCTGCCTGCAAGGTAAGAGAAATATCTGACAAGACCTTTCGGCTGCCAAATGTAACGGAAATATTATTAAGTGATACCAATGTGGACATATAATTCGGCTTGCACAACCCATGTAACGTTATATTATAACAGGTAACACGATAAAAATCGATGGGAGCGATTTTCATGCAGCAATCTATTCAACAAAAAAAAGCTATTCAGCAAAAAAAATGGTTAAAAAGTGTGTTTGTTGCCAGCGCGCTATTCGCGAGCGGGATGTCAATTAGTGCGGCATCCGCGGCGGTTATTACGTCAATTCGTCCTTTGGGATTCATTGCGTCGGCGATTGCCGATGGCGTAACGCCAACGGAGGTTTTGTTACCTGATGGCGCATCGCCCCACGATTATGCCTTGCGCCCGTCTGATGTCCAGCATTTACAGTCCGCCGATCTGGTGATTTGGGTTGGTCCGGAAATGGAAGCCTTCCTTGGAAAACCGTTAGCGAAAATTCCACCCGCAAAGCAGATTGCACTTTCCGAGTTGCCTGCCATTAAATCTGAGCTGGAAAAAGAGGCTGGGCACGATCATGAGGCTGAGCATGAACAGGTGCATGATGACCATGAAAAAGGCCACGATCACAGCCATGCCGCCCATGATGACGGCGACGATGGCCACCATCATGGCGAATTCAATATGCATATTTGGCTGTCGCCGGAGATGACAAAACAGGCGGCAATTGCCATTCATGCAAAATTATTGGAACTTATGCCTCAGAATAAGGACAAACTAGACGCGAATCTGCTTTATTTCACGGATAAAATCGCGCAAGCAGATGAAAAAATTGTTAAGATGCTAGCGCCTGTGCAGGGTAAAGGCTATTTCGTGTTCCATGATGCCTATGGCTATTTTGAGAAACACTACGGATTAAGCCCCTTGGGTTACTTCACGGTTAACCCCGAAATCCAACCTGGAGCACAGCGTTTACATCAAATACGAACACAGTTGGTTGAGCAGAAAGCCGTATGCGTTTTTGCTGAACCACAATTCAGGCCAGCCGTTATTAATGCTGTTGCCAAGGGAACCGACGTGCGCTCGGGTGTGCTCGATCCATTGGGAAGCAATATTGCACTGGGTAGAGATAGCTATGCCGATTTCTTGTTGCAGCTATCGAACCAGTATGTGAGCTGTCTGGAGGAAAAATCATGAGGATACGAATAAGTGCAGCAGATAGTCCGAACTATCGCTCTGGCGTATAACAGCTTACCTCGGCCCCATCGCGTCATGCTGGGGTCGCTTACCGTTGTGACATTGGCCGTTGCTGTTTGGCGACCTTTTGTTTATCCCCACGTCGATGATGCTCCTGTGATCGTGAAAGATATCGATCTGGAAACTAACCAACTCCGTACGCTGACGCCAGAAGCCAGTGAACCTATAGACCAGCCCTCGCCAGATGACGATATTCCACAAGATGAGCTGGATGATAGAGTTGCCGATGAAGGCAGTTCACATGAGTATGTGGTGTCTACGGGCGATACCTTAAGCAGCATTTTAACGCAATATGGTATCGATATGGCGGACGTTACCCAACTCGCCGATCAGAATAAAGATTTGCGTAACCTGAAAATTGGTCAGCAAATTTCATGGTCACTGGGTGAAAATGGCGATCTGCAAAGCCTGACCTGGCAGATGTCTCGCCGTGAAACGCGCATTTATGAGCGCGTCGGTGACGATTTCAAAGAACGCATTGAAACGCTGAAAGGTGAGTGGCGTAACAGCGTTCTGAATGGCCGAGTCACGGGCAGTTTTGTCAGCAGTGCGCAAAATGCCGGTTTGACCAGCGCAGAAGTGCGTGACGTCATCAAAGCGCTGCAATGGCAACTGGATTTCCGTAAGTTACGCAAGGACGACACGTTTTCTGTTTTGATGTCTCGCGAAATACTCGATGGTAAAAGTGAACAGAGTGAGCTGATCGGCGTTCGTTTGAATACCGGAGGCAAAGATTATTACGCCATTCGCGCTGAAGACGGAAAATTCTACGACCGTGAAGGTTCAGGGTTGACGCGTGGCTTTATGCGCTTCCCTACGATGAAACAATTCCGTGTTTCCTCCAACTTTAATCCGCGCCGTTTGAACCCGGTGACAGGGCGCGTTGCGCCGCATAACGGTGTCGACTTTGCTATGCCAGTCGGTACACCGGTTCTGGCCGTCGGAGACGGTGAAGTCGTGATTGCCAAACGCAGTGGCGCGGCGGGTAACTATGTTGTCATCCGTCATGGTCGTCAATACACCACTCACTTTATGCACTTGAATCGTATATTGGTGAAATCCGGTCAGAAAGTGAAACGTGGCGATCGTATCGGATTGTCTGGCAACACCGGGCGTTCAACTGGCCCGCACCTGCATTATGAATTCTGGATTAACCAGCAGGCAGTAAACCCGCTAACGGCTAAACTGCCGCGTTCTGAAGGACTTGCGGGCAAAGAGCGTCGTGATTATCTGGCGCAGGTGAAAGAAGTCGTGCCGCAGCTTAAGTTTGATTAACGATATCGACTGCATATTATGCCGGTGGCTTGCTGCCGGCATTTTCATTTATAAAACAGGTTCATGTTATAGAACGCGGTCTCCTGATTTTTGTTGCTAAGCGGGCGAGCTTTTACGTATTGTCGGCGAGTTTGCTAAACGCTAAGCGGCAACGATGATGATGTTTACTGATTGATCTGAAGAGTTTAGGCATGGAAAAAGAAAAAAAATCGAACGCTGAATTTGTTCCCCAGTTTCAACGCGCCTTTTTTCATCCGCGCTATTGGGGCGTTTGGTTAGGTGTTGGCGTAATGGCGCTCGCCGCCTATATTCCGGCGCGATTGAGAAATCCGGTGTTGGGTGGGTTAGGGCGTTTTGTCGGGAGAATATCAAAAGGCGCCCGCCGCCGTGCCCGTATTAACCTGCTGTATTGCATGCCGGAGTTAACGGAAGCACAGCGTGAAACCATCATCGATGACATGTTTGCGACAGCGCCTCAGTCGATGATCATGATGGTGGAAGTCGGGATTCGTAACCCAAAGAAAATCGAGAAATATGTTCGCTGGCACGGTGAAGACATTCTGGATCGTATTAAAGAACAAGATAAGAACGTGATCTTTTTGGTGCCGCACGGATGGGGCGTAGATATTCCGGCGATGCTGCTGACTTCGCGCGGGCAGCGTATGGCAGCCATGTTCCACAATCAGAAAAATGCGCTGGTGGATTATTGGTGGAATCGGTTACGCCGTCGCTTTGGTGGTCGTATCCATGCGCGTAACGACGGCATTAAGCCGTTTATCAGCTCCGTGCGTTCTGGGTGCTGGGGTTATTACCTTCCCGATCAGGATCACGGCCCTGAACACAGCGAATTTGTTGATTTCTTTGCGACTTATAAAGCCACGCTGCCTGCTGTCGGACGGCTGATGAAAGTATGCCGTGCTGATATCATTCCGCTGTTTCCGGTGTATAACGCGAAAGACGGCTGTCTGGATGTGTTTATTCGCCCGCCGATGGATGATTTGGCTGAAGCAGATGACGCCTATATTGCTCGACGCATGAATGAAGAGGTGGAAATTCTGGTCAGGCCGAATCCTGAGCAGTACACCTGGATTCTGAAACTGTTGAAAACCCGCAAGCCGGGAGAGATTGAACCGTACTGTCGGGATGATTTATACCGCAACTAGCTTATACCCGTCATACTTCAAGCTGCTTGTGCGTTGGCTCCCCTTACTCACTGGCCGCATAGATAAAAAAGCCGGACGAGAAATCGTCCGGCTTTTTACTGGAATGAACTGTCTGCCTGCTAGCGGACGGCTATGGTAACGATTATTCCACGCGCAGGATGCGGATCGTGTTGGTCGTGCCTACGGTACCCATGATGTCACCCTGTGTGACGATAACCAGATCCCCAGACATCAGGAATCCTTTATCGCGCAGGCGAATCACCGCATCGTTAGCGGCAGCCACGCCATCCGTGTAGCTATCGAAATGCACGGGAGTAACGCCACGATATAATGCCGTCAGGTTCAGCGTTTGTTCATGACGAGACATGGCAAAAATCGGCAATCCGGAACTGATACGAGACATCATCAGCGCGGTACGGCCTGACTCCGTCATAGCGATCAGCGCCGTCACCCCTTTCAGGTGATTGGCGGCATACATCGCAGACATCGCGACGGATTCTTCCGTGTTATCAAATTGCACATCAAGGCGGTGTTTGGAGACGTTGATGCTTGGGATTTTCTCCGCGCCTAAACAGACTTTCGCCATGGCGGCGACGGTTTCAGCCGGATATTGACCCGCAGCGGTTTCTGCCGACAGCATGACCGCATCGGTACCATCTAGCACGGCGTTGGCGACGTCCATCACCTCTGCGCGCGTTGGCATCGGGTTGGTGATCATCGATTCCATCATCTGCGTGGCGGTAATGACGGCACGGTTCAACTGACGGGCGCGACGAATCAATTTCTTCTGAATGCCCACCAGCTCTGGATCGCCGATTTCAACGCCCAGATCGCCCCTCGCCACCATCACCACATCGGAAGCCAGAATAATGTCATCCATCGCGGCATCTGAGCAGACGGCTTCAGCACGTTCAACTTTTGATACGATCTTGGCGTGACAGCCCGCATCGCGCGCGAGGCGGCGTGCGTAGTTGAGGTCTTCACCTGTACGGGGGAAAGAAACGGCCAGATAGTCGACGCCAATTTTTGCGGCAGTAATAATGTCGGCTTTATCTTTTTCCGTCAGGGCTTCAGCAGACAGACCGCCGCCGAGTTTGTTGATGCCTTTGTTGTTAGACAGCGGGCCACCAACGGTGACTTCGGTATACACTTTCAGGCCTTCAACCTGAAGCACTTTCAGTTGTACACGACCATCATCCAGTAACAGGATATCGCCAGGTACGACGTCGCTCGGTAAGCCTTTGTAATCGATCCCAACTTTTTCTTTATCGCCTTCGCCTTTCGCTAAGTTGGCATCCAGCAAGAATTTGTCGCCGACATTCAGGAAAATTTTACCTTCTTTGAAGGTAGAAACACGAATTTTTGGACCCTGTAGATCGCCAAGAATGGCAACGTGGCGGCCCAATTTAGCCGCAATTTCACGAACTTTGTTGGCACGTAATAGATGATCTTCTGGTGTGCCGTGAGAAAAATTCATGCGTACTACGTTAGCGCCCGCACTGATAATCTTTTCGAGATTATTATCGCGGTCGGTAGCGGGCCCCAGGGTGGTGACAATCTTGGTTCTTCTGAGCCGTCTGGACATGTATAACTCCGTTCACTTGTGAAGCTGTAGTGTTGCGATTAAGCGTCGAATAACGGTGCAAAATGTCACTTTACAACAAAACTATTTCACCTGCGTTATCCGAACATCGTGTTGAGTCTGATTATCATACTGTACAGGTAATCCCCGTCATCTTTCCATGCCCGTCGTCTGTGGCCATTCAAGATGAGCGGGTAGATGATACCGCTCATTTTTCATAGGTATAACTCAAAAACAAAGCACAACATAAACTTATCTATCACCTGAAGGGATTAATCAGTCGCTCGTCTTTATCAAAGCGAGATTCGCGCAAGGCCTCTTTGACCCGCTTCAGGTTATCACGAAACTTCTCTCCGCGGCGCAGTGTGAAACCAGTCGCCAGAACGTCGATCAGCGTCAACTGGGCGATGCGAGACACCATCGGCATATAGACATCGGTATCTTCAGGCACATCAAGCCGCAACGCCAGCGAGGCCTCACGCGCGAGCGGCGTGCCGTCTGAGGTGATCGCGATGACGGTCGCGTCGTTCTCACGTGCTAACTGTGCCATTTCGACCAGACTTTTGGTTCTGCCAGTGTGGGAGATCAGTACCACCACGTCGCCGTCGCTGGAATTCATGCAACTCATACGCTGCATAACGATGTCATCAAAATAAACGACGGGAATATTGAAGCGGAAAAATTTGTTCATCGCATCGTGTGCGACAGCCGCGGAGGCGCCCAGACCGAAGAAAGAGATTTTTTTCGCCTGCGTCAGCAAATCCACGGCGCGGTTGACGGCAGTGACATCCAGGCTGGATTTCACCTGTTCCAGACCCGCCATTGCGGATTCAAAGATTTTACTGGTGTAGGCGTCAACGCTGTCATCTTCTTCAACGTTACGGTTCACATAGGGCGTACCGTTTGCCAGACTTTGTGCCAGATGTAGTTTAAAATCGGGAAAACCTTTCGTTTCAAGGCGGCGACAGAAACGATTGACCGTTGGCTCGCTGACGTCGGCCATTTTGGCTAAGGTCGCGATGCTGGAGTGAATGGCTGTCTGCGGAGTGCTTAGGATCACTTCAGCAACTTTTCTTTCCGATTTGCTCAAGAGTTCTAGGTGACTCTGGATTTTTTCCAGCATATTCATACGACAAGGGCCATGTAAGTTTTTTCCAATTTCAACTAAAGGTACAACTGGCATGCATTACGTGAAAATATACTACGACCCTGTACTGGTTGGCAGCGGGCAACACGTTAAGTTAGGTCCTTTTTTTGCCAGAACATGACATGTGTCTAACTTTCAGAAAAGTAATCGACTGTCAGAAACGACGAAAAATTTCGCTTTAGGGCGAATGCATAAGTGATTTCAGCCGCTGCACAGACCGATTTATGTGTGGTTTTCAGCCAATAGCGACCATTATTTGGCATTTTTATGATGGGTTTACTGGCTGTAGTCAAAAAGAGTACATTATCGCTGTAATAAAATTACAGCATCCTGCAACGAGGAGATGAACATGGCGGTAACTTCAACAGCCCAAGCGTGCGATCTGGTTATTTTCGGTGCCAAGGGCGATCTGGCGCGCCGTAAATTGCTGCCTTCCCTGTATCAGTTGGAAAAAGCAGGCCACATCCATGCGGACACCAAAATTATCGGGGTGGGCCGCGCAGATTGGGATAAAGCGGAGTATACCCGCGTCGTGCGCGAAGCGCTTGACACCTTTATGAAAGAAGCCATCGACGATAAGTTGTGGGAGACGCTAAGCAGTCGGCTGGATTTCTGCAATCTTGATGTGGAAGACACGAAAGCGTTCAACAAACTGGGCAAGATGCTTGACCAGAAAAACCGTACCACCATTAACTACTTTGCGATGCCGCCGAGCACATTCGGCGCGATCTGCAAAGGGCTGGGAACCGCTGGGCTGAATAAAGAGCCGGCGCGCGTGGTGATGGAAAAACCACTGGGTACCGATCTGGCGTCTTCTCGCGTCATTAACGATCAGGTCGCGGAATACTTCAATGAGTGCCAGGTTTATCGTATCGACCACTATCTCGGTAAAGAAACCGTACTGAATCTGCTGGCGCTGCGTTTTGCCAACTCGCTGTTCTCCTCAAACTGGGATAACCGGACGATCGACCATGTGCAGATTACGGTAGCGGAAGAAGTCGGGATTGAAGGGCGCTGGGGCTATTTTGATAAAGCTGGCCAGATGCGCGACATGATCCAGAACCATCTGTTACAGATTTTGACGATGATCGCGATGTCACCGCCATCTGACCTGACGACCGACCGTATCCGAGATGAAAAAGTGAAAGTGTTGCGTTCACTGCGTCGTATTGATCGTTCCAACGTGCATGAAACGACCGTGCGCGGCCAATATACGTCTGGTTTTGTTCAGGGACACAAAGTGCCGGGCTATCTGGAAGAAGAAGGCGCGAACAAAAGCAGCAGCACGGAAACCTTTGTCGCGATTCGTGTCGACATTGACGACTGGCGCTGGTCCGGCGTGCCGTTCTACCTGCGTACCGGTAAACGCCTGCCGACCAAATGTTCAGAAGTTGTCGTGTACTTTAAAAACCCTGCGCTGAATCTGTTCCACGATTCTTACCAACAACTGCCGCAAAACAAGCTGATCATTCGTTTGCAGCCTGATGAAGGTGTAGAAATCCAGATTCTGAATAAAATCCCAGGATTAGAGCACAAACACCGCCTGCAAACGGTGAAACTGGATCTGAGCTTCTCGGAAACCTTTAATCAGCAGCATTTGGCCGATGCCTATGAGCGTCTGCTGCTGGAAACCATGCGTGGTATTCAGGCACTGTTTGTCCGTCGTGATGAGGTGGAAGAAGCCTGGAAATGGGTGGATTCCATCATGGATGCATGGGGTATGGACAACGATGCGCCGAAACCGTATCAGGCGGGAAGCTGGGGGCCTGTGGCATCCGTGGCGATGATTACCCGCGATGGCCGTTCCTGGAATGAGTTTGAATAATTTTTTGATAATGCGTCAGTAATTGAGATGCCGAGATCGCTCGGCATCTCACAGTTTTAATGTATGGCTAACGGTGCGGTCGGACATCTGCGGTGACGCAGATCCCTGTGGCAGGGGCGCGCTATATAATTAATGATGCCTTCGGGCATGACTGGAGATAACTTTTGATGAAAAACTGGAAAACGAGCGCGGAACAGATTTTGACAACGGGTCCCGTTGTTCCTGTTATTGTAGTCAACAAACTGGAACACGCGGTGCCGATGGCAAAAGCGTTAGTCGCGGGCGGCGTTCGCGTTCTGGAACTGACATTGCGTACCGACTGCGCCATTGACGCGATCCGCGCGATTGCGAAAGAAGTACCCGAAGCCATCGTAGGTGCGGGTACGGTAACAAACCCTGAACAACTGGCGGCCGTAGTGGAAGCCGGTGCCCAGTTCGCCATCAGCCCTGGTTTGACTGAACCGTTGCTGAAAGCGGCGACAGCAGGCAACATCCCGTTGATTCCAGGTATCAGCACGGTGTCTGAACTGATGCTGGGTATGGATTACGGCCTGCGTGAGTTCAAATTCTTCCCTGCGGAAGCTAACGGTGGTGTGAAAGCCCTCCAGGCGATCGCGGGTCCGTTTGCTCAGCTCCGTTTCTGTCCAACCGGTGGCATTACGCCAAATAACTACCGCGATTATCTGGCGCTGAAGAGCGTGCTGTGCGTGGGTGGTTCATGGCTGGTGCCGAACGATGCGCTGGAAAGCGGTGATTACGCGCGTATTACCGAACTGGCGCGTGAAGCCGTTGCAGGTGCAAAAGCCTAAGTTTGCTCGTGACTGAATGATAAAGGCCACTCGTAGTGAGTGGCCTTTTTTTATCTCATGCCTTACCCGGTTGGTGGCAGTCTATCAGCCGCTGACTTTTACACCTGCCGCGACGCGCTTAGCGATTGCCACTGCATCGTCCGTGGTTTCTGCGCTGGCTAATGCGACGCCCATGCGACGTTTACCGCTAATATCCGGCTTACCAAACAGGCGAATTTGCGTATGAGGGAGTAGTGCACTTTCCAGCCGCTGATAGCGCACATTATTGCTATCGAGTTCCGGTAAAATCACAGCAGAAGCCGATGCGCCATATTGACGAATTGCGCCAATGGGTAACCCCAGAAACGCGCGAACGTGCAAGGCAAACTCGGAGAGAGCCTGAGAAATCATCGTCACCATGCCAGTATCGTGCGGACGAGGGGACACTTCGCTGAAGATGACCTCATCGCCACAAACGAACAGTTCAACACCAAAGAGACCATAGCCACCGAGCGCTTTCACAACATCGCTTGCCATTTTTTGCGCGCGTTCTTGCGCCAGTGCACTCATCTGCTGCGGTTGCCAGGACTCACGATAGTCGCCATCTTCCTGACGATGCCCGATAGGCGCACAGAAATGAATACCGTCAACCGCATGGATGGTTAGCAGCGTGATCTCAAAATCGAAATTCACCAACCCTTCCACGATGACGCGCCCACCGCCTGCGCGTCCGCCCTGTTGGGCGTAGTTCCACGCTTGCGCTAATTGTTCCGCAGAGCGAATCAGGCTTTGCCCTTTGCCGGATGAACTCATGACCGGTTTCACAATGCAGGGATAGCCAATCGCATCTACTGCCTGACGAAAACTCTCTTCGCTATCGGCAAAACGGTAGGTGGAGGTAGGAACGCCGAGCGTTTCGGCTGCCAGACGGCGGATACCTTCACGGTTCATCGTCAGGCGTGTGGCTTCGGCGCAGGGAACAACATGGTGACCCTGCTTTTCCAACGTGACTAGCATGTCGGTGGCGATAGCCTCAATTTCCGGCACGATATAATCAGGACGTTCGGCTTCAACCAGCGCTTTCAATGCATCGCCATCCAACATATTGATGACGTGGCTGCGATGCGCAATCTGCATGGCTGGCGCATCGGCATAGCGATCGACCGCAATCACTTCGATTCCCAAACGCTGACATTCAATCGCCACTTCTTTGCCTAATTCACCGGAGCCAAGCAGCATCACTCGTGTGGCATCCGCACGCAGGGCGGTTCCAATCGTTAACATAACCTTATACCTGATCGGGTTGTGAAAAATGGCCGCAGTATAAACGAAAACGTTTGCGTGCGCATTAAAGAGGGCGTGCATTGGAATGCGGTGCGCAAAAGCGCACCAAGAGATAAGGCGGTGGCTTGGCATTACTGGGCAATCGTGCCACTCTTCTTGCAGAGTGAAAATTTTATGTTAAGACAACGAGATCCGACACGATGAAGACACCGCAAGCTGAAAAACGCCCCCATGTGATGAGCACGCATGGCGATACGCGTATCGACAATTATTACTGGCTGCGTGATGACAAGCGTGCCGATCCACAGGTGCTGGCCTATCTGGAACAGGAAAATGCCTATAGCGAGGCGGTAATGGCACCTCATGAGGCGCGCAAGCGGTCACTGTATGACGAAATGGTTAAGCGTATCCCGTCAACGGATATGTCTGTGCCGTATGTCAGAAAGGGTTATCGCTATCAAAGTCGTTATGAGCCGGGCAAAGAGTACGCCATTTATCTGCGCCAGCCCGAGCAGGCAACAGACGGATGGGAAACGCTGCTGGACGGAAATCAACGAGCAGAAGGGCACGAATTTTATAGCCTCGGAGCGCTTGAAGTTAGCCCGAACAATGCGCTGCTGGCACTTTCGGAGGATTTTTTATCCCGTCGGCAGTACACGCTTCGTTTTCGCGATCTGAACAGCGGTGAGTGGCTGCCGGATGTGATCGAAAATGTCACGGCGGGGGCGGAATGGTCGGCGGATTCGACGGTTCTGTATTACGTGCGCAAGCATGAGCAAACGTTATTGCCGTATCAGGTCTATCGTCATCGTCTGGGGAGCGATCCGGCACAGGATGAGCTGGTATATGAAGAGAAAGACGACACCTATTATGTCAGCCTGAGTAAAACGACATCAGAGCACTACATCACCATTTATCTCAGCAGCACGACGACGACGGAAGTGTTGTTGCTCGATGCGACGCACCCGGATGCTGTGCCGCAGGTCTGCATTCCACGCCGGAGAGATCATGAATATGGTATCGACCACTATCAGGGCCAGTTTTATCTGCGTTCTAATCGGGAAGGTAAAAACTTTGGTCTCTACCGTTCGGACAAACCCGATGAGCAGACGCTGGAAACGCTGATTGCACCACGTGAAAGCCGTGTGTTGGAAGGGTTTGAGCTGTTCCGTGACTGGCTGGTGGTCGAAGAGCGGGAGCGCGGTTTGACCAGCCTGCGCCAGATTCACTGGCATACGCAGGAAGAAAAAACGATCGCCTTTAATGACGCGAGTTATGTGACATGGCTGTCTTACAACCCGACGCCAGACACGGCCTTGATGCGATATGGCTATTCGTCAATGACAACCCCCAGCACGCAATATGAATTGAATCTGGATACGGGCGAACAGCAGTTACTTAAACAAGCTGAAGTGAAAGACTTCTCTTCGGACAATTACCGGAGCGAACGCGTATGGATCACAGTTCGAGATGGCGTCGAGGTTCCTGTTTCTCTTGTTTACCATCGCGATCATTTCAGCCCAGGTAAGAATCCGATACTGGTCTACGGCTACGGCGCTTATAGCCATAGTTTGGATCCGGATTTCAGTGTGAGTCGCTTGAGCCTGTTGGACCGAGGGTTCATTTTCGCCTTAACGCACATTCGCGGCGGTGGTGAGCTGGGGCAACAGTGGTACGACGATGGCCGGTTGCTCAATAAAATGCATTCCTTCACGGATTTCATCGATGTATCGCAGGCATTAATAGCAAAAGGCTATGGCGACAGGAAAAACATGTTCGCAATGGGAGGCAGTGCGGGAGGATTATTGATGGGCGCGGTGGTGAATATGGCGCCTGAACTGTTTAAAGGCGTTGTCGCTCAGGTTCCATTCGTTGATGTGCTGACGACGATGCTGGATGAGTCTATCCCATTGACGACCGGCGAGTATGACGAGTGGGGCGATCCGAATGAGCAAACCTACTATGACTACATCAAACAATACAGCCCCTATGACGGTGTTATCGCACAGCGTTATCCACATTTGCTGGTGACGACCGGGTTGCACGATTCTCAGGTGCAGTATTGGGAACCTGCGAAGTGGGTCGCGAAATTGCGGGAGGTCAAAACCGACGATCGTCTGGTGTTGCTGTACACCGACATGGATGCCGGGCATGGCGGAAAATCTGGTCGTTTTAAACGCTATGATGATATCGCGTTGGAATATGCTTTTCTGCTGATGGTGCTTGAAATACCTGAGGGCGATCGTGGATAAGAGATAAAGCGTAGCTATGAGGGTAAACCCAATCTCGGGTTTACCCGATTGGCACGGTGCATTACTTCGGTTACCAAAATTTAGGTTATCAATGAATACCTAGGTAATATCAGCCTGCGTTTTTTTCGCTTTTTTGTCAGCCCGCTTTTCGGCGGCTGTTCTTAGCGGTTTCTTCTTGCTGTTTTTTTTGCTATCCAGTCCTTTACTCATATCTTGCCTCGCTTGATAAAAGGTTAGGTTGCCACTCCATTAACCTCCTGTGCGGGCCGATATGCAAGTAGAAAATGGTTTTTGCTCTGTAAGAATGTAAACCGTGGAAAGGGATGGTTTCCACGGTACAGACGGCATAGACAGGAACGAGGAGGTAAGGCTATTTAGCCTTGGGCTCGTAGGGTAAACGCGAGAACTGAAGTGAGCGCTGGCGATAAAACATTACGCGTTCGCGAAAATAGTTACGTAGGTGCTCGGGCTGCTCTCTCTCAACGGCCTCTGGAATGACCGGCATATTGTAACGTTCTTTGAAGGCAACGCCTGATGCCGCCAAATCCACGTTAACTTTATCCATCTCCTCTTTGGACAACTCCGCCAGACTATAGCCCATACCATTTTCTCCTGCCGATTGATCACAGACTGATGTGCGCCACGGTAAAGTAGTGGCAGGAAAATGGCAAGTGTTCGCCTTATCATGTGGATGTTTATTATTCTTATTACGAAATAGGAATCATTTTTAATACGGAAATTTCATAAGTGATATAAAACGCGGTTGTTATTTTTGATAATAAAAATGATTCGCAATAATATATTCCCCTAAGAGGTAGTTGATAATAAATATCAATAACAATATTCGTAATGCATTGTTTTTGTTGTTTATTTTATTAATTAACTTGTGATGTTAATAAAGTGTTTTTTATTTTATTTTTTCAGGCATAATGCCCTGAATAATTTCACCTGCCGGGAAAATAGGGAGTTAATATGTTAAAAAAAGAAATGATTCAGAAGCTGAATGAGCAACTTAATCTGGAATTTTATTCCGCAAATTTGTATCTGCAGATGAGCGCATGGTGCGGTGACAAAGGTTTTGAAGGCGCATCCAGTTTCCTGAAGACGCATTCTCAGGAAGAAATGCAGCACATGCAGCGCCTGTTTGACTATCTGGACGACACCGGAAGCCTGCCTGTATTAGGCGCGATTGCTGCACCGCCGATTGATTTTGATTCATTGGCTGATGTCTTCAAGCTGACCTATGAACACGAACAACTGATCACTGCAAAAATTAATGAGCTGGCGCATGAGGCGATGGCGCTGCAAGACTACTCCACATTTAACTTCCTGCAATGGTACGTTGCTGAACAGCACGAAGAAGAGAAACTGTTCCGTTCCATTCTGGACAAACTGGCTCTGGTCAAAGCCAGCGAAGGCGGCCTGTTCTTCATCGATCAGGACCTGAAAAAAATGTCTGCGGCGGCACCGTCAGCCTAACGACAAGCGACGCTTCTGTCGGCCAATGATGACTTGAATGATGCGGGATACTGTTCTCTTTATCCCGCAATTTTCCCCTTCTGAACGACCTTTCTGCCGGTATCAAACCGCCGATGTTATTCCTGACGTCGCGCTCGACTTCATCTGCCTCTGTCGCTATGATCGCCTCAGTAGTGATATACAACATTCTGTTTTATAAGGTTTGTGCCGTCTTTCTCTGAGTTAGATAAGACTGCAAAACTTACACACATCATTGTCTGAATACGCCATGTCGGGAATACCATGATGAAGAAACTCTTGCTATCTATCGTGCTTACCTCACTTTCTGTGAATGCTTTTGCTGCTGCGAAACTGGCCAATATCAGCCGGTTGGAATACGGCGATCGTTGGGCTTTCACCCGTGAAGAAGTTCAACTGATTTGCCGCCCAGGTAATGCTCTGTACGCCTTACACACCGGGACGCTGATGCAGTATCCGCTGAACGATGTTGCTATCGCACAGATGAAGTCCGGGCAGGTGAGTGCACAGCCGATAGATGCAATCTGGTTGGACGATCCTAAACATCCCGGCCAGAAGAAAAGTCTTCAGCCATTTATCGAGCGTGCAGAACAACTGTGTCAGCCAGAGGCGACACCATGAAGTAATTGATTTATCTATTGATGTTAACCAGTTACTTCTTAATGGTTAAAACAAAGTGTGAAATCTGTTCCATTTGTGATAATTACGCGCGGGTTGAGGCTGGAAAACGTGGGGGAGTTGGCTAAGCTTAAATCTACAGGGCTAGCACAGCTTGTATAAATGCCAACTTTTAGCGCACGGCTCTCCCAAGAGCCATTTCCCTAGACCGAATACAGGAATCGTATTCGGTCTTTTTTTTGGTTTAAAACCCTAATGAATGAAAAACGGCGTTCAGTCGTCTATTTTCTGATTTGTTTTTTCTTTAAAAAAGAGAAAAATTGGCTGCAACGGGGCTGTTTTATAGCATGCCTGAAAATAATATCTTGCTAAAGATTGTTAGACGTGCGTTAATAGCTCGTCGGTTTGATTCGCAGACCTAAAAGCAGTTTAGTAAAGCAGTTCTCATCTCCAAGTGTTATCCATAGATATCCCTTCTTTTGAGCCTCCTTCTCGTTGCTAATTAAATTCTGTGCACAGGCCCTATTTGCCGGAAGGCGCTATACAAATTAAGGTAATCTCTATGTCTAATAAAATGACTGGTTTAGTAAAATGGTTTGACGCGGGTAAAGGTTTTGGTTTCATTACTCCTGACAACGGCAGCAAAGATGTATTCGTACATTTCTCTGCTATTCAGAGCAATGATTTCAAAACGCTGGACGAAGGCCAAAAGGTTGAGTTCACCATTGAAAATGGCCAGAAAGGCCCAGCAGCTGGCAACGTTGTCGCACTGTAAGACGCCGCGCCGTAATAAAGCTACACTAAGCTGCACTATAAATTTGAAGTGATGCTTTTCTTGCGATAGCGATGATGGTTTAAGCCGGAGCAGTCAAGAGAAGTAATAAAGAACCCCTGGCGTGAAGCTGGGGGTTTTTGTTTAAACCTCATACTGTATCTTCAGCAGATGTTATTTTCAGAAATCATCGGAAAATATATCTTGCTTCGTATCACCTACAGATATTCCCCTTCGTTAGCTATTTTATAAATAGCGAAAATAATTGTTCTCTCTTATATAAAATATCTTTGTCACAACGGAATCGGAAGATTCATGCCCCGTTTGTAGCGATTATCGACTAAGTTAATAGAAGACAACGTTAATAAAACACGACGTGATAGGAGGAAACGATGACTGAGAAAAATGCAGACACCAAACATAAGGATGAAAAGGATCATCCGGCAAAAGAGGCGCCGAAAGATCGGGGAGAGATTCCTCGCAAACGCGATGACAGCAAAGACGATGTTGAAGATCCGTTTGATGCGAATAAGGATTAATAGGTTGGCGACAGATTTCTGTCGCCAATGTCATGCGGAAAAGAGAATCAGTGCGTTTTGGCCGTCGCAGCACCCAATGCGTCAGGGGTGAAATAATCGTTGTCGTCGACAATCGGAATATAAATTCTGACCCACTCGGTGCCTTCAACCATCTCCCAGCTATGTCCTTCCCCCTGCGTATCGGCGGCAATCAAAACCGTTCCGGGAGAAAGCAGGAAAGTAGAACCATCGCTGACCCGAAATTTCAGCGTGCCTTTCAGCGTGATGACATATTGCTTGCGCGGTGCTGGGTGGACATTCATTTCCCAGGCTTCAGTGGCATTACTGAGCCAAAATTTCTGCGCGGTGATTTTTTCCAGCGCGGGCACGCTGCCTGTCACGAAGGCCGAGTGATTGTCGGGTGTATTGATTAGTTTGATGGCCGGTATCCGTGCTTCCTCAGCGTGAGTCGAAGGAGGCGCAGCCGAATAAGCCGTAGCGGAAAACCATAATCCGGCAAGCGCCAGAAGAAAACGCGATGTCTTTTTCATTTAAATAAAATCCATATTATCTATGTCCGATGAGCAGGCAAAACCCTATCTATGTCAGCCGTCTCTGTGTACGTCTTACAACGTCGGGGATGGTACTGCTGGGGGAGATCCTTCACCAGATGGTTAAAGCAATCGCACTGATTGGTATCGCGCTTGATTTGTTTGTATTTTATTCAAAATGGGAGGGGGAATCGGCAAGTGGGCGCAAGATGGGGAAAGCGATGCGACAGAGGAGCCCTGAGGCTCCCTGACGTCTGGCACGGTTTATTTATACAGAATCGCGGTGCCGCGTAATTGATTGTTACCGGTAGCAGAAACGATGCGATATGACGATGCACCCGCTTTTTTGGCTTTTTGCGCAACCTGTGCTTCGAAACCGTCTAACGTTTTTGCACCGCTAACGGAAACCGTCGCGATTTCTTGTGCTGCAAAAGCGCCGAAAGACAAAGTAGAAAGTGCGATAACTGCGATAAAATTTTTGATGGTTTTCATGATTCATTCCTTCACGTTTTATGATGTTAATTAGGCGATTTGCCTTGATGTGAGAAATGATAGCGCCATGTTCTGGCAATGAATACCAGATAGATTTGCTATTCTATTTCAAAAATATTGTTCTTTATTGGCTGTGCCATTCATTCCCGTTCCGCAGTAGGATGAAACCTGTGAATACTCATCAGTAGATAAAGGGAAGAGATATGCAGATTTCAGCCAATCGTCTGATGGCGACGATGCAAAGCGTATTGCAAAAAGCAGGATGTGAAGAAAACGAAGCCCGTATTGTCACCGAACACCTTGTGAGCGCGAATCTGAAAGGGCATGACAGCCACGGAGTGGGGATGTTGCCACACTATGTGGAGTTTATCGGGAAAGGCATCATGCACCCGAATACCCCGGCGCGTTTACTGCGCGACAGCGGAGCGGTGCTGCAATTTACTGGCGATCGTGGGTTTGGTCAGCGTACAGGTAAAGAAGCGATGCAGGCGGCCATTGACCGAGTGAAAACGACGGGCGTGTGTTTAATGACGCTGTCGTCTACCTGCCATTTGGGACGCATCGGTACCTATGGGGAAATGGCGGCGGACGCCGGGCTCGTGTCGATACATTTTGTCAACGTCAACGATCTTGACCCGATTGTGGCGCCCTGGTGTGGCAGTGAGGCGCGTTTTGGGACGAACCCTATCTGCATTGCGTTTCCGCCCACGGCGCATAATGCGGCCTTTATTCTGGATTTCGCCACCAGCGTGGTGGCGTTGGGGAAAACCCGTGTTGCGTATCTGGCAGGTAAAACCTTTGATGAAGAGGTCATGCTGGATTGCAACGGCGTGTCTACTAACGATCCTAAAGTCATGTGGGAAGGCGAGAAGCACGGGGCCTTAAAACCGATTGCGAAACATAAAGGTGGCGGATTGATTTTAGCGGCTGAAATGCTGGCGGGATTACTCTCCGGTGGTGGAACCATTCAACCGGAGAACGAACGTCAGGGGGCGATCGTCAATAACATGACGACGATTGTTATCGACCCAGCCAGCATGGTGTCGATGGCATGGTTGCAAAAAGAATATGATGCGATGCTGGATTATGTTCGTTCTTCAACGGCACCCGATCCGGCACAGCCCATTTTAATGGCTGGTGAACCAGAACGTATTTCTCAGGCGCAGCGCCACGCAGACGGTATTTATCTGTCCGATCAGGAGTGGCAGAAAATTGTGGAGGCGGGTGTCTCTCTGGGGATGAATCCGGCTGAGTTTACGCTAATAGCATAATATTACTCAGGAGAAAAGAATCGCTATTTTTCAATAACTCGCTGGGGCCGGAATACAACGCCGCACACGCTAATCACTTTCACTTTGGTATGCGCGGTTTTGGCGTGTGTCGATGAGAAAACGCAGATGGGAAAACTAAAAATCAGCATGCTCTTGAGCGGGGATCCAGAAGCCATCGATATACTCTTCGATGGGGAAACAGCCCGCGCGGCGCAGGCGTTGTTCATCCATCGCTTGCAGACACTGCGCTTCGGTATTGTAGGCACCGACGACCACATCGTCACAGCCATGCCCGAGATAACAAACAAATATCACTAACGCAAACATGCTGTTCTCCAGACATTACTGATCCTCTCTAGAGAGGATAGATTAAAATCCGCGGGGAAAGAGGGAACGCATGGTTCATCAGGTGGTTTTATCGCCACCTGATGCAGAAACCGTATTTATTCTTTAGCCAAAGGTTGAGCAGAAGAGGCGCCATCCCGCACTAAATCGCGTGGCAGGCTGTTTTTTATCCGGCTATTGATGCGTTTGGCCAGACCGACGGGGGTGTTCTGGTAGGTTAAAATCAGCTCATCCGCAGCAGGGATCTGTTCTGGATAACAGTCTTTGCCCTGGAACCACTCGCAGGCGATGTTATCGGTCAGCGCGTAGGCATTGTCTGCGTGTGGATCGGCCAGCGCGACAATCGCTTCATGTTGCCAGCGGAAACCTTTAGGGAAGCGCTCGGCGAGTTTAAGGCCAATCCGCGAGAATTTGATATTGCCAAAAGCAGAGGTTAGCGCCGCAGGGAAAAGCCAGATCTCGCTATCACGCTGCCACAGTTGCAGTAACGTCTCATCCCAGTAAATGCCCTGCTTACGTGCCGCCTGTATGAGTGGTGTGCAATCTTTGGGGGCAACCGGAGAGAACGGGAATTTACCGACTTTATAACCCGGGCGCGGCAGCGGCGGCACGCTGGCCGTCTTGCGCAAACGGGCAACAAAGAAGCCTTCGCTGTCATAAATTTGTGGGAAGACGTGCAGGAAACCGTCTTCCGTTGTGGCACGTTCGGCATCGGTGAAGAGGTCGCGTAACGATTCAAATTCACACGCCTCGGGAAACTGTGTCTGTAACCAATGGCAAACTTGCTGATTTTCCTGCCGATTCAGCGTACAGGTGGAGTAAATCATCACGCCGCCGGGCTTCAGGGCATGGAATGCGCTCAGAATCAGGTCGCGCTGCGTGGCGGCTATCTCGGTAATGCTCTCCTGAGACCAGTTGCTCATCGCCGTCGGATCCTTCCTCACCACGCCTTCACCGGAACACGGGGCATCGAGCAGTATTGCATCAAAATATTCCGGCAGCGCTGCGCCGAAAACCCGCCCGTCGAAGTGTGTCAGCGCGGTATTGCTGACGCCGCAGCGGCTGATGTTGGCATGCAGCACTTTTACCCGACTGGCCGAATACTCGTTGGCGATGATGGCCCCTTCATTATTCATCCGTGCTGCGATCTGCGTGGTTTTAGAACCCGGTGCGGCCGCGACGTCCAACACCGTTTCCAGCGTATCGTTGCAATGGAACAGAGCGCTGACGGGCAGCATGGAGCTGGCTTCCTGAATGTAAAACAGCCCGCTTAGGTGCTCCAGCGTATTGCCTAGCCGCGTGTTTTCCTCTTCCGCATTCAGCAGCCAGAAGCCTTCCTGACACCAGGGAATCGGTTCGAGCTGCCAGCCATAGGGTTGTACGAGCTGCAAGAAGGCATCGACGCTGATTTTTAACGTATTGACGCGGATGCTCCGGCGCAGTGGGCGCTGGCAGGCGGAAATAAAATCGTCCATCGAAAGCGATGAAGGCATGATGTCCCGCATCGTTTCGAGAAATTCAGCTGGCAGGCTGGCTGGGGTAAATTTTGCCACGGCGTGGTTCCGTACAGTTTATTCAGTAAAACGAGGGGAAGAAGCGGCGAAGTGTAGCACGGTTCTTTCATGCATCATGCGAAAACGACAAGATGGCGCGTGAAAACGACAGGGCGATCGTTGCCGCCCTGTCGGGTATGAGCGTTAATTATTGGGAGGATTCGGAATCGCCGTACCCCATTGCCGCCACTCTTTGGGTTCCTCGTTTCGCAGCAGGAAATGTTTCCCTTCCTGCGCTTTAGGCGCGAGCGGCGTGCTGGGCGGTGTGGCAAACGCGATACCGCCGCGGATGAACTGCTGGAAGGTTCCGCTCTTGATGACGCCGCCCGTCAGGCCAAACTCCAGATTGTAGCCAGAAGCGAGCCAGAAGACGGAATTGTCACGCACCAGATGCTGATAGCGCTTGCTGATCCGCAGCGACACCGCGATACGATCGGAAAGCGTACCCAGCGACAGGCCAGTTACCGTACCCACTTCTATGCCGCGGAACAGCACTGGCGTACCGACCTGTAACGCGCCAGCTTCCGGTGCGTCAACGCTGATATTCAAGCCGTCCTGATAGCGAGAATCGGAGATCGTGGCCTGTTGCAACTCAAAATTACGTGTGACGCTGCCGTTACCCGGTTCGACGTTGATATAAGGCTGGAATAGTGTTTCCAGATGGTTCACGCCAGCGGCGGAAATTTCCGGTGTGACGACGGAAAAACGCGTTCCGGCACGGGCGAAATTACGCACATATTCAGGATAGAGCACGGCCTGTACCAGCACTTCGTTACGCTGCTCGGACAGCTTCAACGAATCCAATTGACCGATATCAATGCCCAGGTAGCGAATCGGCATGCCCGGCGCGAGTTTACTGGCGTCGTAGGTGCGCAGAATGATACGGCTTCCCACGGCGCGCGCCGCCGTTTCGTTGTTGTACAGGACGCGCTTGCCGCCTTTAATTTCCGGTGCGCCTTCCAGATTATCAAAACTGATCGCGCCCTTAAGTGCCCGATTCAACGGGGAAGCCTGCACGGTCAAGCCTGAGGTATTCAACTGCACACGGGCGCCGCCTTCTGCCCAGAACACGCTGTTTTCCGTCAGCAGCTTACGGTGTTCGGGACGAATATAAACGTCAACCTCAAAGGTATCTGCCTTTGGCCGCACCCGCATGATTTCACCTACCTGAAATTTACGGTACAGCACGATGGAACCGTCCTGAATATCCGGCAGGCTATCAGTCACTAAGGTGAGGGTCGGTGAGGGGGTGGAACCACGAATACCTTCTTCGGCTTTTTCGAGATCGCTGAACAGCGGGTAACGGGTTTGCACGTCGCCTTTGCTGCCTGGTAAAACCTGAATACCGCCGCTGACCCACTCTTGCGCGCTGGCACCCAGCACTTGAATTCCATCCAGCCCCATCTTCACATTTACGCGGCTGTTAACGATGAATTTGCTGTCGCGGTGCAATAACTGACGATATCGTGGCTCGATCACCAAAATGAAGCTGACGCCTTGTTCATCCAGCGTGCGCTTCACCACCTGACCGATCTGCACACCGTGCAGCAGCACGGGTTGACCGCTATCAATGCCATAGCTCTGTGCCGCCGTGAGCTGGATAGACAGCGCGCCGGGCTGACTAAGCTGCTGTTGTCCACTATCCAGCACGGTAAAATGCTGGCGCGGTTCGCCTTCGCCGGGGATGAGCGTCAACGTTGGGCCGCTCAGCAGGCGTGACACATTCAGGTCGCTGAGCGAAAGCTGGGGTTTGCTGAGTTCGATACGTGTGCCTTCACGCATCAGCGACACGACGGAAGGATCGATGATTAGCTCTCCGCTGACCTTGCCGTCGTCTGGATTTAACGTGATTTTATTTAGCGTACCGACTTCCAGCCCCTGATACATCAGTGGGGTACGGCCTTCGGAGAGGCTGTCACCGGAAGGTAAGTCCAGCGCGATTTTCACTCCGCGCTGGCTCTGTGCCAGATCGGGATAGAGGCGATAAGATTGCTCGGCACTTGCGTCCTCGCTCTCTTCCGGTGAATCGAACGCGATCGCGCCGTTCACCAACGCCGCCAGATTTTCCATCTCAATTTTCGCACCGCTGACGCTGATGTCCGCATTAAAGCCAGACACGTTCCAGAAGCGGCTGTTCTTCTTCACCAGATGGGTAAAACGGCGTTCCACCAGCACGTCAATCATCACACCGCGGCGATCCTGAGAAACCGTGTAATCGTAGACTTTCCCTACTGGAATTTTACGGTAGTAAACCAGTGAGCCGGTATTTAGTGAACCCAGATCGTCCGCATGGAGATGAATCAGCAGTTCCCCGGTATTCACGCGGTATTTGGGCTGTGTATCCAATGCAGAAAAGTGCTCTTGCGCCTCGCCGGAACCGGGCATCATCCCGATGTAGTTACCGCCCACCAGTGCATCCAGCCCAGAAACGCCTGCGAGAGAGGCTTTCGGGGTAACCAGCCAGAACTGCGTGCCGCTGCGCAACGCTTCCTTCATGTCGCTTTTGATACTGGCTTCGACCTGTATGGTGCGCAGATCTTCACTCAGTTTGATATTTTGCACAGTGCCGACTTCAACGCCCTGATAGCGCACAGGCGTACGCCCGGCGACAATACCGTCAGCGGAGACAAAATCGATGGTGACCGTGGTACCGCGTTCCTGCTGGTTGGTGTAGATCAGCCAGCCGGCAATCATCAGCGCAATCAGCGGCAGCAGCCAGAATGGCGACAGGCGACGCTTGTTTTTCACCGTCGCTTCGGTTGGTGTCCCGGACGTATTATCTTGCATTGTTATTCCACATCAGTGTTATCCCACATCAGTCGGCTATCCAGCCATTCAACGGCAAGGATAGTGAGAATCACCGCCGCGCCAAAGTAAAAGGCAGCAGGCCCCATGGTGAAAGCGAGGAGTTGATCGCGATTGACGAGCGACATCGTCAAGGCAATCACAAATAAATCGAGCATAGACCAGCGGCCAATCCAGCGGATAATACGCAGCATCTTCATGCGCATCATGATATTGCCTTCTGACCGGAGATGGATACTCACCAGCAGCCCGAACAACACCAGCACTTTGGTAAACGGCACCAGAATACTGGCAATAAATACCACCAGCGCAACAGGAACATTGCCTGATGCGAGCGAAAGAATACCGGAGAAGATCGTGTCTTCTGTGCGGGCACCATTGACATAAATAATTGATATCGGTAACAGGTTAGCGGGGAACAGTAAAATGATGGAAGCAATCAGTGCTGCCCAGGATTTTTGCAGACTGTGCCGCTGGCGTAAGCGGAGCGGAATATGACAACGAGGGCAGCGCCCCCGATTGTCGGGCGAACTGGTGAAATGGCAGGAAAGACAGATACGATAGCGATCCGGTGCAATCAACGGCCTCATGCGCGGGTAAAACCGCTGCCACAGTTGGTCGGTATTTAAATGAATCAGCGTCAGCAGGCTTAAGCTCATCAGCGCCAGAAACGCGACCAGCCCGATACCCGCCTGAACATCCGCGAATTCACGAACTTTGATCGCGGCGACGGCCATGCCGACCAGATAGATATCCAGCATCATCCACTCTTTTAACCGTTGCAACATGAGCAGGATGGGGCGCAAATTCATGCCGATGCGGGGAGCAAAGAACAGATATAACAGCGAAAAGACCAGAGTGAGCGGTGCGCCTACGGTACAGAAGGCGACCATACTTGCCGTGAGTGGATGCCCCTGACGGGTGATTTGCCAAATGCCTTCAAACAGGCTGGCATTGATGGTGACGCCCAGAAGACGAATGCTGATTAACGGTTCCGTGAAAGCAAACGGCATCAATACCAGCATGGCAACGGCCATCGCAGCAAGCCGGGAAATGGGCCAGTCTCTGCCTGAACTGACTCTGGCATCGCAGCGCGGGCAGTTCGCTGTCTGGTTCCGCTTCAACGGCGGCAGAGCAAAAAAGGCATCACATTCCGGGCAGCGATGATAACGATCGATCGCGGGAATGGCACTTTTCGCCCCCTCGGTTAACGGCGGTCGGGGAGAGGGAAACGGCGCAGGACTGGCAATATTATGTATTTTCATTTTCCCTGCGATCCGGTAGAAGGTGTTGAGTTCCGTTATATTCACGATAGATAACGTATTCACAGCTATTTAGTGTAACTGAAGGCTCAACGAATGATAAATTCATAATAAGGCTCTGATCTCTGCCCGATATTATTTTTCTGGTGGAAATAGCACGATATGCGTGACAGCAGTACAGTAAAGCGAAGGATTCTTCGCGCGAAGGCGCTAATCTTATGGCATTCTGTAACCGATGCTAATGCAGTCTGTGCGGGAATTGTTCGCACGGTTTTGAAAAGACAACGCTATACGTTATGAATAATACGTTATGAATAAACAAGAATTTTATCAGGATCTCGTTCGCGACATGTCATCGCTTATCGCGGATGAAAACCGTTTTATTACGATCTTATCAAACAGTAGTGCGCTGCTGTTTGAGCGTTTGGATGGGGTTAACTGGGCAGGGTTTTACCTGTTGGATAACGACACGCTTTTCCTGGGGCCGTTTCAGGGCAAGGTTGCCTGTGTGCGTATTCCTGTTGGCAAAGGTGTATGCGGTGCGGCGATAGCTGAAAATCGCATTCAGCGTGTGGATGATGTCCATGCGTTCCCCGGTCATATCGCCTGTGATGCCGCGAGTAACGCGGAAATCGTGCTACCGCTTGTCGTGAACGGGCAAGTGATTGGCGTTCTGGATATTGACAGCACCCTTTATCGGCGTTTTGACGCGGATGATGAAGAAGGACTGAAGGCCGTAGTTAGCGTACTTTGTGCTCAACTGGAAGCGAGCGATGTGATGACATTCATCAATTCTCTCATGTTGAGACAAGGTTAACGTGGCAATTGCCGATGGCGTCATTATAATGACGCCTGTTCATGCCTGCGCCGGTTGGCAAACCCGTTGTAATCAGGAAATTTCATGGAAAATCAACCTAAGTTGAACAGTAGTAAAGAAGTTATTGCCTTTTTGGCAGAGCGGTTCCCGCTTTGTTTCACCACTGAAGGTGAAACGCGTCCGTTAAAGATCGGTATTTTTCAGGATCTTGTTGAGCGTGTACCGGAGTCCGATAACGTCAGTAAGACGCAATTACGCTCTGCGCTGCGTCTGTACACCTCAAGCTGGCGCTATCTGTACGGTGTAAAATTGGGTGCCCAACGTGTCGATCTGGATGGTAATCCGTGTGGCGAGTTGGAACAGCAGCATGTCGATCATGCTCGCACGCAGTTGGAAGAAGCGAAAGCGCGAGTTCAGGCTCAGCGTGCTGAGCAGCAGGCGAAAAAACGTGAAGCAGCCGGAGAATCGGCAGACGCGGCACGTGCTCCTCGTCCCGCTCAGAAACGCGCGCCACGTCGCGATGCTTCTCAAAACCGTGCTTCTCAAAACCATGCACAGCGTAAACCTCGTCAGTCTTCTTCCGACCCATCGCAGTCCTCTTCGCAGCCATCTGCTAATGCTCAATCTCGTCAGGCAAAGCCTGCCAGCAATGAGCGTCAGCGGGTAGCGGTTACGGATGTTTCCAAACTGCAAATCGGTCAGGAAATCAAAGTCAGAGCCGGCAAAGACGCCATGGATGCTACCGTGCTTGAAATTGCCAAAGGCGAAGTCAGAGTACAATTGGCTTCTGGACTGGCGATGATTGTACGCGCAGAACATTTGCAGTTCTGATACGGAGGCCAACCTGGGCATGAACAACTTAGTCAGAATAACCGCCATCGCAGGCTTACTGCTGGCGGGCTCTAGTTTTGCAAATGAAAACATTACGCGTGTTGAGCAGATCCCTCAGCTACATCAGGAACCTCAACATGCTACTGTGAGCGACAGGGTGGCCTCACGTTTCCTGCGTTCGCATTATCGCCAGTTTATGCTGGATGCGCAGTTCTCAGAGAAAATTTTTAACCGCTACCTCAACATGCTGGACTACAGCCACAATGTGCTGTTGGCCTCTGATGTGGCGCAATTTTCCGGGCAAAAAGCCCAGTTGGGCGATGCGCTGAAATCGGGGCAGTTGGATGTTCCGTACGCGCTGTACAATCTGGCGCAGAAGCGCCGGTTTGAGCGTTTTCAATATGCGCTGTCGCTGCTGGATAAACCTGTCGATCTGACGGGCAATGATACGTTTGAGCTCGATCGTAGCAAAGCTCCCTGGCCGCAGAACGTCGGTGAACTTAACCGCCTGTGGGATGCCAAGGTAAAATATGACTGGCTCAGCCTGAAGCTGACCGGTAAAGATGATAAAGACATCAAAGAAACGCTGACCAAGCGCTACCAGTTTGCGATTCGCCGTTTGGCGCAGAGCAACAGCGAAGATGTTTTCCAACTCATCATGAACGCTTTCGCGCGTGAAATCGATCCGCATACCAGCTACCTGTCACCGCGTAACACCGAGCAATTCAATACCGAAATGAGCCTGTCGCTCGAAGGGATTGGTGCGGTGCTGCAAATGGATGACGACTACACCATGATTAATTCCATGGTGCCCGGTGGTCCGGCAGCGAAAAGTAAAAACATCACCGTTGGTGACCGTGTCGTTGGCGTAGGCCAAAACGGCAAACCGATGGTCGATGTTATCGGCTGGCGTCTGGATGATGTCGTTGCGCTGATTAAAGGGCCGAAAGGCAGTAAGGTACGTCTGGAAATCCTGCCTGCTGGCAAGGGGACGAAAACCCGCATTGTCACGCTGACGCGTGAACGCATTCGCCTTGAAGACCGCGCGGTTAAAATGTCCGTCAAGACGGTCGGCAAGGATAAAGTCGGCGTGCTGGATATCCCCGGTTTCTATGTCGGCCTGACGGATGACGTGAAAGTTCAGCTCCAGAAGCTGGAAAAACAAAACGTCAGCAGCATTGTGATTGACTTACGGACTAACGGCGGCGGCGCGCTGACGGAAGCAGTAGGGCTTTCTGGTCTGTTTATCCCCGGCGGCCCTGTGGTTCAGGTGCGTGATAACAATGGCAAAGTGCGCGAAGACAGCGACACCGACGGCATTGTGTATTACAAAGGCCCGCTGGTGGTGCTGGTAGACCGTTTCAGTGCTTCCGCTTCTGAGATCTTCGCCGCGGCAATGCAGGATTATGGCCGCGCTTTGATCGTGGGTGAACCGACGTTTGGTAAAGGCACCGTGCAGCAGTATCGCTCGCTGAATCGAATTTACGATCAGATGCTGCGTCCTGACTGGCCAGCACTGGGTTCCGTGCAATATACGATTCAGAAATTCTATCGCATTGACGGCGGCAGCACGCAGATGAAAGGCGTGACGCCTGACGTGATGATGCCAACCGGCACGGAAACGGTAGATACCGGTGAGAAGTTTGAAGACAACGCGCTACCGTGGGACAGTATCAAAGCGGCCAACTACACGAAGAGCGGCGATCTGAAGGCGCTGATTAGCAAACTGAATGAACATCATCAGGAGCGTATCGCCAAAGATCCTGAATTCCAGTATGTGGCGCAGGATATTGCCCGCTACAACGCGATGAAGGATAAGCGAAACCTCGTGTCGCTCAATCTTGCTCAGCGCGAGAAAGAGAATGACGATGATGAAGCGATGCGTCTGAAGCGGATTAACGATCGACTGGCGAGAGAAGGTAAAAAGCCGCTCAAATCGTTGGAAGATCTGCCGAAAGACTATCAGGCACCCGATCCTTATCTGGATGAAACGGTGAAAATCGCTCACGATTTAGCGCAGGAACAGAAAGACTGATACGCTAAAATCGCTCTGATTGTCTGAGATCGTTAAGCGCCCTGTGGGTTATCCGACAGGGCGCTTTTTTTGAACATAATCGTTGTTTTTGACGATGGTTGTTGTTGAGTGTTATAGGATGACCGCGCTGTACCGTCAATGACGAATTAACGAATCTTGGTTGGCGAACAGCCAAAACGGGTTTTAAACCGTTCCGAAAAACGTGCCGAGGATTTATACCCGCAGGCTTCAGCCAGACGCTGCATACTCCACGATGTCGTTTGTACCAGCATCATCGCGTGTTGCATTCGCGTTTCCAGTAATAGTACTTCAAAGCGAGTCTGCTCGGCAGATAGCCTTCGACGCAGCGTAGCCTCACTCATCGCCAATTGCCGCCCTGCTGACTGTGCGGTCCAGTGACGCTCCGGTTCTTCGCTGATAAGCGCACGCAGTTGTGCCGTAATGCCAGGCTGCGGTGGCGCGCCAAAATGGTATCCTCGTTCCGATAGCACCAACAGCATATCCATCAGACGCAGTTCGAGGCGCGATTCAGTGAGCGTGTTGCTCGTCATTCCCTCAACCAGATACTGCAAGGTATGAGTCAGATCGTCATCCAGTAAAAGGTGCGTGAAAGGCGCAGGAGGATGTACAGGAGCCAATTTTTCGGGATAGCGGTGATAAAACTGCGCCAGAAGCGTGGATGAAAATGTCAGAAAGAGTGACCGAAAGACGGCGTCATGACCGCCGGGCGTTTTCGTCAAATCAGCACTGGCATCAGGCGTAATCAGGCAAAGTTGAGACGGGGTGTCGATAACTGTCGTGCCGCTCTGCTCAAGAATGGTTAATTGACCAGAGAGAACCAGCAGGAGCGTGGCCTCATAGAAATGGAAGCACGTTGTCTGCTGCGGTGTACGCAAGTGGGGCTGAGCGAGTGCGCACAGGCCATACCGTTGCAGCGGCTGGCCTGATGGCAGTCGCCAGTCCGCCTCTACAATGAGAGACGGAGAAGCGGAGCGTAAAGCGGTCACGCTCATAGCCAGCCATTCTTATAACAAGTCATCATCATAACTTATTGTTATCACAACAATGCGGGATTCAGCGTATACAGCCCGGTGAGTGTCGCTTCTGCCAATACTGGCGCGCTAGCCAGCGCAGCGCGGACATTCGCTCCATTAAGCTCACCTTCTATCGTTAAAGCAGGCGTCGCGAGAGCGTAGAGAGTAAAGATGTAATGATGGACGATCGCATCGTTCCACGGTGGGCAAGGGCCATCATAACCATAGTAGGTACCTTTCATCTGCTCATCGCTGGCGAACCAGACGGTGTAATCGTTGACGCCGTGTCGGAGCCCGGTGGGGGCATTTGGACCTGCCTTCCCACGCGGAGTGATGCCAGTGGAATGAGAGGCGGCGGGAATCTCACTGACGTTGGCTGGAATGTCCAGCAATAACCAATGGTAGAAATCGACACGCGGCAGAGACGCGCTAACCTCGCGACCTTCCTGATTCACATCGTCACCGCGGCTGGGTACATCCGGATCGTGGCAAACCAATACGAAAGACAGTGTCCCTGTGGGAGCGCCGCGCCAGGCAAGGTGTGGATTATGGTTAGAAGACAGCGCAATGTGGCTGTTTGCATCCGGTACGGCAAAGGCGAACTCGCCTGGGATCGTGTCGCCGTCCTGAAAACTGTGGCTGAAGAGTTGCAGCATGGTGGTGCTCCTTATCGTGATTCCGGTGGGTGTGGAATCATTATAGAAGAAGCTGAACATAATTATTTTCCTAATACCGTCAGGATAATGCTTTTAGCTGTCAATTTGAGGGCTTGAGATATTATTGCTCGCTAATCGATATGAAAAAAATGGCTTCCGATAAGGGAAGCCGCCGTGACTTAGCCGATCTGCATCGCGATAGCGTGCGCGATTAACGACCCGCTTTTAGCTGCTGGAAGTAGGTTTCATACAGCGTGCTGGCGCTGCCGACGTCGTTCTGCCATTCGCCTTTCGCGATGGTTTCATCATCCGGGTATAGTGTTTTGTCCCCTGAAACCTCCGGCGGCAGTAATTTTTTCGCTGCCAGATTCGGTGTCGGATAGCCGATGGTTTCCGCGACCTGTGCTGCTACTTCCGGGCGCAGCAGGAAGTCGATCAGCTTCATCGCGCCGTCAACGTTTTTGGCGTTGGCCGGAATCGCCAGACTGTCCATCCAGAAGATACCACCTTCTTTGGGCCAAATGACATCCAGTGGGGTACCTGCCTGACGCGCCACGTAGGCAGAACCGTTCCACACCATCCCCAGATTGACTTCACCTTCGATGAACGGGTTGCCGGGGTTGTCTGAGTTGAACGTCAGCACGTTCGGCATCAGGGCTTGCAGCTCTTTATAGGCCGCCTCAATCTCTTTGGGGTCGGTGGTATTCGCGGAGTAACCCAGTTTACGCAGGGCGATTTGGAACACCTCACGCGCGTCGTCCGTCAGCAGCAGGCTGTTTTTGTACTTGGTATCCCACAGATCGGCCCAACGGGTGACGCTGGCAGGGTCAATCATTTCATGATTAATACCAATCGCCGTTGCGCCCCAAATATAGGGAATGGAGTAGTCGTTATTTGGGTCGAAGGATTTGTGCAACAGGTTCGGATCGAGATTATGAAAATTGCTGAGCTTGCTGGTATCAATCTTTTGCAGCATGCCTTCTTTGCTCATCTTAGAGATGAAATAAGTTGAAGGCACGACTAAATCGTAAGCGCTATCCTTATAGGTCTTCAGCTTGGCGTACATACTCTCGTTGGATTCATAGGTGGAGTAAATCACCTTGATGCCCGTTTCTTTAGTGAACTGTTCCAACAGACCCGGCGGCACGTATTCGGTCCAGTTGTAGAAATAGAGCGTTTTGCTGTCGTCGGCATTGGCGGTGCTGATGCCAAACGCCATTGCGCAGGCTGCCAGTAGGTGTGGCCACTTTTTCATTATGTTTACCTCCTAGTCCCAAAGGAAATACCCGTTGTTTTCAGCGGGCATGAAAATCAGATGTGAATCATGTTAGCCGCAACCTTATTTTCCGGTGCGGTCGCGTAAAATCAGCTGGCTACTGAGCACCAGCACGAGCGATAGAATCAGCAAAATCGTTGCCAGCGCGTTGACTTCAGGGGAGACGCCGACCTTCACCATCGAGTAAATCTTCAACGGTAGAATCTCATACGCGGGCCCAGTGACAAACGAGGACACCACCACGTCATCCATCGACAGCGTAAAGCTGAGCAGCCAACTGGCGGCCACGGCCGGCATGGCCAGCGGCAGAATGATTTTGCGCAGAATAATCACTTCGCTAGCACCCAAATCGCGCGCGGCTTCCAGCATCCGCACGTCAAAGCCTTTCAGGCGCGAATAGACGGTCACCACCACAAACGGCAGGCAGAACGTGATGTGGGAAAACAGCAGCGACCAGAATCCAAGCGATATGCCCAGCAGCATGAAGAGCACCAGCAGTGAAATCGCCATCACGATATCCGGCGACATCATCACCACGAACAGCATGCCGCCGACAAAAGGTTTGCCGCGAAAGCGGTAGCGATACAGCGCCACGGCCGTCAGGGAGCCAATCAGCGTGGCGAACGTTGCAGAGAAAACGGCCATCGTCAGTGAGTGTTGCGCGGCCTGAAGTAGGCTGTCGTTGTTTATCAGCAACCGATACCAGTCCAGTGTAAATCCCTGCCAGTTGATGCCGAAACGCGCCTGATTAAACGAGTTCACGATCAGAATAACGATCGGAATGTACAGGTAAGCGTAAATGATGGACATAAATCCACCGCGGATTAAGCGTCCGGTCATTCCAGCTCTCCTTTTTTATTCAGCAGGCGGGCCGTGCGGTAATAGATAAAGAGCAGCACGCCCATGACCAGCGTCAGGCAGATGCTGGTGGCGGCACCAAACGGCCAGTCGCGGATATTGAGGAACTGGCTTTTAATGACGTTACCGATCAGCAAATTCTTGGCACCGCCCATCAGATCGGCAACGAAGAACAAGCCCATAGCGGGCAGCAGCACCAGCAGGCAGCCGGCGATAATCCCCGGCATGGTTAGCGGGATGACGACGCGAATGAAGGTTTGCCACTTATTGGCACCCAGATCGCGCGCGGCTTCAAGGTAGGATTTATCGAGTTTTTCAATGCTGGAGTAGAGCGGTAGCACCATGAACGGCAGCAGGATGTAAATCAGACCGAGAATCACCGCTTCAGAGGTGTACATAATCCGCAGCGGCGTATCGATAAGGCCAGTCCAGAGCAGGAATTCATTCAGATGGCCGTGCGTACTCAGAAAGATTTTCAGCCCGTAAATGCGGATTAGCGAGTTGGTCCAAAACGGCACAATCAGCAGAAACAGCATCAGCGGCTGAATTTTTTTCGGTAAGCGCGCCAGAATAAAGGCAAACGGATAGCCCAGCAGCAGGCAGCAGAGCGTGGCGATAACGGCCATATTCAGCGAATGCAGCAGGACGGAAGCATAAAGCGGATCGGCCAGTCGCGTATAGTTTTCCAGCGTAAAGACCAGGCTGACGAAATGCGTGTCATCGCGCGTCAGAAAACTGGTGCCGATGATCATCAGGTTGGGCAGGAAAACAAACAGCACCAGCCAGGCAACGATGAGTGTGATAATGATGTTTTGAAAGCGTTTACGCGACTTCTTCATCGTGCAGGACGACCTCCCAACTTTCCACCCAGGTGACGTCGACTTTCTGGTTGAGTGAATGATCGAAGTCGGGATCGTCTTCGTTAAAGAACTCGCTGACCATGACCATTTTGCCGTTTTCCAACTCGATGTTGGATTCCAGCGTCATGCCTTTATAGTTGCGTTCACGCACATAGCCCACCATCCCTTTCGCTGGCATACCAGCGCCCAGCTCTTCGACGCGTAAATCTTCTGGTCGCAGCAGCACGTTGAGATGTTGGCCGACGGTGACCGGAAAACTGGCGGTGATAACGCACTCATGGCCTTCGACCTGCGCGCGTACTCGCTGTTCGTCCAGCGATTCGAGTACCACGGCATCCAAGATATTGATTTCACCGATAAAGCTGGCGACGAACAGGTTTTTCGGCTCTTCGTAGATTTCACGCGGCGTACCGTCTTGCTCGATGCGTCCATCGCGCATCACCACGATGCGGTCGGACATGGTCAGCGCTTCTTCCTGATCGTGCGTGACGAAAATAAAGGTGATGCCCAGCTTACGTTGCAGCGCCTTCAGTTCGTTCTGCATCTGCTTACGCAGCTTATAATCGAGTGCGGACAGGGATTCATCCAGCAGTAGCACTTTCGGCTGATTGACGACGGCGCGGGCGATGGCCACGCGCTGTTGCTGGCCGCCGGACAACTGATGCGGACGGCGCTGCGCCAGTTCCTCTAACTGCACCATTTTCAGCGCGTCAATCACGCGTGGCGCAATCTCTGCGGCGGGCGTTTTCTGCATGCGCAGGCCAAACGCCACGTTCTCAAACACGCTGAGGTGAGGAAATAGGGCATAACTTTGAAATACGGTATTAACGTGCCGCTGCTCGGCGGGCTGATGGGTGATGTCCTGCTTTTCCAGCATGACAGTACCGCTATCGACCGTTTCCAGACCGGCAATCAGGCGTAGTACGGTGGTTTTACCGCAGCCGGATGGCCCGAGGATCGTCAGAAACTCACCGTTATTAATGGTGAGATTAAAATGGGAAATGATGTCTTTGCCATCAAAGCTTTTATGGACGTTGAGCAATTCAATGACCGGCATATCAATGACCGGCATAGTCAGGGCGTTTTCTTTCATTAAGGTCTGGCTCTATTTCCTGATTTGGCCGACCAACGGCATCTCCGTTGCATCGCACCAAGGGTTATCACCTTTCAGACAGCGTGCGCAGTTAAGGGCGGCATTTTACGGGAAACGTTGCTTAACGCCAACTTGTGTGGCTCCACTTCCGGCCGATTGACGACTGAATGGCGGTGATTCAGTCACTGAATTAGCACAAATGTTTCTTGATTGTTACCTGATTGGGTCATTCTTCGTGACCCCGCTGCCGCTTTTGGGCCTGAATTCTGGTATGACGATTTGTTAAATCGGGAAAAAACTGACCTGACGCAATATCTACCGGGGTAGCCCTATCCATAATGCCTTTCAGGGTTCAGGGGGCATAAATAAGATGGATAAATTACTCGACAGATTTTTGAACTACGTTTCATTCGATACACAGTCTAAATCCGGCGTCCGTCAGGTGCCGAGCACCGACGGCCAACTGAAACTGGCGCGTGCGTTGCAGCAGGAATTGCTCGAACTGGGATTTGAACAGGTTGTGCTCAGCAAACAGGGCTGCCTGATGGCGACGCTTCCGACTAACGTTGCCTGGCCCGTCCCGGCTATCGGCTTCATTTCACATATGGATACGTCGCCGGATTTTAGCGGTAAAAATGTTAATCCGCAGATTCTGGAAAACTACCGCGGCGGCGATATTGCCCTGGGAGTGGGGGACGAAGTGTTGTCACCTGTGATGTTCCCGGTGCTGCACCAGTTACTGGGGCAGACGCTGATTACCACCGATGGCAAAACGCTGTTGGGGGCAGATGATAAGGCGGGCATTGCGGAAATTATGACCGCGTTGGTGCGCCTGAAAAAAAGCCAGCTCCCGCATGGCGATATTCGCGTTGCCTTTACGCCGGATGAAGAGATTGGCAAGGGCGCACAGTTTTTTGATGTTAAAGCCTTTAATGCGCAGTGGGCCTATACCGTGGACGGCGGCGGTGTTGGCGAACTGGAGTATGAAAATTTTAACGCCGCGTCAGTTCAGGTGAAAATTGTGGGTAACAATGTGCACCCCGGTAGCGCCAAAGGCGTGATGGTTAACGCGCTGACGCTCGCCTCACGCTATCATCAGCACGTGCCGGAGAGCCAATCGCCGGAGCAAACGGACGGCTATCAGGGGTTCTACCACCTTCACAGCATGAAAGGCTCTGTGGAGCGTGCGGATTTGCATTACATCGTTCGGGATTTTGATCGCAACGGCTTTGAGCAGCGTAAACAGACGATGTTGGATATTGCGGAAAAGGTCGGCGCGGGGCTGCACCCAGATTGCTACATTGAAGTCACGATTACCGATACCTATTACAACATGCGTGAGCAAGTTGAGCAGCATCCGCACATTATTGCACTGGCGCAGCAGGCGATGCGGGATTGCGATATTGAGCCGAATATGAAACCGATTCGTGGCGGCACTGACGGCGCACACCTGTCATTTCAGGGGTTACCGTGCCCGAACCTGTTTACCGGCGGCTACAACTATCATGGCAAACATGAATTTGTCACGCTGGAAGGTATGGAAAAGGCGGTCTCTGTGATTATGCGTATTGCTGAACTGACGGCGCTGCGTGTGAAGCCGTAATAGCTTCTATCCTGAAGAGATGAATAAGGCGGGACATTCCCGCCTTATTATTGTGCTAACTATTATTCAGGCTTGGCCTTAATCCGCGAAGTACCAGTAGCCGCTGTTGATCAGTACCGTGAGCTGCGCGAGGAAGGATGGATCTTCCAGTGCATCGCCCAACTGTTCCGCATCAATGGTAGGATGCTCAGCCAATGCAAACAGCGCTGTCTTGTGCGTGCTGTTCACTTTCTCTCCGTTAACGAAGCAGCTATCCCCAACGCAGATGACTCGCAGGCCGCCTAAACGGCGCAGCGGCTCACCCTGTTGCAGGTATTCATACACTTCGCCCGCCTGATAAGGTGGTTCCGGCGGTGAAAGATCGAGCTCATGGCGGGACTGGGAAATAAACTCACCAAACCAATTTTGGAAATGTTCCGGCTGTTGTACCAGATCCAGCATCATTTTTTGCAGCGCATCCAGTTCTTGCGGCAGCACACTAGCGATATGTTCACGAGAGGGAATATCGGGATCGCTGTAGCGATGGCTACCGAGTTCACGGGAAAGCACATAATCTGCAAAACCGCTAACCAGCTCGCGCGCATTTGGCGCACGGAAACCCACCGAGTAGTTCAGCGAGTTCTCCAACGAATAGCCTTCATGTGGGAAACCCGGTGGAATATAGACGATATCGCCCGGTTCCAGCTCTTCATCAATAATGGCATCAAACGGGTCGACCTGTAGCAGGTCTGGGTGCGGACAGTGCTGTTTCATCGGTATTTTTTCACCGATGCGCCAGCGGCGGCGCCCCGTACCCTGAATGATGAACACATCATACTGATCCAGATGCGGCCCTACGCCACCGCCGGGAACGGAAAATGAAATCATCAAATCATCAGTACGCCAGTCCGGCAGTTGTCGAAATGGCTGCATCAAGGCGGAAGAGGGCTCATGCCAGTGATCGACGGCCTGTACCAGCAGCGACCAGTTGCTTTCCCCCAGATGATCGTAGCTCTCGAAAGGGCCGTGGCTGACTTGCCAGCGCCCGTTCTGATGGCTGACCAGACGGCTATCGACCTCGTTTTCCAATGCCAGACCGGCGAGTTCGTCAGGTGAAATCGGATCGATAAAATGCGTGAAGCCGCCTTTAATCAGGAGTGGGCGCTTTTGCCAGTAGTTCGCTAAAAAATCCTGCCAGTCGAGATTGAGCTGATAGTCCATACCGTTTTCCAGAAACTCGTTTTTGAGGAAATGACTGTTCTTGAAGACATGATTTTTCTTGAAATAATCAGTATTTTAAAACAATCCGCATTGTGGCAATAAGTATAGCGGAAGCATCACGCGCTGTACTGCCTTTCACCCCTCATTCTGGCTCAGGTTCTGGCGGGAGAAAATAGCTTCGACTCGGGCGCCGCCCAGTGCGCTGTCGCTGATCAGGATCTCGCCCTGATATTGTTCGATAATTTCGACGGCCACGGCGAGGCCGATACCTTGCCCAGGGCGCATGCGATCGGCACGCTGCCCTCGCAGGAAAATCATTTCGCGCTTACTCTCATGGATACCGGGGCCGTCGTCGTCAACAATCAGATGCAGCTTGTGATCGGAGTACTGCACGCTAATCTCGACAAACTCCAGACAGTATTTACAGGCGTTATCAAGAATATTGCCCATCACTTCCATGAAATCATTCTTCTCACCGACAAAGGTCAGTTCGGGGGGAATATCGAGCGTCAGTACCACGCCTTTGCGTTGATACACCTTGTTCAGCGCGGAACACAGGCCATCCAGCAGCGCCGGAACCGAGTGCACTTCGCGTATCAGTAAATTATGTTCGGAGCGTACGCTGGCGCGATGCAGGTAATAGCCAATCTGCTGCGAGATGCGGCTGATCTGGGCCAGCATAATAGGCTCAGCCTGATCGATAGTGATCTCTTTACCGGTACGCAGCGCACGTAATGTGGTCTGTAAGACGGCCAGCGGCGTTTTCAAACTGTGCGTGAGGTCGGTGAGCGTCGTGCGGTACTTATGGTAGCGCTGGCGTTCGTTATTCAGCAGGATATTCAGGTTTTTCACCAGACTGAACAACTCGCGCGGCGGATTTTCATCCAGCTGTTCACGCGTGCCTTTTTCCAGCTCGGCGATCTGTTTTACCAAATGCTGAATAGGGCGCAGGCTCCAGTGAGCGCCCAGCCACAGCAGAGGAAGCACCAGCAGAAGGTTGGCGATCAGAACATAGCTGAACCACTCCCACACGACGTCTTCCTGCTGGAGCTCCTGTGGAATGCGATCGACGACAACAATCGTGATGGAGGGGAGATGCTCGGTCTTCGGATAAACGTTCACGGCGATGGAATGCGTTAACGCATTGCTGTGTGCGCCATTCAGTGCTCGCAGGCTGCCCAGTAACAAGGTATTGCCCGTTAATACCGCGCTGCTGGTATCGGTGTCGGTATCCAATTCATGATAGGCCGTCTTATTCAGCCATTCCGGATTGATCAGCGCTTCCAGCTCGGGAACGTGCTTTTCACGCCAGAGCATGTTGCCATGCTCATCGTATATCAACACCAGCGTAGGAAAGTTGATATCAACGTCGGGCGGCGTGATGATGTTCAGTTGGTTATCGCGCCACTGTGCAAGGCTGTAGTAGAGGTTACTCTCGCCGCGCAGCAGGCGGAATGAGGTTTTATCAAAATTGACGCTGTAACCGATAATGGCGACGACGCCATAGGCTAGCGACAACGCCAACACGATGGCCGCTGTCGCGAGTAAAAAACGAATGCGAAGCGAGAAGGGGGGCTTCTTATCGCTCATACTGAGCCTGAAGGTGTATCAATATCAAAACGATATCCTTGTCCACGCACGGTCGTGATCACATCCGGTGCTTCTGCCTGCTGAATTTTCTTACGCAGTCGCCCCATCAGCACGTCAATAGTATGACTTTCCCGCAGTTCTGCATCGGGGTACAGCTGTAGCATCAGCGACTCTTTGCTGACGACCTTTCCTTTGTTACGAATCAACGTCTCGATAATGGTGTATTCGAACGCAGTGAGCTTGATAGGCGCGCCGTGGATCACCAGCTCGCGGCGTGACAAATCGATCTCAAAGGGTGGCAGGCTGATGATTTGAGAGGCCAGCCCGCTATTGCGCCGCATCAGCGCCTGCAACCGCGCGACGACCTCTTCCATATGGAATGGTTTAGTCACGTAATCGTCTGCACCGGCTTCCAGCACCGCCACTTTGTCCTGCCAGCCTTCACGCGCTGTCAGCACCAGAATCGGGAGTTTGACCTGATGCGCACGCCAACGACGGATCATGCTCATACCATCTTCATCAGGCAACCCGAGGTCGACAATGGCAATGTCCGGCATATTCTCATGCAGAAAATAATCCGCTTCTTTGGCGTCAGACGCGGCATCAACCTGATGCCCCATTTCGTTCATCTGAACGGTTAAGTGATGGCGCAGTAATACATTATCTTCAATGACCAGAATCCGCATCGTTATATCCTCTGTCGAATAGATAGGGGGCATATTTATCGAAATATTTTTATATATCCTATCTTTCATCTGTCACGTATATCGCTCCCGCGTATCAACATTATACGCAGAGAAAGTGATTTATTTTATTTGTTAAATTATCCACAGGGAGCATAAACCGGGTTTAAACGGTCTGAAAATGGCAGTTAACTGGCGGGCAGGACACCCGCCAGAGAGAGGTCGTGATAGGATTCAAGAACGGTTATTTCAGGTCATCGACCATAGCGATAGCGCGGCCGATGTAATTGGCTGGCGTCATGGCTTTCAGACGCGTTTTTTCTGCTTCTGGTAATGCCAGACCATCGATAAATTCCTGAATGCCCGCGGCATCAACGCGTTTACCACGCGTCAGCTCTTTCAGCTTCTCGTACGGTTTTTCAATCCCGTAACGGCGCATGACCGTTTGGATCGGTTCTGCCAGAACTTCCCAGTTGTGATCCAGTTCATCTGCCAGACGATCGCGGTTCACTTCCAGTTTGCTGATGCCTTTCATCGTAGCCTGATAGGCGATCAGTGCATAGCCCACGCCTACGCCCAGATTACGCAGCACGGTGGAGTCGGTGAGGTCACGCTGCCAGCGAGAAACCGGCAGCTTGCTGGCCAGATGCGCCAGAACAGCGTTCGCCAGACCCAGGTTGCCTTCTGAGTTTTCGAAGTCAATCGGGTTCACTTTGTGCGGCATGGTGGAGGAACCGATTTCGCCTGCAATGGTTTTCTGTTTGAAGTGATTCAGCGCGATGTAGCCCCAGATATCACGATCAAAGTCGATCAAAATCGTGTTGAAACGCGCGATGCAATCGAACAGCTCGGCGATGTAATCGTGCGGCTCGATCTGCGTGGTATACGGGTTCCAGTTGATGCCCAGTGAGGTGACAAAGCTTTCGCTAAACTGGTGCCAGTCCACTTCCGGGTAGGCAGCCAGGTGGGCGTTATAGTTACCGACGGCGCCATTAATTTTACCGAGAATCTCAACCTGTTGCAGTTGACGATACTGGCGCTCCATACGATAGGCTACGTTAGCGAACTCTTTACCGATGGTGGAGGGCGTAGCGGGCTGACCGTGTGTGCGAGAAAGCAGCGGGATATCGCGGTATTCCTGCGCCAGCGTTTTCAGCGCATCAATGATTTGACGCCAGTGCGGCAGGATGACATCGCGGCGAGCGCTGTCCAGCATCAGCGCGTGAGACAGGTTGTTGATATCTTCTGACGTACAGGCGAAGTGGATGAATTCGTTGACGGCGTGCAGCGCAGGAATGGCGGCCACCTTTTCTTTCAGGAAGTATTCAACGGCTTTCACGTCGTGGTTGGTCGTACGCTCGATGGTTTTAATGCGGGCCGCATCTTCTTCACTGAATTCGGCGACGATTTTATCAAGGAAAGCGTTTGCGTCCGCGTCAAATGCAGGAACTTCCTGGATCTCTGCACAGGCTGCCAGTTTTTGCAGCCAACGTACTTCAACCTGCACACGGAATTTCAGCAAACCGAATTCGCTGAAAATGGTGCGCAACGTGCTGACTTTATCGCCGTAGCGTCCATCAATTGGGGAAACGGCGGTCAGTGAGGATAATTCCATCGCAAGCAACTCCTGAGATTGGTTTCAATAACGATTAATTTCAATAAAAACAATGACTTAAATAACGGCAACCGATTTTGTGACGCTGGCGTGAATCACACCAGCGTCAGTCATAGCGGCAAGAATAGCATCAAACGGATGGGCAACGCGCCAATATCTGTTTCGCTTCTTTAACCAACTGGCCGCGTGAGAACATCAGCTGTAGGCGTCCGCCGCCAATTTGCTGCCAGAGTACCGCAGAGCGGATACCGGCCAGCAGAGCAGCACGCACTTTTGCCTGCACCTGACTGTTTTTCAGCACTTCCGGCGAACCGGTAACCTGAATACGCGGACCCAGTGTGCTGATGACATCCACGTAAATTGCCGCCAGCGCGCTGACAATCGTTTCGGAAAGTAGTTCGAAATGCTCCAGTTGGCGCTCCAACTGTCCAATGCGTTTACCTAATTCATCAAGCGCGGCAGGCTTCGCTTTCAGCTTGCGCTCTAGCGCAATCAGGCTGAAGGCATAGCGTGATAATTCTGCACCGGCACCTTTATTACTGCTGGTGTTCAGAATACCTAACAGCGTTTCCACCCCAATTTTCAGGTTTTGCTCGTCATTGCCGTAAACGGCCAGCGTGGATGCCGGGTTGAGGTTCAATACACTGTTTAGCGAGGTGTGCAGTGCAGCGTTATTACACTGACCCGTATGGGCCAACTGCTGGACGACATGCGCTGATTGGCAAATACCCGCTAACGCCAGCGTAATCTCATAATAATTCTTAGCCACGTTTACTCCTGTAAGCGTTCTTCAATGATGCCGCCGCCAAGGCACACGTCGTCCAGATAAAAAACGGCGGATTGACCCGGCGTCACGGCTGCAACGGGCTCATCAAAACGTACGGTAATGCGATCGTCGCCAAGTGGCGTAACGGTGCAAGGGATATCCGCCTGACGGTAACGGGTTTTCACCGTACAGCGTAATTCAGCGGTGAGCGGCTGACGGTCAACCCAATGCAACTGTTGTGCTATTAAGCCGTAGGACATCAGGCGAGGGTGTTCGTGCCCCTGCGCGACATACAAAATATTATTAGCGACATCTTTATCCACCACGTACCAGGGATCTTCGCCGCCGTCTTTGACGCCGCCGATGCCCAAACCTTTACGCTGCCCCAGCGTGTGGTACATCAGCCCCTGATGTTGTCCCATCGGTTTGTTATCGTCGACGGACAGAATCGGACCCGGCTGTGCGGGCAGGTAGCGCGCCAGAAAATCAGTAAATTTGCGCTCGCCGATAAAGCAGATACCGGTAGAGTCTTTCTTCTTGGCGGTTGCCAGCTCAAGCTCTTCGGCGATCTTGCGCACCTGTGGTTTTTCCAGCTCACCGACCGGGAACAGACTTTGTGCGATCTGCTCGTGGCTCAGCGTATAAAGAAAATAGCTCTGGTCTTTGTTGCCGTCCATGCCGCGCAGCAAACGGCTCTTGCCGTCGACGTCATGGCGACGAACATAGTGGCCTGTCGCGATATAGTCTGCACCGAGATCCTCGGCGGCGAATTCCAGGAAGGCTTTGAATTTGATTTCTTTATTGCACAGGATATCGGGATTGGGGGTACGGCCCGCTTTGTATTCTTCAAGGAAGAGTTCAAAAACGTTGTCCCAATATTCAGCGGCAAAGTTGACGGTATGTAATTCGATACCCAGCTTGTCGCAAACGGCTTGCGCATCGGCAAGGTCGGTGGCTGCCGAGCAATATTCCGTGTCGTCGTCCTCTTCCCAATTCTTCATGAACAGGCCTTCAACATGATAGCCCTGTTGCTGTAACAGGTAAGCGGAAACGGAGGAATCGACACCGCCGGACATACCGACAATCACTTTTTTCTGGCTGTTATCTGACATGGAAGTCTCACGAACTGAAATTTACTGACGCATTGATGCGAAAAACAAGCGGCATATTTTAGCATGTTGAACCGCGGGCTGCATCGCTATTCCTGCTGTGCGGTGCTTCGCTCACGTATGGCAGGAATAACAGGATGCCTAGAAAGGCCAGTTGAACGCACCCAGTACGGTTAACGGATAGCGTTCTGGCTGCTGATAGCAGCGAATGCTTTCGGCCACCAGCGGCGAACGAAGCTGGCGAGAATGCAGAATTTCCTCGGCGGTCAACCAGCGACAGCATTCGATATCGCTGTCGTGCGGTTGGGTAGCGACCCGCGCAGGCAGATCGAGCGCGAAGCAAAAGCGTAAAAATGGCGTGCTGTCAGGTGCGATCCATTGGTGCAGACGCAAGAAACTCTGCGGTGTGGCCTGAATACCGGTTTCTTCCCACAGTTCACGGCTCGCCGCCTGAATCAGCGTTTCGTCGGCCTCCAGATGCCCTGCGGGTTGGTTCCACAATAATTTATCGTTAATTAATTCTTCGACGACCAGAAAATGGTTTTCGGCCTGTACCACACAGGCGACTGTCACATGGGGTTTAAACATCCGCTATCTCCTTCCATTCTCCGGGTAACAGGTTTTCTACCGTCTGATTGGCCATACCGTATCGAATCAGACGCAAGGTAGGATACCCGATATTCGCCGTCATACGACGGACTTGCCGATTACGCCCTTCATACAGCGTGATTTTTAGCCAGCAGTCAGGAATGCTTTTACGTTCGCGTATGGGGGGATTACGCGGCCACAGCCAGTTGGGTTCCGGTACGATTTCCGCCCCTGCGGGCAGCGTTTTGCCGTCATTCAGATCCAGACCGGTACGAAAGCGCATCAGGGCGGCATCGTCAGGAATACCCTCGACCTGAACATAATAAATTTTGGCTGTTTTTTGCGTTGGCTGAGTCAGTCGAGCCTGAAGTTTGCCGTCATTGGTCAGAATCATCAGGCCTTCGCTGTCGCGATCCAGACGACCGGCGGCATAAATACCGCTAACCGGAATGTAGTCTTTTAGCGTGCGGCGCCCGGCTTCATCAGTGAATTGTGGCAGGACATCGAAGGGTTTATTGAACAAAACGATTCGGCGCGGCGCATTGTCAGGTTGCCTTTTTCTTGCCGGCTGTGAGCTGAATCGTTTAACTTTGTGATTTTTAACAGGGAATTTATTCATCATCTTTATAGTCGCGGAAAACAAAAGCATTATACTCGAAATGGTTTGCGATTGGCGCGGGCTAAATATTCAAGTAGTATTGACACGCATCTTACAAGTCATTAACAAAATTGCGCTCGAAGGAGAGGTTAATGGAAAGCAAAGTAGTTGTACCGACAGAAGGTCAGAAAATCACGGTTGATGCTCAAGGTAAACTGGTTGTTCCAAACAATCCGGTTATCCCGTTTATCGAAGGTGACGGCATTGGTATCGATGTAACGCCTGCCATGATCAACGTCGTTGACGCCGCCGTGAAGAAAGCCTATCAGGGCAAGCGCGCGATTTCCTGGATGGAAATCTATACGGGTGAAAAATCCACGCAGGTATACGGTAAAGATGTCTGGCTGCCAGACGAAACGCTGGATTTGATCCGTGAATACCGTGTGGCGATTAAGGGCCCGCTGACAACGCCAGTCGGCGGTGGTATTCGTTCTCTGAACGTTGCACTGCGTCAACAGCTGGATCTGTATGTTTGCCTGCGTCCGGTACGCTACTACGAAGGTACACCTAGCCCGGTTAAACAGCCTGAGCTGACCGACATGGTGATCTTCCGCGAAAACGCCGAAGACATTTATGCAGGTATCGAGTGGAAAGCGGGTTCTGCTGAAGCAGACAAAGTGATCAAGTTCCTGCGTGAAGAAATGGGCGTTAACAAAATCCGTTTCCCTGAGCAGTGTGGTATCGGCGTGAAGCCGTGTTCGGAAGAAGGCACTAAACGTCTGGTTCGCGCCGCAATCGAATACGCGATTACCAACGACCGTGATTCCGTCACGCTGGTGCACAAAGGCAACATCATGAAATTCACCGAAGGCGCGTTCAAAGACTGGGGATACCAGTTGGCGCGTGAAGAATTCGGCGGTGAATTGATCGATGGCGGCCCGTGGGTGAAGATCAAGAACCCGAACACCGGTAAAGAGATCGTAGTAAAAGACGTAATCGCCGATGCGTTCCTGCAACAAATTCTGCTGCGCCCTGCTGAATACGATGTGATCGCTTGTATGAACCTGAACGGTGACTACATTTCTGATGCCCTGGCGGCACAGGTTGGCGGTATCGGTATCGCCCCTGGCGCGAACATTGGTGACGAATGTGCACTGTTTGAAGCCACGCACGGTACGGCACCGAAATATGCGGGTCAGGATAAAGTGAACCCAGGTTCTGTGATTCTGTCTGCTGAAATGATGCTGCGTCACCTGCACTGGTTCGAAGCGGCTGACCTGATTGTTAAGGGCGTTGAGGGTGCGATCAAGAACAAGACCGTGACTTACGATTTTGAACGTCTGATGGAAGGCGCTAAGCTACGGAAATGTAGTGAGTTTGCGCAGGACATCATCGATAATATGTAATCTGCTATTCAATGCAGATGAGTATCAGGGGCCAATTTGGCCCCTTTTTCTTTATGGGTGACCAATGCTTTGTGAACCGGGAATCAGTCGGAAGTACATGTGGTCGGGAATCGGGCTGTTCCAGCCACCGATGTACATCGCAAAGCCGATCATGCCAAAAAGAATGCAGAGTACCAGTATCGTCATCGCAATACCGGACAACGCAGTTTGTCGCCATAGTGGTTTGGTTGTTTTGCTGACTTTTGCCTGCGAGCCTGAGGGTTTCGTCAGGGAGAAATAAAGCGTTGAGGCCACCGGGCAGGATTCGACGCAGGTCATGCAGGCCGTACATTCCGCCGTTCTCACCTGAATCAGCTTGTCCACTGGGATGTTAGATGGGCAGGCTTTGGCGCACTTGCCGCAGTCGATACAGTTGGTGGCGTTGCGACGGATCTTGAAGGGGGACAGCAACGAAAAGACCCCCATGAGTGCACCGTAAGGACAGAGGTAACGACACCAGAAATGACGGACAAACAGACTGGCGAACGTGAAGAGAAACACGCAGACCAGCGTGATGGTGCCGATATTGCGAAAGAAGCCGAGCATTTTAACGTCGGCGATCAGGCCGTAGGGCGACATCAGGAACATATAAATACTCTGTGTCGGCATTGATAAGGCGATATAGAGGAAAAAGCCTAATAACAGATATTTCAGGCTGCGCAGTGGAATATCCAGCCACTTAGGAAGAATGAAATGTCGACCCAATATTTTCCCCCCCAATGCACCTACCCATTCTGAAATCGTGCCGATAGGACACAGCCAGGAACAGAACGATTTCTTGAGCAACAGGCTAATAAGAATAAATGCGGCAAGTAATAGCATTGACGCAAGGTGGATAGGGGGAAAATTGCCGGTTTCCCATGTGAACTTTGCGTTCATCAATCCGGCAATGGGCAGCCAGCCTTCGATACCACCCGGTCTCGGCATATAAAGACTCGTACCGCCAGTTTCAAAGTAGCGTACCCAAAAATAGAAGGTGATGCCGATATAAATGTTGAGCGCCAATAGCAGAATTTGTGTTGCTCTGCGCCAGCTCAGAGCATTGCGCCAGTCGTTCCAGGGAAGTTTGCCTCCGGTGGTGCCGGGACGCCGTTGCCACCGCTTTCTTGCTTTCTCACTCATTGCTCTCAATGTCTCCCATTTATTTTTTCATTCGGCGCTTTCAACGTACCGAAGGGATCGTGGGGCTACGTTATCATGCCCTTAGCGGTCAAAAATTGATTTGCGCATTGTAAATGCATGTTTTTGTTTTTTTTAGCAGGGCGATTTAAATAAGAGAAGGGGAGATAACGCGGTATTCATCGCATCGGGGATAGTTTACTGAAGAGCGATGTCTAAGAATAAAGCCTTAGCGATATAGAAATAATGGGTACAAAAGCGTACCCATTATATTAATTGCCAGATGGTATTATCTTTTATTTTCTCTATCATACTTCAAACGGCGTGCGTTGGTCGGCGTCAGCGTAGAGGAATGCTTTTCCACAACTCGAATGATTTAAGTTATATGTTATTAAAATCAGAGGTTATCGCTGTTAGTCAATTATCTATTTTTAGTCTGTTCCTTTAATTACCACCTGGTTGTTAATTTATGACGTTTGGCATTATGCCTGAGAGTGTTGCTTTGCCTGTAACTCCTCTTTTCGCATTGTTCTGACAATTTTATAAATCCATTGCAGCGAGACATTATATTTTTTAGCCAACGCGCTGTGATTGCGTCCGTCAAATTCTTCATAGATTTGAAGATCGCGTTGAGAAGCGCGCCAGGATATCCCCATTGGGAAATAAACGTTTTGTCCGCCCCATACGGTCATCATATGTTTGGCAACGGCATTACCGACTAACTCGGCTGTTTGCGGATCGAGCTCGGTGACGTTTTTGACCGTATCGGCCACGTGTTGAGAAAGTTCGACCAGAAGCTCAGGACCTTTACTGCGAAATTGTGGTTCAGTCATAAATCACCTTATTGTTATGCATGAGTGTTGTTACTGACGTGAAAACTGGGTTGTTACCTTTGCAGAGATTGCTCTGCTGCTATGGGTTTATTTAAAACTATAGTTGTTTTCGTGTCAACATCTTTAGTTTTAATTTGGGTTGTTTTTGGTTGTAAAAAGAAATGACAACCTGCGGGGCGGCGCGCAGAAGAGGCCAGATGAAGGGCAAAAAAATCCCGCCATAGGGCGGGAAAGGAACACATAGACAGGATGAATAACACAACATCAACAAGGGTTGATGAAACAATAGCATGGTGATTGTATAAAACTGTGGCGCGTGGGTAAGGTTATTTGGGCGAGGGTAAACGTTTTTTAGCGACGCAGGGTTTATTCGTAACGTGGCGAACCGCAACACCAACACAAAAACGGTGTCCGTATCGGCCCACCGGTTTTGATGAAGACGGCTATGGCCGGGATATCGCCAGTATCGGGACTACAGCAGAACCGAATACCAGAACACGCGGCCAATGATCTCGACTTCTGATTCGTACGCTTCTTCGTCAGCCTCGCGATTAAAGCTATGGATGACGAGAAGGCCGCCTGGTTTGCGGTAAAGCTGCTTGATTCGCTTGAGCTTATCGTTACCGCCACCTTCCTGAGCGATGGCGTAGAGCTTTCCATCAATGATGCGCTTGTTGTTGGTATCAACCGCGACGGTGGTTCCATCAGGGATGATGGGTTCCATACTGTCGCCCGCTGCCGGGAAACAAAGTACCCCTGAACCGTCCGTATTTGCGCCAACCTTACGCAGCGTAGCTTTAGAAAAACGGAGCTTAAAGCCGTTGTAATCCTCGCTCTGAACGCGTCCGTCGCCGCAGGCAAACTCAATATCCTTTAAAAAGGGCACTTCCACCTCGTCCTCTGATAATTCTGTCGTGCTGTCCCAAGCTGATACGGTGCCCCATTCTGATTTTGGCGGAATGCTCGATTCCTGGACAGGTCTAGTCACCCCGTCGCTACGCATTGGGTCTTCGCCGTTTGCCAACCATTCAGGGCGAACATGTAGTGCATTGGAAAGCTCAACAATTTTGGTTGTCTGCGACGCTTTCCCCACCTCGATCTTCTGTATGGCGGCCTGAGATACGCCAATCATGTCGCCAAGCGCTTTTTGGCTAAGCCCCTGTGCGATTCTGGCGGTCTTTAATCGTTCTGCAAGTGTCGTTTTCATCCGTTCAATGTACAACTTAGGTTGTCACTTATCAAGCGCGTATTAATCTTGTTTAAAAAAAGCTCCCGTTATCTTTCCTTGCTGTGCGCAAAAAACACGCATGAATACAACTTTGAAAACGATTTAAGTTGTTATCTATAGCGGCAAGCCCATTTGAATAGGTGAGATAACGTCGGCATACAGAAGTGCGATTGATCGACTATCAAAAATCCTAATAAGTATCAGGCGGTCATAGTATCATCTTATTCCACCCCCTGATTTACTCTAAACGTGTGTGTCACTTGATCTAAATCACAATCCGACGGTATGCATTTTGCTTTTATGGAAATCCCGTTGTGGGAAATATAACCAATAAATTCGTTTCATTAAGCATGCGCATGACTGCGTGTCGCGGAGGATGTATGTCTGTAATTCGCACGTGTTTAAGTCTGTTTGGTGGTGATACGGTAATAGTTCGGTGTGCAAATACATTTGAAGTGCAAATGAGCAATGGTGAACAGGAAGCATTGGCTGAAGAGAATAGTGCTACGCAGGATTCTATTTGTCGTCATGCGGAAGGCGAGGTGTATTTAACGGTGCCTTATACCGGGATTTGGGATGTCGTCATCCGAGCAAAAAACGACACGCCTGAGCATTCCATAACCTATTTTCCTGCCTGATGATTTCCCGGTTGGTTATATTCTGTTAATAACTTGATAATATGTTTCGTTATCCAGTCGTGAAAGTTTGAATATACCAACCGTCCCCCTTTCTTTTTTGCTTCCATCCTGCAACGTTGTGAGTGCGTCGCTATCTTTCTATTTCGCTTTTCATCTATCATCTTAATTGATACTTCCACTTGTTATTATTAATGATTTGCAGGGATGATAGAGTCTGGATCTTTTGCCATACTCAACACTCAGCCACCATGTGTCGTGATTCTAGGCAAGAGAAGGGGCTTTGGTTTGATAACGCTGGCCCGCTGTTCTTATCGTGCTCATTGCTGCAACATTTTGGATTTATAGCTAAATTTTTGTCTAATCTGAACATTAAATACGATGGGAGGGGGGAACCCATGAGCCGTGCCCCGGTAAGCAAAGATGAAGACAAACGTCTTGCTGCTCTTCGTGAGTATGGAATTAAGAACGTATTATTTGACCCGAGTTTGAGTAACCTGATTAGTCTGGCCGCTAACATCTTTAGCGTACCTATCGTTTTGGTGTCGTTGGTGGAGGCTGAGCGCCAACTGTTTGCTGCCAGCGTGGGGGTTCCTTTTTGCGAAACCCCTCGTGATATCTCTTTTTGCGCGCATACGATCCTGAAGAAAAAAATCATGGTAGTGCCTGATGCACTCAAGGATGCGCGTTTTAAAAATAATCCTCTGGTTGTGGGGGTTCCCTACATTCGTTTTTATGCCGGTATTCCCTTAATTACGCCGTCCGGACATGCCATTGGTACCTTATGTATTATCGATTTGAAACCCAGAGCGACATTCAGCAAACGTGACGAGCACAATTTGCAGGATCTGGCTTCATTAGTGATGGATAAGCTGGAAATGCGGCGTTTGGAACTGGCGCGTAAAGCCAGTCAGGTTCGTTTTGAAAATATTGCCAATACCTCGCCTGATACCATTCTGTGCGTTAATGAGAAGGGGATGATTACCTTCTGGAATACTGCCGCGGAGCATATGCTGGAATACACTGATGAGGAAATCATTGGCCGCAGTATTAATACCATTGTACCCGATGCCTTTGTTGTACAGCTTAATCACCTGGTTGCCGATCGTGATTCGCTGATGAAAGGCGTGACGCTGGAACTGAACGTGCAAGCCAAAAGCGGTAGCCTAGTTCCGGTCGAACTGTCAGTTTCGATGTGGGAAGACAACAACAATGTTAGCTATGGCGCAATATTGCGCGACATTACAGAGCGGCGGCGCAATGAAGAACGCCTGTTTTTGCTGGCGCATCTGGATCCGCTAACCGGGCTGGTAAATCGGACGTTACTGACATCCAATCTGGAAACGGCGCTAAAGAATGAACCCGCGGTCTGCATCATGATGGTCGATCTGGACGGGTTTAAAGATGTGAATGACAGCCTGGGGCACTCCAGTGGCGACAATATTCTGGTGCACGTCGCTAAAAAAATAAAAGCCACGGTTCGCTCCGGTGATGTTGTGGCACGCATGGGTGGAGATGAGTTTGCGCTGTTGTTTCCCGGCCTGAATGATAAAAAAGTCGCGGGAAAAATTGCTGAGCAAATTATCCATGAAATTTCGCAGGCGATGATTATTGACGATCATCAAATCAATATTAGCGCCAGCATTGGGGCGGTGCTGTACCCAGAATATGGCCTGACTGTGCAGGATCTTTTGACCAGCGCGGATTTAGCGCTGTATCAGGCGAAATCCGAAGGTCGAAACTGTTACCGCTTTTTTACGCGCGAGTTGCTTGAAGTCTTTCAGGCCAAACATGCCTTTCAGCTAGAGTTCGTGCGCGCTTATGAGCAGAATGAATTTGAGATGTTCTACCAGCCACAGGTAAAACTGGCGACAAATGAGATCGTTGGTGCAGAAGCGCTGCTGCGCTGGCGTCACCCGGAAAGAGGGTTACTTGGTCCTGCTGCCTTTCTTACCGCATTGGAAAATGGCCCGTGGGCTGAGCGAGTCGGTGATTGGATCGTCGAAACGGCATGTCGGCAGGCGGCGGAATGGTGTCGGGAAAACGACAGCTATTTTCGCATCAGCATTAATCTTTTCAGCGCACAGTTTCGTACCGGTATGTTGGCGCAGAAGATTATGGATATTCTTGCGCGTACAGGATTGCAGCCAAGCTCGCTGGAGCTGGAAATCACGGAAAATATCATCCTACGTTACGATGAAAACATGCTGCAACCGCTGAAGGCGCTGCGCGAAGCGGGGATCGGTATTGCTTTTGACGACTATGGAACGGGCTACGCGTCGCTGAGTATGCTGAAAAATTACCCGGTGACTCGGTTGAAGATCGATCAGACTTTTGTCAGAACCATGTGTGAATCTCCTCCGGACGCGGCGATTGTCCGGGCGATCCTGTATCTCGGGAAAAGTTTTGGCCTGGGCGTGATTGCAGAGGGGGTAGAAACATTAGAACAGAGCGAACGACTGCGGGGTAAAGGGTGTGAGGAAGCGCAGGGATACCTGTTTGGGCATCCGATGCCTGCGGAGGAATTTACTCAGCTACTGAAATTGAATAAGCCCATAGACGTTTAAGGTAGTAAATAGACGGATAACGGTTGTGGTATGTCTTTCTTTCTTAAAGGCCAGCGTCCGCTGGCTTTCATAATTCCGTACGGTACACGCGGCTAACAGACTAAAAAGTGGAATCCGGATCACATTTTTTCTATAGTGCAGGCTTGTAAACCTGTACCGGATGTCCCGTGCACGAAATATTTGAGATGCTCCTTGCAGTCTTCGACCGCGCCGCACTGATGCTGATTTGCCTGTTTTTCCTGACCCGAACACGTCAGTTCCGGCAATTGCTGCAAAAAGAGCAGCATTCGCCGGGAGAGCGTGCGACGGTGACAGCCATTTTTTCACTGTTTGCGCTGTTTGGTACTTACTCCGGTATTAATGTTGAAGGGTCGCTCGTCAACGTGCGCGTCATTGCCGTGATGTCTGGCGGTATTCTCTTCGGCCCCTGGGTGGGAATTGCGACGGGTATCATTGCGGGAGTGCACCGCTATCTCATTGATATTGATGGCATCACCTCCGTACCTTGCCTGATTACCAGCATCATCGCCGGTATCACTTCTGGCTACATCAATAAGAAAGTCAAAAAAGAGCAGCAGTGGAGCATTGGAATCCTGGGGGGGATGCTGTGTGAATCGTTAACGATGTTGCTGGTGGTAGCATGGGCGACGCCGATCGCGTTAGGGTTGGATATTGTTTCAAAAATTGCGGTGCCGATGATTCTCGGTTCTGTCTGTATTGGCCTGATTGTGTTGCTGGTGCAGAGTGTGGCGAATGAAAAAGAGGTGATTGCGGCCAGACAGGCCAAGCTTGCGTTGGATATTGCACATAAAACACTGCCGTATTTCCGCAATATCAACAGTGATTCGCTGACGGCTATCTGTCGCATCATTCGTACTGAAATTAATGCGGACGCGGTGGCGATAACGAATACGCAGCATATTCAGGCTTATGTGGGGATTGGGGAAGAAAAATATAATATTGGCCACGACATTATCAGCCCAATGACGCAACAGGCGATTCATGACGGAAAAATCATCATTAAAAATAATGATGAACAGCACCTGACGCCGGAAATCCACTCGATGATTGTCATTCCGCTGTGGGAGCACGGGCAGGTGACGGGTACGCTAAAAATCTATTATCGCCATGCCCACAAAATTACCTATTCATTACGCGTGATGGCCGTCGGTTTATCACAAATCATGTCAACGCAAATTGAAGTATCCCGCACCGAACAGCTACGTGATATGGCAAATAAGGCGGAATTGAGAGCGCTGCAAAGTAAAATCAACCCACACTTTCTTTTTAATGCGCTGAATGCGATTTCCTCGTCTATTCGTATTAATCCCGATACCGCGCGTCAGTTGGTGATCAATCTGTCACGCTATTTACGCTATAACCTCGAGCTTAATGATGATGCGCTGATCGATATAAAAAAAGAGCTGTACCAGATACAGGATTATATCGCGATTGAGCAGGCGCGGTTTGGCGCCAAGCTGACGGTGATTTACGATATCGATGACGATCTGGCGTATAAGATTCCCAGCTTATTAATTCAGCCACTGGTGGAAAACGCGATTGTGCATGGTATTCAGCCTTGTCGAGGGAAAGGCACGGTGGTGCTATCCGTGAAAGAGCAGGGTGATAGGCTGCTGGTGGCGGTAAAAGACACGGGGCACGGTATTAGTCAGGAAACGATGGATCGCGTGGCGCGTAATGAGTTACCGGGGAATCGAATTGGCTTGCTGAATGTCCATCACCGGGTTCGCCTGCTTTATGGCGATGGCCTGCATATTCGTCGTCTGGAACCCGGCACTGAAATTTATTTCTACATTCCACGAGAAGAGAAAATACCGTCGGCCTTGCCGGATACCATTCAGGTGCCGTCGTCGGGATATTCTGCTGCTGAACAAACCGGAGGCAACCCATGAAAGCCATTATTGTTGAAGATGAGTTCCTCGCGCAGCAAGAGCTGAGTTATCTCATCAAACAACACAGTAATATTACGATTGAGGCGACATTTGATGACGGGCTGGATGTACTGAAGTATTTGCAGCATAACGAGGTCGATGCGATCTTCCTGGATATCAATATTCCCTCGTTGGACGGCGTCTGGCTGGCGCAAAATATCAGCAAATTTGCGCATAAGCCCTACATCATTTTTATTACGGCGTACAAAGAGCATGCGGTGGAGGCCTTTGAAGTCGAAGCCTTTGATTACATTCTTAAGCCGTATCATGAATCACGCATCGTCACGATGCTGCGTAAGCTGGAAGCGACCTGGCAACAGCGGCAAATGGCTCCCGCTGTCGACACTGGCGCGTCTTCTGGTGCGCCGAGAAGTGCGCAGCACACCATTAACCTGATGAAAGACGAACGCATTATCGTCACGGATATCAACAATATCTACTATGCCGCGGCGCAGGAAAAGGTCACGCTGGTTTATACCCGACGTGAGGAATTCATCATGCCGATGAATATTACGGAGTTTTGTAGCCGTTTGCCGGAAGAGTACTTTTTCCGCTGTCACCGTTCTTATTGCGTCAACCTGACAAAAATCCGTGAAATTGTGCCGTGGTTTAACAACACCTATATTCTGCGATTGAACGACCTGGATTTTGAAGTGCCGGTAAGCCGGAGCAAGATAAAGGCGTTCAGGTCATTGATGCGCCTTTAAAGGCATTTCATTCCGCGTTTCAGGCATCTCATTCCCCATTCGATCAATCACTGTCAGCCCGCTTGTATACTGGCTTCAGCCCATAAGCTGACAGTGTTTTGATGGATTTTTCCTTCTCCACATCAGCTTATATTTTTTAGCGTACCGAGTGAATCGGACCACTTTTTGATGTAGGGGAAAACCCATGAATACCAAACCTGCTAATCGGGGATTAATCGTTCTCGGTACCATTATCACCCAAATGGGACTCGGCACGATTTACACCTGGAGTTTGTTCAACCAGCCGCTGGTGGACAAATTTGGCTGGACGCTGAGTTCAGTGGCGACGACGTTTTCCATCACCAGTTTCTGCCTGGCCTTTGCTACGTTGTTTGCCGGTAAGTTTCAGGAGCGGATTGGCCTGCGCCGCCTGACCATGATTGCCGGTATCGCATTGGGCGCGGGGCTGATGGCGAGTGCGGTGAGCCCGTCGCTGACCCTGATTTATTTGCTGATGGGCGTGGTTGTCGGTTTTGCTGACGGTACGGCTTATATCACGGCGTTATCCAATCTGATCAAATGGTTCCCGAATCGTAAAGGGCTGATAGCAGGCATTTCTGTTGGTGCCTTTGGTACCGGCAGCTTGCTGTTCAAGTACGTCAACAGTTTTCTGATTGCGGAAGTGGGCGTGTCAGAAGCCTTCTTCTACTGGGGCGTTATCGTCATGGCGATGATTCTGGTCGGGAGTTCATTGCTGAAAGAGCCTGCTGCGGTGCCAGCTCAGCAGACTGCGGTTCAGGGGCAGACACGTGATTTCTCGCTGGCTGAAATGTTGGCAACGAAAGAGTCGTATTTGCTGTTTATTATCTTCTTCACCGCGTGCATGAGCGGGCTGTATTTGATCGGTATTGTGAAAGATATCGGCGTGCAAATGGCCGGAATGGATAGGGCGATGGCGGCCAATGCGGTGTCGGCGATTGCGATTTTTAATACCGTGGGCCGCATAGTCCTTGGCGCGCTTTCCGACAGTGTCGGGCGTATGCGGGTCATCAGCTTTACGCTGTTCGTGACGATTCTTGCGGTCTCCGTAATGACGTTCCTGCCGCTGAATCCGCTGCTGTTCTTTATCTGTGTCAGCGCGATTGCTTTCTGCTTTGGTGGCAATATCACCGTGTTCCCAGCGATTGTTGGTGACTTCTTTGGCCTGAAAAATCACAGCAAAAACTATGGCGTCATTTATCAGGGATTCGGCATTGGCGCGCTGTCGGGTTCGTTTATCGCGGCGCAGCTTGGAGGCTTCCAGGCCACATTTACGGCAATCATCATCATGTCTGTCGTTTCGCTGCTGATTACTCTGTGGGTCAAGCCACCTAAACATCAACCGGTTAGTGCTTCACTGCGTGCAGATATGGCTCACGCTCAAAGCTAATCGAATACCGTGGCGGGCAGCCGATGTTCTGCTCGCCACAAGATTGTGCTGACATACACCCTTTCTCTTCTCTGCTGAAATATCGCGATACAGTTCATCACTTCTCCGGTCATCAACGTGTCACAGGCGAATCCTAGCGTCGCTACCAGTACTGCGTTTTCCTAAAACACGTTTTCCCAAACGAGGCTTTCCTTAACGCCACGATTTTTTCCTAAAAATTGTACCGGAGAAAACATCATGACAATTCGGTTTAGGTTCACGTCTATTTTTCTGCTGCTGTTAAATATGCTCTTGTTCGTCCCGCTGTCTGCCAGAGCGGCCGTTGAACTGACGTTCTGGCATGGCATGGACAGCAATTTGAATACGGAACTGATTCGGTTGGTTAACCGATTTAATGAATCTCAGACGACATACCACGTTGAACCCATCTATAAAGGCAGCTATGAGCAGACGCTGGCTGCGGGAATTGCCGCGTATCGCACTGGTAACACACCGGATATTTTGCAGGTTTATGATGTCGGTACACCGAATATGATACATAGCGGGGCGATCATCCCGGTGTTCGAGCTGTTCAAGCAGGTTGGTATCGAGAATGACGAAAAGGCCTTTCTGCCCGCGGTGGCGCTGTTTTACAGCGACAGCCAGACCGGACATCTGATTTCCCAACCATTTAACAGCTCAACCCCCGTTCTCTACTACAACAAAGATGCATTTAGTAAGGCAGGGCTCGATCCTGATAAGCCGCCACGGACCTGGACGGAGCTGGCGTACGACGCGGCGCGGCTGCGTCAGAGTGGAATGACGTGCGGCTATACGAACGCAGGGCAGCAGGGTTGGATATTGCTGGAAGCGTTTAGCGTGTGGAACGGACTGCCGATCGCGACGAAAAACAATGGCTTCGACGGTGTCGATGCGCATCTGTTGGTGAACGGTCCGTTGCAGGTCGCACACATTGCCCAGCTTGCGCAGATGATGAAAAAGAATGAATTCAGTTATTTCGGCCGCAATGATGAAGGCACCGCCCGCTTTTATAACGGCGACTGCGGCATATTGACCGCCTCATCGGGTGGATTACGCAAGATTCAGAACTATGCCAAATTTCACTACGGTGTCGGCATGTTGCCTTACAGCGAAGAGGCCAAAGGTGCGCCGCAGAATTCGTTCATCGGAGGAGCAAGCCTCTGGGTCATGAAAGGCAAAGCGGCCTCGCATTATCAAGGTATTGCTGAATTCTTGCATTTCCTGACGCTGCCAGAAAATGCCGCTGAATGGCATCAGATGACAGGTTATCTGCCGGTGACGCAACCCGCTTACGAACTCACGCGCGAGCAAGGGTTTTATGTCAGATACCCCGGTAGCGATGTCGCTATGAAACAGCTCACCAACAAACCGCCACTGCCTTATACGCGCGGCTTCCGTTTGGGTAATATGCCGCAAATTCGCACCATCATGGATGAAGAGCTGGAGAAGGTCTGGGCAGAACAGGAAACACCACAGCAGGCGCTGGACAATGTGGTTTCGCGGGGCGATCGCCTGTTGCAGCATTTCGCGCAGTCGGTTTCCCGTCATTCGTGATATTCCCCGTTTATTTGGAGCTTTCGACTGATGACAAAGCAAAATAAAGGTAGGGTTCAGGACGTGATCGCGACGCAAAACGCGACGGTTCTGGCTGTGGCACATCGCGGCGTTTGGGCATCGGCACCAGAGAATTCGCTAGCGGCGTTACGCGAGGCGATTCGTCTGGGCGTTGATGTTGTGGAGATTGATGCGCAATTGACGGCAGATAGCCACGTTGTCGTGATTCATGATGATACGCTCGATCGCACGAGCGATATGCGCGGTCGCATTAGCCAGATGACGCTGGCGGAAATCCGTCAGGCGCGTTTGCGCGGGAGTGACGGCGGCTCGGCATGGCCATTGGGTGATGAAAAGGTGCCGCTGTTGTATGAAATCCTCGAAGAGGCGCGAGGGCGGGTTGTCATCAACGTAGATGTAAAACATGAACGTGAATTTGGCGTGATCGCCCGCGATATTCGCGATAAAGGTCTAAGCGCGGGCGCGATCATGAAAAGTCCCGTTGATCTTGCGGCTACTCATTTTCCTATTGCTTCCCCAGCGTGGGATACCCAGATACCTTATATGCCGATGGTCCATCTCAAACGGGGGGAAACCGTCGATATTCTGCGGCAGGTTGATGATATTGGCATCGCCATTGTGGAAGCTAATTTTGATCATATTGATGCGGTGACCGAAGCGTATGCCGAGTTTCAACGGCTTGGGGTGCGGATTTGGGTGAACACGCTGGATTGCTCGCATTCTCTCGACTATAGCGATACGCACGCCTTAGCGGATCCTGACGCCGTATGGGGAGCATTAATTCGTGCTGGGGCGGGCGCGATTCAGGTCGATCACGTCGACGCATTTATCGATTTTCGATCAACGCTGTTGTGATAACGCAGCAGGATTAACATCAGATAGGACGCCGCTTTCCTTTTGAAAAGTGTAAAGTTATGTGGATTTAGTAACTGAAAAGTTAAGAATGCTTGAAAATGCCACGGCAACCCATACGATGTATGTGTTGCAAACTTTATCTTTCTGCGAGAGGAAATCAGACCTTTATGATGCGTATTGCGCTTTTCCTGATCACCAACCTGGCGGTGATGTTGGTTTTCGGGCTGGTACTCAGCCTGACGGGAATTCAGTCCAGCAGTGTCCAGGGCTTAATGATTATGGCTGGGCTGTTTGGCTTTGGCGGTGCGTTTGTTTCACTGCTGATGTCTAAATGGATGGCGTTACGGTCCGTTGGCGGTGAAGTCATTGAACAGCCACGTAACGAAACCGAACGCTGGCTGATGGAAACCGTTCGTACACAGTCACAGCAGGCGGGGATCGCGATGCCGCAGGTGGCTATCTACCATGCTCCGGACATCAATGCCTTTGCGACGGGCGCTCGTCGTGATGCATCGCTGGTGGCGGTCAGTACCGGTTTGTTGCAAAACATGAGTCGTGACGAAGCAGAAGCCGTTATCGCGCATGAAATCAGCCACATTGCGAATGGCGACATGGTGACCATGACGTTGGTTCAGGGGATAGTGAATACTTTCGTTATCTTCGTTTCCCGTCTGATCGCTCAGGTTGTTTCCGGGTTCCTGTCCGGCAACCGTGATGAAGGGGAAAGCAGTAACGGCAACCCGCTGGTTTATTTTGCTGTCGCGACCGTGCTGGAACTGGTGTTTGGTATTCTCGCCAGCATTATCACCATGTGGTTCTCACGCTACCGTGAATTCCACGCGGATGCGGGGTCAGCCAAGCTGGTGGGGCGTGAGAAAATGATCGCTGCACTGCAACGCCTGAAGACCAGCTATGAACCGCAGGAAGAGAGCAGCATGATGGCTTTCTGCATTAACGGAAAATCGAAATCCTTCAGCGAACTGTTTATGTCTCACCCGCCGTTGGATAAGCGCATTGAAGCGCTGCGCTCCGGCGATTACCTGAAGTAACTCACGATATTTTCTTCCCAAAGGCCCGTTCGGGCCTTTGTTATTTCTGCGTTTCTTGATCCAACAAACCTGCGTTTTCTCCGTTCGTGTGTTTTCATTAGATCTGAAACAGGTGGTGAAAATAGGAAGAATGTTTTATAAAATAAAACCACGATCACGGAAAAATGAAACATTGTTTCTATAATGCCGATATAACAGGCGTCTCGCGTGAGATTGGTGGCCTGACTTTTGAACAACCGGTGTCGGGGTAACCCGCTTGCTGGGCGATCGGAATGTCAGGTTATCGAAGAGTATGCGCGTGTGGCGTCAGATTCTTCATGATAAGTTCTAAGGATTTACGGATGGCCAAAGGTAACAAGATCCCCCTAACGTTTCATACCTACCAGGATTCAGCAACCGGCACCGAAGTTGTGCGTTTAACCCCGCCCGATGTTATCTGCCATCGCAACTATTTCTACCAGAAGTGTTTCTTCAATGACGGCAGCAAGCTGCTGTTTGGCGCTGCGTTTGATGGCCCGTGGAACTACTATCTGCTGGATTTAAAAGAGCAGAGCGCCACACAGTTGACGGAAGGCAAAGGCGACAACACCTTCGGTGGCTTCCTGTCCCCGAATGACGATGCGCTGTATTACGTTAAAAATACCCGTAATCTGATGCGTGTCGATCTGGAGACACTGGAAGAGAAAACGATTTATCAGGTGCCTGACGACTGGGTCGGCTACGGTACCTGGGTCGCCAACTCCGATTGCACCAAAATGGTCGGTATTGAGATCAAAAAAGAAGACTGGAAACCACTGACCGATTGGAAAAAATTCCAGGAATTCTACTTCACTAATCCTTGCTGTCGCCTGATTCGTGTCGATTTGGTCACGGGCGAAGCGCAGACTATCCTTCAGGAAAACCAGTGGCTGGGTCACCCAATCTACCGTCCGGGTGATGACAACACCGTAGCTTTCTGCCACGAAGGCCCGCATGACCTGGTTGATGCCCGTATGTGGTTTATCAACGAAGATGGGACCAACATGCGTAAAGTGAAAGAGCATGCTGAAGGCGAAAGCTGCACCCACGAATTCTGGGTGCCGGATGGTTCAGCGATGATTTACGTCTCTTACCTGAAAGACGATAGCAATCGCTATATCCGCAGCATCGATCCGGTTACGCTTGAAGATCGTCAACTGCGCGTCATGCCGCCGTGTTCTCACCTGATGAGTAACTATGATGGCACGCTGTTGGTCGGTGATGGTTCCGATGCGCCGGTCGACGTGCAGGACGATGGCGGCTATAAAATCGAGAACGATCCGTTCCTGTATGTTTTCAACCTGAAAACGGGCAAAGAACATCGTATTGCACAGCACAATACATCCTGGGAAGTGTTGGAAGGGGACCGTCAGGTGACTCACCCACATCCTTCTTTCACGCCGGATAATAAACAAGTCCTGTTTACTTCTGACGTAGATGGCAAACCTGCGCTGTATCTGGCGAAGGTTCCTGATTCCGTCTGGAATTAATAATACTAATAAATCCGCGTCACATTTTATGGCGCGGATTATTTTAAAATATTTACTTACATATTATTTTATTAAGTCTCTGACGCGGTTATTTCTCAAACTTAACTTGATTATCGTTGTTGCTCCATTGCCATAATCAAAGCGTTCCCTTTATACTAAAACCATTGTTCTATTTTTTTTAAAACAAAAAAACCTGAGTAGGGTAACCACAAAAATGGCTATTGCAGATTTAGATAAACAACCCGATTCCGTGTCGTCCGTTTTAAAGGTTTTTGGTATTTTGCAGGCATTAGGTGAAGAGAGAGAAATTGGTATTACCGAGCTTTCTCAGCGAGTCATGATGTCCAAGAGTACCGTTTACCGCTTCTTGCAGACGATGAAATCCCTGGGCTATGTCGCGCAGGAAGGTGAATCAGAGAAATATTCGTTAACGCTCAAGTTATTTGAACTTGGTGCAAAAGCATTGCAGAACGTCGATTTAATCCGCAGTGCGGATATACAGATGCGTGAGTTGTCTGCCCTGACGCGGGAAACGATCCACCTTGGTGCGTTGGATGAAGACGGCATCGTTTATATCCACAAGATTGATTCGATGTATAACCTGCGGATGTATTCGCGTATTGGTCGCCGTAATCCGCTGCACAGTACTGCAATTGGTAAAGTGCTGTTGGCATGGCGCGATCGTGGCGAAGTAGAAGAGATTCTGTCGACGGTTGAATTCACCCGCAGTACGCCACACACGCTGTGTACTGCTGAAGATCTTCTCAATCAATTAGACGTTGTCCGCGGACAAGGTTACGGAGAAGACAACGAAGAGCAGGAAGAAGGGTTGCGTTGTATCGCTGTGCCAGTATTCGATCGCTTTGGCGTGGTGATTGCTGGCCTCAGTATTTCTTTCCCGACAATTCGTTTTTCGGAAGAAAACAAACACGAATATGTGGCTACGCTGCATACGGCCGCCAGAAATATCTCTGAGCAAATGGGCTACCACGATTACCCGTTCTGATATTCTCTATCGATACCTAAGCCTGTCCTGACCGACAGGCTTTTTTTATGGTCATCCATCTCTGTCCGCCACCATTCGGGCCGTCGCCAGCGATGTTGAAAAATGCTCCCCACGTTTTTTTATTTTTGCACCAATACGATAGCGCTGCATATCAATACGATATGGGGAGCGGAGAGGGTTGGGTATCGAACTTGGCTACGTCACGGTGTTAAGATAGCCCACAGGTTCTGTCATAAGTGGTTATAAGTGGAGTCGTTGTGAACATATTAGAAGTGGTTTTTGTCTTTCTGGTTGTGCTGCTAGCCGCGCTGATCTGGTTTTTTGTTAATCGGGCGAGCGTCAGAGCCAATGAGCAAGTGAAATTGCTGCAAGAGATCGTAGAGCAGCAACGCCAGCAGTTAGCATTATTGAAAAAATTGCTGCCCCAGAATGCAGAGAAAAGTGAGCCTGAAACGCTTACCGCCGAGTTAGAGCGTGATGACGTGGAGTTAACGTTTAAAAGTGTCATTCCTGAACGTTAATACGCCATCACTGTGTCGCGTTTAACCCCGATCTCTTTGCCTGTTCACGTCATTTTTCATACTGATGGCGTGAGCAGGCATAGTTATAAAAATGAAGAAGGCTTTACAGGAAGCACAAAAACAACATGGCAAATGCGCAAAACAACATAGCAAGCAATCAAAAAGATAGAGCAAGCGATCAACAGGAACTGGTTTTAAAACGAGGGTTAAAAAACCGGCATATTCAACTGATAGCGTTGGGTGGCGCGATTGGTACTGGCTTGTTTTTAGGGATATCGCAGACTATCCAAATGGCTGGGCCGTCCGTTTTATTGGGCTACGCGATTGCCGGAATGATTGCGTTTCTGATTATGCGACAACTGGGCGAGATGGTGGTGGAAGAGCCAGTAGCAGGTTCGTTCAGCCATTTTGCCTATAAATACTGGGGCGACTTTGCGGGCTTTCTGGCCGGTTGGAACTACTGGGCGATGTTTATTCTGGTAGGGATGGCTGAACTGACGGCAGTGGGGATTTATATCCAATACTGGTGGCCCGAGACGCCAACCTGGCTGTCCGCCGCGATATTCTTCGTGCTCATTAACCTGATCAATCTGGTGAATGTGCGGATGTTTGGGGAGACGGAATTCTGGTTCGCCATTATCAAAGTGCTGGCCATCGTCGGGATGATTGTCTTCGGCAGTTGGCTGCTGCTGAGTGGTAATGGCGGCGAAACGGCAACGATACGTAATCTATGGATTCATGGCGGATTCATGCCGAATGGTGCAAGTGGATTGATCATGGCCATGGCGGTGATCATGTTCTCATTCGGCGGTCTGGAATTAGTCGGTATCACCGCGGCAGAAGCTGCCGATCCGAAACGTTCTATTCCTCAGGCGACGAATCAAGTGGTCTATCGCATCCTGATTTTCTATATCGGCGCGCTGTCTATTTTGTTATCGCTTTATCCGTGGGGAAATGTCGTTGATGGCGGTAGCCCGTTTGTTCTTATCTTCCATGCGCTGAATAGCAATTTGGTGGCAAACGTACTGAACATTGTGGTACTCACGGCGGCGTTATCGGTTTACAACAGCGGCGTGTACTGTAATAGCCGGATGTTGTACGGTTTGGCAAAGCAGGGGAATGCGCCGAAATCTCTCGCGAAGGTTAACGGACGCGGTGTACCTGTCCGCTCTATTGCGTTGTCAGCCTTAGCGACATCGTTCGGTGTAGCAATCAACTACCTGATGCCAGGCAAAGCGTTTGAGCTGTTGATGGCGCTGGTGGTGTCGACGCTGGTGATTAACTGGATCATGATCTGCTTTGCACATCTGCGTTTCCGTCAGGCGATGATGGCGAAGGGCATTGTTCCTGCCTTCAAAGCCTTCTGGTATCCGTGGGGCAACTACCTGTGTCTGGCGTTTTTGGCGGGGATTTTGGTGATTATGCTGCTGTCGCCGGGTATTCGCATTTCGGTCATTTTAATTCCATTCTGGATTGCCGTTATTTGGCTGGGTTTCAGACTTTCCCGTAAAAATAACGCGGCGCTGAAGTTGACGCAAACACAGTAAACATGCCCGTGGCCTGTTCATCATACGGTAACGATGTTCAGGCTACCCATCCAGCTTTAATACACCACTTATAAGGTGTATTATTGTCCCCGACGTTATCCATGTCACGCTAGTGCACGCCTTTAGTCGTGTGCACCATGTGTATATATTTCACAGAGTACAGAGAAATAGCACGGTTAACACTTTTGATTTTCAATTGATAGACGATTTTTTGCATGTGAGCTTTCGTGTGGCTCACCACTGTAAATAAGGGAATTATAATGCCAGTTATCACCCTTCCTGATGGAAGTCAGCGTCATTACGACCACGCCGTTTCTCCCCTGGATGTTGCACTTGATATTGGTCCCGGTCTGGCAAAAGCCTGTATCGCCGGACGCGTCAATGGCGAGCTGGTTGATGCCAGCGATAAAATCGATACCGATGCGCAGTTAGCTATCATCACTGCCAAAGATGAAGCGGGTCTGGAAATTATTCGCCACTCCTGTGCGCACTTATTGGGTCATGCGATCAAGCAACTGTGGCCAGATACCAAAATGGCGATTGGTCCGGTTATCGATAACGGTTTTTACTACGACGTAGATATCGACCGTACCCTGACTCAGGAAGATATTGAGCTGCTCGAAAAGCGTATGCACGAGCTTTCTGACACTGACTATGACGTCATTAAGAAAAAAGTCAGTTGGCAGGAAGCGCGCGATGCGTTCGCTGCGCGCGGTGAGACCTACAAAATGGCGATTCTGGATGAGAACATCAGCCGCGATGATCGTCCGGGTCTGTATCACCATGAAGAATACATCGATATGTGCCGCGGCCCGCACGTACCGAATATGCGTTTCTGCCACCATTTCAAATTGCAGAAAACGTCGGGCGCTTACTGGCGTGGCGACAGCAAAAACAAAATGCTGCAACGTATTTACGGCACAGCGTGGGCGGACAAAAAGCAGTTGGCTTCTTATCTGCAACGTCTGGAAGAAGCGGCGAAGCGTGACCATCGCAAAATCGGCAAACAGCTGGACCTGTATCACATGCAGGAAGAAGCGCCGGGTATGGTGTTCTGGCACAATGACGGTTGGACGATCTTCCGCGAGCTGGAAGCCTTTGTGCGCATGAAGCTGAAGTCGTACCAGTATCAGGAAGTCAAAGGTCCATTCATGATGGATCGCGTGATGTGGGAAAAAACCGGTCACTGGGAAAACTACAAAGAAGCGATGTTCACGACCTCATCAGAAAACCGTGAATACTGCATCAAGCCGATGAACTGCCCGGGTCACGTACAGATTTTCAATCAGGGATTGAAATCATACCGCGATCTGCCGCTGCGTATGGCCGAGTTCGGTAGCTGTCACCGTAATGAACCATCTGGCTCTCTGCATGGTTTAATGCGCGTGCGTGGCTTTACTCAGGACGATGCGCACATCTTCTGTACGGAAGAGCAGGTTCGTGATGAAGTGAACAGCTGCATCAAGATGGTGTATGACATGTACAGCACCTTCGGTTTTGAAAAAATCGTGGTGAAACTGTCTACGCGTCCTGAAAAACGTATCGGTAGCGATGAGATGTGGGATCGCGCTGAAGCCGACTTGGCCGCAGCGTTGACTGAAAATAACATCGAATTTGACTATCAGCCGGGTGAAGGGGCGTTCTACGGTCCAAAAATTGAATTTACCCTGCATGACTGTTTGGATCGTGCGTGGCAGTGTGGTACGGTGCAACTCGACTTTTCATTACCGGGTCGCCTGAATGCGTCTTACGTTGGTGAAAGCAACGAACGTCAGGTGCCGGTTATGATTCACCGGGCTATTTTGGGATCAATGGAGCGCTTCATCGGTATTTTGACCGAAGAATTCGCCGGTTTCTTCCCAACTTGGTTAGCTCCGGTTCAAGTGGTGATTATGAATATCACCGATACCCAGTCTGACTATGTCAACGAATTGACCCGAAAATTGCAAGAAGCGGGCATTCGCGTAAAAGCAGACTTGAGAAATGAGAAGATAGGCTTTAAAATCCGCGAGCACACTTTACGGCGTGTTCCCTATATGCTGGTTTGTGGCGACAAAGAAGTTGAGGCAGGAAAAGTTGCTGTCCGTACTCGTCGCGGTAAAGACCTGGGGAGTCTGGATGTCAGTGAAGTCATCAGTAAGCTGCAGCAAGAGATTCGCAGCCGTAGTCTTCATCAATTGGAGGAATAAGGTATTAAAGGCGGAAAACGAGTTCAACCGGCGCGTCCTAATCGCATCAACAGAGAAATTCGCGCACATGAGGTACGCCTGACAGGCGTCGAAGGCGAACAGCTTGGCATTGTCAGTCTGAATGAAGCATTAGAAAAAGCCGAGGAAGCAGGTGTTGATTTAGTTGAAATCAGTCCGAACGCCGAGCCGCCGGTTTGCCGAATCATGGATTACGGCAAGTTCCTCTATGAGAAGAGTAAGGCCACAAAGGAACAGAAGAAGAAGCAAAAAGTTATTCAGGTCAAGGAAATCAAATTCCGACCTGGTACCGATGATGGCGACTATCAGGTCAAACTACGCAACCTGGTTCGCTTTCTGGAAGATGGTGACAAAGCCAAAATCACACTGCGTTTCCGCGGTCGTGAAATGGCGCACCAACAGATTGGTATCGAAGTGCTTAACCGCGTTCGTGACGATCTGAGTGAACTGGCTGTCGTCGAATCCTTCCCAACGAAGATCGAAGGCCGTCAGATGATCATGGTGCTAGCACCGAAGAAGAAACAGTAAGGCACTCAAGTAACAGAACCGCGCTGCTTTTATTTTGCGTTAAGCAAAAAACTGTGCGGTTTTGTTCGCCTTATCTGATTCGTTTTATTAACAATGCGAAGTGGAAATAAAAATGCCAAAGATTAAAACAGTACGCGGCGCCGCTAAACGCTTCAAAAAAACTGCCGGTGGTGGTTTCAAGCGTAAGCATGCCAACCTGCGTCATATTCTGACCAAAAAGTCGACTAAACGTAAACGTCATCTGCGTCCGAAAGGCATGGTCTCCAAAGGAGATCTGGGCCTGGTTGTCGCATGTCTGCCGTACGCATAAGTAACCTTTTTTTAATTCAGAATAAGACTTTAGGAGAGAGCATATGGCTCGCGTAAAACGTGGTGTAGTTGCCCGTGCACGTCACAAGAAAATACTGAAACAAGCGAAAGGTTACTACGGTGCCCGTTCGCGCGTTTATCGTGTTGCCTTCCAGGCAGTAATCAAAGCTGGTCAGTACGCTTACCGCGACCGTCGTCAACGTAAACGTCAATTCCGTCAGCTGTGGATTGCACGTATCAATGCAGCAGCCCGTCAAAATGGCTTGTCTTACAGCAAATTCATCAACGGCCTGAAAAAAGCCTCTGTTGAAATTGACCGTAAGATTCTGGCTGATATCGCTGTATTCGACAAATTAGCGTTCAGCGCTCTGGTCGAAAAAGCGAAAGCAGCACTGGCGTAAGTCAGTTGAGAGAGGGAGCTTTGGCTCCCTCTTTTCGTCCAACGTCACAGATTTTTTATTTTTCTCAACACTTTTTTATTCACAAGGCTTCTTGTGATTCTCAAAACGTTGACTTTTAAAACAAGGTAACGCAAGCATGAATGCTGCTATTTTCCGTTTCTTTTTTTACTTTAGCACCTGAACTCAGGGGGCTTTGCGCGTAAGAAAAGAAACGAAAAGTAGCGCTTAAGCCTCCCTTAGGGAGGCTTTTTTGTTTACGACAATCGGTTTTTGCTATTGTTTTTAGTAATATTTATCGCTTTAGTAAAACGATATTCTTCAATCATGACCGTTGGCCACTTAGGCAGAAAAAGAGGAACACAATGCCACATCTCGCAGAGCTGGTTGCTAAAGCCAGAACAGCTATAGAAGAGGCCCAGGATGTTACCGCACTGGAAAATGTGCGTGTCGAATATCTGGGTAAAAAAGGTCACTTAACCCTTCAGATGACCTCGCTGCGCGAGTTGCCGGCTGAAGAACGCCCTGCTGCCGGTGCTGTCATTAACCAGGCGAAGCAAGACGTTCAGGACGCGCTGAACGCCCGTAAGCAAACGCTGGAATCCGCCGAGTTGAATGCGCGTCTGGCGCAAGAAACCATCGATGTCTCGCTGCCGGGCCGCACGATTGAAAATGGTGGCTTGCATCCAGTGACGCGCACTATCGATCGCATCGAAACCTTTTTCGGCGAGCTGGGTTTCTCCGTTGTAACCGGACCAGAAATCGAAGACGACTATCACAACTTTGATGCGCTGAATATCCCAGGGCATCACCCTGCGCGAGCTGACCACGACACGTTCTGGTTCGATGCGACACGCCTGCTGCGTACGCAGACGTCTGGCGTGCAGATTCGTACGATGGAAAAGCAGCAGCCGCCTATTCGTATCATTGCGCCAGGCCGTGTTTATCGTAACGATTACGATCAGACCCACACGCCAATGTTCCATCAGATGGAAGGGTTGATCGTCGATAAAGACATCAGCTTCACCAACCTGAAAGGTACGCTGCATGATTTCCTGCGTAATTTCTTTGAGGAAGATTTGCAGGTTCGCTTCCGTCCGTCTTATTTCCCGTTTACCGAGCCGTCCGCTGAAGTGGATGTGATGGGTAAAAACGGCAAATGGCTGGAAGTCCTGGGTTGCGGAATGGTGCACCCGAACGTCCTGCGTAATGTCGGTATCGATCCGGAAGTGTATTCCGGCTTCGCGTTCGGTATGGGTATGGAGCGCCTGACGATGCTGCGCTATGGCGTGACCGATCTGCGTGCATTCTTCGAAAACGATCTGCGTTTCCTCAAACAGTTTAAGTAAGGCGGGTATACATCATGAAATTCAGTGAACTCTGGTTACGCGAGTGGGTAAACCCGGCGGTTGATAGTGAAACGCTATCCGAGCAAATCACGATGGCAGGGCTGGAAGTGGATGGTGTTGAGCCAGTTGCTGGCGCATTCCACGGTGTGGTTGTGGGTGAAGTGGTTGAATGTGGACAGCACCCGAACGCAGACAAACTGCGTGTGACGAAAGTTAATGTAGGCGGCGATCGCCTGCTGGACATCGTGTGCGGTGCGCCGAACTGTCGTCAGGGCCTGAAAGTGGCGGTAGCGACGGTGGGAGCCGTGTTGCCGGGCGATTTCAAAATCAAAGCCGCCAAGCTGCGTGGCGAGCCGTCTGAAGGCATGTTGTGCTCGTTTTCCGAATTGGGTATTTCCGACGATCACGATGGCATCATCGAACTGCCAGCAGACGCGCCGATTGGCACGGATATTCGTGACTATCTGAAGCTGGATGACAACGCGATTGAAATCAGCGTGACCCCAAACCGTGCTGATTGCCTCGGTATCATCGGCGTGGCGCGTGATGTGGCGGTGCTGAACCAACTGGCGTTGAATGAACCAGCGATTGAACCCGTTACTGCCACTATTCAGGATACGTTCCCGATTCAGGTTGATGCGCCGCAGGCATGCCCGCGTTACTTAGGCCGTGTGGTGAAAGGCATCAACGTTAAGGCGGCAACGCCGCTGTGGATGCGTGAAAAGCTGCGCCGCTGTGGTATTCGCTCTATCGATCCGGTTGTTGACGTGACGAACTACGTTCTGCTGGAACTAGGACAGCCGATGCACGCGTTCGATCTCGACCGCCTGAATGGTGGCATCATCGTGCGGATGGCGAAAGAGGGCGAAGCGCTGACGCTGCTGGATGGCAACGAAGCAAAGCTGAATGCGGATACGCTGGTGATCGCGGATCAGCAGAATGCGTTGGCGATGGGCGGTATCTTTGGCGGCGAGCATTCTGGCGTCAATGAAGCGACGCAAAACGTCCTGCTGGAATGTGCTTATTTTAATCCGCTGTCGATTACCGGACGCGCACGTCGTCACGGTTTGCACACCGATGCTTCTCATCGCTACGAGCGTGGCGTCGATCCGGCGTTGCAGCACAAAGCCATTGAGCGCGCGACTCGTTTACTGATCGATATCTGTGGTGGTGAAGCGGGCCCGGTCGTTGATGTGACCAGCGAAGCAGACCTGCCGACGCGTGCAACGATTACGTTGCGTCGTGAGAAGCTGGATCGTCTGATTGGACATGTGATTGCCGATGAGCAGGTTAGCGATATCCTGCAACGTCTGGGCTGTAACGTCGTGAAAACCGACGCAGGTTGGCAAGCGACGGCACCGAGCTGGCGTTTCGACATGGAAATTGAAGAGGATTTGGTTGAAGAAGTCGCGCGTATTTACGGCTACAACAACATTCCGAATATTCCGACTCAGGCACCGTTGGTCATGACTGCGCATCGCGAAGCGTCATTGTCATTGAAGCGTGTGAAGACCTTATTAGTCGATCACGGTTATCAGGAAGCAATTACTTACAGTTTTGTTGACCCGAAAATTCAGGGATTAATCCACCCTGATGAAGCGTCGTTGAGTTTGCCGAGCCCCATTTCCGCAGAGATGTCGGTGATGCGTTTGTCGCTGTGGAGTGGCTTGCTGAGCGCGGCGGTGTATAACCAAAACCGTCAGCAAAGTCGTCTGCGTCTGTTTGAAAGCGGCCTGCGTTTTGTACCGGACAGCAGTGCTGACCTGGGTATTCGTCAGGATCTGATGCTGGCGGGGGTCATTACCGGCACTCGCTATGAAGAGCATTGGGATCTGGCGCGTCAGGCTGTTGACTTCTATGATTTAAAAGGCGATTTGGAAGCGGTACTGGCATTGACGGGCAAACTGTCTGAAATCGAATTCAAAGCCGAAAATAATCCGGCATTGCATCCGGGACAAAGTGCTGCTATTTATCTGGGCGACGAACGTATTGGATTTATTGGCGTTATTCATCCAGAACTGGAGCGCAAGTTGGATCTTAACGGGCGCACCGTGGTGTTCGAACTGTTGTGGGACAAGGTTGCAGACCGCGTATTGCCTGAGGCGAGCGAGGTTTCCCGCTTCCCAGCGAACCGTCGTGATATTGCCGTTGTGGTCGCTGAAAATGTCCCCGCAGGAGATATTTTGGCCGAGTGTAAGAAAGTTGGCGCAAATCAGTTAGTTGGCGTAAACTTATTCGACGTGTACCGAGGGAAGGGCGTAGCGGAAGGTTATAAGAGTCTGGCTATCAGTCTGACCCTGCAAGATACCACGCGTACACTGGCAGAAGAGGAAATTGCCGCTACCGTTGCAGAATGCGTAGCAGCATTAAAACAGCGATTCCAAGCATCCTTGAGGGATTGAACCTATGGCGCTTACTAAAGCTGAAATGTCAGAATACCTGTTTGAGAAGCTCGGGCTGAGCAAACGGGATGCCAAAGAGCTAGTCGAGCTGTTTTTTGAAGAAGTTCGTCGCGCTTTGGAAAATGGCGAGCAGGTCAAGTTGTCAGGTTTTGGCAATTTTGATTTGCGAGACAAGAACCAACGTCCGGGACGTAACCCAAAAACTGGCGAAGATATTCCGATTACGGCGCGCCGTGTGGTCACGTTCCGTCCGGGGCAAAAGCTAAAAAGCAGGGTAGAGAACGCCTCTCCCAAAGAGTAATCGTGTCACCCAAAAAGGCCGCGCAAGCGGCCTTTTCCTATTGAATTCGTCTTCATTTTATCTCTTTCAACGTTGGGTCGGTATCCGCGGGGGCAGTTTGCTGTGCGGCTAAGCGGGTTGCCCGCTCGGTTGGCGTTTTTGACGCGGTTTCTTTTTTTGGATAATCCGGCACTGGTCGATGATCGTCAATCAAGTGGCGTATTGCCAGAATTGGGTGACGTAACAGCATCCGTGGCCCTGACCAGCGCATAATCGCTTTTATCGCCTCGCGTCTGGCGGGTTGATAGCAGTGGATAGGGCAATGCTTGCAGGCGGGTTTATCTTCACCGAAATGACAGCGTTCCAGACGCTTGATGGCGTAGTTGACTAAGTCTTTATACTGCACGTTATCACCAGTTTCAGGATGATGCTTTTCATACAACTCGATCATCAATCCGACGGTACGGATCTCCCGCTGTCGGTATTTTCCCAGGGGCTTTCTCGCCATGTGCGACATGTCCTGATGAAATCATAATAGATGTATTTTAAATACAATTTATTGCAAGGGGAACCACTGAAGTCACATCTATGCGCAAAAGGCAGAGAGAGAAAAACGGAAAGAAAAAGGCGAGGGTAAACCTCGCCGAAGGAAGAGAAAAATCAGGCCTGACCGAACTGTGCCTGATGTAACCGGGCATAGATGCCGCTTTGTTCTAATAGTACCTGATGACTACCTTGCTCAATGATGGTGCCGTTATCTACCACCACAATGCGCCCGGCATTCTGTATGGTTGCCAACCGGTGAGCAATGACCAGTGTGGTACGCCCTGCGGAAAGTTCGCTGAGCGACTGTTGTATTGCCTGCTCCGTTGCCGTATCCAGCGCGGATGTGGCTTCGTCAAGAATCAGAATCGGCGGGTTTTTCAGGAAGATGCGCGCAATAGACAAACGCTGTTTTTGCCCGCCCGACAGTTTAACGCCGCGCTCACCCACCACGGTATCCAGCCCATCGGGCAGATTCTCGATCAGTTCATCTAACCGTGCGCGTCGCGCTGCGTCCATGATGTCGTCATCGCTGGCATCCAGTTTGCCGTAGGCGATATTTTCACGAATGGTGCCGCCGAACAGGAAGACATCCTGCTGTACGATGCCAATTTGGCTACGTAGCGACGCCTGTGTCATCTGGCGGATATCCGTGCCGTCAATGGTGATGGCTCCGCGGGTTAAATCGTAGAAGCGGGGGAGCAGAGAACAAAGCGTGGTTTTGCCTGCGCCGGATGGACCGACAAATGCCACGGTTTCCCCGGCGCGAATCGATAGATCGATATTACGGAGAATTGGGCGCTCGGCGGAATAGCCAAAGCTCACCTGATTGAACCGGATATCACCTTTCAACGGCCCGGCATCGTGCGCGTCGGGAGCATCGGTAATCTCAGGAACGGTATCGAGCAATTGGGTAAAGCGTTTGAAGCCTGCAATGCCTTTAGGGTAACTTTCCAGCACCGAAGTAATCTTGGCTACCGGGCGGAAGAACACTTCAATTAGCAGCAGGAAGCCGATAAAACCGCCGTAGCTGAGTTCTCCCTGAATGACATACCAAATACCTGCCAGCATCACAATAAGTTGTATCAGACGCGTGCTGAGGTAGCTGAGCGTCATGCTGGCGGTCATGATGCGATAGGCTTGTAATTTGGTTCGACGGTAGTTTTCGTTATCGTGGGAGAACAGTTTCTTCTCATGTGCTTCATTAGCAAACGCTTTCACGACGCGAATGCCCCCAACACTCTCTTCAATGCGGGCGTTGAAGTTACCAACCTGACCGAAGAGCTGACGCCATGTCTCCGTCATGCGGGCGCCATAACGGCTGACGAGATACGTCATAAAAGGCACGATAATGATCGTCAACAGCGCCAGATTCAGGTGAACGGTTGCCATCAGGATGAAGGCACCGATAAACGTCATGATCGCGAGAAAGAGGTCTTCCGGGCCGTGGTGGGCGATTTCCCCGACTTCCTCCAGATCTTTGGTGACGTGGGTGATGATATGCCCGGTCTTCATATTGTCGTAGTAACGGAACGGCAAATTTTGCAGGTGCTCAAAGGCCTGCCGCCGCATATCGGTTTCAATACCCACACCCAGTGCATGTCCCCAATAGTTGACGATGGCCATCAGCGCGGTATTCAGCAAATAGACCGCCAATAGCGCCACCGACGCTAGCAGGATCAGCGACCAGTCCTGAGCCGGTAGCAGCTTGTCGATGAACGCTTTAATCGCCATCGGGAACCCTAATTCAAGCAGCCCAGCGATAATGGCACAGCCGAAATCGAGGACGAATAACCCTTTGTAAGGGGAATAGTAAGAAAAGAAACGCCTTAACATGTGTGACTTTTTTTAGGTAACGAAATGTGCATGTGACTATAACAGGTTAGCGCGAAGAATGTGACCGCGCGCAGATTAGGGTTTTATTGACCTGGAAGCGCGATCGCACATCAGGGTGATACAGCCTTCAACCAGTAGAAGAACGCGTCGCATACCAGCAGAGTAGTGAGCCAGCGGTGACCATGGCGACGCCTTGCCAGAATGAAATAGCGGGCGTGATGTTGAGCCAGATCGCGGCCAGCAAGGTGGAAAGCACGGGTGTAAAGTAGGAGGCGGTTGCCAGCAGCGTCAGATTGCCATGCTGAATGCCGGCATTCCAGGCAGAATAGGCCAGAGCCGTTGAGGCGCCCATAAAGAGCAGTTGCAGTGAACTGGGTAACGTGAATGAAATGGCGCTTTCAGCGCTCAAGGCATATTTTATCCATAGTACGAGGGACGTGATGAAAAAGAACAACGATACGCCGCTTTTTCCCTGTCCGTAACGTTTGGTGATATTGCAGTAGAGCGCCCAGGTCAAAGCCGCAGAAAACGCCAGACTGTAGGCGAGTGGGTTGGCAAGAATGTTGTTCCATAGGAGTGCTGGCGTCCAGTTGTTGTCGCCTTTCATAATCCACACAATGCCGCCCAGCGAGAGTGCGAGACCCGGCCAGAGCAGAAAACGGCTTTTCTGCTGATTGATAAAAAGTGAGAAGAAAATGGTCAAGCTGGGCCACAAATAGTTAATCATCCCTATTTCTATCGCCTGCATGCGGCTATCCGCTAACCCGATGGAGAGCGACAGAAAAATCTCATAGCAGACAAACATCGCACCGCCTGCGAACAAATAGACTCGGGGCAGCGTTGTAATGCGGGGAAGACCATAAAAAGCCAGTAGACAGAGTGTGCTGGTGGAATAAATCATCGCCGCGCCGCCGATGGGGCCAAGCGCTTCTGTCAAGCTGCGGATCAGCCCGACGGATGTGCTCCATAGCATGATGGCCAGCAAGCCCGTGAGTGTGGCGCGTTGTGGCGTCATCTTTATTCCTGTCATCCTTCACATTGCCTGTGCAGAAAAAACCAAGGGCAAACCGGACGCTGTTATCCGCGTCCGGTGGTGCTTACCGCGATGGTTTACCGCCAAAAATCATCAAAAACGGTAATCGGCGGACGGCGCTTGTGCTCGGTTTTGCGATACCAGCTTTCAATAGTGGCGGCATCCTTCGCATCGACCTGTTTGCCTTCCAGATAGTCGTCGATCTTTTCATAGGTGACGCCTAGCGCAACCTCGTCGGGGAGGGACGGTCGATTGTCTTCCAGATCGGCGGTAGGGGCTTTTGTATAAAGATGAGAAGGGCAACCCAGTTCACGGAGTAGCGCTTTGCCCTGACGCTTGTTCAGTCGGAAAATTGGGTTGATATCAGTACCACCATCACCGTATTTGGTGAAGAAGCCCGTGACCGCCTCTGCTGCATGATCGGTACCGACGACCAACCCGGCGTTCATCCCCGCGATACTGTACTGCGCTTTCATGCGCTCTCTGGCTTTTTCGTTGCCTTTGACAAAATCGGACAGCTCTACGCCAATGGCGCGCAAGGTGGCCTCACTGGCCTCAATGGCGGGCTTGATATTGACGGTTAACACGCGATCCGGTTGGATAAATGCGATGGCGTCCTGACAATCGGCTTCATCCGCTTGTACGCCGTAAGGCAGTCGAACGGCGATGAACTGATAGCGCGCGTTCCCCGTTTCATTGCGTAATTCCGTGATAGCCGTCTGACACAATTTGCCGGTCAGCGTGGAATCCTGACCGCCGCTGATGCCCAAAACTAACGACGTAACGAACGGGTGAGCATTCAGATAATTCTTTAAAAAATCAACGCTAACGCGGATTTCCTGTGCTGGAACGATGCTGCTTTTCACTCCCAACGCACGGATAATGTCGTTTTGTAATGACATGCCATCTCCCTCCTGAACTTATTGATACTGCAAAAGAATTATTACGATTACCTGAGTGTAAAACGAATTGGTGTGAAGAAAAAGAACAAGCTGTCAGGTAGTCATTTTCCTTATAGATAACCGGTTTTTGACTATCGACCAATATGTTACATACCTGCGTTATGATTTGAAAAAGTGGTCGCTGCCTACTAGCCTTAGGGTGACCCATAATAATGAGGTGATGAAATGAAGAATAACAGATTACTGGTATGTATTGCGGCAGCGGGTGCTGTCATGCTGGCGGGATGTTCGGCTTATAACAAAGCAGAAAGTTATGTCAATGAGCCCGTGGTGAAAGATGTGAAAGTGGGAATGACGAAGCAGCAGGTTCACCAAATTGCCGGGAGTGGCGGTACGGAAAAACGTCTGGTGAATGCCAAAGGAACCTGTAGCGATTATCTGCTGAAAAATCGCGATGGCACCGCGCAGAACTATTTTGTGAGTTACAACGACACGGGACATGTTCTCAATAAAGGCTTCCAGAGCTGTCAGGCTTACGACACTAACCCACAGCGTTAAGTCACCTGACTGTACAATACCGTCATTAGAAAAGTGTCATAAAAAAGCGTAGGGAACGTTTTTCAACGTTGTGTAGCAACGGCCCGTAGGGTGACGAACCAGGATGTCCGTCATAAAAAAACGCCGACAGCATTAGCAGTCGGCGTTTTCTTTTGTATGACAAACGTGGCCTAGCGGTGTGTCAATTCAGCGTCATCCTGCGCATTGAAAACCGTTTTATCTGTCTGCTTCATCAACTGACTGGTGACGGTACCGGCTGTCATCGAACCGCTGACGTTAAGTGCCGTACGGCCCATATCGATAAGCGGCTCAATGGAAATCAGCAGCGCAACCAGGGTCACCGGCAGCCCCATTGCAGGCAGGACGATTAACGCGGCAAAGGTCGCGCCGCCGCCCACACCGGCTACGCCAGCGGAACTGATGGTGACGATACCGACCAGCGTTGCGATCCAGACTGGATCCAACGGGTCAATGCCGACCGTTGGGGCGACCATGACGGCCAACATGGCTGGGTAAAGCCCCGCACAGCCGTTCTGACCGATGGTTGTACCGAAAGACGCGGCAAAGCTGGCGATAGATTGCGGCACGCCAATACGGCGCGTTTGTGCCTCAATGCTGAGTGGGATCGTCGCCGCGCTGGAACGGCTGGTAAACGCGAACGTCAGCACCGGCCAGACTTTGCGGTAAAAACGTGCTGGATTGATGCCAGTGAAAGACAGAATCAGTGCATGGACCCCGAACATAATCGCCAGCCCCAGATAGGAGGCGACAACAAAGCTGCCCAGCTTGAGGATGTCTTGCAGGTTAGAACTGGCGACCATTTTGGTCATTAACGCCATGACGCCGTAAGGGGTCAATTTCATCACCAGACGAACGAGTTTCATCACCCAGGATTGCAGCGTGTCAATGGCGGTTAACACACGTTCGCCTTTCACCGCGTCATCTTTCAGCAGTTGCAGAGCCGCAACGCCCAGGAACGCCGCGAAGACGACGATGCTGATGATGGATGTCGGGTTCGCGCCAGTCAGCTCAGCAAACGGGTTTTTAGGAATGAATGACAGGATAAGTTGAGGCACGTTAAGGTCTGCAACTTTACCCGCATAGTTGTTTTCAATCGCCGTTAATCGCGCGGTTTCCTGCGCACCTTGTACCAGCCCGGTCGCCGTCAGGCCAAACAGGTTAGTCACAAAGACGCCGACCAGCGCAGAAATCAGCGTGGTGATCAATAGGGTGGAAAGGGTTAATAGACTGATTTTCCCTAATGACGACGCATTATGCAGCTTGGCAACGGAATTCAGGATGGAGATAAAGACCAGCGGCATGACGATCATCTGTAACAGCTGCACATAGCCATTACCGACGATATTAAACCATGAGATGGACTGCTTAATGACCGGGTTGTCTCCGCCATAAATCAGATGCAGCGCCAGGCCAAATAACACCCCGACAACCAAACCCAGCAACACTTTCTTTGCCAGACTCCAGGAGGCATTACGGTTGGCGTAACCAAGCCCGAGTAGTAATACGACAAATAGCAGAATATTTATGAGTAGCGGAAAATTCATCCGGCTTTGCTCCCTATCAGTGAATCGCGCCACATTGCCCGCAACCCAGCACGGCAGCGTAAGTCGGTAGGGGCAGTGTGATTTTTTGCGATAAAAAATAACAAACGCGCACAGGATAGCAGGTCTTTTGCCATCATGTTACAGAGATATGTCTATACCCGTCATACTTCAAGCCGCATGTGCGTTGGCTACGCTCACTCACCCGAATCACTTACTTAAGTAAGCTCATCGGGATGAAATGAGAGACATCCTGTCTCTCACCGAAGGCCAGCCGTTGGCTGGTCAAATTCGTTCCCGACGAATTTGTCCTTCTCTTGCCGCCTGCATGAAACTCGAATTATTTAGCAACTGTCTTGAACAACATTTTTTCATGGGGTAGCTCGATGAAAATCGTTGTCCCAAGCCTGACCCGTTTTGAGCATCGCGTTCAGAATAGTCAGAAGTTTACGCATACACGCGACAAGCGCGACTTTTTTCGGCTTACCCGCGTTCACAAGGCGGGTATAAAAATCTTTAATCACCGGATTAAAACGTGTGGCAACCAGCGCGGCCATATACAACACGCTACGTATGCTGGATCTTCCGCCAAATATTGTCCGTTTGCCACGCATTTTCCCAGAGTCCCGGTTTAAAGGGGCAACGCCTACCAGCGCACTTATCTGCCGACGGGAAAGTGTCCCCAGTTCGGGCAACTCAGCCAGAAGGGTAGAGATGGTGGTCGTCCCAATGCCTTTGACGCTGCCAAGTAAATCAGAAAGCGCTTTGAAATGGCTTTGAACATGTTTGTTCATGTCGTGGTCAATTCGAGCGAGTTCGTGTTTCAGGGCATTAATGATCGTCTTTATGCTCTTGCGGGACTGAGGGTGAGCCGAAGCAAGTCGGTTATTCTCTGCCACAAGCATGGTAACGAGTTGACGTCGCCGCGTGACGAGAGCGGCCAGAGCCTGACGTTGAATATCTGGCAGGGGTTGAATGAAACGTTCACGCTCAGGATGTCGGTCAATGACCTCAGCCATTTGCGCTAATACTTTGGCGTCAATGCGGTCGGTTTTAGCCAGATATCCCATGGCGCGAGCGAAGTCTCTTGCCTGGCGGGGATTGATAACGACGACCTCAAAACCAGCAGCTTGTAACGAACAAGCCAGTGGAGCTTCGAGTCCGCCGGTGGCCTCCATGAGGATAAGAGAAACTGAATGTTTTGCCAGTTCAGCCTGAATAGCGTCAAAGCCATCGAGGTCATTACTGGCGGAAAAGGGCGGCAATGCAGAACCCATAGCGATATCGAGGGAGGCTTTGGAAACATCAATACCGATGTGAAGTAAATCTGGCAGACTCATTTTTACCCCTCCTTGCAAATACGAAATGAGGTCAAACAACTGTTCGGGTTTCAGATGAGTGGCGCGGTTCATGCGCAATGAGCTAAATAACGGGCTTAGAAACCCCAGAGTAAAACAGGCTACATGAACCGTGCCAAACTTACATTGTCAATAATATCTAAACTTCAAGATACAAGGGTATTACGCTAGGCAACGTGGTTATTTCACGTATTGGAAGAGGTAGGTTTGCGCGGATTGCAAAAAGCGAAATGACTGCTCGTAGGTGCAGCAATTTAAATTCTTCTGCGGCTGATACAGCGAAAAACCGATACAGGCAATACACAGAAAGCGCTCTAGTTGATTGCCTTTTTGGCTGTTTAAGAGCGGTAAGCGGAAACGCCAGCGACAGGGCCAGAGCAGAGGAACGCCGGAGGGTGTCAGCATATCGGCAAGAATGTGGCTCAGATAACCGACGATCATGGCATGGTAGGCATCCGTCGGAATCGGCCAATCTGGCGGTAGGCGCGTCTGGATAAAGAAAATACCGGCGACGATGGCAAGAAGGCTGTGGGTAAATCCACGATGACCAAAGAGGCGGGCAATAGGCGCGGAAAGCCACTTCAGGCGCTGCCCGAGGACGGATTTGGGGTGGTCGATATCGGGCAGTAGCGCAGTAAGGAGTGCACCGGGGATAATGTGCCACCAGTCTCCGGTAGCCAGCGCTGGCGATAGCTCAACTTTCTTAGCCAGAATCGCGCAGGCAACAGAAAACAGCAGGTGTCCTTCCGCAGTCATGAAACGTCTCAAATAAAACTGTTATTTTATACAGTATAAGAGATTATTCCTGCCTGCGGAAGCGGTGACGGCGTAACGATTTATTTCGGCTAGGGTGTGTGACGCCTTTTATGGCGCGGCTTTCGGCTGTTCGTTGTTTACCGGTAAAACACGTAGCCAGTTGTCCAGCAGTTGAGGCCAGGCAGCGGCGGGCAGCCCTTTGGTACCGCGCAGGCCGAAACCGTGCTTACCTTTCTCAAAGAGATGCATTTCAACCGGAATCTGTTTTGCCCGCAGCGCGCTGAACATCACCAGACTGTTATCAACCGACACTGATGGATCGTCAACCGCATGCACCAGAAACGTAGGAGGCGTTTGTGCGGTAACCTGTTTCTCCGGAGAGTAACGTAGCACCTGCGCTTCCGTCGGCTGTTCGCCGATTAACTGCTTGCGCGAACCTGCATGCGCAATATCTGCCTGCATCGAAATCACGGGGTACATCAGCACCATAAAGTCAGGGCGTGCGCTTACGCTATCAATCGCATCCATCGCAGGGTAAACGGATTGCGCAAAACGGGTTCCGAGGCTGGCAGCAACATGACCACCGGCGGAGAATCCCATAATACCGATGCGCTGTGGATTAATGTGCCATTTCTCAGCGTTGGCTCTTAGTGTTCTGATGGCTCGCTGCGCATCGGCCAATGGGGCGTCAGCGCCTTCTTTATGGCCTTCACCGGGCATACGGTAGGTCATCACGAAAAGCGTATATCCCTGCTGATTAAAGAAAGGGGCCAGATCGCTGCCTTCCTTATCCAACACGACGCGTTGGTAAGAACCGCCGGGCGTGATGAGCAATGCCATGCCATTAGGCTTCTCTGCGGGATAAACGGTAATTTCGGGGCTGCGAATACCGGTTGCTGCCCGATCGGGAAGAGAAGGATCTTTACTGCGTTCGACCACTTGTGGCTGTACCGTTGACGAAGAGGCGCCCGGAGCTTCACCGTGTGGCCAGACAGGAAAAACAGGTTGGGCGCAACTGAATCCATTTACAGACATCATAATGGCCCCGACAAGCAGAGAACGAACAATCATGATAGATCACCTGACAAAGGGAAGGAGGGGAGAAATCGTTGGGCGGTGGTAAAAAAATAGGGTAGCCATCACATCGGAGAAAAAATGACCACCCTGAACCGCAAATTTTAATAAAGAAATAACATTCATACACGAAGAGGGTAAATCAGACACAGCAATTCCAACAGCTAAAACGTATGTAGCTAAATCGCAGCTAACGACACTACATGTAACAATGAAACGTAACTAACTTGCTAAACCTACGACGGACATAATAAAGAGATGTTAATGATAAAAATAAAACCGGTGAATCCATTAACACTAACATCCCTTTTGCTACCTCATAACGCTTATTTAAATAATAAGGCCGTTATTAGAAGCTGTATTGCACACCAACACGGTAACGAGTTTGACGCTCGTCCGTGTTTTTATCACCAGCAACGTTACCGATAGCCATATAAGGCTTCCAGTTTTTGTCTAATTTATAAGCCAATTTAACATCATGCTCGATTTTCCAGTTTTCTTTATCTGCTTGGAAAGCACCGGCCTTGTTAGCTTTTTTGTAATCCAGTTCGTAATCAATCTGGTAATCTTTCAGGAATTTGTAGCTAACAACTGCAGTCAGGTTGAAACCATTCTCTTGAGTACTGTTGGTAGCGCCAGTTTTATTTGTATTGCCGCTTTTTCTTAAATAGTAAGGGCGGTAGCGGAGAGAGGTTGACAGATCGTCAGTAATATTGACTTTACCACGCAGGTAAGGACGGTAGTTGTTGGAATCAGAGCTTGAATCTAAAGAGAAACCTGGTTCCAGAGAGAACGTTTTGTTGATGTTGTAAACATAGCTGGCTACCACTTCTGTACCGTTGCTGACGGTTTCATTGAATGGTTTATTTGGCGTGTTATCTGAACCAGACTGTTTCCATTTAGCTTCAGCAGATAAACCGAAACCATTAGCAAAACGGTGAGACATTGAAAGACGATCTTTATGGTCGTTTTTGACAGTATCTTGCATTTCATGACGGTAATCAATTGTTACAGCCATTGCATTCACACTAATTAATGACGTAACAGCCAGAGCTAGTAATTTAAATTTCATTGTTATATTCCCTATTGGTTTGGATATTGCTTAATAAAAACGCGCATTATGCTTTTTGGGACAAGTTCTATTTTATTTATTATTAAACTGCGTTCTGTGATCGAGATCGTCTTGAGTGACAAAAAGTAAAATGGGGTTTCAAATTGTGAGGGAGATCGAATTGAATATAGCGGTTGTTTTAATTTAAATGAAAAATCCCTGCCGTCAGTACGGCAGGGATTAATTACCGGGTAAATCTAGTACTACATTATTTCATTGCGCGTTTCAGAATACGCTCAGATTGACGCTGGAAGTATTTCGCTGCGTCTTCCACAGATTTCTGGCCGTAATCGATAGACTGGATGGTATCACCAAACAGAGAAACGATTTGCGGATCGTCGAAATAAGGAGAAACGGCAACGTCATGTGGCAGAGACAGCGCCAGTTTTAACCCGGCAACCGCTGGTGCATCGTCTTTGATGACGCCATCAGCAGTCAGCTGAGCAACAGCCGCTTTACTCAACGGAACACCACGTTCCAGACCCAGAGCCTGAGCACCTTCTTTGCTGTTCAGCAGGAAGTTGATCAACTGGGCAGATTCTTTAGGATACTTAGTCGATTTACCGATAGACAGCATCTGTGCAGGTTTGAAGAACAAGCCGGCATCTTTCGCACCTGGCAGCATTGGGTAGCTACCCAATTCCAGTTTTGCTGGTGGTTGCAGGTTGTCAGAGTACTTGGTAATGGTGGAGTTCCACATGTAAGTACCAGACCATTCGCCTGTGATCCATGGCTTCATTTCATACATGTTGCTCTTGCCGAAAGAGGCGTAGTATTTCGCATCAGGCATGACATGGCTGTCGATCAATTTCTTATACATGCCAAAGAATTCAGCCCATTGCGCATCGCTGTAGGCGAATTTTTGAGCTTTTACATCAATCGCTGGAATGTTGTATTTCTGAACCATATAAGAGTTCAGCAGCGCCAGAGAATCCTGATGTTCCAACACGATAGGATAGTATTGGTCGCCCAGTTTTTCTTTGAACACTTTACCGGCGTTCAGCAACTCGTCCCACGTTTTCGGATATTCCAGACCGGCTTTTTTCCAGCTTTCGGTGTTGAAATAGAACACGCGAGCCGTAACGGAAATTGGAATACCGTTCAGTTTGCCGTTGACCGTGGTGTTTTGCAGCTCTTTGGTTTCGAACTGGGTCAGATCCAGAGAATCTTTCACTTTGTTCAGATCGTAAAAACCATCGCCGTTTTTAGAGAAAATCGGCAGCCAGTTCCAGTTGGTCTGCATCACGTCTGGCTCGGTATTACCGGCGATCTGTGTTGTCAGACGAGACAGGTGACCATCCCAGCCAGTGTATTCCGCTTTCACGGTGATGTTTGGGTGCTGCTTATGGAACTCTTCAATGGCCTTGAGCGTCTGTTGGTGACGGCTGTTGCCGCCCCACCATGACATTCTCAATTCCACATTATCAGCGGCCAAAGACGGCATTGCCACTAACGCCAGAGATGAAGCTATTAACGTGTGTAGGATCGCTTTTTTCATCGGTTACTACTCCTGTTAAAGAGAGATATTTTTTTCTGTTTTTGCATCAAAAATATGGCATTTTTCCATATCAAACTGGAAATATACCGGACGATGCAGTCCCTTCTCGATAATCAGCCGACCTTCGTCATAAGGAATACGGCTGGTTAATTCAAAGCCATCGACTTTAATGTACATAAAGAATTCGTGGCCCATGTTTTCTACGCGAACCAGCTCACCCTGTGAGTGGCTGCCTTCAAATGGCGTATCTGACACGGAAACGTAGTCTGGACGAACGCCGAAGAATACGTCTTGTCCGATATAGCTGCGGACTTTATCTTGTTTTTCAGCACTTAACACCAGTGCGTTATTACCCACAACAACGCCAACCTGACCGTCTTTCTCAACCAGTTTGCATGGCTTGATGTTCATTTCTGGTGAACCAATGAAGCCAGCAACGAACATGTTGACAGGGTAGTGGTACAGGTTATCCGGCGTATCAACCTGCATGATGTGACCGAGTTTCATCACGCAGATACGGTCACCCATGGTCATGGCTTCAGTCTGATCGTGGGTAACATATACGCTGGTTGCCGCTTTACCGCTTTTCTTCAACTGTTTGTGCAGGTCGGAAATACGGATACGCATGGAAGCACGCAGTTTGGCATCCAGGTTTGACAACGGTTCGTCGAACAGGAACACATCTGGCTTTTTAACGATGGCGCGGCCTACGGCCACACGCTGTGCCTGACCACCAGACAACTGGCGCGGCAGACGATCCATCAGTTCTTCCAGCTCCAGGATTTTGGCCGCTTCTGCTACCTGCGCTTCGATTTGCTCTTTAGGAATTTTGCTCAGCTTCAGACCAAACGCCAGGTTCTCTTTTACCGTCATGTGAGGGTAGAGGGCGTAGTTCTGGAACACCATCGCAATCCCACGCTCTTTTGGCGCCAGATTGTTAACAACGCGTTCACCGATGCGAACTTCGCCGCCGCTAATGGTTTCCAGGCCTGCCAGCATGCGCAGCGTGGTGGATTTCGCACAGCCAGACGGGCCGACGATAACCATGAATTCGCCGTCTTTAATCGTCAGGTCGATGCCGTGAACGGCTTTGAAACCGTTGGAGTATACTTTTTCCAGTTTATTGAAAATAACTTCAGCCATGATAAATCCTCTATTAACCTTTAATTCCGCTGCTGGTCACGCCTTGTACGAAGTAGCGCTGTGCCAGGAAGAAAACAATAATGGATGGCAGAATGGAGATGCTGGACATGGCCAGGATTTCATTCCACGGAGCGCCTTCAGTAACGTCGATAGACATTTTCAGCGCCAGCGCAATCGGATATTTATCCACGCTATAAACATAAATCAGTGGACCGATGAAGTCGTTCATTGACCACATGAACTGGAACAGCGCAACAGAGATGATGGCTGGTTTCAAAATCGGCACGACCACATACCACAGAACCTGGAAAGAGTTACAGCCATCGATCTGGGCCGCTTCTTCCATATCACGTGGTACACCACGCAGGAACTGGATCAGCATGAACACAAAGAACCCTTGTGTTGCAAACGCGACCGGCAAGTACAGTGGCAGATAGCTGTTCAGCATGCCCATTTCACGGAACATGAGGTACTGAGGAATCAGTAACACGGTGCTTGGCAGCAGCATGGTGGCAATCAGCGTGGCAAACCAGAAATTCTTCCACGGAATGTCAAAGCGAGCGAAACCATAAGCCACAATCACCGAGGAGATGACGGTCAGAACCACTTTCGGAATCACATACTGGAAAGTGTTAATCATGTAGTGACCGAAATTGTATTCCGTACCGGTTTTCCAACCGTTAACGAAACCATCCCAGGTGGCGTGGGCAGGCCACAGACCCAACGTCGTGAAGATCTCGTGGTTCGGTTTGAACGACGCCGAAAACATCCACGCTAATGGATAAAGCATCAGTAAACCAACAAACAGCAGTATCACGTAGCGGATAGCGGCACTGAGTTTTTCTTTACGCAGCGTGCGGCGTACTTCTGCAGCAGCAACTTCTTGTGCTGTCGTCAGATTTGAATGCATGTCAGCCATTTTTTCCTCCTTTATCAGCGGAGTAGAACACCCAGTATTTCGACGACTTAAAGGAAATAGACGCAAATACCGCAACAACCAGGAACAGAACCCATGCCAAGGCAGCACCGTAGCCCATATCGAAATACTTGAACGCCGTATCATAGATATAGAGCGAGAACAGGTAGGTGTAGTGCGTTGGACCGCCGCCAGTGATGACGTAAGGTGCCGTAAACTCCTGGAATGCCTGAGTGGTCTGCATGATAAAGTTAAAGAAAATAACCGGCGTAATCAGTGGTACCGTTACTTTCAGGAACATTTGCCATTTGGATGCACCGTCGATCATTGCCGCTTCATACTGTGATTGCGGAACGTTCTGCAATGCAGCCAGGAAGATAACCATCGCTGAACCAAACTGCCATACGCGCAGCAGGGTTACCGACATCAGTGCCAGCGACGGTTCGCCCAGCCAGTTGATAGCGTCAAAGCCAAACACACCGAGGAAGCTGTTTAACAAGCCATCGATAGCGAACAGTGCACGCCACAGTACGGCGATTGCCACGCTGCTGCCCAAAATTGAAGGCACATAGTAAGCAGTACGGAAGAAGCCGATACCACGTAATTTGAAATTAAGTACAAACGCAATTAACAGTGCGAAGATTAATTTCAATGGAATGGTCAGAAATACATAGGCGAAGGTAACGCCCATTGATTTCCAAAAAAGGTCATCCTCCAGGAACATACGGTGATAGTTTTCTAGCCCCGTAAATTCAGGCGAATTTATCAAATCATACTCAGTAAAACTGAGGATAAATGACGAAACAAAGGGGAAAGCGGTAAAAACTATCAGCCCTATAATATAGGGGGAGATATAGGCTAACCCCAGCATTCTGTTTTCATTCATAATGCTTACCTATTGATTAATTGTGAACCATTAAAAAAATATAAAATTAAGCTGTTAATAACTCTGGATAAATTAATTCCACGTCATAAACAATTCTATTTTCCCCGTTAACGTGAAAATCACCGTGAACATATCCACCCTGTGTCAGATACGGCGGGATATCGTTTAATTTGTTGCGACAAGCGGCAACGAAAGTCAGTAAAGCCAGCGGATAGGTATCATCCAGACGAACATAACGATGCTTTGAGGAGCGAACAAACAGCCCACGATGGAAATGTTGTTCAAACAGAACGCCCGCCAGTTGCGCGGCGTAATGTGCCCAGGATTCTGATTGCTTGTGATCGGCCAGTTCGATGACGGTCAACAGCAGTAACGGGCTGGCGATGGATTGAATATCTTCTTTATTCAGTCGCGTCAGCATGGTGTTAACCAGAGCATACAGATCCTCATCACCGCTCAGACGATAAGCACGAACCAGCGGTAATAAGTAATCACCTTCTAACGCAAACGGTTTTAATTCGGTTCCTGCTTTGCCGTAATAACCATCGCGTTTAAAACGATAGCCTGTCATGTCCTGACCGTTATTCCACATCGGACGCAGCGTATTGCTGGTGACATCATAGGCGTACTGGTAGTAATTCTTTAACCCTGAAATAACCCAGTTCAGCATTTCCGCGTCGGGTTGTGTGCGCAGGATATCCAGCATTGCCAGAGGATTATCAATCAGCAGTGGGCGCATATCGCGGAACAGCACGTTGGCTTCGCGCGCGATTTCACCAAACTCTGGGCCAAACTGACGTTGTGCGCGATCGCCAAACCAGGACTGCGTCTGGTTATCGTCTTCCGGCACGGGTTGGCGCTGCTGTGGTGAACTGAACTGATATACAGGCATACCGGTTTCTGGGTTGCGCGCCAACACGTATTGGCGATAAAGGTGCTTACCCCAGGCCGCGGCGTGGCTATCGCCCGTGTATTCGGCATATTTAAACGCGGCATAAATCAGGTCTGTGCCAGCATTAACAAAAGTTAGTCCCTTTGTTAACGGCAAAACAGGCCACTGTGCAGGATCGACGACATCATGGCGAGCATGCAGGAAAACATTGGGATCGCGTTTCTTGCTGTAGTCGCCATGGCGACCCAGATCCAATGAATCCCAGTCTTCAACGTGCGCATTCCAGAAACCCTGAAAGAAATTCAGCGTCTTTTCCGCATTAACACGGTGCAATAGCGCGTAATAGGGCAGGTGGTGCTTTAATTCATGCACCTGAGCTTTGGATTCTGGGCCTTCGCCGTCCAACGTATCCAGATTAATAAAACGGTGACCGCCCCAGTAGAACAGGCCGCTGTTATCATCAACGAAGTGATCCAGGAAATATTCGCTTTGTGCGATAGCGTGCTGCTGATAACTATCATTACCGGTAACCACGCTCATGGCGCACAGCGTTCTTAACCAATTTTGCTGGCTGGCGAAATTAGAAATAGGCGCGCTGTGTCCATCAGGGAATTGCCACATCACGGGGGCATAATTTTCCACATCAAAACCGTCAGCCAATAATAACGTCGGCTGAGTTTGGCTGCGGCCTTTATCCTGAACGCAGGCAATGTGGTTATCAAGTGCAGCAACCCATTCGTCGAGCTGCGATTTCCTGCTGGTGTATAAGTTTTCAAAAATACTCATGGAGTACCTTCTTATGGAACCGTGGAACAGTTCCTTATAAATAGAAACACTGTTTTGATTGATTATATTGCGCTATTAACCTTGTCGTCATGCACGCAATATCGAAAGTGTGATCAAAGTCGGAACGTTGTTTTGATTTTTTTTAAGAAAGGATTTTAGCAGGAGAAAGAATCGTAAAAAGAGAAATAAGAACTTGAAAAATAAATAAAAAGCACAACCGAAAATTGTGCTTTTTATCGAAAGTTGGCGAAATGCCGCTAAGAAAAACTGCGCTTAGCGAGCCAGCCAGCCACCATCAACAGCAATCGTGTAACCGTTGATGTAGTCAGATGCGCTGGAAGCCAGGAATACGGCTGGGCCCATCAGGTCCTGCGGTAAGCCCCAACGACCTGCTGGGATACGATCCAGGATTTCTTTACTGCGTTCTTCATCGGCGCGCAGCTGCTGGGTATTGTTGGTCGCCATATATCCCGGCGCAATAGCGTTGACGTTGATACCGTGTTTTGCCCATTCGTTCGCCATTAAGCGAGTAACGCCCATAACGGCGCTTTTTGACGCTGTGTAAGACGGTACGCGGATACCACCCTGGAAGGACAGCATAGAAGCGATATTGATGATCTTACCGCCTTTGCCTTGTTTGATGAACTGGCGTGCAACGGTCTGAGACATGAAGAACACGCTCTTAATGTTCAGGTTCATTACGTCGTCCCAGTTTTTCTCACTGAAATCGATCGCATCTTCACGACGGATGATACCGGCGTTGTTGACCAGAATGTCAACGTGGCCAAATTCAGCAACGGCTTTCTCTACCAGCTCTGCATGACCAGAGACATTGCTCATGTCGGCGGTCAGGCTAAGGAAACGGCGTCCCAATGCAGTGACTTTTTCGATGGTGTCTTTTGGCTCAACGATGTTGACGCCGACGATATCACAACCTGCCTGTGCCAGACCGATAGCCATACCTTGACCCAAACCCGTATCACAACCTGTGATAAGAGCGACTTTACCTTGCAAATCAAAAGAATTTAAAATCATATCTGTAATCTCTCTATAAGCGACAATACTTAGTCGTTAGCTGTTACTGTAGGGAACACCGGTAATTCCGGTAGAAAGCGATTAACGTAACTCGCTAACCTTGACGTGATCCATGTCACCGAAAACCTGATTCTCGCCAACCATGCCCCAGATGAAGGTGTAGCATCTGGTGCCAACACCGGAATCAATCGACCAGCTCGGTGAAATCACCGTCTGCTCGTTTTTATAACCATTTCATTTTTATCACTCAGTGATGGGCTTCCTACGGTGCCCATCATGCTCTTGACGCCAAAATTGTGTCTGGCGAAAGCGCCGGGCGAAACAGATGATGTCGCGTGGCAGTGACAACGTCACCTGTTCCTCAACATGCCCGGTTCTTTCGTGTTATGCGGGATGATAGTTTGGATGGGATGTGAATTCAATAAAAATGAAATAATGTTTTATTTATTTCTTGAGGGCCGTCATGGTTTTGCTTATTTTATGTTTCTTCTGGTACTGATGTGGCTAAAATGTCGCAATCCATAGTCATACACTCGTTGTCGTGCACGGTTTGTTGACGCAATAGAAGGTATGGGCAATACAAGCGTTAGAGGAGAGATGATGATGAGAAGATACTTTATTGATGATGAAACGCCATGGGAAGAGTTGGGCGGTGGCATTAAACGCAAGATCATGACTTGGACTGATGAACTGATGATGGTGCTTGTCCATTTTGATAAAGGTGCGATTGGTACGCCTCACTTCCATGAGATTCACGATCAGATTGCTTATGTTGCCGCAGGCAGCTTTGAAGTGGTGATCGAGGGCGAGAAGCGTATTCTGAAAACTGGCGACGCTTATCTGGCGGTGAAAAACGAGATGCACGGTGTCGTTTCGCTGGAAGACGGCAGCGTCTTGATCGATACGTTTTCGCCTAAGCGCGCTGACTTCCTGTAATACCTCAAAGCGTGGCCAGTTGTTGGCTGGTCACGCTTTCGTACTCTCTAACCACATCCGCTTTTCTATTTTCCTGCTTTTTATGCCTGCACTAAATGCTTTTCGGTTAGCTGAGTCAGCGAGTCCAGCTTATGATCTGCCAGTACCCAACGTGCGTCAGCGCGGAACTCCGCCTGTGGAATAACGATTGAACGCATGCGTGCTGCCTTGGTAGCGATCATCCCGTTCACTGAATCTTCCAGCGTCACGCATTGCGTAGGGGAAACGCCAAGTGCATCCGCGGCATTCAAATAGACTTCGGGATGAGGTTTGCTATAGGGCAGCGTCTCGGCGGACATTAAGACATCAAAGTAGTGCTCCAGATTAAACATTTTCAGCACCTGCTGCTGCATGTGGAGCGGCGAAGCGGAAGCCAGACCAATTTTGAGATTCTGCGCACGGCACAATTTCAGAGCATGTTCGACGCCGGGCAGAAGCGGGCGCTGTTCGGCAACGAGCTCGATGGCGCGATCGATAATACGGCGGACAACTTCATCCCGACTGAGTGTTGCCCAGGGGGAGAGCTGATACCACAGTTCGACAACCATATCGATGCGCAGGCCTAGCGTATCTTTCATTGACTGCCGTAACGAAATATCTACGCCCAGCGAGGCGATCACTTCCAGTTCTGCTTGATCCCACAGCGGTTCTGAATCAATCAGCAGCCCATCCATATCGAAAATCGCCGCGCGTAGAGAAGAATCAAAGGACATACCACTGGCTCCGTCAGCAAAGAAAAAGAAGATTTAGTGGTAAACTATACCCTAAAGAAGGTGGCCGATCAGGCGGTGTGGGAGATAAAGAGTTGACTGCACGCAAACTTACAGTAGGCTACCCGTCGTACTAAAACGATATATTACCGATGTTGCGTCGCTAAGAAGGGGTTCTCATGACGTATCAACAGGCTGGCCGTATTGCCGTCGTTAAACGCATTGCCGGATGGATCCTTTTTATTCCCGCGCTGCTTTCAACGCTCGTCTCGCTGGCTAACTATCTTTACGCGTATACCCAGAAAAAACAGGGTATTGACGCGGTTCTCCTGGATTTTCTGCATTTGATGGTCGACATGGTGCGTTTTAATACGCCTTTCCTGAATATTTTTTGGTTCAACTCGCCGGTACCGGATTTTACGCGCTTTTTCAGTGCCGCGACGCTGATGTTTTGGCTGATCTACATCCTGATTTTTATTGGTCTGGCATTGCAGGTTTCGGGTGCCCGGATGTCTCGTCAGGCTAAAGCAATAAAGGAAGGTATTGAAGATCAACTGATTCTGGAAAAGATGAAAGGGGATGACGGGAACACGCGTGAGACGCTGGAGTCACGTGTCATCGTTCCAGGACACACGATTTTTGTGCAATTCTTTCCGCTTTATATCCTGCCGGTGATTATTGCTGGCGTTGGCTATCTGGTATTGCGTTTATTAGGGTTGCCCGTCTGAGTAATCGTCTGGCGCAAAGTCTGCGCCAGACGTTGAAACATCCTTCCTACCGTAGATCCAACGGCTTGCATTAACTCAAGAGTTGTCGCTCGATGAGCTGCTGCGCCTCAACGATGTGTTTACCGCCGAAAAGATTGGCGCGGTTAAGCAGGTAATAAATCTGGTAAATGGGTTGGCGATCGATAAAGCCTTTATCCAATGGCCACACGTTTTGGTAGCCATCATAAATCTGTGCGGGCAGGGCTGGGTAGCGCGGCAGCATCGCTAAGTCACATTCCCTGTCCCCCCAATAGCAGGCCGGATCGAACAGATAAGCACCATCTTGACTATTCGCGCAGTTATCTGGCCACAAGTCACCGTGCAAGAGCGACGGTTGTGGCTGATGCCCCGCGAGGCGTTCCTCAACGCGTGCGATCAGTGTTTCAATGTGACCAAAGTGCATCCCTTTCTCCGCAGCCAACTGTAACTGCCACCCAATTCGCTGTTCGGCAAAAAAGGTCGCCCAGCGCCGCTGCCAGCTGTTTGGCTGAGGCGTTGTTGAGAGGTCGTTGTCGAAATCCAGCCCAAATTGCGGCTGGTCGCTCCACTGATGCAGGCGAGCTAACTGTTCGCCCAGACACCAGGCGCTGTGGGCATCCAACGGTTTAACGGGCAGGTATTGCAGAAGCAGGAAGCTGTGATCGCGTGAACTACCGACACCGTAAACAGCGGGCACTCGCACGGTATTGCTGCGGCTCAGCAGGTGAAGCTGATCGGCTTCAGCAGTGAATTTGGCCAGCATTTCACGACTATCGCATTTCACGAAAACATCGTGCTCGCCATAACGGACATACCAGGCTGGATGTATTTCACCACCGGACAACTCGCGGTGTTCCTGAATTTCTGCAGTACCGTGATGCTCTTCCAAAAGTCGGCTGATAGCTTGCCACATAAGGTCATCCTCCCGTTGATGTTGCCCGATACCCTGCTATTCACTGGGATGATTCGCTTACGGTAACCCATTGAGCGTAATAAAAATGGAATCTACAGCACAGTGATAACCGATAGGCGGTGATAGCGAAAAACAAGTATAGACGGAATTAAAAATAACGGAGTTAGGATGGCGCTCAATCCTCAGGATGAAGCAATAAATCGGTATGAATGACGTAACCGATGCTTGATTTCCGGTTACGTCATGTTAAGTAGAAGAAAAACAGCGGGGATTACAGTGCGTCAGTGACAACCTGAGAGCTAGCCTGGCGACGTAGTTTAAGCTGGTGGTACGTCAGCGCCAGCGTAAAGAACAGAGCCTGAACGATGACGATACAAGGGCCCGTCGCGCCATCAATATAGAAACTGATCAGGGTGCCAGCAATACAAGAAATGACGGAAACCAGCGTAGCGACAAGCACCATACGCTCGAAGCGCTTACAGACCATGAAGGCAATAATGCCCGGCGCAATCAGCATCGCGATCACCAGAATAACGCCGACGGCCTGCAATGATGCAACGATAGTCATTGCCAACAGGCTTAATAACCCGTAGTGCAGCAGCTTAACGGGCAGGCCAATGACGCGGGCATGATTGGGATCGAAGCAGTACAGCATGAAATCTCGCCGTTTTAGCAACATGATCGCTAACGTCACCCCGGCAATCAGTAAGATTTGCGTCAGCTCTTGTTGAGTGATGCCCAGCACATTACCAAACAGGATATGGTTCAGGTGCTGATCGGTATCGATGCGCGCAAACATGACGAGCCCCAGCGCAAACATACCGGAAAAGATGATCCCCATTACCGTGTCTTCTTTGACTCGACTGTGCTCTTTCACGTATCCCGTTGCTATCGCACAAAAAATGCCGGAAACAAAAGCCCCGATAACCAACGGGATCCCCAGTAAAAAGGCGACAACGATACCGGGCAGCACGGCGTGGGAAATGGCATCACCCATTAGCGACCAGCCTTTCAGCACCAGATAGCACGACAGCACCGCGCAAACCGTACCTGTGACGACGGCGGCGAGTAGAGCACGCTGCATGAACGGATAGGATAGGGGATCGATTAACCAGCTTATTAGCGTCATAACGCATCTCCTGATTGATCGCGTAGCCGCAGGCGGCGCGAAGCCAGTAACCCATGTTTTGGCGCAAAAACAAACGCCAGCAAGAAGACAAGGGTTTGCAGTGTGACAATCACGCCACCGGTTGCGCCATCGAGGAAAAAGCTCAGATACGCACCCACGGCGCTGGTGATCGCCCCAAGTGCAATCGATATCACCACCAGACGCCCAAACCGATCGGTGAGTAAATACGCGGTGGCGCCCGGTGTAATCACCATCGCGATCACCAAAATCGCCCCGACCGTTTGCAACGCCGCGACAGTACAAGCACTCAGCAGCGTAAAGAACAAAATTTTCAGCTTCAGCGGAGAAAGGCCAATCGAACGGGCGTGGTTCTCATCAAAAAATACGGCCAGCAGATCTTTCCATAGCAGGCAAAGAATTACGAACGTCACGCCGATGATGATTTCAACTTGCAGGATATCTTCGTCGGCAATGCCCAAGATATTGCCGAAAATGATGGACTGTACATTAACCGATGTCGGGTTGAGCGAAATAATCAGCAGGCCGACAGCGAAAAACGTTGAGAAAATAAAACCGATAATCGCATCTTCGCGCAATCGGGTTATGTGACGGATCAGCGTCATTGCCAGTGCGGCGAGCATACCGGTAAAAAATGCACCGGCAGCGTAGGGGAGGCCTAATGCATAGGCACCGGCGACACCCGGTACGACGGAGTGAGAGAGCGCATCGCCCATCAGCGACCAGCCTTTCAGCATCAGGTATGCTGAAAGAAAAGCGCATACGCCGCCGACAATGGCGCTGACCCAGATCGCTTTGACCATGTAGTTATAGCTGAATGGCTGCAACAGGATATCGATCATCAGGGCTTTTTCTCCTCCGGTATGGCGCGTGACGCCGGAGGGTCGCTCTTGGTCGAACCATAGAATACGGCTGGACGCTCATCGTCTGTTAACACCGTCACTGAACGGACGTCATCGTCATCATGCAGATGAGAGCCTCCGAGGTTGATGTGTCGTAGAACGCCACCGAATGTTTTTTCCAAATTGCTCTGAGTAAAGGTGCTGTGCGTGGGGCCTGCGGCTAATACGGTACGATTGACTAAAATAACGTTGTCACAAAACTCTGGAACGCTACCGAGATTATGGGTTGCCACCAGTATCAAATGGCCTTCATCACGCAAGGTGCGCAGCAGATCGATAATCGCGTTCTCCGTTTTAACGTCGACGCCGGTGAAAGGCTCATCCAGCAGTAATACGCTGCCTTGCTGAGCCAGCGCCCGCGCCAGAAATACGCGTTTTTTCTGACCACCGGACAGTTCGCCGATCTGGCGATGTTGCAGCGTCGATAGCCCGACGCGCTCCAGCGATTCCGCCACAATGGCACGGTCTTGCTTACTCGGGATGCGCAGAAAATTCATCCGTCCGTAGCGCCCCATCATGACGACGTCGGAAACCAGAACGGGAAAATTCCAGTCCACATCTTCTGTTTGGGGAACATAAGCAACCAGATTCTGTTTCAGCGCCTGATAGATAGGTTGCTGGTTGAGCAATACCTGCCCTGAGGTTGGCTTGACCAACCCCATGATGCTTTTGAACAACGTTGATTTCCCACTGCCGTTGACGCCAACCAGGGCGCAAATCGTACCGCCGGTCAGGGAAAACGAGGCGTGGCGAATAGCCTGATGCCCGTTGCTGTAAGTAACCGAAACATCATTGACGTCTAATGACTGTACTGCTCGATCGCTACTCATTGATTAAATCCTTTCGCGATGGTTTCCACCGTCACTTGTAACAGGTCGATATAGGTTGGCACAGGGCCTTTTTCTGTAGACAGCGAATCAACATACAGCACGCCACCATATTTCGCTCCCGTTTCTTTACTCACCTGTTTTGCTGGTTTATCGGAAACCGTGCTTTCGCTGAAGACCACAGGGATAGCCTTCTCACGCACGGTATCGATAACCCGACGTACCTGCTGCGGCGACCCTTGCTCGTCGGCATTGATTGGCCAGAGATAGACTTCATTGAACTGATAATCCTTCGCCAGATAGCTGAATGCGCCTTCACTGGTGACTAACCAGCGTTGCTGTTCTGGGATGCGGGAGAGACGTTCACGTAGCGGTTCGTCGAGAGCCTTAATTTTTTCTGCGTAGGCTTTGGCGTTACGGTTATACGTCTCGGCATTGGCGGGATCGGCTTGCACCAGGCCTTTGCGGATATTTTCAATATAGATTAATGCATTGGAGGGAGACATCCAGGCATGTGGGTTTGGGTTGCCATTATAGGCACCTTCACGGATCGGAAGTGGCGTTATGCCTTCAGTTACCACGACGGCAGGCACATTTTTTACGTTTTCGAAAAAGCGCGTAAACCAGCGTTCAAGATTCATGCCGTTCCACAGCACCAACTGCGCAGACTGTGTTTTTACAATATCGCGCGGTGTCGGTTGATAATCATGAATCTCTGCACCGGGCTTGGTGATGGACTCGACCGTTGCGGCATCGCCAGCGATATTCTGTGCGATATCCTGAATGATGGTAAAGGTGGTGATGACTTTAAGCTTTTCAGCCGCCTGAGCGGAGGCGTTGGCTAAAAGCAGTAAGATGCACGGTAGCGCAATGCGGCGGAACAGAGCAGGTAAACGGGCGTGAAAACCAATCATGCGGATATCCTTACAAACCGTGGAAGTGTTACTTGAGAATAATTATCAATATCATTTAAGTCAAGAGGCAGAGAAGGGCGGAGAGTCAATAGTGGAGGGTGTCTCATGACACAAGAAATCACTGTTCGCAGGCTCGTCGTGCGTGCTTGCGCGGGTAAGGAACGCATCATGCTCCTTTAGTAACATAAATGTTGCTTTAATTTAATGAATCCTACTTAAGGTTACAACGAAAGTCTAACGGTAACAGTGGTGAACTGTCGTGCAGCTATATTTGATCATACGCATGGCGAAATTTACGCCAAAAAAGAGAGAAATCTGATGTAGCCTTAAGAAAATATCAACGGCTGCCGATAAACCATAAAGAATGTGAGAGATGTCTCTCGTTTATACGAAAGGATCGTAAGTGATATGAGCACAAAATCAGAACGACGCTGGAAGCTGGCAAGTTTAGTATTATTGACTTTTCTGGTGGCATTATTGGTGTTACTGGTTAAAACCAGTTAATTTCTGGCGTAACGAAAAGTTAGTCTATAAATAATTTCTATTATGTAATGTATTAATGCAAAAGATATACATAGCATAAAAATGACAATCCATTTTAAACATTGATATAAGCGTGGCCGCTGTCGGGCACGCTTGTTGTTAATGTTCAATATCCCTTCATCGTCGCACACCAATTATAGCTTTTTGTTATGATTGCTGGTGCATCTGTGTCAGAAATGCGACGGCTGTCGCGTATTTTTTTGCATAATAGAATCTTTCGCGCGCTTATTGTGTGGTGCCAGATGCCGCCAGTGAATATAGGCATCAGCGAACGTTATCGTGTATTAATGAATCAGGGATGATGTGAATTTGTGCGGCATGTCCACGACTGATAAAAAAGGCCTTGCCATCGATTACATAGTGTGTAATAACGCTTCTGGGTAAAACGAGGTACAGTTCTGTATATGAATGGCATTTTCAGTAAAGAAGACTTAAGTACAACCTTTAGCGTTGCATGCTGCTTCTCTGCCGATCCTTATCTTAGTGCCTCAAGCAGTAACGACTTTGGTTTGTCTGTATAACGCCTTTTGGCGGTTTAAACAATTAAAGGAAATATTTGAAATGGCAAAGATTAAAGGTCAGGTTAAGTGGTTCAACGAGTCTAAAGGCTTTGGTTTCATCACTCCTGCTGACGGCAGCAAAGATGTATTCGTACACTTCTCTGCAATTCAAGGCAACGGCTTCAAAACTCTGGCTGAAGGCCAGAATGTAGAATTCGAAATTCAGGATGGCCAGAAAGGTCCTTCCGCAGTAAACGTCACTGCGCTGTAATTTTACAGCTCTGTTGCAAAACCCGCCATGGTGCGGGTTTTTTGTTGTCTGCGTTTTATTTTACCCGTGACGTAATAAAGGTGTTTTTAATGAGGAAAATGTGCCGATGAGTTATCAGTGTCCGCTATGCCAGTTACCTCTGGAGCGACACCCGCGGCAATGGACGTGTGGTAAACATAGCTTTGACTGTGCGAAAGAAGGGTACGTTAACCTGTTGCCGGTACAGTTTAAGCGTTCAAAACAGCCTGGCGACAGCGCTGAAATGATGCAGGCACGGCGCAGTTTTCTGGAAGCCGGTCACTATCAGCCGCTACGCGACATGGTGGCGCAACACGTTGATGCTATTGTGGCAGATGACGCTGCTGCTCTGTTGGATATCGGCTGTGGTGAGGGGTATTACACCGCGGAGCTGGCGCAGCGTCTTACATCGCACAGAACGATGACGATCTACGGACTGGATGTGTCCAAAGCGGCGATTCAGCGTGCGGCAAAACGGTATGAAAACGTTGAGTTTTGCGTTGCATCCAGCCAGAGACTGCCTTTTCGCGACGAATCCCTTGATGCTGTGGTAAAAATTTACGCGCCGTGTAACGACGCGGAGCTACAGCGCACCATTAAGGTTGGAGGTTGGGTGGTAACGGTGTCTCCGGGGCCTCGACATCTTTATCAACTGAAAGCGGAAGTCTACGATGAGGTGTTATTGCACCCGAGCAAAGATGAAGCGCTCGTCGGCTTTCAGCTTATGGAGCAGCAAACGCTCGCGTACCCAATGCAGCTATCCGGGAACGAGGCTGCGGCGCTATTGCAGATGACGCCCTTTGCCTGGCGAGCCACGCCAGATGTTAGCGAGCGATTGCGTGCGGCCGCCGCATTTAGCTGTGAAACGGATTTTATTATCCGCTTACATCAGCGTATTGATAGCGACGTCGTCGCTTAATCAAGATCGAGAAGAATAAAAACGGGCAGCACGATAGTCGGGCTGCCCGTTGAAGTAAGATGAGTTTATCAGGCGGCGTAGCCGAGGTGCTCGTACAGGATATTGCAGCCGATACCAATCAGAACCAACCCACCAATCACTTCCGCTTTCTTGCCGAGAATCGGGCCGATGTAGCGGCCAATCATCATACCGATTGTCACCATGAGCATGGTGGCAAAACCAATCACCATCGCGGTATGAAAAATATTCACCTGAAGGAAAGCCAGACCAACGCCGATTGCCATGGCATCCAGGCTGGTGGCGACAGCGGTGCAGATCAATAACGCCAGACTATGATTTTTGACTTTCTCACAACGGCAGTCGTCGGAGCCTTTGAGCCCTTCAATGACCATCCGACCACCGAGAATAACTAGTAGCGTAAACGCAACCCAGTGATCCCATTCGAGAATATACTGGCTGGCAAAAAAACCAAGTGCCCAGCCGATGAGGGGGGTGATAGCCTCAATGACGCCAAAAATGAGTCCGGTACGAATGGCATCGCGGAAACGAGGATTATGCAGGACGGCACCTTTACCGATTGACGCGGCGAAGGCATCCATTGACATACCAAATGCTAGGATAAGTGTTGCTGACATATTCATTGTAAATAGCCTCGGCTGGACGATTAACCATATACACGCAGATCATCCCCAACCCGAATGACGATCTTACGTGTCTATGGTCTCGCCTACCAATCACGCTTGGCCGCCCGCACCACGCTTATGCTCCTATAACAAGAGATAAACGAGTATGTTGATACGAGCATTTCTGATCAGTTATCGTGAATATTACTTAATCAGAAATCGGCTACTCCCCAATGACGGCGCAACCTTACCATATTATTTATGCGGTAAACAACACTAAAAGTTTTACGTGTTAATAATGCAATTGATAATTATTTTCATTTGATTGTCGAAATTGATTAATTGTATAAAATAACATCAGGGTTATTGGGGTTAAAATACCACCAGAAAATGAGGTGTATATTTGCGGTTATTTAAAATAATTCGCCTGATAAGTTTACCTCATTGATTCTCAATCATAAATTTATATATTTTTTCTAAATCATCAAGCTGAGTAACCTGTATTAATAAACGCCGTTTCTCAAGATCGATGACTAATATGCCATCCTCAGATAAATTCATATTTTTAATTCTGGTATAAGGAATGAATATATTCGCATAAAAGAAGCCGGTTGATTTAAACACCAGTTTAGGACGACGAATATAAGCCAGGTAACATGCCATGAAGGCCAGAGAAATCAAAAGATAGGTAGTAAGAATAGCGCCATGGCTCATCACATTCTGATAAATAAGAATCCCCACTAAGCCGATAAAAATCAACGTATCGAGCCGATTCATCCGTTTCAGAGGGACGAGGAGCTGGGTTTTCCCTTTGAGTTTCTCCATGATGAACTCATCATAGATGGCATAAACCAGCGCTAATGCAATCAACACGACCAGCGTGATATCTGTCATTGTCATCCGTATTACCCTTGCTCGTTAAGCATCCAGAACCGTCATAAAAAATGGCCGGGCGTATTGGCACCCGGCCATTGGCTATTACACGCCGAGCAGGCCGATCCAGTATCCGAAGATACCAATGGCGAAGAAGCCCATAATCAGCCACAGTGCGTTCACCTTGCGCCGTAACAACCACATACAGCCGAACGTTAGCAGCAGGGGAACGAGTCCCGGCATAAGCTGGTCAAGGATAGATTGAACGGTGGTCACCGTGGTTGTACCGTTTTGGTTCGTCACCGTCGACACCACCATCGGAATGTTGACGTGAGTCCATTTATTGACCAAGGCTCCCATGACGAACAGGCCGAGAATAGAGGCTGCCTCGGTCATTTTTTGCAGGAAACCGCCGCCCATATCGCTGACGATATCGATCCCTTTACGGTAGCCGTAGGCGACGCCGTAGTAGCGTACTAGCAGGCGAACCAGGTTAAACAGGACGAAGAAGAGGACGGGCCCTAACAGGCTGCCGCTCATGGCAATCCCCGCACCGAGTGCGGCGAATACCGGACGGGCGGTGCCCCAGAATATTGGATCGCCGACGCCAGCTAATGGCCCCATTAGCCCGACTTTCAGGCCGTTTATCGCCGCATCGTCAATGGGGGCGCCGTTAGCGCGCTGTTCTTCCATTGCCATCGTTACGCCAAGTACCGGGGCTGCAACAAATGGCTGTGTGTTGAAGAACTCCAGATGGCGCTTGATCGCCTGTTTGCGCTCTTCCGAATTTTCAGGATAAAGACGGCGAATCACCGGCACCATGGAAAAACAGAAGCCGAGTGCCTGCATACGTTCAAAGTTCCAGGAACCCTGAAACAGGTTGGAACGGATAAACACCGCGCGGATGTCGCTGTCAGTGAGTTTTTTGACATTCGTGTTTTCGACCATTTTGCTCACTCCTGTTAATCCAGTTCGTTATCAAGGTCGTTATTGCCTGATGAAACCGGCTGGCCTTGAACCTTGTTATATTTCGGGCTGAGCTGGATATACAGCACCGCCATCACAATACCGATTACGCCCAGCGCTACCAGGTTGAACTGGGTGAACGCGGCGGTCACGAAGCCAAGATAGAAGAACGGCATCAGGTAGCCTGCACGCATCATGTTGATGACCATCGCGTAACCTACGACGACAATCATGCCACCGGCGATATTCAGACCGTTGGTGACCACTTCCGGGATGGAGTTCAGCATGGCGTGTACGGCATCGGTGCCGACGGAAATTGCCACAATGACCGCAGGGATCGCGATACGCATGGCCTGTAGCAGCAGGGCGGAGACGTGAATCCAACTAATGGCTGTGAGGTTACCTCGCTCTGCTGCGCTATCTGCCGCATGTTGGAATGCGACTGTGATGGTACGAACGATGATGGTTAAGACTTGCCCGGCTGCTGCGAGTGGAATCGCCAGTGCAATCCCGGCGCCGATCCCCTGACCGCCGGCAATAACCAGAATGGTTGAAATAATGGAGGCCAGCGCCGCATCCGGGGCGACGGCCGCACCGATGTTCATCCAGCCTAACGCGATCATTTCCAGCGTACCGCCAATAATGATCCCGGTTTTTAAATCACCTAATACTGCGCCAATCAGCGTACAGGCGACGAGTGGACGGTGGAACTGGAATTCATCAAGAATTGAACCCATCCCCGAAACACACGCGACGAGAAATATCAGCACAATTTGAAGTGTGGTAATCTCCATCGTACTTCTCCTATAAAACGTGTCTGAGTAAAAATTAATCGCCATCCCCGTTGTTTTTCAATGTCAACGTAGAGCCTTCAATGTCAACGTAAAGCTTTCTATGTCGGCATAACGCTTTTCAATATCGACATAAATACCTATCTTGAAAATCGCCAGGTCTATAAAGCTATTATTGATGGTGACGTTCGCGTTAATCACATTCGCATTGCGATAGATATCAGCGCGGCATTTTGTTAATTAAATCCATCATTTTAAGTCGAGTATCGGTTGAGACTTTCCGAACCTCCAATTCAATGCCGCGTTTATCTAACTCCCGGAATGCAGCGATATCCTTCTCGTCGATGGAAACGGCATTATTGACCTGCGTTTTCCCCTGTTTAAATGCCATCCCGCCAATATTAACCGAGGTGATTTTTACGCCATTTTCGATCAGCGTTAATACATCGGTCGGATTGGTGAATAACAGCATCACCCGGTCAGCGGCATATTTTGGGTTGTCGTAAACACGGACGGCTTTTGCGACATCCACCACGTGAGCGGTAACGCCCGGCGGCGCAACCTGAGTCAGCAACGTTTTACGCACGTTATCGGCGGCGACTTCATCGCTGACGACAATAATGCGCGAAACATTGGTTTCTTTCGTCCAACGGGTGGCGACCTGGCCATGAATCAGACGGTCATCAATACGCGCCAATCCGATCTTCATGTGTTCACCGGAACCGGCTGGTGTGGGAATGGCCTTGGCTTTTGGCGGCGGTGGAGGAGAAGGGGGCGCGGCTTTGGGCGTATCCTGATACTTCAGCGCCTTGACGCCATCCCTGCCGGCTTCCAGAGCGATAGCAACCAAATCGGAAAAGGACGGATTATCATCCCGAGCCATAAAGGTTTCTGCCAGCATGGGGATATTCACGCCAGCGATAACATCATGGTTTTCTTTATTGGTGACGAGACGACTGGCTGCGTTGAACGGGCTACCGCCCCAGGTATCAACGAGAAACAGCACGCCTTGCGATGTGTCTAACTGCGTGAGTTTTTCCTGATATTTTTCTATCAATGTTTCGGCGTTTTCTCCAGGAACGAAATCGATCCAGGCGATATTGCTTTGCTCGCCAAGGATCATTTCTGCTGTCTTTAACAGCGGTCCCGCAGTGGCGCCGTGAGTGCATAACATGATTGCAATACTCACTTGCTACCTCCTCACGTTCACGATCATAAAGAGTCAATGTGTCAGGAAACTGGGTTAACGTTCAGCCACTGAACGTTAACCGTCGCGGTATTAGTATGGCTGCAAGAAAAAAATTTACCGTGGATTCATGACATTCACTGTGTTCCTCCAGGTTGTCAGGCGAGAAATCGTGACTGACAGATTTATTTTAGTTATCGAAAAAATAAATAGTGTGATGATGCTCTAATGCTGACCAGTTAAACGAGCGGCTAAAAGGATGCAGAAGCGGAAAATTTGAGCGTGTTATCAATGCGAAGCCGATCGACGAAATTCTTTGTGAAAATTGGTAACAACCTGTTAGAGTAAACGTCCCTTAAATTGCTTAGGAGCACCGGGCATCAGCCCTTCCCATGGACTGTCACCGACAAAACGTTCTCTGTTTCCCCGCTAATGCTGGCGGTTTTCTGTACTCAACTGGTCACTCAGACCACATTCAGAATCTCTCTGATTCACATCAACTCTTTTTATTACCATTCAATGCGGCTCATGCATTGATGTCATCTGCTCGTTCATTTTCTGGAGTCTGACATGGAATTTTTGCTAGATCCTTCAATCTGGGCAGGCTTATTGACGCTGGTGGTACTTGAAATTGTTCTGGGTATCGACAATTTGGTGTTTATCGCCATTTTGGCGGATAAATTACCCCCCAAACAGCGAGATAAAGCCCGCATTATCGGTTTAAGCCTGGCGCTGTTAATGCGTCTGGGCCTGTTGTCTTTGATTTCCTGGATGGTCACACTGACGCGTCCACTGTTTAGCCTTGGTGATTTCAGCTTCTCGGGGCGCGACCTGATTTTGCTGTTCGGCGGTGTGTTCCTCTTGTTCAAGGCCACAATGGAGTTGCATGAACGGCTAGAGAACAAAACGCACGATGGCAATGGCAATCGTGCCCACGCCAGTTTCTGGGCTGTAGTGGCGCAAATCGTCGTTCTGGATGCGGTGTTCTCTCTGGATGCCGTGATTACCGCAGTGGGCATGGTCGATCATCTGGGTGTGATGATGACGGCGGTGATCATTGCAATGGGTGTCATGCTGATTGCTTCTAAACCTCTGACCCGATTCGTTAACGAGCATCCAACGGTGGTTGTCCTGTGTCTCAGCTTCTTGCTGATGATTGGTCTGAGCCTGATGGCGGAAGGTCTTGGCTTCCACATTCCGAAAGGCTACCTGTACGCCGCGATTGGTTTCTCTATTCTGATCGAGCTGTTTAACCAGATTGCCCGTCATAACTTCATGAAGCACCAGTCGCACCGTCCTTTGCGTGAGCGTACCGCAGAGGCCATTCTGCGCCTGATGGGTTCACGGAAAAACACGGATGATCTGGATGCGGATGAACCCCAGAAGAAGCTCACGACAGAAGAGTTTGCTGAGGAAGAGCGCAATATGATCAGCGGCGTGCTGACATTAGCGTCGCGTTCACTGCGTAGCGTGATGACGCCACGTACTGAAATTTCCTGGGTGGATAGTGAAAGTTCCGTCGAGCAAATCCGTATGCAATTGCTGGACACGCCTCATAGCCTGTTCCCAATATGCCGCGGTTCTCTGGATGAACTTATCGGCATCGTCCGTGCCAAGGATCTGCTGGTGGCGCTGGAAACGCAGACGGATGTAGAAAGCTTCGCGGCGGCGAATCCGCCCATCGTCGTGCCTGAAACGCTGGATGTGATTAATCTGTTGCCCGTTCTGCGTCGTGCGAAAGGTAGTCTGGTGATCATCACCAATGAGTTTGGCGTAGTGCAGGGGTTGGTCACGCCGCTGGACGTGCTGGAAGCCATTGCAGGTGAGTTCCCGGATGAAGACGAAACGCTGGATATCATCCCAGACGGTGAAGGCTGGCTGGTGAAGGGCGGAACAGACCTGCATGCTTTGCAGCAGGTTGTGGATAGCAGCGATCTGGTTGACCCGAAGGAAGATTATGCTTCACTGGCAGGCCTGTTGCTGGCGCACAGTGATGAGTTTCCGAAAGTTGGCGATACCATCGAATTACACCACCTGCGCTTCCATATCGTTGAGGTTTCCGAATACCGTATCGATCTGGTGCGTGTGGAACGCATTGTGGATGAGGAAGACGCTGAAGAAGCGTAATGCGATCCGCGTAAGTAGAACGTTTAAGCATATTTGAACGTTCCTGCGAGTAAGAGATAATCCGGAATCAGTTTTCTGATTCCGGATTTTTTATGCCTGAACAGAATATGGTTTCACTGTTGAGAGCTTGTTTCTAAGCGTGTCCAGAGTGTGAAGCGACAACAGAGGTCATGAAATACGCAGTATTGTATGATGAGGTGTAACAGCCCTGAAATTATTGGTTAAGAGAATATTTTATCGCGACTTAACGCAAACCGATTGTCATGAAATTATATATTACCTGACATATTGAGCTTGGTAATTAACGGTTTTACTATGCCAAAAAAAATTATTATCATCAGGGATGAAACCATGCGTGGTTTTTTCAGGCTGATCCTTATCACGCCTGCGCTATTTTTTTGTACAGCATTTTCAGCATTCTCCGCGCAACTTAATCCGGCAGACCAAAAGGACATTCAGCAGCGGCAGGCCGAAGTGATCGATCAATCCCGGCAGCAGCGTGATTTATTATTGCAATTAAATCAGCCACAAATGACGATGAACCCAGTTGGTTAAAGTAATACCGGATACTGTTTGTCCATACAGGAAATTCATTATCACAAGAGTTCGCTGCTGCGTGAAAGCGATAAAGACCAGTTAAATAAAAGTCATATTAACCGTTGTATTAATGTTAATAACATTAATCTGCTGGTATATGACGGCAGCAATAAATACATCAAACAGGGCTATATTACCAACCTGACGACTCCATTGTGAGTCTTGCTAATAAAAACCGGATAGCGCCGTGGTGTATTACCGCGTTGGGCTGTCTTTTTAAGTATTCATTTTTAATGTTTCGTTGTTAATCGTTACGACCGGGGATTCAGGGATGAAACCAGTAAAAACCACACAGCGCCTGCTGGCGTATACGCTGATCCACCTGATTGCGTTTCAGCCGCTGCTGCCGGCGATGGCGGCGGGCGTGCAGGTCGCGGCGGGCAACACCGGGCTGGATCAGGCGGGTAATGGCGTACCGGTCATCAATATTGCTACGCCAAACAGCGCGGGGATTTCCCATAACCAGTATCAGGACTTTAACGTCGGCAAGCCCGGCCTGATCCTGAATAACGGTACCGAACAGCTCAATCCGACCCAGCTTGGCGGGCTGATCCAGAACAACCCCAACCTGAAAGGCAAAGGCGCCGACGCGATTATCAACGAAGTGGTGTCCGGCAACCGCAGTACGCTGGCGGGCTACCTGGAAGTGGGGGGCAAACAGGCCAGCGTCATCGTGGCCAACCCGAACGGCATTACCTGCGATGGCTGCGGCTTTATCAATACCCCGCAGGTGACGCTGACCACCGGAAAACCCCAGCTGGATGCGCAGGGAAAGCTGCAACATATCGATGTGCAGCGCGGCGATATCACGCTGACCGGGCAGGGGCTGGATGCAAGTAAGAGTGACTACCTCAGCCTGATTGCCCGCACCGCGCAGATTAATGCCGGGCTGAATGCCAACGATACGCAGATTGTGCTCGGTGCCAGTCAGGTTGACGCAACGGGCAAGGTGACGGCGCAGGCGGCGGATAGCGGCGTTAAGGTCGCGCTGGATACGGGCGCGCTGGGTGGCATGTACACCAACCGCATCAAGCTGGTGTCCAGCGACAAGGGCGTGGGCGTCAACGTTGGCAACCTGAGTGCGCGCAGCGGCGATATCACGCTGTCGGCCAACGGCAAACTCAGCCTCGGCGATACGGTGGCGCAAGGCACTATTCAGGCAGACGCGGACGCGCTGGCGCTGCGGGGCAAACAGCAGGCGGGTGACGCGCTGACGCTGAACGCCAGACAGGACATCACGCTGCAGGACGCGACGCTGCGTGCTGGACAAAATATTGAGTTGTCATCGGGTGGCGGACTGAAAGCGCAAAACAGCGTCATCAGTGCGGGCGTCGATGCGCAGGGCACCGTCAGGTCAGCACATCAATTATCTGTAAAAGGTGACGCTGTCACGCTGGCGAATGCCCAGCTTGCCGCCGGTAAGGTGACGGTCAACGCGGGGCAATCGCTGCAGCAGGATGCGAAAAGCGGCCTCAAGGCGGAATCGCTGCTCGATATGCGCGGCGACACCGTATCGCTGGCGGGGAGCGCGGGCGCTGAAAACGTGCGACTGGAAGCAAAGACCCTTACCAGTGCAGGCAGCGCGCAGCTTCAGGCAAAAGACAGCGCCACGGTACGCGTCACGCAGCAGGGCGACTGGCAGGGGAATCTGGCGGCGGGCAATACGCTGAGCGTGGAGGGCGGCCGTCTGGTGCAGCGCGGCACGCTGGCGGGGAAAACCCTCGCGCTGACGCTGGATACGCTGGATAACCAGGGCGATATCGCGGCGTTGCAGGCGCTGACGTTCAGCGGCGGCGACATAACGAACAGTGGCACGCTGGCCGCGGCGGAGCGGTTGACGGCTAACGCCCAGCGTCTGGACAACAGCGGATTACTCAGCGCCCGCCATGACGTGAAGCTTGAGCTGCAAACGGTGCTGAACAATCAGGGCCATATTCTGACGGATAATCAGCTGTTTTTGCTGGCCGGCAGCCTCACCAACGGCGGTACATTGCAGGCCGCGACGCTGACCGCACAGGCTGACCGGCTCACTAATCAGGGCGAGGTAACCGCAAACGCACTTGACCTGACCAGCCAGACGGCCGAAAACCACAACGTTATCAACGCAAAACAGATGCTGGCGCTGCACGGCGGCAGTCTGGTGAACCGCGGCACCCTCAGCGCGGGGGAAAAACTGGCGCTGACGCTGGGTGAGTCGCTGGATAACCGCGGCCGGCTGCAGGCCGGCAACACCCTGCAGGTGACCGCCGACCGCCTCAGCAATGCCGGTACGCTCACGGCCCCTGCATTGCAGCTGCATACCGGTACGTTGGCTAATCAGGGCACGATTCAGGCAGACAACGCGCTGCAACTGGACGCCACGCGCACCCTGACGCAATCCGCGACCGGTACGCTGCTGGCCGGCACGGACCTGACGGTGAACGCCGGACAGGCGGAGACCGAGGGAGCCATTCAGGCACAGCAGTTCCTGCTGAAGGCCGAACGCTGGCTCAATGCGGGTAAAACCGGTATTACCGGCGACGGGCAGATTACCGCCACGCAACTGGACAACCGCGGCAGCCTGCTGGCCAGCGGCAACTGGACAATTCACGGCGATGTCATCAGCCATGCCGGGGTGTTGCAGGGCAATGCGCTGACCCTTCAGGCCTCTACCCTCACCAGCAGCGGACAGGCACAGGCGCGGGGCGCGGTGAACCTGACCGTCGCCGATACCTTTACCAATAGTGGTGACTGGCTCAGCGGAGAGTCGCTGCGTCTTCAGGCGGCGAACACCGAGAACCGGGGCACGCTGCAGGCGCTCACCCTGACGGCAGACGGGACGTCTCTCGACAACCGCGGCACGATGAGCGGTATCAATCACCTGTCGCTTTTCTTAACCGGTAATCTGGATAACGCCGGCACACTGCAGGGTAATCAGCTCAGCGTGGACGCGGCACGTCTGACCAATCAGGGTTCACTTCACGGCACCGACGCGCTGACGCTGGCGATAGCCGGCACCCTGTCCAGTCAGGGGGCGTTGCTGAGTAAGGGTGACAGCAGCATCACGGCACAACGGTTCGATAATCAGGGCACCTTGCAGGCGAAAAACGTCACGCTGCAGGTCGATGAACTGGATAACGCGGGGAACATCTTCGGGGTGTCCGCGCTGGCGCTGACGGCGACCCACGGGCTCACCAACCGGCAAGCAGGAAAACTGCTGTCTCAGGGCATCGCGACGCTCACGGCGGCGGCGGTCGTCAATGCCGGCGAGTGGCAGGCCAAAAGCCTGACGCTGACGGCGAATAATCTCACCAATGACGGTCAGATTCAGGGGGATGAGGCCTTGTCCCTGACGCTGCCAGCGACACACGGTAAAGGGACGTTAATCAACCGTGGCACGGTGACGACAGGCGGGGACGCCACGCTGTTCGCACGCCTGATGGAGAATCAGGGCACGCTGTCGAGCCTGGGCAACACGGTACTGACGGGAACGTCGCTGATGAACGACGGTCGGGTAATCGCGGCGACAGGCCTGTCGCTGCGCGGCGACTATCAGGGCCGTGGCCTGCTGAATACGGCAGGGACATTGACGCTGGATGGCGACACGCTGGCGAATAACGGGCACTGGGAAAGCCGGGCGCTGTCCCTGCAAGGGAAGCAGGTGACCAATCAGGGCACGGTGCTGGGCAATACTGTCGCGCTTGCCGCAGAGCGTCTGGCTAACCACGGCACCATCACCGGTGTCGAGACGCTGACGCTGTCGCTCGGCGACAGCCTGAATAATACCGGTGCGTTGCGCAGCGACAGCCTGTCGGTTGCGGCGGTGGACATGAACAACCGTGGCGAATTGCAGGGCACCAATCATCTGCAACTGAACACCACCGGGTGGCTGGATAACGCCGGGCTTATCAGCGCCAGCAATACGCTGACGGTCACGGCTGGCGACGTTAACCAGCGAGAGAAAGGCACGCTGGAAGGAAAAACCGTCACGCTGGAGGCTGCCTCGCTGGTCAATCAGGGTAACATCCTGGGCGTGGATGCGCTGACGTTGTCGATTGCCGGTAACCTGTCGAATGACGGCAGCCTGCTGACCCAGAAAAATGGCGTGGTAACTGTACAGCAGGTGGACAATAGTGGCCTGATGCAGGCCGCGTCCCTCTTGCTTGACGCGGATGAGGTCACCAATGCCGGGCAACTTCTCGGTATTCAGGCGCTGTCGGTAACGGCACAGCACGGGCTGACCAACCAGCAGACCGGCAAACTGCTGACGCAGGGCGCGGCGGTGTTGCAGGCGGTTCGGGCGGAGAACCACGGCGAGTGGCGGGCGGATAACCTGACGCTGCAGTCCACCCATTTCATCAACACGGGACGGGTGCAGGCCGAAGGCGATATCGGCATCACGGTCGCGCCTGCAAGCGCTGCACGTCAGGGTTCATTCCTGCCGATGGCGCTGTCGCTGGCAGCAGACATTCAGCAACTCAACGCGTCATCGTCACCTCAGGGACGTGAGGCGGGCGACGGTGTACTGGACAACCGCGGCACGCTGGTGTCTGGCGGCAACACGCAACTGCGCGCCACGCAGCTAGCCAATCAGGGCTCGCTTGCCAGCAACGGCGCGGCAACCCTTATTGGCGGGACGGTGGAGAATGCCGGAACCGTGCTGGCTGTCACCTCGCTGTCACTGACGGGCAATTATCAGGGCAGCGGGACGCTGCAGACTGACGGGCGGCTGGACTGGTCCGGCATCACACTCACCAACCGCGGGCGCTGGCAGGGGAACACTATCCAACTGCAGGGACACGCGCTGGAGAATCAGGGCACGCTGCTGGGGCAGCGGACAGCAATTACGGCCAATACCCTGTCTAACGGCGGTGACATCGCCGGGACTGACACACTGCAACTGACGGTTGCCGATAGCCTGACCAATGCGGGTAACCTGTACGGTAAAACACTGACGCTGTCGGCGACCGACCTGTTCAATCAGGGCGAGATATCCGGTGACGCGCTGCACCTGACGCTGCAGGACGCGGTTCGCAATAGCGGCCTTATCAGCGGCAGCCAGCGGGTGCAGCTTGAGGCGGAACAGGTCGACCAGTCAGGTTCACTGGAAAGCCGCCAGTTGCAGGTGCAGGCGGATGCGCTCGACAATCAGGGCACGCTGCTGGGCGTGGATGCGCTGACGCTGGCGATTAACACCACGGCCCGTAACAGCGGAAAATGGCTGAGTCAGGGCGACAGCACGCTGACGGCCAGCCGACTGGAAAACCGTGGCCAGTGGCAGGCCAACACGCTGACCCTGACGGCGGATGCGGTTGAGAATGCCGGCCAGCTGCTGGGGCTGTCAGCGCTGACGCTGACGGCGAACAAGACGCTGACCAATGCGCAAACCGGCTCGCTGCTCACTGAAGGCCTGGCGGTGCTGAAGGCCGCCGAGGCCGTTAACGACGGCGAATGGCAGGCAGACAGCCTGACGCTGGACGCGCAGCACCTGACCAATGCCGGTCATATTCAGGGTGATACCTCGCTGAAGCTGACGCTGGCAAACGGCGACGTCACCAATCAGGGCACGCTGTGGAGCACGCTCGCCACTGTTGCTGCCCGGACGCTGACCAACGACGGCACCCTCACCGGCGTGAACGGCCTTCAACTGACGCTGGATGAGGCGTTAATCAATCAGGGCACGCTGAACAGCACTCAGCTGACCGCACAGGCCGACAGACTGGACAACCGCGGGAAAATTAACGGCCTCGACCGTCTTGAACTGACAACCGGCAATAACCTCACCAACCGCGGCACATTGTACGGGGCGGCGGTGACGCTGAACGCGAACGACCTGACCAACCGCGGCGCAATCACCGGCGTCGACAGCCTGAATCTACATCTGAACGGGACGCTGAATAATACGCGTGACCTCAGCAGCAATGCGCTGACGATTAAGGCTAATGACGTCGTCAACCGCGGCACCCTGATGGGCGTGAACGGGCTGACACTGCAACTTGGCAATCATCTTGATAATCAGGGCGCGCTGAACAGCCAGACGCTGGCCATTGCTGCCGATGAGGTAACCAACGGCGGGTTGCTGAACGGCACGCGCAGCCTGCAGTTAACACTCAATGACGCATTGACCAACAGCGGTGACCTCACCGGTAAAAATATCAACGTCAGCGCGACGGATGTGCTGAACCACGGGCAGGTGCGGGGCGCGGATGACCTGCAACTGAATGTGCGTAATGCGCTGGATAATCAGGGTCTTATCAGCGGCAGCAGCACGCTGGGCGTGGTGGCAAACCATATCGACCAGCAGGGGACACTGGAAGCGCGCGAACTGCACGTGGAAGCCGGTACGCTGGAGAACCGCGGCAAGATGCTGGGCGTCGATGTGCTGACGCTGGCGATTGCGGGGACGGCACGCAATCAGGGCCACTGGCTGAGCCAGGGCAGCAGCACGCTGACGGCGGGTGAGGTTGACAATAACGGGCAGTGGCAGGCGGGCGATATCACGCTGCAGGCCGCTGACCTGACCAACCGCGGACAGATTTTTGGTCTCAGGGCGCTGTCACTGACGACCCTCAATACGCTGAATAACCAGCAGGGCGGGAAACTGCTGTCGCAGGGTCTGGCGGCATTACGCGCGACAGAAGCCATCAATGACGGTGAGTGGCAGGCAGACAGCCTGACGCTGAACGCGCAGCAACTGACCAACCGCGGGCGCATTCAGGGGGATAACGGATTAACGGTCACGCTGGCGCGTACCAACCCGGCCAGCCTGCTCACCAATCAGGGGACGCTGCTCTCCGGCGGAGACAGCTGGCTGAGCGCCAGCCAGTTTGACAATCAGGGCACCGTGTCCGGCGTGGGTAAGGTGACGCTCGACAGTGCGGCGATGAGCAATACGGGCACGGTGATTGCCGACGGGGCGCTGTCGCTTGATGGCGACTATCAGGGGGCGGGGTTGTTGCATACTGCCGACACCCTGACGCTGCGCGGCAACCAGCTGCGCAACAGCGGGCGCTGGGAAAGCCGGGCGCTGACGCTGAACGGCGGCGCGTTCGACAACACCGGCACGGTTATCGGTGAGCGCGGCATCACGCTGGCACTGCGCGATGGCCTGACGGTTGGCAGCACCGGTCAGTTGCTGACCAACGGTATCCTGCAGGCGCAGGTAGCCACGGTCATGAACGACGGGTTCTGGCAGGGCAACACGCTGGCGCTGACGGCGGATGCGGTCGGGAATGCCGGCCAGCTGCTGGGGCTGTCGGCGCTGACGCTGACGGCGAAAAATAAATTGACCAATGCGCAAACCGGTAAGCTGCTCACCCAGGGCATGGCGGTACTGAACGCGGCCGAGGTCGTTAACGACGGCGAATGGCAGGCGGACAGCCTGGCGCTGGACGCGCAAAGCCTGAACAACCGCGGGCACATTCAGGGCGACAAATCCCTGAAGATGACGCTGGCGAATGGCGACGTCACCAATCAGGGCACGCTGTGGAGCACGCTCGCCACTGTTGCTGCCCGCACGCTGACCAACGACGGCACCCTCACCGGTGTGGCCGGTCTGCAACTGACGCTGGATGACACCTTAACCAATCAGGGCACACTGAACAGCACTCAGCTGACCGCACAGGCCGACAGACTGGACAACCGCGGGAAAATTAACGGCCTCGACCGTCTTGAACTGACAACCGGCAATAACCTCACCAACCGCGGCACATTGTACGGGGCGGCGGTGACGCTGAACGCGAACGACCTGACCAACAGCGGCGCAATCACCGGTGTCGACAGCCTGAATCTACATCTGGATGAGGCGCTGAATAATACGCGTGACCTCAGCAGCAATGCGCTGACGATTAAGGCCAATGACGTCGTCAACCGAGGCACCCTGATGGGCGTGAACGGACTGACGCTGGCGCTCGGCCATCATCTTGATAATCAGGGCGTGCTGAACAGTCAGGTGCTCACTATTGGTGCCAATGCGGTGACCAACGGCGGGTTGCTGAACGGCACGCGCAGTCTGCAACTGACGCTGGACGGCACCCTGACCAACACCGGTGACCTCACCAGTAAAAATATCAACGTCACCGCGGCGGACGTGCTGAACCACGGGCAGATACTGGGCGCGGACGATCTGCAACTGGATCTGCGTAATCAACTGGATAACCGCGGGCTTATCAGCGGCAGCAGCACGCTGGGCGTGGTGGCAAACCATGTCGATCAGCAGGGCACGCTGGAAGCCCGTAAGCTGACTGTGGACGCGCAGACGCTGGAGAACCGTGGCAAGATGCTGGGCGTCGATGCCCTGACGCTGGCAATTGCGGGGACGGCCCGCAATCAGGGCAAATGGCTGAGTCAGGGCAGCAGTACGCTGACGGCGGGTGAGGTTGACAATGACGGGCAGTGGCAGGCGGGCGATATCACGCTGCAGGCGGCTGACCTGACCAACCGTGGGCAGATTTTTGGTATTAATGCGCTGTCGCTGAGCGCCGCCAACGGTCTGACGAATCAGCAGGGCGGTAAACTGCTGTCGCAGGGTATTGCTGTTTTACGTGCGGCAACGGTGGCAAACGACGGTGATGTACAGGCGGACCGCCTGACGTTTGACGCGCAGCAACTGACCAACCGCGGACGCATTCAGGGGGATAGCGGATTAACGGTCACGCTGGAACGTGCTAATCCGGCCAGCCTGCTCACCAATCAGGGCACGCTGCTCTCCGGCGGCGACAGCTGGCTGAGCGCCAGCCAGTTTGACAATCAGGGCACCGTATCCGGCGTGGGTAAGGTGACACTCGACAGTGGTGCGATAAACAATGCGGGCACGGTGATTGCCGACGGGGCGCTGTCGCTCGATGGCGACTATCAGGGCGCGGGGTTGTTGCATACTGCCGACACCCTGACGCTGCGCGGCAACCAGCTGCGCAACAGCGGGCGCTGGGAAAGCCGGGCGCTGGCGCTGAACGGCGGGGCGTTCGACAACACCGGCACGGTTATCGGTGAGCGCGGTATCACGCTGGAACTGCGCGATGGCCTGACGGTCGGCGCTACCGGTCAGTTGCTGACCAACGGGGTGTTATCCGCACAGGCGGGCGATGTCACAAACGACGGGGTCTGGCAGGGCAACACGCTGGCGCTGACGGCGAACGCCCTGACCAACGGCGGGTCGCTGCTCGGTCAGGACGGGCTGCGGCTTGAGCTACTGGGTAGCTATCAGGGGACGGCTTCCTCCCGTCTGCTGAGCGACGGCGACGCCGTTATCACGGCCGACCGCCTGAACCAGAGCGGTGAGATAGCCGCGGGCACGCTGAGCCTGACCACCGGCACGCTGGATAACGGCGGACGCCTGCTGGGCAGCCACGGCCTGACGGTCACCAACCGGGATGAGCTGATTAACCGCGCCGGAGCGGAACTGCTGACCAACGGCGAAGGTCACCTCGACAGCGGTACGCTGCGCAATGCCGGTACGCTACAGGCCAATGACCTGCAACTGCGCGCCCGTGAGATGGAGAATCAGGGCCGCATTCAGGGTACTGACGCGCTGCGCCTGCTCGACGTGCTGCGCTATGTCGGCAATAAGGGCAGCCAGCTGCTCAGCAAAGGCGCGGCTACGCTCCAGGCTAAACAGGCGGATAACGCCGGGTTATGGCAGGCGGGCACGCTGACGCTGAACGGCGACACGTTCAGCAATCGCGGCACCGTCGCGGGGCTGAACAGCCTGTCGCTCAACGGCGACGCACTCAACAATCAGGGCGAGCTGTTCTCGCAGGGCAGCGTGACCGTGGTTGGGCAGACGCTGGAGAACGGCGGCACGCTGACGGGCGTCGGTGGCTTTACGCTGGCTCTCGCTGACCGCGTCGATAATCTGGCGACGGGGCGATTGCTCAGCGGCGGCACGGGGGAACTGACAACGGGCGTGCTGCGCAATCAGGGGTTGTGGCAGTCGGACGACCTGCGCCTGACCGCGCGTGACCTGGAGCAGCAGGGTAACCTGCTGGGCGTGCAGCGCGGGACGCTGCAACTCACCGGAGCCTATCAGGGGGCGCAGGGCAGTCAGCTGGTCAGCGGCGGTGACCTGAGCCTGACGGCCAACAATCTCATCAACCGCGGTCAGATACAGGGCAGCACCTTGACGCTGGGCGCGGAGACGCTCGACAATCACGGCTCTCTGCGCGGCGACCGTGCGCTTAATGCCACCGTCACCGGTCAGTTTACCCATGCCTCGCAGGCACGTCTGAGCAGCGACGGCACGCTGAACGTGCAGGCAGCGGCGCTGGACAATCAGGGCGACATCAAGGCCGCCACTACCATTCTGACGGGCAACACCGTCACCAACGGTGGCACGGTACAGGGCACCGCCGCGCTGCAACTGGACGCGACCGACCGGATTATCAACCAGCAGAGCGGACAACTGCTGTCCGACGGCACCACGACGTTGAAATCAGCAGCGCTAGAAAACCACGGCTGGCTGCAGGGGCGCGGGCTGGCCGTGAACACCGGACAGCTGACCCAGCAGGGCAGCCTGATGGCGCAGGACAAACTGACGCTGACCCTTCCTCGGTGGGTGAACAACGGGCTGGTGCAGGCCGGTGAACTGGAGATTATCGCCGACGAACTGGACAACCACGGCACGCTGCTGGGTCTGACACAGCTGGCGCTGCAGACGCAGCGGCTGATTAACCGTCAGGGCGCGAAGCTCTACAGCGCGCAGGATTTGCGCCTCAAGACGAATGAACTGCAGCAGGACGGGCAACTGGTGGCGCTGGGTAACCTGACTGCCGAACTCACCGGGCCGCTGACCTTTACGCAAACCATGGCCGCCGGGAAACAGCTGACGCTAAACGTGGCGGGTGACCTCGACCAGCGTGGTACGTTGCAGGGACAATCCGTCCGGTTGACCAGTACCGGCACGCTGACCCATCAGGGGCGCATTCTGGCAGGCGGCGGCGACTCACGGATCAGTGCCAAAGACATCGTACAGGCAGAAGAGGGCAGCGTGCAGGCAGGCGGCAACCTGACGCTGGTCAGTGATAACACGCTGAATAACCAAGGGCTGATTGGCACCACGGGCGACCTGCTGGTGCAGGCCGGCGGTTTGCTACACAACAGCAGCATGCTGTATGCGGGCGGCAATATGCGCCTGCTGTCGGACTCCCTGACCAACGTGTTTGGCACCATACTGGCAGGCAATAACCTGCTCATTCAACGTGATGACCAGGGCAACGCCAGCACCTCGCTGCTCAACAGCTCCGGCACCATCGAAACGCAATCCGGCGATATCACCATTAACACCGGCACACTGACGAATCAGCGTGAGGGATTTGTGGTGACGGAAACGGAGTTGGCGGGGGATTCTGTGCCTGAGTGGGCAGGTGGAACATCTGTTGCAATCCCCTTATCTTGGTTTAAACCAGATGAATATAAACTCGATACCTATATTACAACCAAAACAATAGGCAATGGTGTCAACGGTTGTCAGTGTGAGGTTAGTACAACATATTATTTTTACCGACCAATCGACAATCAAGATAAAATAGTGATGATTGGAAGTAAAAAAATCTCCATTGATGATAAGTATGGTGCGGGGAATTTTTATTCCGGAAGTAATATGTATATCGGTTCAAAAATATTGATTAATGATGCGTCGAACATTTATTCATTAAATAATATTGAATTAAGTGGTGAGGGACTTTTAAATAAATCATATCAGTCAGGTGTTTTCTATGATTACTTAACATATAAATATGATTCTGCTTCAGCAAGAAAATATAGATCTAGAGAAATGTATAATGCGGGAAAATACATTCCTTATTCTTTGGTCGGCACCCCAACCTACGAAAAAACCGTTGGCGAAAGTTATAGCGCCTTAATTCAGGCGGGGGGCACCATTACCGCCGATGTTAAACAGGATATCAGCAATACCACGCTGCAGTCGGGCAGCGGCGGGTTTATGCCTGCGTCCACCAAACCGGTGCTGGATGCCATCACCACGCTGTCCCCCTTGCAGAAGCAGACCACGCGCCAGTTGACCAGTCAGGATCCGTCGTTTAACGCGGGTGCGGTAGACGTCACCAAAACGAACAGCGGGCAGGCTACGCTGGCAGGCAATGCCGCCGGCGTGGCTGTGTCGGGCAAAACGGTGACGTTGACACAACAGTCTGGCACCGCGCTGCAAACGGGCGCGCAGGCGGAGAACATCAGCGCGGTGATTGCGGCACCGACTACCACCGGGCCGCTGACGCTCAATACCGGTGACGCCGTGGTGTTAGCGCCTTCGACTTCCGGTCACGTCAGCAACCCCGATGCGGTTGCACTGACGCCACAGTCTGGCACCGCACTGCAAGCCGGCGTGCAGGCGGAGAACATCAGCGCGGTCATTACGACACCGACTACCACCGGGCCGCTGACGCTCAATACCGGCGACGCCGTGGTGTTAGCGCCTTCAGCTTCCGGTCACGTCAACAACCCCGATGCGGTTGCGCTGTCGTCGACGACTCAACGGCCTGATGCCGGGAATAACCTGACGCCGGTCAACGTGAACAACACCGCCGCGGGCATCACGATAGCGGGTACGGTGGGCACGCCTGCTGTGTTGACCACACCGGGCATGGCGGCGGTTGATGCACCGAAGCCCGCGGTCAGCACAGACACCCTGCCGGGCGGGAGTACGCCTGCTGCGCCGCAACCGCCCTCTGCGGCCGACCTCCTGAGCGCCATCGGCAACGGACTGCAAACGCTAAGTCCCCAGCCGCTGACCGATTACCCGCTGCCGACGGGCAATAACGGGCTGCTGGTTGTCGACCCGAATGCCGACAGCCGCTATCTCATCCGCACCAACCCGAAACTGGAACAACTGGGGCAGGTGGACAACGCGCTGTTCAGCGATTTGCAGACGCTGCTGGGACAGCAGCCGTCAACGGTGGTGCCGGTCGAAACCCGTTCACAGTGGACGCAGACCGACCGCGTGCTGGGGTCGTCCTATCTGCTGGACAAGCTGGGACTGGATGCAGAGCACGACTACCGCTTCCTCGGGGATGCGGAGTTTGATACCCGCTACATCAGCCAGGCGGTGCTGAAGCAGAGCGGGCAGCGTCACCTGAACGGCACCGGCTCCGATTTGGCACAGATGCAAATGCTGCTGGATAACGCCGCGGCGGCGCAGAAAGGCATGAACCTGCAGTTGGGCGTCAGCCTGACGCCGGAGCAGGTCGCCAACCTCAGCCAAAGCCTGGTCTGGTGGGAGAATATCGAGGTCAACGGCCAGACCGTGCTGGCACCGAAGCTGTATCTGGCGCAGGCGGATAAAAGCAACCTGCAGGGCAGCGCGATTGTCGCGAACAAGGTTGAGCTGAATGCGGGCGGCAGCGTCACCAACAGCGGCACGCTGAAGGCGGTTGAGGTACTGGCGATTGCCAGCGGCGACAAGATTGATAACCACGAAGGCGGGCTGATTAAGTCAGACGGCGGCCTGAATCTGGTGGCGCTCAACAACATCACCAACAGCGGCAGCCGGATAGAAGGCAACACGCTGCAGCTCGCCAGCATCAACGGCGATATCATCAACCGCACCGAAAGCCGCAACTTCCAGACTGCACAGCCGACCTCATCGCGCAGCGGTACCGGTTCACTCACGTTCACCGAATTGGGCAAAACCGCCGAAATCGTCGCGGGCAACAGCCTGGCACTCAGCGCGGGCAAGGATATCCGCAACGTGGCGGCCACGCTCAACGCCGGACAGGACATGGCGCTGAACGCCAACGGCAATGTGGCGATGGAAGCGCTGACGCTGACCAACAACCGGGTCGATATCGGCTGGGGCAGCAGCAACACCGCGCTGAATACCTCTGTTGCAGGCAGCACCGTCAGTGCGGGCGGGGCGCTGAAGGCGGTGGCGGGTCAGGATATTCAGATTGCTGCCAGCGCGCTTTCCGGCGGCACGGCGCTGACGCTGGCAGCGGGCAACGATATTCGCCTGACGGCGCAGGACACGCTGAAAGAGACGCTGTATCAGGGCGGCAGCACCGCACAGCGCCGCACGCAGGCGGTGGCAAACAGCCAGCTGCTGAGCGGGGGCGACCTGAATCTGGTGGCCGGACGGGATGTGCTGTCGGAAGCGGCCAGCCTGAACGCCAAAGGCAATGCGACACTGGCGGCCGGACGCGACCTGAATCTGCTGTCTGAAACCGAAGAAACCTACAGCGGCAACTGGTGGAACCGTCATGCCGACTGGCAGCAAAACATCACCCGGCAGAGTACCGAGTTAACGACGGGCCAGGGCCTGAGCCTGCAGGCGGGCAGAGATATCAACCTGCAGGCGGCGCAGGGCGTAGCCAGCGGCGCGGTGACGGCACAGGCAGGCAACGACATCAACCTGCTGTCGGCCACCGAAACGCAGCACACCTTCTTTGAAGAAACCACGGTCAAGAAAAAGGCCTTCTCGAAGACGGTGACGCATACCCTGCGGGAAACGCTGCAAACCAATGAGAAAGGCAGTCTGCTGTCGGGTGACAGTGTCACGCTGGCGGCCAGTCAGGATATCAACCTGCAGGGCTCCTCGGTGGTCGGTGACAAACAGGTGACGCTGCTGGCGAACAACGACGTCAACACCGCGGCCAGCGTCGAGAACTACCAGCACTATGAAGAGCACAGCAAGAAAAAGAGCGGCCTGTTCAGCGGCGGCGGCATTGGTTTTACCCTTGGTTCAACCTCGACCAGCCAGAAACTGCGTGACCAGGCGGCGACCCAAAGCCAGAGTATCAGCACCCTGGGCAGTACGACCGACTCGGTGACGGTGAAGGCCGGGAACGATGTCACGATTAGCGGCACCGATATGGTGGCCGGGAAAGACATCCTCCTGCAGGGCAACAACGTCACCATTGACCCGGGCTACGACACCCGCAAACAGCAGCAAGAGTTTGAGCAGAAAAGCGCGGGGCTGACCGTGGCGCTGTCCGGCGTGGTGGGTTCGGCGCTTAACAGCGCGGTGCAGAGCATTCAGGCGGCGAAAAGCGAAAGCGATGGCCGGCTGGCGCTGCTTCAGGGCATGAAGGCCGGACTGGCCGGGTATCAGGCCTATCAGGGCAGCCAGTCCGAACTGAACAATAAGGGGCAGTCGTCTTTTGTCGGCGTCAGCGTTTCGCTCGGGGCGCAAAACTCTCGCTCCAGCCAGACCAGCGAGCAGAAACAGAGCTTTGGCTCGACGCTCAATGCGGCGGGGGATATCGGCATCGAGTCGCGTACCGGGGATATCACGGTCGCGGGCAGCCAGCTTAAGGCGGGCGGCGACGTCATGATGAAGGCGGCGCAGGATATTCACCTGCTCTCGGCACGCAACAGCGAGGACATCAGCGGCAAGAACAGCAGCAGCGGCGGCAATATCGGCGTCAGCGTGGGACTGAGCAACGGCAGCGCGGGGCTCAGCATTTTTGCCAACGTCAATGCGGCGAAAGGGCGGGAAACCGGCACGGGCAACAGCTGGTCAGAAACCACGGTGGATGCGGGTAACCACGTCACGCTGAAAAGCGAGCGCGACACGCGGCTGACTGGCGCGCAGGTGAACGGCGAGCGCATTGATGTTGATGCCGGACGTAACCTGCTGCTGCAAAGTCAGCAGGACAGCGAGCGTTATGATTCCAGACAGGTGAGCGGGTCGGCGGGCGGCAGCTTTACCTGGGGCGGCGGGGGCGGTAGCGGCTATATCAGCCTCAGCAAAGACAAGATGCACAGCAATTATGACAGCGTGCAGCAGCAAACCGGGCTCTTTGCGGGTAAAGAAGGATTTGGTATAAAAACCGGTGAGCACACCCAGCTTGACGCCGCGGTCATTGGCTCCACCGCCAGCGCCGAGAAAAACCGGCTGGACACGGGGACGCTGGGCTGGAGCGGGCTCAGCAACAAAGCCGAATTCAAGGTGGAGCACAGCGGTATCGGCCTCAGTGCCAGTCCCTCGATGAGCGGCAGCCTGCTCTCGACGCTGGCGATGAATGTGCCGTCGGCGCTGATGTCGCTGGGGAGCCGCGGGAATGCGTCCAGCACCACCTATGCGGCGGTGAGCGACGGCACGTTGTTGTTGCGGGATACGGCGAAGCAGGTGCAGGATATCACTACGCTGAGCCGTGACGTTGAACATGCGAACAACGCGCTCAGCCCGATCTTTAACAAAGAGAAAGAGCAGAAACGCCTGAAACAGGCGCAGCTGATAGGTGAAATCGGCGCGCAGGTGATGGATATCGTGCGCACGGAAGGCGAGCTGAAAGCGCAGAAAGCCGCGGAAGCCAAGGGCGACGCCACCGTCAAACGTCCGCAGGACGGTGATTCGGCGCAGGAATGGGAAGTCTATAAAAAGGCGCTGACGGAATCGCCGACCTACAAAGCCGAGATGCAGAAATACGGCACGGGCAGCGACTTCCAGCGCGCGGCACAGGCGGCGACGGCGGCGATTCAGGCGCTGGCGGGCGGGGACATCCAGAAAGCGATTGCCAGCGGGGCGTCACCGTATCTGGCGCAACTGGTGAAGGACGTCACGCTACCGAAGGATGAAAGCAAAATCACGGCGTCGGATATCGCGGCGAACGCGATGGCGCACGCGGTGGTGGGGGCGGTGGTCGCCCAGCTGTCGGGTCAGGATGCGGCCGCGGGGGCCATCGGTGCCTCCAGCGGTGAACTGGCTGCCCGTGCGATTATGGCGGAGCAATACCCGGGCAAGACGGCAAACGACCTGACGGAAGAGGAAAAGCAGTCGGTCAGCGCGCTTTCCACGCTGGCGTCCGGGCTGATATCCGGTCTGGCAAGCAACAGCACGGCTTCCGCCGCCAGCGGCGCACAGTCCGGGCGTAATGCGGTGGAGAATAACTTCCTGAGTGCGAAAGAGGCGGAGAAGAAGACCGTACTGGAGCGCAAGGAGAAAGCCGGAACGCTGACAGCAGAAGAAACGAAAGAGCTGGCTGATACCCGTCAACTGGATAAAGACCGTGATCAGGCTATCCGTGATATCTGTACTCAGGGCAACAAATCGGGTGGGGCATGCTCGGCACTGGTTGCACAGGCACAGCAGGCACTGAATAGTTATGGCGACAATGTCAGCTATAGCCTGATTTACAAAGACCTGTATCCGCAGGATGCAGCTAACGCGAGTACTATACTGAATGGTCTGGATGCAGGCAGTATCACGCGCGATGCTGCGATAACCGCGATAGCCAAAGAGACAGGGAAAAGCTGGGATGAAGTGGCGTCGCAGTATGATACGGCGATGCAGTTGCAGGCTGTAACGGCAACACTGGCTGGGTTCTATGGTACAAACAGCGTTAGCAAGGCATCTGAAGCGACTAATACCACGATGTCAATGGCAGATCGCATCAAGGCTAATATCGCGGAAAGCCAGAAGGCGCGGGAGTCGTCTAATTTTGATATTCACATTGCGAAATCTGATCAGGTTCAATGGGGATATAAGGCAGATGAATGGGGAATGGTTACTTTACCTGCTGGTAGCAGAGTATACGGCGGGATACCAGGACAATCGTCTTATTATACGTCATGGAATACATTGCTAGATGCAGGATTTAGCAGAGAGTCAATATTTAAAAACCTACAAGTATCACCTCATCCAGAGTTCGGATACCGCCCTCAAATGGGAATTTATGAGATTACTAATGATATAAGAATCCCCTCTGGCCAAGTAATGGCTAACCCATTACTGGGTCCCGGTGGCGCTACTCAATATTTTATAAAAGACTACAATAGTCAATTGAATTTGATAGATAAAATAGACTTGGGTAAGTAAATGACTAAATCACCTTATATAGACCACGCTATCGAGATCTCTCTTGCTGAAGGTAACTCAGTGAGAGAGATATCAGATGGATGGTCTAACATGGAGAAAGTTATATTCTTCTCTAAAAAAATGTCACAATCGTTACAACTGAAAATAAAAAAGGAAGAACCGACATTAAGATATTTTTCAACGGATAAAACCCCTCATAATAGAGCGGATGAGGGATTTATCTGTGATGAATATAAGATTGCAATCTCATATCCAAAATAAACTCAGCGATGCCGGCCTCACAAACAGGCCGGATTTTTTGTCTGTCATTCAGTCACAATGCGTATCAGCAACTGACCCTGCTCAACACTCACTGTTACCGCCGTATCCGTCCCAAATCCTGCGGCTTCCAGCCAGTTGCCGGTAAGGTGCAGGCTGGGGCTGCGACTGTAATAGCGCGTCATATCGTTGCGATCTGCATGGCTACGGCTGACATAGCCGACCTTCAGGTGTCGTAATGCTTGGGGTGTGGCGGGTAAGATCAAGTCAGCAGGACAGCGAGCGTTATGATTCCAGACAGGTTAGCGGGTCGGCGGGCGGCAGCTTTACCTGGGGCGGCGGAGGTGGCAGCGGCTATATCAGCCTCAGCAAAGACAGGATGCACAGCAATTATGACAGCGTGCAGCAGCAGACCGGGCTCTTTGCGGGTAAAGACGGCTTTGGTATAAAGACCGGTGAACATACCCAGCTTGACGCTGCGGTCATTGGCTCTACTGCCAGCGCCGAGAAAAACCGGCTGGACACGGGGACGCTGGGCTGGAGCGGGTTAGATAATAAAGCCGAATTCAAGGTGGAGCACAGCGGCATTGGCCTCAGTGCCAGTCCCTCGATGAGCGGCAGCCTGCTCTCGACGCTGGCGATGAACGTGCCGTCGGCGCTGATGGCGCTGGGTAACAGCGGCAATGCCGCCAGCACCACCTATGCGGCGGTGAGCGACGGCACGTTGTTGTTGCGGGACACGGCGAAGCAGGTGCAGGATATCAGCACGCTGAGCCGTGACGTTGAGCACGCGAACAACGCGCTCAGCCCGATCTTTAACAAAGAGAAAGAGCAGAAACGCCTGAAACAGGCGCAGCTGATTGGTGAAATCGGCGCGCAGGTGATGGATATCGTGCGCACGGAAGGCGAGCTGAAGGCGCAGAAAGCCGCGGAGGCTAAAGGCGATGCCACCGTCAAACGTCCGCAGGACGGTGATTCGGCGCAGGAATGGGAAGTCTATAAAAAGGCGCTGACGGAGTCACCGACCTACAAGGCCGAGATGCAGAAATACGGCACGGGCAGCGACTTCCAGCGCGCGGCACAGGCGGCGACGGCGGCGATTCAGGCCCTGGCGGGCGGGGATATTCAGAAAGCGATTGCCAGCGGGGCGTCACCGTATCTGGCACAGCTGGTGAAGGATGTCACGCTACCGAAGGATGAAAGCAAAATCACGGCGTCGGATATCGCGGCGAACGCGATGGCGCACGCGGTGGTGGGGGCGGTGGTCGCGCAACTGTCGGGTCAGGATGCGGCGGCGGGGGCCATCGGTGCCTCCAGCGGTGAACTGGCTGCCCGTGCCATCATGGCGGAGCAATACCCCGGCAAGACGGCGAGCGACCTGACGGAAGAAGAAAAGCAATCCGTCAGTGCGCTTTCCACGCTGGCCGCCGTGCTGATATCCGGTCTGGCAAGCAACAGCACGGCCTCCGCCACCAGCGGCGCACAGTCCGGGCGTAATGCGGTTGAGAATAACGCGCTGAGCGACATCATTGAGAATAAAGTATCCGGTATATCGCAGGAAGAGAAGTATCAGAACGCGCAGAAACAACTCATTGCTGCTGTTGAAGAATTCAAGGCGCAGAATTGTTCAGGGTTAAGTGCGGAAGTGTGTTCGGCGAAGATAAGTGAGCATCGGGATGAGTTGCTGAAAGGTGCTACTAGTTTTGGTTTAGACTTTGTGCCGGTTGTTGGCGACATTAAAGGCTTTGCGGAAGCGCAGAGTGCTATTGATTATCTGGCAGCAATGGTTGGATTAATTCCGATTGCAGGTGATGCTGCGGGTAAAGCGATTAAAGCAGCAGAAGTGGCGCTGAAGAAAGGGGATGTTGCTGAAGCGTCTAAGCTGCTCAATAAGGCTAGTGATGAAATTGCTGGCTCAGTAGCTCATACAGGAGCCGCTGTTAACCTTGACGAAGTAAACCGATTGAAATTTGATCCTCACGCTGGCAAGAACAAGCTTGCAGAAGGTTCAGCCGCCACCGAATTGCAAAATACTATGGGCGGGAAATTGGAACGTGTTGATCCTGATGCCAGTGGTGCCGATTTTGTATTTTCCAGCGGACCAAACAAAGGGAAAACTGTTGACTTTATGTTTACAACAGCAAAAGGCTCAGAGAAAGAAATTGAAGGGATGAATAAGTTTTTTAATAACAATTGGGATAATAATGTAAAAACATTACATCAGCATCTGGAAAAAGCAGATATAGTTCCCTTAGACTTTAGAAATCTTACTCCAGCAAATCAGCAGAGAATCTTAGAATATTTGAATGCTTTGCCAGAAAGTCAAAAAAATCAGATTGTTATTATGAGGTAATTCATGGCAGGAGGATTGTGTTTTAAAGGCGAAACGGTGTCTTTGGGCTCATCTGCGATAGATATTATTGCGGATTATCTACGGCCATATATTAGTGATGTCAGTATGGAGGTAATGGAGAAGGTTTATGAAGTATTCGATTATTTTCAGTTGCTTGACTTTACAAAGTTATCCTCAAGAGAATATATGTGTTGCTATGAACAGATAGAAAAAGCAATAGAAATCGATCTTAAGGCCAATCCTGTGATAAATAATCGTCCACAAGATTGGATTTTTAAGGCTTGGCATGAAGAAATCAAGCCCAAAATGCAGGCCTCATCTTTGTACGATCCTAACATGTTGGATAAGTAATTCGGATGTTATAAATAGTTCTGTATGCAGGTTTCTTGATTGACTATGTTGAATTAAAAAAACCGGCCTTGGTGCTGGGATTTTTACATGTGCCTGTCAGAACCGCAGTTCCGTCTCAATCACCAGTTTACCGCGCTCAACGGTGACGATAACAGGCTGTCCGGTGTTAAAACCGAGGTCTTCGAGCCACTTCTATGCAGCGGTAAACGACGGCAGCCTATTGTTGTGGGATACGGCGAAGCAGGTGCAGGACATCGCCACGCTGAGCCGTGACGTTGAGCATGCGAACAACGCGCTCAGCCCGATCTTTAACAAAGAGAAAGAGCAGAAACGCCTGAAACAGGCGCAGCTGATTGGTGAAATCGGCGCGCAGGTGATGGATATCGTGCGCACGGAAGGCGAGCTGAAAGCGCAGAAAGCCGCGGAGGCCAAGGGCGATGCCACCGTCAAACGTCCGCAGGACGGTGATTCGGCGCAGGAATGGGAAGTCTATAAAAAGGCGCTGACGGAATCGCCGACCTACAAAGCCGAGATGCAGAAATACGGCACGGGCAGCGACTTCCAGCGCGCGGCACAGGCGGCGACGGCGGCGATTCAGGCCCTGGCGGGCGGGGACATCCAGAAAGCGATAGCCAGCGGTGCATCACCGTATCTGGCGCAACTGGTGAAAGACGTCACGCTACCGAAGGATGAAAGCAAAATCACGGCGTCGGATATCGCGGCCAACGCGATGGCGCACGCAGTGGTGGGGGCTGTAGTTGCCCAGTTGTCGGGTCAGGATGCAGCCGCGGGGGCCATCGGTGCCTCCAGCGGTGAACTGGCTGCCCGTGCGATTATGGCGGAGCAATACCCGGGCAAGACGGCAAACGACCTGACGGAAGAGGAAAAGCAGTCGGTCAGCGCGCTTTCCACGCTGGCCTCCGGGCTGATATCCGGTCTGGCGAGCAACAGCACGGCCTCCGCCGCCAGCGGCGCGCAGTCCGGGCGTAATGCGGTGGAGAATAACGCTTTGGGGGCAGATGCCGGAACAGCATTTGGGTTCTGGTTCGGCAAAAACGACGAATGCGGTACTGCCTGTAAGGCAGAGATTGCGAAAGGGATCGCTGAAGGCAATCTCGTAGTATCAGCCGGTGTAGCTGGCGTTGCCGGTGGTGCAATGATTGTGGGCGCAACCCCAGAAATTGCAGCGTTGGCAAAAGCGGCACTGGAAGGATGTAAGGCAGCGCCGACGATTTGTCTGAACAATGCCGGATTGCAGGTAGCGGAAGCTGTTACACCGGGAGGTGTCGGGGCTGCTGGAGCTATCGGGGTTGGTAAAACTGTTGCAGAAGCAACGGTGGCTAAGGCTGAAGCTGTGGCAGCTAATGCAGCAAGAAATGCTAACAATGCTGCTAGTTATGCTGGCTTGAAAATGGACTTAAAAACAACTGAAGCAGCCAATGAGGTTGTGGAAAGTTTACGTAGTACAGGGCAATTGCCTCAAAATTACGTAAATAAAGCACAAGCCAGGGCTAACGGGTGGAAGCCTGGAAAAGCCTTAAATAATACGAATCCTGATAGTCAGTTAGGGGGAGACATCTTTGAAAACTCAAATAATTTATTACCTTCTGTACCGGGTAGGGTGTGGCAGGAAGCAGATATAGGATTAAAAAATACTATGTCGAGAAGTAACCAGCCGGGGACAAGATTATTATATTCAAATGATGGGTTGCTCTATATCACAACAGATCACTACGAGACGGCGACCTCAATAGGTAAATGGAAGTAAATATGAATGAAATAATTTTAGATGGTGCAAGTATCGAAACCGAGCCTGACTTCCATAAGGCTATGTCTGATTTATTAGATTTTGGCCCTTATTATGGGCGAAATTTAGATGCCCTTAGGGATCGTTTAAGCAATGATGTAGAACGTCCAGTAAAAATAATTTGGATAAACTCTGGTTATTCAAAAAGTTGTCTTGGTGATTGCTTTAATAAAATTGTCCAAATCTTCGAACAGACAAAGCAACAAGACATTCGGTTTAATTGGGATGAGAAATTTGACTATATCCTAAAGTAAAAAAAATTCCGGCCCTTAAAAAGGCCGGGATTTTTTTGCCTGTCATTCAGCCACAATGCGTATCAGCAACTGACCGTGCTCAACACTCACTGTTACCGCCGTATCCGTGCCAAATCCTGCGGCTTCCAGCCAGTTGCCGGTAAGGTGCAGGCTGGGGCTGCGACTGTAATAGCGCGTCATATCGTTGCGGTCGGCGTGACGACGGCTGACATAGCCGACCTTCAGGTGTCGTAATGCTTGGGGTGTGTCGGGTTCTGACTTATGATGCTGCTTAGCCATAGTAACTACCTCAATGCGGCGAAAGGGCGGGAAACCGGCACGGGCAACAGCTGGTCAGAAACCACGGTGGATGCGGGTAACCACGTCACGCTGAAAAGCGAGCGCGACACGCGGCTGACTGGCGCGCAGGTAAACGGCGAGCGCATTGATGTCGATGCCGGACGCAATCTGCTGCTGCAAAGTCAGCAGGACAGCGAGCGTTATGATTCCAGACAGGTGAGCGGCTCGGCGGGCGGCAGCTTTACCTGGGGCAGCGGAGGTGGCAGCGGCTATATCAGCCTCAGCAAAGACAGGATGCACAGCAATTATGACAGCGTGCAGCAGCAGACCGGGCTCTTTGCGGGTAAAGACGGCTTTGGTATACAGACCGGTGAACATACCCAGCTTGACGCTGCGGTCATTGGCTCCACTGCCAGCGCCGAGAAAAACCGGCTGGACACGGGGACGCTGGGCTGGAGCGGGCTCAGCAACAAAGCCGAATTCAAGGTGGAGCACAGCGGCGCCGGGTTCAGTGCCAGCCCGTCCCTGAACGGCAGTATGCTGTCGACGCTGGCGATGAACGTGCCGTCGGCGCTGATGTCGCTGGGGAGCCGCGGCAATGCGTCCAGCACCACCTATGCGGCGGTGAGCGACGGCACGTTGTTGTTGCGGGACACGGCGAAACAGGTGCAGGATATCACCACGCTGAGCCGTGACGTTGAACATGCGAACAACGCGCTCAGCCCGATCTTTAACAAAGAGAAAGAGCAGAAACGCCTGAAACAGGCGCAGCTGATTGGTGAAATCGGCGCGCAGGTGATGGATATCGTGCGCACGGAAGGCGAGCTGAAAGCGCAGAAAGCCGCGGAGGCCAAGGGCGATGCCACCGTCAAACGTCCGCAGGACGGTGATTCGGCGCAGGAATGGGAAGTCTATAAAAAGGCGCTGACGGAATCGCCGACCTACAAGGCCGAGATGCAGAAATACGGCACGGGCAGCGACTTCCAGCGTGCGGCACAGGCGGCCACGGCGGCGATTCAGGCACTGGCGGGCGGGGACATCCAGAAAGCGATAGCCAGCGGGGCGTCACCGTATCTGGCGCAACTGGTGAAAGACGTCACGCTACCGAAGGATGAAAGCAAAATCACGGCATCGGATATCGCAGCCAATGCGATGGCGCATGCGGTGGTGGGGGCGGTGGTCGCCCAGCTGTCGGGTCAGGATGCAGCCGCGGGGGCCATCGGTGCCTCCAGCGGTGAACTGGCTGCCCGCGCCATCATGGCGGAGCAATACCCGGGCAAGACGGCAAACGACCTGACGGAAGAAGAAAAGCAGTCGGTCAGCGCGCTTTCCACGCTGGCCTCCGGGCTGATATCCGGTCTGGCGAGCAACAGCACGGCCTCCGCCACCAGCGGCGCACAGTCCGGGCGTAATGCGGTTGAGAATAACTTCTTCGGCAAAGCGCTGGTTGAAGGGTGTGCGATAGCGGCACCATGCCGAACCAAGGTTGCTGAAAAGTTACTTGAACTCGGCGTGAAAGCGGGCATTACCGGTGTTGTAGCGAAGGAAATCGCGGACAATCTCTCGTCGGAAGAGCTGGATCATCTCATCAGACTGAACATGATGGGTAATGATGAGATCACCGTGAAGTATCTGAACTCGCTTCAGGATAAGTACGGTTCTGACAATGCTTCTAATCCGAATCTCGGTAAGGCTCTGACTAACGAGCAGAAAGCTGAACTTGGCGGTTCAGGATCAGGTACACCGGGCGGTTGGGAACCTCAGGATGAAGAGAATGCCCGTAATAATGATTCTTCATCAGACCCTAAAAGCAGATCACAGTATGAACAATATGTGGATTCGTTACGTGCATCAATGGAAAAGCCCAATGTTAAGGATGATAATCTTAAAAACATAATCAATGATTTATATAGGCCAAATGCCAAAGTTGGTAGTGGAAGTACTGCGGATGCTGTTCGCTATGAATTAGCTACGGGCGAAAAAGTTGGCGGAAGGGGGCATGTTGAAAAAGCGCAAACATACTCCAAGGCTCTTCAAGATTGGTTGAATAAAAATCCTCAAGCCTCTTCAAGTGATAGAGCTGCGGCGGAAAACGTTCTGAAAGATATGCAAAATGCTCTTAAGGGTAAGAAGTGATGGATAAGTATGTTAATGAGTATCTGAGTATCTTTACTCAGAAGTCGGAATATATAAAAAATGAAGTAAATAAGAGTGTCGAATATTGGTACCCAGATCCTCCGCCGACAATTTTATTATTTTCGCTAGTAGGTAAAGCGCTAGTGAGCCAATTAGCCTCATTAGAGCAGTCAGATAAATCAATTTTTTTCCAGCACATCGAAACCGGAATAGTGTCAGATAATGATGATTTGGCAACGGCGGTAGCAACTGGTCTTATTGAATCTTTAGTTACAGCCACCGATGAAAATGAGTCTGTGTGGAAAGAAGTTGAAAGTTGTCTCCATACTGAATCAAAAAAGCACGCGCTATCGTGGAAAAATTTTGGGCAGTAATAGAATTTACCTGACTCAATAAAAGTAATCGTAAAAATCCCGGCCCCTAAAAAGGCCGGTTTTTTTTGCCTGTCTGTCATTCAGTCACAATACGGATCAGCAGTTGCCCCTGTCCAACGGTGACAATCACCGGGGTATCGGTCCCAAATCCCGCAGCTTCCAGCCAGTTGCCGGTAAGGTGCAGGCTGGGGCTGGGGCTGGGGCTGGGGCTGCGGCTGTAATAGCGCGTCATATCATTGCGGTCTGCGTGGCGACGGCTGACATAGCCGACCTTCAGGTGTCGTAATGCTTGGGGTGTGGCGGGTTCTGACTTATGATGCTGCTTAGCCATAGTAACTACCTCAATGCGGCGAAAGGGCGGGAAACCGGCACGGGCAACAGCTGGTCAGAAACCACGGTGGATGCGGGTAACCACGTCACGCTGAAAAGCGAGCGCGACACGCGGCTGACTGGCGCGCAGGTGAACGGCAAGCGCATTGATGTTGATGCCGGACGTAACCTGCTGCTGCAAAGTCAGCAGGACAGCGAGCGTTATGATTCTAAACAGGTTAGCGGGTCGGCGGGCGGCAGCTTTACCTGGGGCGGCGGAGGTGGCAGTGGCTATATCAGCCTCAGCAAAGACAAGATGCACAGCAATTATGACAGCGTGCAGCAGCAGACCGGGCTCTTTGCGGGTAAAGACGGCTTTGGTATAAAGACCGGTGAGCACACCCAGCTTGACGCCGCGGTCATTGGCTCCACCGCCAGCGCCGAGAAAAATCGGCTGGACACGGGGACGCTGGGCTGGAGCGGGCTCAGCAACAAAGCCGAGTTCAAGGTGGAGCACAGCGGCGCCGGGTTCAGTGCCAGCCCGTCCCTGAACGGCAGTATGCTGTCGACGCTGGCGATGAACGTGCCGTCGGCGCTGATGTCGCTGGGGAGCCGCGGCAATGCGTCCAGCACCACCTATGCGGCAGTGAGCGACGGCACATTGTTGTTGCGGGACACGGCGAAGCAGGTGCAGGATATCACCACGCTGAGCCGTGACGTTGAGCACGCGAACAACGCGCTCAGCCCGATCTTTAACAAAGAGAAAGAGCAGAAACGCCTGAAACAGGCGCAACTGATTGGTGAAATCGGCGCGCAGATGATGGATATCGTGCGCACGGAAGGCGAGCTGAAGGCGCAGAAAGCCGTGGAAGCTAAGGGCGACGCCAAAGTCAAACGTCCGCAGGACGGTGATTCGGCGCAGGAATGGGAAGTCTATAAAAAGGCGCTGACGGAATCGCCGACCTACAAGGCCGAGATGCAGAAATACGGCACGGGCAGCGACTTCCAGCGCGCGGCACAGGCGGCCACGGCGGCAATTCAGGCGCTGGCGGGCGGGGACATCCAGAAAGCGATAGCCAGCGGGGCGTCGCCGTACCTGGCGCAACTGGTGAAAGATGTCACGCTACCGAAGGATGAAAGCAAAATCACGGCGTCGGATATCGCGGCCAACGCGATGGCGCACGCAGTGGTGGGGGCGGTGGTCGCCCAGCTGTCGGGTCAGGATGCAGCCGCGGGGGCCATCGGTGCCTCCAGCGGTGAACTGGCTGCCCGCGCCATCATGGCGGAGCAATACCCGGGCAAGACGGCAAACGACCTGACGGAAGCGGAAAAGCAGTCGGTCAGCGCGCTTTCCACGCTGGCCTCCGGGCTCTTGTCTGGTCTGGCGAGCAACAGCACTGCCACCGCCGCCAGCGGCGCACAGTCCGGGCGTAATGCGGTGGAGAATAACTTCCTCAGTAGTTCCGATATCACGACGTTCCTTGAGAAGTACGCTAAAGCTAAGACAGAAGAGGAAAAAGAAAAGCTCCGTGAAGAACTGAAGCAAAAGGATGCCGAGCAGCAGGCCCAGGCTCAGGCAACCGGAATTTCGGTCAATGACCAGAAAGCCGAACTGGAAAAGCTGAAAGCGCTGATGGCGTCACCGGATTGCAGTGCGGAATGTCGGTCACTGGTAGCTTACTCAATATCTCAGCTTGAACCGGTAGCCAATGATACCCAATTGCATAAGGATAATCTTGCAAAGGCTGGGCTGGTTGCGGTTATCTTCGGGATTACTGACAGAATATCGTCAGGAGCAGGAAAAGCGAAATCGCAGGAGGTGTCTGCAACTGCAAAAGCGGAAAAATCCGCACTTGATGATATTTTACAAGGAGAAAATCAGGCAGCAAAAAACACCGCTACTAATAATTTTGAAGTCAAAAAACTTCCTGATGCTAATGGGAAAAATCACATCACTGCTGTAAAAGGTGATGCAACAATACCCGTCGATAAGATTGAACTGTATATGCGTGGTAAAGCATCTGGTGATCTTGAGTCTTTGCAAAAAGAATATAATTTGTTAAAAGATGCAAAAATTAGTAGCCAAAAAGAATTTGCAAAAGATCCAAGTAATGCAGTTAAACTAAAGCAACTATCGGACCAAATTCATAATATAGAAAGATCGCGTGATATGGATCGTGTTCTCAATAATGCAGGTATATCTAATACATCGGCAAATAACAACATGATAATGGATAAGTTATTGGACTCAGCACAGAGTGCTACACCTTCAAGCAGACAAACATCTGTTGTTGTCTCAGGGCCTAACGGTAGCGTAAGGGTTTATGCTACATGGACAATATTACCTGATGGCACAAAAAGACTTTCAACTGTTAATACGGGAGCATTCAAATGATGATGAGTCCAAATAAACCAGAACTCAAAGAGCTATTTGATGGACTAAACAGTTACCTAACATATGGTTATGTTAATGAGCTTTCGCCCGAAGATCCTGCGAAAGATGCATTTGATTATCTCAATGCTCTTTATTTAGCTAATCAACATGAAGGGCTCGTTTTTTGCAAGCTAATCTTGGAGTCAGAAATATTATATAATGACTTCCTGAGATCAACTTGTTTATCGTATTTACTATTGTCAGAGAGTGATTGGCAATATTCTTTTTCATTTTTGCTTGAAAATAGTAAAGCTTTATCAGTTCCGTTACTGAAAGAGGCTCTATTCTATTTTTACTGCGCAAAGAATGAGACAGATCCTTATCCTGTACCAGATGGTTTATTCAAAAAGCTAATGGCAAGATATGAGGAATTGAAAGATGATCCTGATGCGAAATTTTATCATCTTCATGAAACGTACAACGATTTTTTAAAATCTTACTCGTTGAATAATTAGAACAATCCCGGCCCCGCGCCGGGATCGTTGTATTTATCGGTCATAACCGTAGCTCAGTCTCAATCACCAGCCGCCCGTGCTCAACGGTGACAGTCACCGGCGTATCCGTCCCAAATCCTGCGGCTTCCAGCCAGTGGCCGGTAAGGTGCAGGCTGGGGCTGCGGCTGTAATAGCGCGTTATATCGTTGCGGTCGGCGTGGCGACGGCTGACATAGCCGACCTTCAGGTGTCGTAATGCTTGGGGTGTGGCGGGTTCTGACTTATGATGCTGCTTAGCCATAGTAACTACCTCAATGCGGCGAAAGGGCGGGAAACCGGGACGGGCAACAGCTGGTCAGAAACCACGGTGGATGCGGGTAACCACGTCACGCTGAAAAGCGAACGTGATACGCGACTGACTGGCGCGCAGGTAAACGGCGAGCGCATTGATGTTGATGCCGGGCGTAACCTGCTGCTGCAAAGTCAGCAGGACAGCGAGCGTTATGATTCCAGACAGGTTAGCGGGTCGGCGGGCGGCAGCTTTACCTGGGGCGGCGGAGGTGGCAGCGGCTATATCAGCCTCAGCAAAGACAGGATGCACAGCAATTATGACAGCGTGCAGCAGCAGACCGGGCTCTTTGCGGGCAAAGACGGCTTTGGTATAAAGACCGGTGAGCATACCCAGCTTGACGCTGCGGTCATTGGCTCTACTGCCAGCGCCGATAAAAACCGGCTGGACACGGGGACGCTGGGCTGGAGCGGGCTCAGCAACAAAGCCGAGTTCAAGGTGGAGCACAGCGGCGCCGGGTTCAGCGCCAGCCCGTCCCTGAACGGCAGCCTGCTCTCGACGCTGGCGATGAATGTGCCGTCGGCGCTGATGGCGCTGGGTAGCCGCGGCAATGCGTCCAGCACCACCTATGCGGCGGTGAGTGACGGCACGTTGTTGTTGCGGGATACGGCGAAGCAGGTGCAGGATATCACTACGCTGAGTCGTGACGTTGAGCACGCGAACAACGCGCTCAGCCCGATCTTTAACAAAGAGAAAGAGCAGAAACGCCTGAAACAGGCGCAGCTGATTGGTGAGATTGGCGCGCAGATGATGGATATCGTGCGCACGGAAGGCGAGCTGAAGGCGCAGAAAGCGGCGGAAGCTAAAGGTGATGCCAAAGTCAAACGTCCGCAGGACGGTGATTCGGCGCAGGAATGGGAAGTCTATAAAAAGGCGCTGACGGAATCGCCGACCTACAAGGCCGAGATGCAGAAATACGGCACGGGCAGCGACTTCCAGCGTGCGGCACAGGCAGCCACTGCGGCGATTCAGGCACTGGCGGGCGGGGACATCCAGAAAGCGATTGCCAGCGGTGCATCACCGTATCTGGCACAGCTGGTGAAGGATGTCACGCTACCGAAGGATGAAAGCAAAATCACGGCGTCGGATATCGCGGCGAACGCAATGGCGCACGCGGTGGTGGGGGCGGTGGTCGCGCAACTGTCGGGTCAGGATGCAGCGGCGGGGGCCATCGGTGCCTCCAGCGGTGAACTGGCCGCCCGCGCCATCATGGCGGAGCAATACCCGGGCAAGACGGCAAACGACCTGACGGAAGAGGAAAAGCAGTCGGTCAGCGCGCTTTCCACGCTGGCCTCCGGGCTGATATCCGGTCTGGCGAGCAACAGCACGGCCACCGCCGCCAGCGGCGCACAGTCCGGGCGTAATGCGGTGGAGAATAATCTTTTTGGTTTTGACTCAAAGAGCACGCCACAGGGGCTAAGAGATTTTGGGCAGTCGGCAACGTCGTTGTACACCAATACCAACCTGACGGATGAAAACGGTAATGTTCTTAATCCGATAACAGAAGAAGAACGGCAGTATGCGATGCACAGGTTAGTGACGGGTGTCATGCCGGAAGGGCAGGATATCTCGAAAGCTATCGTGAATGGATATACGAATGGTGTGTTGATTGCAGGTGCGTGGTATCTGGGGCCGGCGGCGTCAGTGGCTAAAGTTGTTGGTGGGGCGATAATCGGGGAAATTGCAAACGGTACCTATCAGTGGTTCGATATTAACAGTGAGAAGAACCAGAGTCTGCCTGTATATCAGCAAAAAACTTGGGATTATAAGGGGAGTATTTCTGCGGGAATTACAGGGGCGTTAGCTCCAGGGCGTGGAGTGTGGGCTAACTTAGGCATCGCGCAAGGAGGAGCCATATTTACTGATGGACTGGATAAAGGAGCTCTGTCTGGCACAAGTGCGGGTTGGGCGTTTGGTACAGCAGTTGGTTTAATCGCTCCGCCTTTATTTGATCCTGTTTTAGGTTCTGGTTCGGCCCCTGTAGGTGATATTATCGGTGCGATAGGCGGAGAATTTATCAGTAATGCAGTCAAGGATGAGGTTAATGAAAAGAAAAAATAAACCTACTGTAATTTTGCTGTTTCTAAGCATTACATACATGGTTTTCTGTTGTTTAATATTTTTTTCTCTCGCTTTAGTAACTGCAAAATTCGTCATTAACCATAACGTGAGTATTGAACAATCAGATCTTAAACATATTTTAGTTACCAGCGTTATTGCAGGAACAGCTGCGGCCTTTAGGTCATGGATTTTTGCCAAAATAGATGAACGCAAAGCCCGTAAATCAAAGCATACTGATCCATAGTTCAAATTAGCAAAACAGCAATCCCGGTGCCTAAAACAGGTCGGGATTTTTTGTATGTCATTCAGCCAGCCACAATGTGGATCAGTAGGTTGCAGTGCCGATGGGGATTACTAGAGGGGGTATCCATGTTGACCCTTCCAGCTTCCAGCAAACTTCTAGATGGCTTGCAGTCTGCTGTTGCGGGATACGGCGAAACAGGTGCAGGATATCACCACGCTGAGCCGTGACGTTGAACATGCGAACAACGCGCTCAGCCCGATCTTTAACAAAGAGAAAGAGCAAAAACGCCTGAAACAGGCGCAGCTGATTGGTGAAATCGGCGCGCAGGTGATGGATATCGTGCGCACGGAAGGCGAGCTGAAGGCGCAGAAAGCCGCGGAAGCCAAGGGCGACGCCACCGTCAAACGTCCGCAGGACGGTGATTCGGCGCAGGAATGGGAAGTCTATAAAAAGGCGCTGACGGAATCGCCGACCTACAAAGCCGAGATGCAGAAATACGGCACGGGCAGTGATTTCCAGCGCGCGGCACAGGCGGCCACGGCGGCGATTCAGGCGCTGGCGGGCGGGGACATTCAGAAAGCGATTGCCAGCGGGGCATCACCGTATCTGGCGCAACTGGTGAAAGATGTCACGCTACCGAAGGATGAAAGCAAAATCACGGCGTCGGATATCGCGGCGAACGCGATGGCGCATGCGGTGGTGGGGGCGGTGGTCGCCCAACTGTCGGGTCAGGATGCGGCGGCGGGGGCCATCGGTGCCTCCAGCGGTGAACTGGCTGCCCGTGCGATTATGGCGGAGCAATACCCGGGCAAGACGGCAAATGACCTGACGGAAGAGGAAAAGCAGTCGGTCAGCGCGCTTTCCACGCTGGCCTCCGGGCTCTTGTCTGGTCTGGCGAGCAACGGCACGGCCACCGCCGCCAGCGGCGCACAGTCCGGGCGTAATGCGGTGGAGAATAACTATCTGAGCAGCACGGAGAAGAGCCGCCAGACAGAGCTGAACCACAAACAGAGTCTCACACCGGAGGAACAGAAAGAGCGTGATGCGCTGAACCGTAAGGATGCGGAAACCAGTAAAGCACTGATTGATGCCTGTATGGGGGGTAGCGCAGATGCCTGTACCGCAGCGCGTCAGGATGCGTTGGAGAAACAGGATACCTATCAGAATCTGAGTTACCAGAATCCGAAGGAAGCACAAAAAGGTTATCAGCAGATACAGCAGTTGCTGAGTGGCACCAGTGCAGAAGCGATACAGACGCAGGAGCTTTTTAACGGTATGGTGGCTGCGTATATGCGCACTGGTATGACCGAAGAAGCCGCGAAATCGGCTGTGGGTTATCAGCTTGGCACGATGTATATCATTGGTGGTATTGCCGGTATTGGTTCCGGAAAAGCGGTTGAAGGTTCTTTAACTGACAAAAATTCCACAGTGAAAGAAAATGTAGGAATAAAGCCTACAGTGACAGCAGAACTGGAAGCAAATGGTCAAAAATTTAAAGATACAAATCAAACGGCAAGACCGGCAGAGCAGGCAAATAAAAATGAACCTACACTGATAGCAGACAGAATAGCTTCGAAAGAACAAAGCTTGATAGATAAGGGAAAAACAAACAACTTACCTCTACCAAACAGTAGTATGGCTAATGCTCATGCTGAAATAGGTGTTATACAACAAGCTTATAATGCAGGTAAAACTCAAAATGCTAATCTGACTATTAATGTAGCGGGCAAAGACGTTTGTAGTTATTGCAGAGGCGATATAGCCGCCGCAGCTCAAGCTTCTGGGGCAAAATCGGTCACGATAAATGCCGTTGATGATAAAACAGGGTTACCTAAAACTTATGTATGGGAATCTGGCATGAAATCAATAAAGGAAATCAATAGGTAATGATAAATTTTGAGCTGGGCGGATATTATTTAGACTATGGTAGGCGTGTGCAACTACCTTTAATAGTACAGCCATCAGTAGTTCAAATAATGAATTATCTAGGTGTGTTGAAAAACCACAACGGAATATTGGTTCTTGATAATGATCAAGAGGATAACCATAGCCCTTATAAAATGACATTATATTCTGATAGTGGAATTTACATGATATTACTTGAAACAAGTATGGATGATGATGTAGATGTCAGAACGTTTTATAATCAATCTGAGTCTAGGGGTTTTATATCAATACTTGGCGAATCATATTCAGAAGTATCAACAGTTAAAGAATTTTCTCAGGTTATAGAAGCGTTTAAAGAGTTTTATGAAACTGGTGATGTTAGTAGGGAATTATTAGGTTAACTTTTTAAAATCCCGGCCTCTCAAAAAGGCCGGGATTTTTGTTGCCTGTCATTCAGTCACAATACGTATCAGCAGTTGCCCCTGTTCAACGGTGACAATCACCGGGGTATCTGTCCCAAATCCCGCAGCTTCGAGCCAGTTGCCGGTAAGGTGCAGGCTGGGGCTGCGGCTGTAATAGCGCGTCATATCATTGCGGTCTGCGTGGCGACGGCTGACATAGCCGACCTTCAGGTGTCGTAATGCTTGGGGTGTGTCGGGTTCTGACTTATGATGCTGCTTAGCCATAGCAACTACCTCAATGCGGCGAAAGGACGCGAAACCGGGACGGGCAACAGTTGGTCAGAAACCACGGTGGATGCGGGTAACCACGTCACGCTGAAAAGCGAGCGCGACACGCGGCTGACTGGCGCGCAGGTAAACGGCGAGCGCATTGATGTCGATGCCGGACGCAATCTGCTGCTGCAAAGTCAGCAGGACAGCGAGCGTTATGATTCCAGACAGGTGAGCGGCTCGGCGGGCGGCAGCTTTACCTGGGGCGGCGGAGGTGGCAGCGGCTATATCAGCCTCAGCAAAGACAGGATGCACAGCAATTATGACAGCGTGCAGCAGCAGACCGGGCTCTTTGCGGGTAAAGACGGCTTTGGTATACAGACCGGTGAACATACCCAGCTTGACGCTGCGGTCATTGGCTCTACTGCCAGCGCCGAGAAAAACCGGCTGGACACGGGGACGCTGGGCTGGAGCGGGCTCAGCAACAAAGCCGAATTCAAGGTGGAGCACAGTGGTATCGGCCTCAGTGCCAGTCCCTCGATGAGCGGCAGCCTGCTCTCGACGCTGGCGATGAACGTGCCGTCGGCGCTGATGTCGCTGGGGAGCCGCGGCAATGCGTCCAGCACCACCTATGCGGCAGTGAGCGACGGCACGTTGTTGTTGCGGGATACGGCGAAGCAGGTGCAGGATATCACTACGCTGAGCCGTGACGTTGAGCACGCGAACAACGCGCTCAGCCCGATCTTTAACAAAGAGAAAGAGCAGAAACGCCTGAAACAGGCGCAGCTGATTGGTGAGATTGGCGCGCAGGTGATGGATATCGTGCGCACGGAAGGCGAGCTGAAAGCGCAGAAAGCCGCGGAAGCTAAAGGCGATGCCACTGTCAAACGCCCGCAGGACGGTGATTCGGCGCAGGAATGGGAAGTCTATAAAAAGGCGCTGACGGAATCGCCGACCTACAAAGCCGAGATGCAGAAATACGGCACGGGCAGCGACTTCCAGCGCGCGGCACAGGCGGCGACGGCGGCGATTCAGGCGCTGGCGGGCGGGGACATCCAGAAAGCGATTGCCAGCGGGGCGTCACCGTATCTGGCACAGCTGGTGAAGGACGTCACGCTACCGAAGGATGAAAGCAAAATCACGGCGTCGGATATCGCGGCGAACGCGATGGCGCATGCGGTGGTGGGGGCGGTGGTCGCGCAACTGTCGGGTCAGGATGCGGCGGCGGGGGCCATCGGTGCCTCCAGCGGTGAACTGGCTGCCCGCGCCATCATGGCGGAGCAATACCCGGGCAAGACGGCAAACGACCTGACGGAAGAAGAAAAGCAGTCGGTCAGCGCGCTTTCCACGCTGGCCTCCGGGCTGATATCCGGTCTGGCGAGCAACAGCACGGCCTCCGCCGCCAGCGGCGCGCAGTCCGGGCGTAATGCGGTGGAGAATAACTATCTGAGTGCCGATCAGATAGAAGATTTTGCGGCGAGGGCTAAGGGTTGTGAAGCTCGCGGTGATTGTAAGCAGATCGTGAAAGAAATGGAGGACTTGAGCCTCAATCAACAGAAAGAAATGATTGCGGTTTGTGCTTCTGATGCTTCGGCTTGTAAAGAGAAATATGGTGATATTCCAGCTAACGGAATGCTGGTTCGCGAAGCTCTGGATCGCTTGTTTGATGCTGATGTTCCATCACAGATGAAGAATGATATCTCTTCATTCTGGGCGCAGCAGATGGAGGCGGAAGGTGTCGTATCAGGTACCGAGTTCGCTCAAGGGTTGCAAAGCCGATATGGAATTGATAAACAGCAGTCGGAAATTCTTGCAGGAGCTATTCTGGGGGCTGTTACTGGTGGAATGGGTAAAGGTGGTAAAACTTCGGAAAGTTCTGTTAAAAATCCGGTTAGATTCATTGAAGGAGTGACAGTAAAAGATATTAAGACTGGACAAACTTTTAGTGGGACAGTTGATTTAAAACCCACTTTAGATCGTATTGCTAACGGTGGATCATACCCACATAGAAATGATGGCACTGTTTTCAAAAACCTGCCAGACAGGGGAACAGGTAAAATAGGGCTTCCTTCACAACCTATTGGGTACTATAAAGAGTATGTTCATCCTACCCCGAATATATCTGGGCCTGGGCCTCAAAGAATTATTGTTGGACAGAGCGGTGAAGCGTATTATACGAATGACCACTATAAAACATTTATAAAAATAAGGTAATGCGATGATGACTGATAATGATGTAGAGTCATTTTTTAAATTCAAGTCCCCCTCCGTGTCATATGACACAGGAGAGGTTTTTTTTGTAAGGCTTGATCCATTGATTTCAAGTGCAGATGAACTTTTAAAATCAATGTATTATTTGTTATGGTTTCCTGGATATTTTGGTTTCAATTGGAATTCATTATATGATTGTCTTCGTGATTTTGAATGGATTAGTTACACTAAAATAGTTATCGAACATGATTCATTGCCTAACATTCCTGATTTTGAATTGAAGATCTATCTTGAAATACTTAGGGATGCTGTTATTGATTGGAATGGAGATGAACTTCATCAATTGGAAGTTGTATTTGATGAAAAAGATAGAGTGCGGATTTACAATATTATTGTGAAAAATTAAATGTTATTTTTTTGTTTTAAAAATAAATTTTAATGGAAAGTACAGGAGAAGGAATTTTTGTATTGATCTCCTCCCAATATCGGTGCCAAGATAAATCAGAGATCCGGGCCTTTTTGCAGACTTCGAACAAATTCTGCCGGAGTCTGGTTATTTAACGAAGAATGTGGCCGGTACTGATTGTATTCCTGTCGCCAGTGCTCGATCTTCGTCTGAGCATCGGCCAGGGACAGGAACCAGTGCACGTTCAGGCATTCGTCACGCAGGCTGCCGTTAAATGACTCCACAAGCGCGTTATCCGTGGGCTTTCCGGGCCGGGAGAAGTCCATCGTGACACCGTGTTCATACGCCCATTTATCCAGACTTTTCGAGATAAACTCGCTGCCGTTATCCGTCTGCAGCCTCTGCGGAACCCGCTGCTGTGTCTGCCTGATCCGTTCCATCACCGCGACCACATCGTCGCCACGAAGCCCCTGACCCACCTCGATCGCTACGCATTCACGACTAAAATTATCCACTACAGTCAGAGCGCGTATCCGCCGCCCGTTGAACAGATTATCAGCAACAAAATCCATGCTCCAGCACTGATCCACAGCGGTGACGGCCGGGCGGGCACGCCTGCGCCTGGCCGTCACGTGCCGCCGCGGGCGTTTTGCCCGCAGGTTCAGCCCTTCCAGGCAGTAAATCCGGTGGGTTTTCTTGTGGTTAACCAGCCAGCCCTCGCGCCGCAGCAGGATATGGATCCGCTGGCAGCCATAGCGTATCCGGGTTTCCGCTATTTCGCGTATCCTCCGGGTGATGGCCAGGTCATCGCGGCAGCTGCGGTAGTGGTAGACCGTCCGGCTCTGCATCATCAGCCGGCATCCCCTGCGAACCCCGATGCGGTATGCCGCCAGCAGATACTCCACCGCTTCGCGCTTCTGCACCGGTCTCAGAACTTTTTTCGGATGACGTCCTGCAGCATCTCCTTGTCCAGGCTGAGGTCGGCGACCAGCCGCTTCAGGCGGTGGTTCTCTTCCTCCAACTGGCGCAGGCGGCGCAGTTCCGTCACGCCCATGCCGCCAAATTTCTTCTTCCAGTTGTAAAACGTGGCTTCAGAAATCCCCATCTTTCTGCAGACTTCCTCCACCCGTGTGCCGGTTTCGGCCTGCTTCAGGGCAAATGCAATCTGCTCTTCGGTATAACGTGTCTTTTTCATGCCGGATGACCTCTTTTTGACGGAGAAGAAAGGCCGAAAACTCTACTTTACGCCGGTACTGAACAAAGGGAAGAGATCAATCACACTGTACTTTGATCGCCAGCCCGCCTCGTGAAGTTTCGCGGTATTTGGCGTTCATGTCTTTACCCGTTTCGTACATGGTTTCAATCACCTTATCCAACGAAACGCGAGGTTCGCTGGTGCGGCGGGTTGCCATGCGAGCGGCGTTAATCGCCTTGACGGAAGCTATGGCATTACGTTCGATGCACGGAACCTGAACCTGACCCGCAACCGGATCGCAGGTTAAGCCCAGATTGTGTTCCATGCCGATTTCGGCGGCGACGCAAACCTGTTCCGGGCTCGCGCCCATCAACTCTGCCAATCCAGCGGCGGCCATTGAGCAGGCCACGCCGACTTCACCCTGACAGCCGACTTCGGCACCGGAGATGGAAGCGTTCATTTTATACAGAATGCCAACCGCGCCTGCCGCGAGGAAATAACGGATATAAATGGTCGGGCTAACCGGTTCGATAAAGTGGTCGTAATAAGCGAGAACGGCAGGGACGATGCCGCACGCGCCGTTGGTTGGCGCAGTCACCACTCGGCCACCTGCGGCGTTTTCTTCATTTACCGCCAGCGCGAACATATTAACCCAGTCCACCACGTTCATCGGGTCGTTGGAGAGCTTATCGGAAGACACTAGCATACGACGTAGCGCAGATGCCCGACGTGGTACGCGCAGCGGGCCCGGCAACACGCCTTCGGTGTTCATACCGCGATCGATACAGGCACGCATCGTCTGCCAGATATCGGCAAAGTACGCGTCAATATCCTGACGGCTGTGCAGCGCCAGCTCGTTACGCATCACCATCCCAGAAAGCGACAGGCCACTCTGTTTACAGTGCTCCAGCATCTCTTTGGCGGAATTGAACGTATAGGGAACGGAGACGTCAGCAGCGCTGTCTTTGCCAAAATGCTCTTCATCAACGATAAAACCACCGCCGATGGAGTAATAGGTTTTGCTATAAATTTCTTTATTGCTGGCAAAGGCGGTGATGGTCATGCCGTTTTCGTGTAATGGCAGATTTTCACTGCGGAAAACCATGCCGCCTTCGCGTGGGAAATCGACTTCATGCTGCCCATTAGCCAGCAGCAGGCGTTCGCGTTGCTCAACATCGCGGATAAAGCCGGGGATGGCATCAATATCAACCGTATCCGGCATGTTGCCCGCCAGACCCATAATGATGGCGATGTCGGTGTGGTGACCTTTACCCGTTAGCGACAACGAGCCATACACATCAACGGCAATACGCGTCGTCGCGGTCAGTAAATCCTGGTTGATCAATTCATCGACAAATTGCTTACCGGCTTTCATCGGTCCAACCGTATGAGAGCTAGAGGGGCCAATACCGATCTTAAACATGTCGAAAACGCTTATCACGCGAAACTCCTCAAAGACTTAGGGCGGTATCCACCCTCTATTTTCCGATCGTCCGTGTCCGGTTCCTTCACCACAATCAGATAGTTATGCTGCGAATTATCTGGTGTTTTCGGTTCTGGCGAGACATGACCTGAATTTTGGTGGATATATACCCAAAGATTAGAATAAAACTCGTCAAATCGCGCTATTGTAGTGTGGAATATGTCGTGTGGCTTTCTTTTTCGCATGAAATAAACTTATGGCACTGCACAATTTAACTTATCTCAAATAGGTGCTAAGTCATTGTAAAATCTATCTCTGAATGATTTGTGAACGGGAAGTCCGCTTTTAAGTTAGGGATATTTAGTGAAGGAAAAGAAGTAGAAAACCCAAAGCCGCTGAATGCGGCCTTGAGTTTAGGGCCTGTCGGAAATCTGTAAGGCGAGCTGGTGGATGATGGCGGCCGTGAGCCCCCAGACAAACTGCTGCTGATACCAGGAGAGGTAAACCCGGTAGCGCTGCTGCTTGCGCTCGATATCCAGCGGGTAATAACGCGTTAGCGCGAAAGCCTCGTCCAACGGCATTTCAAACAACTCGGCGACTTCGTCTTCATTAGGATGGAACCGGGTCTGGGCGGCGATGAGCCCGATAACCGGCGTGACCTGAAAGCCGCTGACGCTGTCCAACGGCGGTAATACGCCCAATACCTGAACGTTTTCTGGCGGGATAGCCACTTCTTCCTGCGCTTCACGCAGCGCCGTTTCGATGAGCGAACGATCCTCTTTGTCTGCCGCCCCGCCGGGGAATGCCACTTGCCCGGCATGCTTACGCAGATCGGCAGAGCGTCGAGTCAACAAGAGTGTTGGCGTAGGATGGCAAATAATCGGCACCAGAACCGCGGCCTGACGCTGCTGGTGCACAGGCCGCAATGATGGCGGAAGCTGTAACTGAAAGCGCGTAATAAAGTCGTTCAGCGCAAAAGCCGTTGGTGGCAAGACGATCTCACTCATTTATTCGGTACCTGAATTGTCTGGGAACCGGACAGCAGGGGAAGGATACGGCCCACTTTATCAAACGTTTCCTGATATTCCGCCTGTTCCTGACTGTCAGCAACGATGCCGCCGCCCGCCCAGCAGTAAATTCTGCCGCGTTCGGTTAATAATGTCCTGATGGTGATATTGGTGTCCATCGTGCCACACAGGCTGATATAACCGACGCTGCCGCAGTAAGCATTACGGCGTTGAGGCTCCAGCTCTTCAATGATCTGCATGGCGCGGATTTTGGGGGCGCCAGTAATCGAGCCACCGGGGAAACAGGCGCGCAGCAGTGCGGTGGCGGGGCAATTATCCGGTAGCTGTGCTTCAATCGTACTGACCAGATGGTGTACTGCGGGAAACGGTTCGACGACAAACAGCTCCGGCACGTGGACGCTGCCCGGCACTGCGACGCGGCCGATGTCGTTACGCAGCAGATCGACAATCATCAGGTTTTCCGAGCGATCTTTCTCTGAGCGTGCGAGCCTTGCCGCCTGCTGTTTATCAGCCTCTGGGTCAGCGAGACGTGGCAGGGTGCCTTTAATTGGACGCGTTTGAATACGGCTATCTTCCAGCCAGAGGAAACGTTCCGGTGATACGCTGATGACGGTATTTTCCGGCAGGTGCAGGAAGGCGGAAAAGGGCGCCTTATTGCCTGCTGACAGTCGTAAAAATGCCTGCCATTCATCACCATCGTAAGCCGCAGAAAAACGCTGTGCCAGGTTAACCTGATAACAGTCTCCCGCCAGAAGGTAGTCCTGTATTTTGCGGAATTTTTCGCCGTACGCCTCGCGCGACATATTCGGCAGCCAGCTGCTGGTGAGCCTGAAATCGGCTTGCGAGGCGCTAACGGGCGGCGTGGCTAACCAGTCGAGCCGCGTCTGGAGGGAATGATGTACGATCAGCGTTAACGTCTGTCGCTGGTGATCGGCAACCAGTGCCCAATCGTATAAACCGACTGCCATATCCGGCAGGTCGATGTCCCGTTCAGCCTGCACGGGCAGCGCTTCTATCTGACGTCCCAAGTCATAGCCGAACAAACCCAGTGCGCCACCCTGAAAGGGAAAATCAGGGTGGGCTTCTGTGGGTAACGCTAACGTATCAAGCTGCTCTTGCAGCAGGGTAAAGGGATCGCCTTCTACGGTTTTCGTTACGCCGTCATGTGTGATTGCTGTTCTGTTTCCCCGCGTAGACAGCGTAACTCGCGGGTCAGCGACCATGATATCGAAGCGATTGTGCGGATGATCGGCAAACCCGGAATGCAGCAACATCGCCCACGGTTGTTGAGAAAAGGGCGCGAAGCGATCGAGCAGCACGGTCGGGTAGTAAGGCAGCGCGTGATGGATAACGGCGGAGCCCGTCGCAGTGGACGAATCGCTGGTGTTGGTGACGTGGGGCGTATTGGCGGCAGTCATGTTTTTCGTGTTGTGTCTACAGTATTGCTATGTTGATAGCGCGTCGATTTTCCTGCCCACAGCGTACCACAAAGCAGAAATGCTGGTGTATGCCGAAGCGGGCATGCGATGATACGTGCGAATTTACCAACCAGGAAATTATCATGATTGCAGGTATGCCCGCGCTGACGCATAAGCAGCAGCAAGAGGCCGTTGAGCGTATTCAGGAACTCATGTCTGAAGGCATGAGCAGCGGCCAGGCGATAGCACAGGTTGCCGCGGAGATCCGTCAGAATCATCAGGGTGACAACGTCGCGGTGATGTTTGATGAAGATGATGACACCGTTAATGACAGCGACGAAGAACACCATTTTGACGATGGTGAAGAAGAGGACGAGCAGTAACTGCGCTTCCTCTATACCGTCATACTTCAAATTGTCTGTGCGTTGGCCGCGTTTAACGACTTGGCTCATCGTGGGGCTCGCTCTGGCTAGCCAACGCGTTACGTGGTTCAAAACGTTAACACGTTGTCCTAAACCTCGAATTATGTAGGGGCGATGAGGGTTTATATCGCCGCAATGGCTTTGATTTCGACTTTAAATTTCGGGTGCATCAGCTTAGCCTGCACGGTGCAGCGGACGGGCGCACTGCCCGCCACGACCCAGGCATCCCACGCGGCGTTCATCGCGGCAAAGTCATCCGCATCGGCAAGAAAAATCGTCACGTCCAACAGCTTGCTCTTATCCGTTCCCGCCTGTTGCAGGATTGCATCCAGCGCGCCCAGCGCGTTCTCCGTTTGCGCCTGTGCACCGTCATCCAGATTCTCCGGCACGCTGGTGTAATACAGCGTGTTGTTGTGGATGACCGCGTCTGACCAGCGTGCTTCAGGATTAATACGTGTGATCGCCATGAGATGAATGTTCTCCATTGTGGGAATAATAAAAATGGTGGGGATAATAAAATAGGGTTATCAATCATTATCGACGTGCCAAGCCTAACACAGCGGGGGACGACTCGCTTTCCTGATTTAGGGTGGTAGCGTCGGATGACTCTTGGCATAATCAGCGCGATATTTTGCCGTGACCAGAAACGGTTAGTGGTGACAGACAACGTTTTTCTATGAAAAAGAGAGCAGGCGTGACGAACGATCGGGTAATCGATGATTTTGCGAATGACGGCGCGCTGGCGAAAGCGATCACGGGCTTCAAACCGCGTGAACCACAGCGGCAGATGGCGCAGGCGGTAACGCGTGCCATCGACGCTAAAACGGCACTGGTGGTGGAAGCGGGAACCGGAACCGGTAAAACCTATGCCTACCTTGCACCCGCCTTGCGTGCTGATAAAAAAGTCATCATCTCGACCGGCTCAAAAGCGCTACAGGATCAGCTCTATAGTCGCGACTTACCGACGATTGCGCAGGCGTTGAAGTACACAGGTAAACTCGCCCTGCTGAAAGGCCGCTCGAACTATCTCTGTCTGGAACGGCTCGAACAGCAATCGTTGGGCGGCGGTGATTTACCCGCCGAGGCGCTGAGCGAACTGGTCAGGCTGCGCGGTTGGTCGTCGGAAACGACGGAGGGCGATGTCACGACCTGTTCCGGCGTCGCGGAAGACAGCGCGATCTGGCCGTTAGTGACCAGCACCAATGATAACTGCCTGGGCAGCGACTGCCCGCACTATAAAGAGTGCTTTGTGGTGAAGGCGCGGCGTAAGGCGATGGATGCCGATATCGTGGTGGTTAACCACCATCTTTATCTGGCTGATATGGTGGTCAAGGAGACCGGTTTTGCGGAGCTGATCCCAGAAAGCGACGTGGTGATTTTCGACGAAGCCCATCAAATTCCCGATATTGCCAGCCAATATTTTGGCCAACAGCTTTCCAGTCGCCAGTTGCTGGATCTGGCAAAAGACATCATCATTGCTTACCGCACTGAAGTGCGTGATGCCTCTCAGCTGCAAAAAAGTGCCGATCGCCTGACGCAAAGTACGCAGGATTTTCGCTTGGCGCTGGGCGATCCGGGGTTTCGCGGGAACCTGCGCGATGTGCTCGAACAGCCGTCGCTTCAGCGTGCGCTCGTGCTGCTGGATGATGCATTGGAGCTGTGTTACGACGTCGCGAAACTGTCGCTTGGTCGCTCTGCGCTGCTGGATGCCGCCTTTGAGCGTGCCACGCTCTATCGCAACCGCCTAAAGCGGCTGAAAGAGGTACAACTGCCGGGCTATAGTTACTGGTACGAATGTAATTCGCGCCATTTTGTCTTAGCGCTGACGCCGCTGTCTGTCGCCGATCGTTTTCGCGAATTGATGAAGGACAAACCTGCTGCCTGGGTATTTACCTCCGCCACCCTGTCTGTTAACGATCAGCTCTTCCACTTCACCGATAGGCTGGGGTTGGATAACGCGAACACACTCCTGTTGCCTAGCCCGTTTGATTATGCCAATCAGGCGCTGCTCTGCGTGCCTCGTCATTTGCCGGAAACCAATCGTCCCGGTGCGGCGAAAAGGCTGGCGACGATGCTACAGCCGTTGATTGAGGCGAATCAGGGACGCTGCTTTATGTTGTGTACCTCGCATCAGATGATGCGTGACTTGGCCGCTGAGTTTCGCGCCATGCTGACGCTACCGGTGCTGCTCCAGGGGGAGACTGGCAAGGCACAACTGCTGTCGCAGTTTGTGTCGGCGGGTAATGCCTTGCTGGTGGCGACCAGCAGCTTCTGGGAAGGCGTGGATGTGCGCGGCGATACGCTCTCCTGCGTCATTATCGATAAACTGCCGTTTACCTCGCCGGACGACCCGCTGCTGAAGGCACGTATCGAAGATTGTCGGCTGCGCGGCGGCGAGCCTTTCGACGATGTGCAGGTTCCTGATGCGGTGATTACCCTGAAGCAAGGCGTAGGTCGCCTCATCCGTGACGTTGAGGATCGCGGTGTTATTGTGATTTGCGATAATCGATTGGTGATGCGGCCGTATGGCGCTGTATTTCTTAACAGCCTGCCGCCAACGCCGCGGACCCGCGATATTCGGCAGGCGATTAATTTCCTGACCCGTAATACATTTCCTGATCCGTAATACACTTCCTGTCCCATAACATATAGTCCTCGCTGGCGGTTGCCGTCTGTTCTGACCAACGGTGGGAGGGGCTGCGGTACGGCAGGGGGGTATGCTATGATACGGGTTGTTAAGATTTATTTATCCTGCCTGAGGTTGGCATGTCTACGCGAATTCTAGCGCTTGATACCGCAACGGAAGCCTGTTCCGTTGCACTCTGGAATGAAGGCGAAATTCATTCTCTGTTCGAAATTTGTCCCCGTGAGCACACACAACGTATTCTGCCGATGGTTCAGCAGGTGCTGGCCGACAGCGGTCTGACACTTAACGATCTTGATGCGCTGGCCTTTGGTCAGGGACCGGGAAGTTTTACCGGCGTGCGGATTGGTATCGGCATTGCGCAAGGGCTGGCGTTGGGGACGGATTTACCGATGCTCGGTATATCGTCACTGGCGACAATGGCACAGGGCGCTTTCCGCCTGACGCAAGCGACGCAAGTGCTGGCAGCGATTGATGCGCGAATGGGCGAAGTGTACTGGGGCTGCTATCAGCGCGCTGCTGACGGTGGCTGGCAGGGGGAATCCGAGGAAGCCGTATTGAAACCTGAACACGTGCAGGCCTTAACGGCTACGCTGTCAGGCGAATGGGGCACGGTAGGAACCGGATGGGAAACCTATCCTGAACTGGTCAGCCATGCCTCGTTGGTATTAACGAAGGGCGATGTGCTGCTGCCGCAAGCGCAGGACATGTTGCCGCTGGCCTGTCAGCTCTGGCAAGCAGGAAAAGCGGTCAGTGTCGAGAAGGCGCAACCGCGCTATCTGCGCAATGAAGTAACCTGGAAAAAGCTTCCCGGCCGCGAATAAATGGCATGCTGATATTGCGTGGAGCATAACTTCAAACAGCAACTTATTCGATGCTGAGCAGTCTAACTATCAGATATCTGAAGAAGGGGGTGTGCCATGTTTTTACTAATGAAAAGTGCACAGATGAAAAGTACGCGGATAAAAAATCTGCATCTGAATCAGAAAAAAGCACGCCTCTGTCTGGTGGCGGCGACGGTGCTGCTGCTTTCCGGCTGTGTCACGATACCGGACGCGATTAAAGGCACGTCGCCCACGCCGCAGGACGATCTGGTGCGTGTCATGAATGCGCCACAGATTTATGTCGGTCAGGAGTCACGCTTTGGCGGGCGAGTGGTCAGCATCCGCAATGAGGCACATAAAACCCGTCTGGAAATTGCCAGCATGCCGCTGGATAGCGGCGCGAAACCGCGGTTGGATATGCCATCAGAAGGACGTTTTATTGCCTATGTGAACCGCTTTCTGGAACCTGTCGATTTTAAAGACCAACTGGTGACCGTTGTTGGGCCGATTGTCGGCACCGAACAGGGTGCTATCGGTGATAAACCTTATCGCTATGTTGTGATCGACGCACAAGGCTACAAACGCTGGAATGTCGTGCAGCGTCTGGTGATGCCACCTGGCGGCTACGGTTATGGCCCGTGGGGATGGCGTGCGGGTTACGGCTATGGTTGGGGCCCCGGATGGGGATTTGACGGTGGCTGGCCGGGGCCGGCGCAGGTTGAGAATGTCGTGACAGAATAAAATTATTTCGTTCGACGTGAAGAGATCAGGCGACGCAGGTTGCCTGATTTTTTTTGAATAAAGAATAAATTAGTGATCGTTCTCGCAACCTTGACATTGTTTGTTAGCTAACTGGTAGGCTGAGTTAAAATAATGTTAATAACAATAGGCCTTTGAGGGCGACGATGATGCCACTAAAAAAATATCTCGGGAGTGACGTCTTGGAAAAAATTTGGTTATCACGCTATCCGGCGGACATGCCAGCGGAAATCGATCCGGATCGCTATTCGTCGTTAATTGACATGTTTGAAAATAGCGTAAGGCGTTATGCCGATCGACCTGCCTTCGTCAACATGGGTGAAGTGATGACATTTCGTAAGCTGGAAGAGCGGAGCCGGGCGTTTGCTGCCTATCTGCAAAACCAGCTTAAATTGCAGAAAGGCGATCGGGTAGCGTTGATGATGCCCAATCTGTTGCAATATCCCGTTGCGCTGTTTGGGGTGCTGCGCGCGGGGATGGTGGTGGTTAACGTTAACCCGTTATATACGCCGCGTGAGTTGGAGCATCAGCTAAAAGATAGCGGGGCGAGTACGATTGTTATCGTATCTAACTTTGCGCACACGCTGGAAAAAGTCGTCCATAATACGGCGGTGAAGCACGTGATCCTGACCCGCATGGGAGATCAGCTCTCTACGGCAAAAGGCACGCTGGTCAACTTCGTGGTGAAATACATTAAGCGACTGGTGCCCAAATACCATTTGCCGGATGCGATATCGTTTCGCCGTGTTTTGCAGGAAGGGCGGCGTCAGCAGTATATTCGTCCCGAGATTATCAATACCGATTTGGCATTCCTGCAATACACCGGTGGCACCACGGGTGTTGCTAAAGGCGCGATGCTCACGCACCGCAATATGCTGGCGAATCTCGAACAGTGTAAAGGGGCATACGGCGCTATTCTGCAAGAAGGCAATGAACTGGTGGTCACGGCGTTGCCGCTCTATCATATTTTTGCTCTCACGGTGAACGGCCTTCTGTTCCTTGAATTGGGCGGAAAGAATTTGTTGATCACTAATCCTCGTGATATTCCGGCGGTCGTGAAAGAAATGAAGCAATACCCGTTCACGGCTATCACTGGTGTCAATACGTTATTTAATGCGCTGCTCAGCAACAAAGAGTTCCACGAGCTGGATTTCTCAACGCTGCGTTTATCAGTGGGCGGTGGCGCATCGGTTCAGCAAGCGGTGGCAGAACGTTGGGAAAAGCTAACGGGTAAACATCTGCTTGAGGGATATGGACTAACGGAAAGTTCACCTCTGGTGTCCGTAAACCCCTACGATCTCAAACATTACAGCGGCAGTATTGGGCTACCGGTATCATCCACGGATGTCCGAATCATTGACGATGACGGCAACGACGCGGGACCGGGAGAATCCGGTGAGCTGTGGGTGCGAGGGCCGCAGGTGATGTTAGGGTATTGGCAGAAGCCTGCCGCGACGGATGAAGTGTTAAAAGACGGTTGGCTGGCGACAGGTGACATCGTCACGTCTGATGACGAAGGATTTCTGCGGGTCATCGACCGTAAGAAAGACATGATTCTGGTTTCCGGCTTTAACGTCTATCCGACAGAAATTGAAGATGTCATCAGCCGTCATCCCAAAGTGTCCGAGTCGGCGGTGGTTGGGGTGGCGAATGAAGTCTCTGGCGAAGCCGTCAAAGCCTTTGTGGTCAGGCGCGATAACTCGTTAACGAAAGAGGAACTCATTACCCACTGTCGCCGAAATCTTACCGGCTATAAAGTGCCGAAAGAGATCGAATTCTGCGACGATTTGCCGAAGTCTAACGTGGGGAAAATCCTGCGCCGTGAATTACGCGACGATAAGAAGGTGAAGAAAGACGCTGCCGCCTGACGATTTTCCACGAAAACGACTGCCAGAGAGTGGCAGGACGCGATATGATGTTTTCACGCCGGTTTATCCGGCGTTCTTTTTTATGGCGATACGGATTTGACTCAGAACCGTAAAGTAAAAACAACCAAGAGAATGACGTTTTGAATTATCAGTTGATCACTTCCGACATCGGGTTACAACAGGTTTGCTCTCAGGCGCGACGCTTTCCGCAGGTGGCATTGGACACGGAGTTCGTCAGAACCCGCACGTATTACCCGCAATTAGGGTTGATTCAATTGTATGACGGTGAACAGCTTTCACTTATCGACCCGTTAACGATTACCGACTGGGCACCTTTTCAGGCGTTACTGCGTGACGAACAGGTCACGAAATTCCTGCATGCAGGTAGCGAAGATCTGGAAGTATTTCTCAATGCGTTTGGAACACTGCCGACGCCGTTCATTGATACACAGATTCTGGCCGCATTTCTAGGTAAGCCGCTTTCTTATGGTTTCGCTGCGCTGGTGGCTGACTACATGGACGTGACGCTGGATAAAAGCGAGTCGAGAACGGACTGGCTGGCCCGCCCGCTGAGTGAAAAACAGTGTGATTACGCGGCCGCCGATGTGTTCTATCTGTTACCGATGGCCGCCCAACTGGTGGCGGATACGCAAGCCGCAGGGTGGATGAACGCCGCGTTGGACGAATGTCTCCTGCTTTGTCAGCGTAAGCAGGATATTTTGGCGCCAGCGCTGGCCTATCGCGAATTTGGCAATGCCTGGCAGCTGCGTGGTCGGCATCTGGCTTGCCTTCAGCGTCTGGCTGAGTGGCGTTTGCGTAAAGCGCGTGAGCGAGACAGCGCGGTGAATTTTGTTGTCCGTGAAGAGAACCTGTTACAGGTAGCACGTTGCCTGCCGACGTCACTGGGAGAACTGAGTTCGCTGGGGCTGAGCGGCCCGGAAATCCGCTATCACGGGAAAACGCTGCTGGACTGTGTTGCGCAGACGGACGGCATCGCGGATGTAGATTGTCCGCCACCCGTCATTAATTTGATCGACTATCCCGGCTATAAAAAAGCGTTTAAAGAGATCAAAGCGCTTATACAAAGCATGAGCGAACAGAGTGGATTATCAGCCGAGTTATTGGCGTCACGCCGTCAAATTAATCGCTTGCTCAACTGGCACTGGAAATTAAGTGGGCAAGATACGGGGATGCCGGAAATGTTGTCTGGCTGGCGCGGCCAGTTATATGGTGATGCGCTACGTGACATTGTGCAAGGCTATTAATTATCGGTAAACACGTTTTATCAATACGCCTTATTTGCTGTGATGATGGCATTATGGAAAAAGCAGCAAATAGGGTGATGAAAATACGGCGAAAAAAACAAAATAAGAAACAAAAATACTGGCTAAATACACAGGTCGTTGTGGAATCAAACGTCGTAATTTGAAGTATGGCGGAATAGTATGACGGGAGTAGTATGAAGGGAAATAGTTATCCCCTGCGTAAAAGCAGGGGATATCACAGCAGAAAAATCATTTAGGCGTTTCTTCCGCTTCCGGTAATGTCACGTTCAACTCAAGCACGGAAATATCATCTCCTTTTTGCTCAAGCTGAACTGTCACCATCTCAGGATCAATCTGTACATATTTACAGATAACCTCAAGAATATCCCGCTTTAACTGCGGCAGATAATGGGGTTCACTATCTCCCCGGCGTCGCTCCGCGACAATAATTTGCAGCCGTTCCTTGGCAATATTGGCTGTCGTTTTTTTGCGGGACAGAAAGAAGTCCAGTAAAGCCATAATTTATCCCCCAAAAAGTCGTTTAAGGAAACCCTTCTTCTCTTCTTCAACAAAACGGAAAGGACGCTCTTCGCCAAGCAAACGTTCAACGGTGTCCGCGTAGGCTTTGCCAGCATCGGCTTCAGTATCCAGAATGACCGGTTCGCCCTGGTTAGAGGCACGGAGTACGGACTGATCTTCAGGGATCACGCCAACCAGCGGAATCCGCAGAATTTCAAGAACGTCTTCCATGCTTAGCATGTCGCCGCGGCTCACTCGTCCTGGGTTGTAGCGCGTCAGCAGCAGGTGCTCTTTGATTGGATCTTCAGAGCGCTCAGCACGGCGTGACTTCGAGGACAGAATGCCCAGAATGCGGTCTGAGTCGCGCACGGAAGAGACTTCCGGGTTGGTGGTGATAATCGCTTCATCGGCAAAATAGAGCGCCATCAACGCACCGGTTTCAATCCCGGCAGGCGAATCACACACGATAAAATCGAATTCCATGTCGCCCAAATCGTTGAGCACTTTCTCTACGCCTTCATGCGTTAAGGCATCTTTATCACGCGTTTGCGATGCTGGCAGAATGTAGAGATTGTCCGTTCTCTTATCCTTGATCAGCGCCTGATTAAGCGTAGCATCACCCTGAATAACGTTCACGAAGTCATACACCACGCGACGCTCACATCCCATGATCAGGTCGAGGTTACGCAGGCCGATGTCAAAATCGATGACAACGGTCTTTTTTCCTTTCTGGGCTAAACCGGTAGCAATGGCCGCGCTTGATGTGGTCTTGCCAACGCCCCCTTTACCCGATGTAACAACAATGATGCGTGCCATAAATGTTTCCTTGGGAGATTCTAGTCTAGAGGTTTTATCGTTAAAACATTGTCCAGCTGGTTCAGGTTGATCCGCGCTGGCTGCCCAAAATACGGTTCAGGAATCTGGTCGCTCAGCCAGTAACGACCAGCGATAGAGACCAGTTCTGCGGCCAGATGCGTACAGAATATCTGGCTCTGAACATCGCCAGAAACGCCTGCGAGGGCTCGGCCGCGCATCATGCCGTAAATATGAATATTGCCATCGGCAATCACCTCAGCCCCTGCGCTGACGCTGCTTGTGACAATCAAGTCACAGTTCCGTGCGTAAATCTGTTGGCCGGAGCGTACGGGGGTGTTGATGACTTTCGTTTTCACCGCGGCAGGAACGGCGGCGACGGGTTCGACTACCCGGCGTTGTGCTTTACCTTCGCTCAGAAGGGGAAGCCCCGCCTGCGCAATGGTTTTCTTTAATGCATCGTCGGTGCATCCGCTGACGCCAACGACATGCAGGCCGGTTGATGATATGGCCTGCTGTAATTTTATCCAGTCAGTTTCCGCAGTTAATGCGGCCACGTTAATGACAACGGGGGCATTTTTCAGGAAAGCAGGCGCTTGCTCTATTTTTTCCTGTAGTGCCTGATAAATTACCTCGGGTTGGGAATCATGCAAATGAACAACCGATAAGGTAAAGCTGCTGCCTTTTAACTCTATTGGCGTTTGTGACATCTATCCTGACTCAGTTTCAGCATCTTTTAATCCCTAGAGTAACATTTAAGGCATGATATTCCAGAGCGCTGTAAGCATGTTATAGTCACAATTATATACAGGCAAGATGGCATTCCCATCAAATAGAGTAAAAAAAATGTTTTGTGTGATCTATCGAAGTGCTAAACGCGATCAGACCTATCTTTATGTTGAAAAAAAAGACGATTTCTCACGCGTGCCGGAAGAATTAATGAAAAGTTTTGGCACGCCGCAGTTAGCTATGGTCTTACCGTTGGATGGCCGTAAAAAACTGGCGAATGCCGATATAGAAAAAGTGAAACTTGCGCTACAGGAACAGGGGTTTTATCTGCAAGTTCCACCGCCGGTCGAAAGCTTATTAAACACGCCGATGTAAGTGTAAAAAAATAATACCAGTGCGTACTTTCAGATAAAGCCGCAAACATAATTTGGCGTGGAATATCTCGACCATTTACATGATATTCCGCGCGATAAATATTCATCTTCCACGTTTTACTCCGTCATCATTTAATTGTTTCCTTTTGGGATGCATTATGACGCCTTCTCCAGACTACGTGCTCGCCCGCCTTGCTCTCCTGAAATCTGTTGGGGTAACCCCCGTTACGATGATATAACGATGGTTTTGCACCATCGTGTTCTTATATAGCTGTTTTCCTTTTGGGCAGGTTCTGCACCACGAAAACAGCGATAATTCAACAGACAGGGCAGGAGAATACCCATGTATCAACACAGAGACTGGCAGGGCGCGCTGCTTGATTTTCCCGTAAATAAAGTCGTTTGCGTCGGAAGCAATTACTCCGAGCACATTAAAGAAATGGGCAGTGCGACTCCGGCTGAGCCCGTGTTATTCATCAAGCCTGAAACCGCACTGTGTGATTTACGCCAGCCCGTTGCCATTCCTAAAAACCTGGGCTCGGTTCATCACGAAGTTGAGTTGGCTGTGCTGATCGGTACGCCGTTAAAGCAGGCGAATGAAGAGCGTGTCGCCCGGGCGATTGCGGGTTACGGTGTCGCGCTGGATCTGACGCTGCGTGATTTGCAGTCCGAATTCAAAAAAGCGGGTCAGCCGTGGGAAAAAGCTAAAGCGTTTGACGGTTCCTGCCCGATTTCCGGTTTTATTCCGGTTGCCGAGTTTGGCGATCCGCAACAAACCGAATTGGGAGTAAAAGTGAATGATGAAGTGCGCCAGCAGGGTAATACGCGTGATATGATTACGCCGATTCTGCCGCTGATTGCTTACATGAGCCGTTTCTTTACGCTGCGCGCGGGCGATATTATTTTGACGGGTACGCCAAAAGGGGTCGGTCCGATCCTGTCTGGCGATATGCTGACGATTACGGTGAATGACCGGACGTTGAGCACACGTATTATCTAATGCCCCGGCTGCCCGTGTTGAATGACGGGCAGCAAAACCTCCCCGCCGCGCCCGCCAGAATCATGTACCTGATTTACAACGCTATCAATTTATCAACTTAAGTTAACTGGAAGAAACATGACTGAACGCCCTTTTTGGCAGCAAAAAACGTTGTCTGAGATGTCTGACGATGAATGGGAGTCGCTGTGCGATGGTTGCGGTCAGTGCTGTTTGCATAAACTGATTGATGAGGATACAGAGGAAATCTATTTTACCAACGTCGCCTGTAATCAGTTGAATATTAAAAGCTGCCAGTGTCGCAACTATGAGAAACGCTTCGAGTACGAACCGGACTGTATCAAGCTGACGCGTGAAAACCTGCTGACGTTTAACTGGCTCCCGGCGACCTGTGCATATCGCCTGATTCATGAACGCGAAGATTTACCGCAGTGGCATCCGCTGGTCTGCGGCACGAAGACGGCAATGCACCGCGAGCGTATCTCCGTGCGCCATATCGCTGTACGTGAGAGTGAGGTGGTGGATTGGCAGGATCACATTTTAAATAAGCCTGAATGGGCACGATAGTTGCTGCTCGGTGTGGCGGTTGTCTGGTTGACACTGTTTTCTGATAGAAACTGTTTACTGGCTAAAACAAGAAGCCCCTCAGTCTGAATCACTCAGAAGAGGGGCTTTTTATCGGGGGGAGCGTCAGTATTCATTAGTCATCCCATTTGGGGCTGAGGTACGCCGCCAGGAAGCTGAGAAAAAGAATGCCGCCCAATACGGCGATGAAGAGATTGATATTACCTAACATGATTGTTTCTCCTGAATAAATTAATTGCGATAGAAATACCTCATAGGGTGGAAAGTCATCGTTGACCTGCGATAGATACTATAGGACTGGGGCGCATGTTAATGAAGAAAAAACGCTCAAAAAGGGGCTGGTGGTTTACATCTCGTTGAGGTAGCACACGCGGTGCTTCACTGCCGGAATCGGAATGCGCATCTGCGTTTTGCCTGTCACTTCACACTTTTATTTTTCCTTGTGCGAATCATGCTGCCATCCCCAGCATAAATCGTGACGTGTTGTATAATTTTAGAGCAGTATAACCAGCAGAGGGGGAGAGCATGTGATTAACTTTGAGAAAATCATTCTTGAGTACAGTGAGCAGTACACCGATTTTGCTGCCTCCACGATTGCTTTCATGGAAAGTCAGGAAAAAAAGATCGACGCAGATGAAATATCACGAAGAATCCCGCAGGAAAAAAGGCCTTTTTTCAACGAAAGATTAGGCCACTATCGCGATATCTACAGGCCACAGCAGTGAGCGTTCGCGCAAGCCTGTGAGGCGTAGAAACGGTTACCAGAAGCCCGACAACAGTGTCGGGCTTTTCGGTTTATATGTGAAGCGCCTTCTGTATTCATCCGCTTATGGATTAACGGCTGAAGAGATCGCGGCGTTTGGGGCGGAAAGGTTGAGCGATCAATACCAGCACGGCAATCACCAGATAAGCGACAAAGATGCCAAGCAGCCATTGTGGCATTTCCAGAGAGAGGAATTCCCACTGACGCACTGAGCAATCACCTGTCGCATTGAAAATGGCGGGAAGCCATTTGTCTAACGGTAACCATGACGGGAAGCTGACAAAGAAATCACAGGTGGTAAACGGCGACGGATTTAACAAGATATCCGTGTGTTTCCATGCCAGTCGAACCCCTTCGTAGGAACTGTATATCCATAGCGCGATGGCCGGGTAACGCAATGCCGTTGATGGCGCGATGGCGCCAACAATACCTGCGGCGAACACGCCCCATAGCGCACAGCGCTGATAGATACACAGCACGCACGGTTTTAATAGCATAACGTGCTGAAAATAGAGCGCGGTCAATTCCAACGCTAAAGCAGTAAACGCCAGCAGCAGCCACGCACTACGCCCGCGTGAGCAACGATTAAGAAATCGCAACATAAAAATATTCCATGCTAAACATGATTAAAGCAGCAGTGTAAACCGTTCTGGCTTCACTGCCATCATTTCACTGTGCAAAACGTAACGATATGTTTATTTAATGCTTTTCTGTCATTTTACGGCGGCGAACATCGCATTGATAACGTCATCAAGACGGAAATGGTCGCTGCCGTGATTACTATACACGATCGTGATTATGAGTGACTGCCTGATAGGGTCAAGTTTGGCAAAGAAATCCAGTGGTTATTCATTAAAAAATCGGTAAAGGGCACGAGTGTGAATTCCACGCCAAGCAAACCGACCAGCGTCATCACAATCGTGTAAGGCAACGCCATGATGACCATGCGCCCGTAAGACAGGCGGATGAGCGGCGCCAAAGCAGACGTCAGTAAGAATAGAAACGCGGCTTGCCCATTTGGGGTGGCGACGGAAGGCAGGTTGGTGCCGGTATTGATCGCCACGGCGAGCAACTCGAACTGATGGAGCGAGATATGGCCGTTCTCAAAGGCATTGCGTGCCTCGTTAATGTAAACCGAACCAACGAAGACGTTATCCGATATCGATGATAGCAGGCCATTGAACAGGTAAAACTGCGTCAATTGTGCGCTCTCAGACGATTGCAGAACGTAATGGATAATTGGTGAAAACAGCTGCTGATCGATAATGACGGCGACGATGGCAAAAAACACCGTCAGCAGCGCGGTAAACGGCATGGCATCCTGAAACGCTTTACCGATGGCATGTTCTTCGGTCACGCCACAGAACGTCGTGGCCATGATAATCACGGAAAGGCCAATCAATCCGACCTCAGCCAGATGAAACGCCAGTGCAACAATCAACCAGATGCCAATCACGGCCTGTACGAGTAAACGAGCTTTATCTTGCGGTGTACGCTTTTCCGTCATATCCCGGTCGTAATCCTCAAGTACACGTCGTACGTTGTCTGGAAGACTGACGCCGTAGCCGAAGAGTTTAAAACGCTCAACCAGCACGCAGGTCAGGATACCGCAAATAAACACCGGGACGGTCACTGGCGACATGCGCAGGAAGAAGCTGACGAAATCCCAGCCTGCGCTTTTTGCGATAATCAGGTTCTGAGGTTCTCCCACCATTGTCATCACGCCGCCCAGTGCCGTACCGACGCCAGCGTGCATGAGCAGGCTGCGCAGGAATGCCCGGAATTGCTCCAGCGTACAATGATGCTCCTCGCTGCTTAGCGTGCTGTCATCGCTGATATCGGCCTCATCTTCGCCCTGTTGGGATGCAAAACGGTGGTAAATCCCATAAAACCCGATAGCGACGCTGATAACCACAGCAATCACGGTCAGCGCATCAAGGAAAGCGGAAAGGAAGGCGGCAGCGATACAAAAAGCAAGTGATAGCAGCGTTTTGGAATGAATGCGCAGCAGCAGTTTGGTAAAGACAAAGAGCAGCAGTTGCTTCATGAAATAGATGCCCGCCACCATAAACACCAGCAGCATGAGGACTTCAATATTTCCTGTGACTTCATGCCACACCTGCTGCGGGCTGGTCATTCCGATCAATATCGCCTGGAGCGCCAGCAGACCGCCGGGCTGTAGCGGATAACATTTCAGCGCCATGCCGAGCGTAAAAATAAACTCCACGACCAATAACCAACCGGCCCAAAACGGGCTGACAAAATAAAACAGCAGCGGATTAATCAGCAAGAAGCAAAAAATAGTCAGTTTGTACCAGTCTGGCGCGTATCCCAGAAAATTTTTTAACAGCGCGCGGTGGAGGGGCATGCCGATCATAATGGGAGAGGAATCCTTACTCGTTAGAATAGTTTGATGGTTTTCATCATATCGTAAAAACTTTACAAACGGTCAGAAGTCTACCGTTCTACGCGGCGAGAGAGCGGTTTGCAGTCACAATTTTTCATTGAAATGGTTCGGTGCCTGAGTGCGGCGCTATATCATGATTCTTTCGTCTGGTATTATGATTTGGCTTTTTTCGGCAATCACTGCTACGGATTATCAAACACATGGTTATAAAGACATGGTTATAAAGGCGCAAAGTCCGGCTGGATTCGCGGAAGAATACATTATCGAAAGTATATGGAATAACCGCTTTCCTCCTGGCTCTATTTTGCCCGCGGAAAGAGAACTGTCTGAACTGATCGGCGTGACCCGGACTACCCTGCGTGAAGTGCTTCAGCGCTTGGCTCGCGATGGTTGGCTGACGATACAGCACGGGAAACCAACAAAGATTAACAATTTTTGGGAAACGTCCGGGCTCAATATTCTGGAAACGCTGGCGCGACTTGATCACGATAGTGTGCCGCAATTGATCGACAACCTGCTGGCCGTGCGAACCAACATCGCGGCCATCTTTATTCGGACGGCGTTACGGCATAATCCGGAAAAGGTGCGTGATGTCTTGACTCAGGCAAACGCGGTAGACGATAGCGCAGAAGCCTTTGCGCAGCTTGACTACAACGTGTTCCGTGGTTTGGCTTTTGCCTCTGGCAATCCGATTTATGGTCTGATCCTGAACGGCCTGAAAGGTCTGTATATTCGCGTCGGGCGCTACTATTTTTCCAACCCGGAAGCCCGCAAGCTGGCGGTGAATTTTTACGGTCGGTTGGAAGCGTTGCGCAGCGAAGAGTTATACGATCAAGTCATGGATGTCGTCAGACATTACGGTAAAGAAAGCGGAGCGATTTGGCACAGTATGCAAAGCGCCATCCCGCGGGATATCGCAGAAGTACGCCGCTAAGGCGCTTACCGCTTCGCTGGATTGTAAAAAGGTGAATTGGTGAAAAGGGTATTCAGGCTATGCCTGAATCCCCTTTGTCTTTGGTCGTGTGCCCGAACGCCGTTACGTGGATGCCGTTCCGTTACGCGGCGGGCAGCGTTCCAGCAGTTCAACGCTGCCATCTGCGTTAGCCTGTTCCAGATAAACGTCGAACCCCCACAGGCGATGGACGTGCTTCAACACTTCCTGGCTGCTTTTATCCAGCGGGGCGCGGTTATGCGGAACATAGCGCAGCGTCAGCGCCCGATTACCACGCAAATCCACATTCCAGACCTGAATATTCGGCTCCAGATGGCTAAGGTTGTACTGTGCGGAGAGTTCCTGCCGGATCAGGCGATAGCCTTCTTCGTCGTGAATCGCGGCAATTTCCAGATAGTTGTTGCGATCGTCGTCCAGCACCGTAAATAGCCGGAAATCACGCATCAATTTAGGCGACAGGAACTGGCTGATGAAGCTCTCGTCCTTGAAGTTCTGCATCGCAAAATGCAAGGTATCGAGCCAGTCTTTCCCCGCGATATCGGGGAACCAGTAGCGGTCTTCGTCCGTCGGCGACTGACAAATACGTTTGATGTCCTGAAACATGGCGAAGCCCAGCGCATACGGGTTTATTCCGCTGTAATACGGACTGTTATACGGCGGCTGATAAATCACGTTGGTATGGCTGTGCAGGAATTCCAGCATAAAGCGCTCAGTGACCCGGCCTTCATCGTAGAGATGGTTCAGAATGGTGTAGTGCCAGAACGTCGCCCAGCCTTCATTCATGACCTGAGTCTGCTTCTGCGGATAGAAATATTGGCTGACTTTACGCACGATGCGCAGAACCTCTCGTTGCCAGGGTTCCAGCAGCGGCGCATTTTTCTCCATAAAATAGAGCAGGTTTTCCTGTGGCTCTTGCGGAAAACGTCTCGCTTGCTCCGGTGCGGCACCTTGTTCGCGCCGTGGTAATGTCTTCCAGAGATCGTTAACCTGGCTTTGCAGGTAGGCCTCGCGGCTTTTCTGGCGAGATTTTTCCTCTTCAAGCGAAATTTTTTGTGGGCGCTTGTAGCGGTCAACGCCGTAATTCATCAGCGCATGGCAGGAATCTAACAGACGCTCCACCTCATCCACGCCATAACGCTCTTCGCATTGCGCGATATATTGCCGGGCAAACAGCAGATAATCGACAATGGAGCTGGCGTCGGTCCAACTGCGGAACAGGTAATTACCTTTGAAGAACGAGTTGTGTCCATAGCAGGCATGTGCCATGACCAGCGCCTGCATCGGCAGCGTGTTCTCCTCCATCAAATACGCGATACAGGGATCGGAATTGATGACAATTTCGTATGCCAGTCCCTGCTGCCCGTGTTTGTAACGCTGTTCGGTTTCGATAAATTTCTTCCCGAACGACCAGTGGGCATAGTTGATCGGCATTCCTATACTGGAATAGGCGTCCATCATTTGTTCTGAGGTGATGACTTCGATCTGATGAGGATAGGTTGCCAGACGATACAGCTTGGCTACCCGATCAATTTCATCAAGGTAAACCTGCAACAACTCAAACGTCCAGTCCGGTCCATCACTCAGGCGAAGTGTTTTTTTTACCTGATTATCCGTTGATATAGCCATCAGCGCGCCCCCTACGTGACCAACCTGCGCGCAATCGCACAGGCATAATTAATCGTAGCTCAATCTGACAAAAGTGATGAGAAAACGGTGGCTTGGCGTAACAACTTGGTGGAGAGCGGCAATAGCGAAATGCTATCGCTGCGGCGGATGACAATTTCTTACCAAATGGTAGAGTAGTCCTGAATTTTATCTTTTAGCCAGTGTTTTACCCCAATAAAGTCGTATTTTTCTAGCGAATTAGCCCTTAAACAATTCGAGTTACAGGAAAGGCAACGTACCGGTAGCGTGAAAGAGAATGGGCAGAGGCAAATGGTCGATAACGGAAGGAAAGGGAGAGCGGTAGCATGCGGGTTGTGATTCTGGGAAGTGGCGTAGTTGGTGTGAGTACCGCCTGGTATCTTGCGCAGGCGGGGCATGATGTCACCGTTATCGACAGGCAGCCGGAACCGGCGTTGGAAACCAGCGCCGGGAATGCCGGGCAGATTTCCCCCGGCTATGCCGCGCCCTGGGCTGCGCCGGGAATACCGCTGAAAGCAATAAAATGGATGTTTCAGCGCCATGCGCCGTTGGCGATCCGGCCTGATTTCACGGCCACACAGCTGTGCTGGATGTGGCAAATGTTGCTTAACTGCGATGCGCGCCACTATAAGACCAATAAAGCGAGGATGGTTCGTCTGGCGGAATACAGCCGTGACTGCCTGCAACAGCTGCGACAGGACACGGGTATTCAGTACGAAGGTCGGCAGGGCGGAACGCTGCAACTGTTCCGTACCGAACAGCAATATGACAATGCGACACGGGATATCGCCGTGCTGAAAGAGGCTGGCGTCCCGTATCAACTGCTGTCCCGTCAGGAGTTGGCCTCTGTTGAACCCGCGCTGGCGAATGTGGCGGAGAAACTGACGGGTGGGCTGCGTTTACCGCATGATGAAACGGGTGATTGTCAGCTGTTCACCCGTCAACTGGCGGCGATGGCTGCCGATGCGGGTGTCGCCTTTAAGCTGGGACGTAACATCCGCCAACTGCGGGTGGAAGGGCAAAACGTGACGGGCGTACAGTGCGACGATGAAATGATCGTGGCGGACGCTTATGTGATGGCCTGCGGTTCCTATTCAACGGGGCTGCTGCGGCAGTGGTTCGATATTCCGGTTTATCCGCTGAAAGGTTATTCACTGACGATTCCGCTGGCGGATGATGCCTCAGCACCGGTTTCTACCGTGCTGGATGAAACCTACAAAGTGGCAATAACTCGGTTTGATCGCCGCATCCGCGTTGGAGGAATGGCAGAGGTCGTAGGCTTTAATACCGATCTGAACCCTAAACGGCGTGAGACGCTGGAGATGGTGGTACGCGATCTGTACCCCCATTGCGGCCCGATTGAACAAGCGACATTCTGGACGGGGCTGCGCCCGATGACGCCAGACGGCACGCCGCTGGTAGGGCGTTCACCGCTGAAAAATCTGTATCTGAATACCGGGCATGGCACGTTAGGCTGGACGATGGCCTGTGGCTCAGGGAAGTTGCTGGCGGATATTCTGTCTGACAAATCACCGGAGATTGAAGGCGATGATTTGTCCGTGTCTCGCTATACGCGTTAATGTATCTGGATTGTATAGTTTAATTAACCACGGGGCAGTGACGTAATACTGCCCTTGTGGTGCCGCGTGAGCAGTCGGGCGCGTACCGCCAACAGGGCGGCACAGAGCATGACCAGCGCCAGTGATATTTTTGACGGCAGAGGGAGCGCCATCGCGATCAGCCCCAGTGCAGCGCCTCCCGCCATTTGTACAAACCCTACCATCGCCGACGCAATTCCCGCTTCATTGGAATAAGGCTCCAGCGCGTAGCTGGTGGAGGGGCCGATCAAAAATGCCAGACCGCCACAGGCCAGCGCGACGGGCAGCATGTAGGTCGGCCAGATGTTTTGCAGCGCGTCAGGTAAGATCACAACACCACCCAGTAGTGAAAGGAAACCCGCGCCCATCAGCAGGCTACCAACAGCCAGACAGCGTGGCCGACCGACTTTGCGGATAATGCGATTCGCGAAAAAGCTGACCAGCATGATCCAAAAACCGTTTGCTCCGAAGGCGATTGAAAATTCAAGCGGCGTGAGTTGCGCCTGATTTATCAACACCACGGGGGAAAAGGTGACATAGGTTAACGCCATCCCCATTGCGCCCGCGTTGACGGCTGCAAATCCCAGAAAATGGCGATCGGACAACAGGCGTACATATTGGCGCAGCGGTAAGCCGTGTACGGGCAATGTTGAATCCGGGCGCGTTTCGGGCAGGAAGCGAATGACGAGTGCCAGTACCAGAACACTGTAGCCCGCGAGGAACCAGAACGGCGCACGCCAGCCGAAGGCTTCAGCCAGCAGCCCGCCGAAGAGCGGCGCCAGCGCTGGCACAATATTCAGCGTGCCGTTGAGAAAACCATAGGTTCTGGCGGCATCATCGCCGTTTAGCTTGTCACGTACGCTGCTGAAAATGGCAACGGCAGTACAGCAGACGGCCATACCCTGAAAAAGGCGTGAAAGAACGAATAGCGTGGCGTTGGTCGCCAGCGCCGCCATGATGGCACCGATGATATAGATTATCACACCAGCCAGCGCCATCGGGCGGCGGCCATATTTATCGACCAGTGGCCCAGCCAGAAGCTGGCCTAATCCCATGACCAAAATAAACAGGGCGACGGTGGATTGAATCAGCGATTCCGGGCTGTTCAACGCCACGGCGATGGCGGGAATCAGCGGTAAATAGATGTCGATACCCAGAGGGCCGAGTAGAACCAGAGTCAGTAAAATCAGAACAAATCGTTGCATAACAAAAACAGACGTCTACGTTTTATGGGGTCGACAGGGTAATGCGCGCACTGGCTGAAAGAAAGCGTTATCTTTGTGACAATGTCACGATGAGATAGTGATTTACACTCTGGAAGGGAAAATCAGCCAGTTAACTATTAGTCATTAACAGATAACTGGCTGAGTGATGGTTAATGCCCTACGGTTTGCTTACGGAAGAGTTCGCGGAAGACAGGGTAGATATCATCCTGATCGCGAATATGCTGCATAGCGAAATTATCAAATGTATCGCGCAGTGTTTCATATTCGCGCCAGAGCGTCTGGTGTGAACGTCGTGTGATCTCGATATAGCTGTAATAACGCACCATTGGCAGAAGCTTATTCGCCAGTATCTGGTGGCACAGCGGTGAATCATCAGCCCAGTTATCGCCATCCGATGCCTGTGCCGCATAGATATTCCACTGTGACGGATCGTAACGCTCGCGTACGACTTCCTCCATCAGTTTTAACGCACTGGAGACAATGGTACCGCCGGTTTCCTGAGAGTAGAAGAACTCCTGTTCATCAACCTCTTTCGCCTGCGTGTGGTGGCGAATATAGACAACGTCTACGTTTTTGTAATTTCTGCTGAGGAACAGATACAGCAGAATATAAAAGCGCTTCGCCATGTCTTTTGTCGCCTGATCCATGGAGCCGGACACGTCCATCAAACAAAACATCACAGCCTGGCTCGATGGCTCGGCCCGGCGCTCGTAGTTCTTGTAGCGCAGGTCAAACGTATCAATAAACGGCACGCGGGCGATTTTCTGGCGCAGTTCGGTAATTTCCTGTCGCAGCCGTTCCTCTTCCAGCAATTGCGCGGGTTCGGTATGTGCCAGCTGTTCCAACGTCTCTTCCAGTTCGTGCAGCGTGCGGCGTTTACCCGCCGTCATCGCCATACGACGCGCCAGTGAGTTTTGCAATGACCGTACCACGCTGATATTGGCAGGAACGCCGTTCGCGGTGTAGCCAGCGCGGTGTGTTTTGTACTCGGTCATCTGCCGATGCTGGGTCTTCTTCAGATTTGGCAGCGCCAGGTCTTCAAACAACAGGTCCAGATATTCGTCTTTGGAGATCTGAAAGACAAACTCATCCTCGCCTTCGCCATCTTTACTGGCGTCCCCCTGACCGGAACCACCGCCGCCACCTCCTTGTGGCCGCTCGATTTTGTCGTTCTGTACGAAGTGATCATTACCCGGGTGGACGCGATGACGGCGTCCTCCACGGCCCTGATGGAACATCGGTTCGTTGATGTCTGCATTGGGGATCGACACCGACTCCCCGCTTTCGATGTCGGTCACCGAACGCTTATTAATGGCCTCGGAAATCGACTGTTTTATTTGCGACTTATAGCGGCGCAAAAAGCGTTGGCGGTTCACCGTGCTTTTGTTTTTGCCGTTTAGCCGTCGATCAATAAAATAGGCCATGTTTCCCCCAAACGCTGTTGCCAGCATCGTGCGTCATTATGATGATTTCCTCACCCGCAGATACCATTCGCACAGCAAACGCACCTGCTTCCGGGTGTAGCCTTTCTCCATCATACGATCGACGAAGTCATCATGTTTTTTCTGTTCATCCGTTGAGGTTTTGGTATTAAACGAAATCACAGGCAGCAGCTCTTCCGTGTTGGAGAACATCTTCTTCTCGATGACCGTGCGCAGTTTTTCATAACTGGTCCAGTTTGGATTCCGGCCGCTATTATTGGCGCGGGCACGCAGGACAAAGTTGACGATCTCGTTACGGAAGTCTTTCGGGTTGCTGATGCCCGCAGGTTTCTCGATCTTTTCCAGCTCGGCGTTTAGCGATTCTCGGTCAAACAGCTGGCCGGTATCCGGGTCACGGTACTCCTGATCCTGAATCCAGAAATCCGCATAGGTAACATAACGGTCAAAAATGTTCTGCCCGTATTCGGAATAGGATTCGAGATAGGCGGTCTGGATTTCTTTACCGATAAACTCCGCGTATTTCGGCGTCAGATAGCCTTTCAGGTGCTCCAGGTACTTCTCTGCCAGTTCCTGCGGGAACTGCTCACGTTCGATCTGCTGTTCCAGTACGTAGAACAGGTGTACCGGGTTAGCCGCGACTTCGCTGTGATCGAAGTTAAAGACGCGTGACAGAATCTTGAACGCGAAGCGTGTCGACAGGCCGTTCATCCCTTCATCCACGCCTGCGTAATCGCGGTACTCCTGATAGGATTTCGCCTTCGGATCGGTATCTTTCAGGCTTTCTCCGTCGTAAACCCGCATCTTGGAGTAGATGCTGGAGTTTTCAGGATCTTTCAGGCGCGACAGAATGGAGAAGCGAGCCAGCGTTTCCAGCGTGCCGGGTGCGCAAGGCGCATGCGTCAGTTCGCTGTGGTTGAGCAGCTTGTCGTAAATTTTGACCTCTTCGGATACGCGCAGGCAGTACGGCACCTTCACGATATACACACGGTCAAGAAACGCCTCATTGTTCTTGTTGTTACGGAATTGCACCCATTCCGATTCATTGGAGTGCGCCAGAATAATCCCGTTGAACGGCAGGGCGGCAATACCTTCCGTCCCGTTGTAGTTGCCTTCCTGTGTCGCGGTCAGCAGCGGGTGGAGCACCTTGATCGGCGCTTTGAACATCTCGACGAATTCCATAATGCCCTGATTCGCGCGGCACAATGCGCCAGAGTAGCCGTAGGCATCGGGATCGTTTTGGGCATAATGCTCCAGCTTGCGGATATCGACCTTGCCGACCAGCGCTGAAATATCCTGATTGTTCTCATCACCGGGTTCGGTTTTTGCGATCCCGATTTGTGCCAGAATTGATGGCCATACTTTAACGACTTTGAATTTGGAAATGTCGCCGCCAAATTCCTGAAGGCGTTTGGCTGCCCACGGCGACATGATGGTGCCGAGATAGCGCCGTGGAATGGCATACTCTTTTTCGAGAATGGCGGCATCTTCCTGCGGGTTGAACAGGCAGAGCGGATGGTCATTCACCGGGCTGCGTTCGCCGTTGGCGCTGAGGATGTAAATCGGTACGCGTTGCATCAGTGCTTTCAAGCGTTCGGCCAGAGAGGATTTACCGCCACCGACCGGCCCCAACAGATAGAGAATCTGTTTCTTCTCTTCCAATCCCTGCGCGGCATGTTTCAGGTAAGAGACAATCTGTTCGATCGCTTCTTCCATACCGTAAAATTCTTCAAAAGCCGGGTAGCGAGCAATCACCCGGTTCGAGAATAGGCGCGACATTCGTGATTCTTGGGCGGTATCCACCATTACAGGCTCACCGATAGCCGTTAACAATCGTTCAGCCGCGTTCGCATAAGCATTGCGATCCTGCTGACAGATAGTAAGGAATTCCTGCAGAGTGAACTCTTCATCCTTGGCAGCGTCGTAGCGCTGGCGGTAGTGATCAAATATGTTCATAGCGATGCCCGTCCTTCGTCGATTAGCACAGATTAAGAGAGCGCGTGGAATATATGCCTATTAATGTATTGCCCTCCGAAAGAAGAAATCTTCTGAGTCCAGCAACCCTTATGCCAACTTGCCACATCAGGGCGTCGTGATTTTATTCATACCAGCTGGTCAGGAAGACGTCACCTTCTGTATTAAAGCGTAGTTTGCATCCGTAAAATTTCCTCTAGTCCACAGACGTATTTTTAAGATATTTCAAGGACTCACTTTCAGGAAAATCCGTGTAACCTTATAGAGAATAGGCGCTCAGCCTTAAGGACACGGCCTATTACCGACGTTAGCGCACGTAAAACTTATCGAATAGTTAGGTTATTCGTTAGTGTTATTTTATATAACCTGAACGCGAACGTGTGTAATTGGCTTATCATGTTTCATGATATTTATCTGTAATAGGAAATAGAAAACTGTGAAAAAACCTCAACTATGTATGCTGGCCGCGCTGATTTCTGGTGCCGTGCTCCTGCCTTCAGCCTATGCCGCAGACGTCTCTCTGGGCCTTGGCGCTGTGGGTTCAACGTCCGTATACCGTGGTGTTGATAATGACGTTTATCCGCTTCCTGTACTGAATTATGAAAGTGAAAATTTTTATTTCCGCGGGCTAGGTGGTGGATACTACCTGTGGAATGACGGCGCAAATCGTCTCTCTTTAACGGCCTACTACCTGCCTTTAGGGTTTAAACCGGGAGATAGCGACGATCTGCGTATGAAGCAGCTAGATAAACGCCGCGGTACGCTGATGGCGGGTGCGGCCTATCGTCATACCGCCGACTGGGGCGAAATTCGTACTGTGCTGGCAGGCGACACGCTGGATTACAGCAACGGATTCGCGTGGGATACGGCCTATCTTTACCGTTTCTCAATGGGTGATTTGAGCATCACCCCAGGTATCGGCGCCACCTGGTTTAGTGAAAACATGAACCGGTATTACTATGGCGTTAACGCACAGGAGTCCGCGCGTTCCGGCTTTAACCAATATAGTCCTGGCGATGGTTGGGCTCCCTATCTTGAGCTGAGCGCCGGTTATCAGATTAACCAAAGCTGGAGCGCCTGGGCCGTGGGTCGTTACACGCGTTTGTCTGACGAAATGAAGGACAGCCCGATTGTCGACAGTAGTCACAGCATCTTAATGAGCGCAGGCGTCAGCTACCGTTTCTGATGCTTTTCGTGAGCGCTTTTAATGCTCTTCGTAAGCATGGTGCAGTTGCCGTACAATAATGGGGTGATATCACCCCATTTGCACGTTTATGGTGCGCTGAATGCCATGTTAGGTTGATGGCAAACCGATGACGTTGACGGTAAATAAGGGAGAAGCGCGTGACAAAAACGATTCGTTTTCCAGATGACACCCGCGTACCGGCGATCGGTCAGGGGACGTGGTACATGGGTGAAGATGCCCGCATGAAAGCGCAGGAAGTGGCGGCGCTGCAAGCGGGCATCGACCTTGGCTTAACGTTGATTGATACGGCCGAAATGTATGCGGATGGCGGGGCGGAGGTCGTGGTCGGTGAAGCGATGCGCGGCCGTCGTGACAGCGTTTATCTGGTATCGAAAGTCTACCCGCACAATGCGGGAGGTGAAAAGGCGATACAGGCGTGTGAACGCAGCCTGAAGCGACTGCAAACCGAGCGTATCGATCTGTATCTGTTGCACTGGCGTGGTGGTATCCCCTTAGTTGATACCATCGCCGCAATGGAACGATTGCAGCAGGCGGGCAAAATCGGTCAGTGGGGCGTCTCCAATCTCGACCTTGAGGACATGCAGGAGCTGTGGTCTCTGAACGGCGGACAGCGCTGTATGACCAATCAGGTGCTTTACCATTTGGCATCGCGTGGTATTGAGTTTGATTTGCTGCCGTGGTGTCAGCAACAGCAGCTTCCCATCATGGCGTATTGTCCGCTGGCGCAGGCCGGGCGCTTACGTGATGGATTATTCTCGCATCCGGTAGTGAAGCGGATTGCGCATGAACAGAGCATCACACCCGCTCAACTTTTACTGGCATGGGCGATTCGTCAGCCGGGCGTGATCGCGATTCCTAAAGCAAGTTCGGTTAAGCATGTTCAGGAAAATGCGCAAGCATTGGACGTGTTGTTGTCTGAGGACGATATCGCGCAGTTGGATCGCGCTTTTCCACCGCCGACGCGCAAACAACATCTGGATGTGGTGTAGCATTTGCGGAAGAGGTGTATGGCGGTTTCGCCATACACCCATATAGTTACGTTATAGCCGTGGTTATTTCTTGATGCGGATAACCGTCGCCAGACGTGCCGGAGCGTTAGTGGAGGCGACAAACGGTTGATTAATTCGCGCCGTTTCTACGCACACGAACGTTTTATATCCCTCATCGGTCATATCGCTAATTGTACGAGAAAGCTCTGCACCAGGGTTCCACGACACGACATCACTATGGTGCGAATGGTGTACTTCGATGCTGCGTTTCAGGACGGCGTCATGTATCACGCTGGTATCCTGTGGCTGGGTATAAATGCGGTCCGTACGGTCGGTAAAGACCAGATCGCCTTGCTGCGTAGACAGCTTGCCCTGATTCACCTTATCAATGAATGACTCGCCCAGACCAGTAATGCGGATATCGCTGATGTCGCCGATGTTGAAATAGGTGTGCAGCGCGCTGGTAATGCTGTAATCACCTTGTGCTTCCAGCTCAATGCCGCACTCTTTGCCCAGCTTGAAGCGGGCGATGAGCGTGAATTCATGCGGCCAGCTCTTACGCGTTTCTTCATTGTCTCGCAGCGTGAATGTGAGCTGCACACCGTGCTCATCTTCGCTGTGAGCGGTAAATTCCCACGGCAGCAGGCGGGCGAAACCATGGTTAGGCTCGGCGAAAGGGCCAAACCAAGGGAAGCAGATCGGTACACCGCCGCGAATCGCAACGTGATGAGTAAAAGGCGTATTGTCACTCAGCCAGAGTACCGGCTCTTCATTAGTTGGCTGCCAACTGAGTAAGTGTGCCCCTTGTAATGCCACTGCCGCACGCACTTCAGGATGGTCAACGACGACGATAGGGAGTTGGTCCAACTGACGCTGGCTGAGGGTGGCGCTAATTTGTTTTGTGACGGGGAGTGAGAAAATTGTGTTATGCATGATAGTGCCTTTTTTTGATTGTTTTTCGTAGTAAAAAGAAATCTGCAAGTAACAATAAAAAAGGGCGACATCATGTCGCCCTTTTTTCACCGAATCATCGCTGACACTTATTTAGAAATGTGAGCAATCAGATCCAGAACTTTATTTGAGTAACCCGTTTCGTTGTCGTACCAGGAAACCAGTTTCACAAAGTTATCGCTCAGTGCGATACCCGCTTTCGCATCAAATACGGAAGTCAGTTTTTCGCCGTTGAAATCGGTAGAAACCACTTCGTCTTCGGTGTAGCCCAGCACGCCTTTCAGCTCGCCTTCAGAAGCAGATTTGATTGCTGCACAGATTTCTTTGTAAGTAGCTGGTTTTTCCAGACGTGCAGTCAGGTCAACAACAGAAACGTTAGGGGTAGGAACGCGGAACGCCATACCAGTCAGTTTGCCGTTCAGCTCAGGAATAACTTTACCTACTGCTTTAGCAGCACCGGTAGAAGATGGGATGATGTTCTGTGCTGCGCCGCGGCCGCCGCGCCAGTCTTTGTGAGACGGGCCATCAACGGTTTTCTGCGTTGCAGTGGTTGCGTGAACGGTGGTCATCAGTGCTTCAACGATACCGAAGTTGTCGTTGATAACTTTTGCCAGCGGAGCCAGACAGTTAGTGGTGCAAGAGGCGTTAGAAACGATGTCCTGACCTGCGTAAGCTTTGTGGTTTACGCCCATAACGAACATTGGGGTGTCATCTTTAGATGGACCAGTCAGAACGACTTTCTTCGCACCAGCAGCGATGTGCTTACGTGCAGTTTCGTCAGTCAGGAACAGGCCAGTTGCTTCAGCAACGACATCAACGTTAACTTCGTTCCACTTCAGGTTTGCAGGATCGCGCTCGGCGGTAACACGAATGGTTTTGCCGTTAACAACCAGGTGGCCATCTTTAACTTCAACGGTGCCGTTGAAACGACCATGAGTTGAGTCGTACTTCAGCATATACGCCATGTAATCAGCGTCCAACAGGTCGTTGATTGCAACGATCTCGATGTCAGAACGTTCTTGTGCAGCGCGGAAAACAATACGGCCGATACGGCCAAAACCGTTGATACCTACTTTGATAGTCATATATTCCACCAGCTATTGGTTTGTGAATAAAAGGTTGGTTGTAAAATTACAAAAACCTTGCTGAGCGTCAAGCGGAATCGTGTCAATAGTTGCTGTAAGTCAAACCTATGACCAATCTTTGCGCAAAAACCGCTCGAGCCTGTAACTAAGTAACATCTAAGACTGATATGAGGGCGGAATGCATCATATAAAGCCTGCGTTGTCTCAATATGTGATGCTCATCACAATTAAATATTCATGCTGATAACATTCCTAATATTAGGCCAGAACGGCCTGTTAGGTTGTTAATTTTTTGTTATAATCAATGATTAATTGAATTGATAACACCCGCTGTGAGACTTCCATGACTAACGACTCTGCTTCGCATACCCCGTCCGATAATACTGAACTGACAGAGATGCAGCGCTATGTCACCCAGCAACGCGGCACAGAGCCCGCGTTTTCAGGCAAACTGCTGCATAACAAGCGCACCGGCGTTTATCACTGCTTGTGCTGTCAGGCTCCGCTGTTTTACTCCGACAGTAAATATGACTCCGGCTGTGGCTGGCCGAGCTTCGATCAGCCCGTTTCCTCAGAAGCGATTCGCTATCTGGAAGATGATTCACACAATATGCGCCGTATTGAGATCCGCTGTGGGCAGTGCGATGCGCATCTGGGGCACGTTTTCCCTGATGGTCCGAAAACCACGGGCGAGCGCTATTGCGTAAATTCTGCTTCGCTGAGCTTTATCGATGACGTTGATGGCGAGCGCGTTGACGGGTAATCTGAGTGAGATGAATAGGGCATGGCAGGCTGGTACTGCATAGCTTTAAACGATTCAGCTATCAAGCATTCCTGTAAATACAAACGTTTCTGTAAATGCAAACGTTCCTGTAAATACAAGTGCCCCTGTCAATAACAGAACTCAGTAAGAATAACGCTGACCTTTTTCGGAGCAGAAACCGGATATGGAACTCAATGATCTGATCGACGCGATGACGCCAGAAATTTACCAGCGGTTAGTCACGGCGGTAGAGCTGGGCAAATGGCCAGACGGTGTCGCGTTGACGGCTGAACAGAAAGAAAACTGCCTGCAAATGGTGATGATGTGGCAGGCTCGTCATAATGAACAGGCTGAGCACATGACGATTGGCACTAATGGCGAAATTGTGATGAAGAGTAAGCAGGAACTGAAGCGCGAGTTTAACATCGCTGATGCTATTGTTACGTTGAAGCCCGACGCCTAACGCGTAAGCAGGCAGCCTCATCGGCTGCCGTAATGCAGGGCGACAGTGACGCTGACTAGTGTGCGGAAGGCAGTGTAGCAAGGAACTGCGTCATATCCGTCAGTGTCGCCCCGCGCTGTACCATTTCCCGTAATGCAGATTCGCTGTCGTCGGGCAAAAGATTCAGGCCCCGACAACCATCCACTAATATTTCGGTGTGATAACCCAGCGCAATGGCATCCCACACGCTGAACTTGACGCAATAATCTGTCGCCAGCCCAAGAATCGTCAAATGGGTGATATGGTTGGCATGTAGCCAGTCATCCAATTCTGTTTTTACCCGATGCCCGTTATCGAAAAAAGCGCTATAGCTATCGATCTCTGGCTGAGTCCCTTTTTGTACGATCCACTGAATGGCCGACTGATTAAGTGCGGGGTGGAAATCAGCACCAGCGGTTCCCTGCACGCAATGAACCGGCCACCAGATCTGCGGCCATCCGTTTAACTCGCCGATTTCTCCAACCTTGGTATTTGCATTAACGGCAAAGCAGCCGTGATTCTCGGGATGCCAATCCTGACTGGCGATCACGGTAACGCCAGCGGCCACGCAGGCCTCAATCGCACGGTTGGCAACCGCAATGACCTGATCGCCTTCATTAACGGCCAATGCGCCGCCGGGACAAAAATCATTTTGTAAATCAACTAATAGCAATGCTTTTTTCATTACCGACTCCGTGATTGACTCAATCTTTATCGCTCAATTCCCCATGCAGGTTCTGCTGCATCAAATGGCGAATTTCATCGGCGCTTAAGTCCTGCTGGCTCAATAAATAATGCAGTTTAGTCAGTGCAGCTTCAACGGTCATGTCAAAGCCACTGATCACGCCTGCATGCGCCAGCGCATTACCTGTCGCATAGCCGCCCATGTTCACACGACCGGAAATGCACTGTGTTAGATTGACGACCACAATGCCGCGTGCGGAGGCTTCGCGTAATTCGTGCAGCAGGCCGGGGCTTTGCGGCGCGTTGCCAACACCGTAGGAACGCAGGATAAGCGCCTTTACCGGCTGACGGAGGAAATTACTGATGACATCGGCAGAAATGCCAGGGTAAATCGTAATCACCCCGATAGGCTGTGGCGTTATGTGATGTACTTTTAGCGGTGGGCAGTTGCTGCATTCCACGGTGGGCGCCAGTCGACGAATATGAATACCGGCTTCCAGCAGTGGCGGATAATTAGGGGAAGCGAAAGCATCAAAACCATCCGCATGGGCTTTGGTGGTGCGATTGCCGCGTAGCAGCTTGTTATTGAAGAAGAGAGCGACTTCATTAATCGGATGATTAGCCGCAACGTATAGCGCATTCAGCAGGTTGGTCTGGCCGTCCGAGCGTAATTCTGCCAATGGAATTTGTGACCCTGTCACGATAACCGGCTTGGCCAGATTTTCCAGCATAAATGAGAGCGCAGAAGCGGTGAACGCCATCGTGTCAGTACCATGCAGAATCACGAAACCGTCGTAATCATCGTAGTGATCTTGAATATCGTCCGCAATGGATTGCCAGTCTGCTGGCGTCATGTCGGAGGAGTCGATCAACGGGTCATATTCATGAATCGTGAACGATGGCATCTCTTCACGATGGAATTCGGGCATGTTTGCCAACTGCTGTTGTAAATGACCGGATACCGGGACATAGCCATTAGCAGAACGCTGCATACCGATGGTGCCGCCCGTGTAGGCGACATAAATGGATTTCTTTCGCATGGTGGTGTGAGTAAGGAGTAAACCAAAAATTATAGAGGGAAAAACAGCCCGATAATACTATCATAAGCAATGACTATTACCGGGCTATACCCGTCATACTTCAAGCTGCTTGTGCGTTGGCAATACTCGGCTCATTTCTGAGCCTCGCCCTGAAGGGCGGCCGCAAGCGGCGTTCAAATCGGCTAAGCCGATTTGTCCTTACTCACCCCAGTCACTTACCTGTGTAAGCTCCTGGGGATTAATGAGCTTCATAAATGAAGCTCACCCTTCGGGCCAGCGCTAGCGCTGTTCAAATCGGTAAGACCGATTTGTCGTTCGGTTGCCGCCTTCACGCAACCCGAATTATTTAGGGTATATATGTGCGCTTACTGTAAACGCTACCGGACTTCTCCGCAGTTGAGGCAAAATGCGTACCGGTTCTGCGGGTCGTTTAGGTTATTCATGATAGACGGTTGTGAGCGTACAGCTTCTGCCAACTGGGCGACCGGTGCCGGCAACATAGACTGAACGGCAACGGGCAGCAGGGCGTAAACGGAAGCGTTCACCTGATTCAGCATTGTGTCGAACAGACCAGGTTGTTCCGCATACCAGTTCAATTGGTATTGTCCCAGTTTGGCCAGCTCTGCGGCTTTCTTCACTGCATCATCAAAATCACCGATCTGATCGACAAGACCATTTTCTTTCGCATCGCTACCGACCCAGACGTGACCTTGCGCGATCTGATCGATTTGCTCCGGCGTTTTCTTGCGTGCCTGTGCCACGATATCGATGAAATTTTTATAGCCGCGTTCAATACTCAACTGCATCATCTGCGAGAATTCAGGCGGCAGCGATTTTGTAATCGACAGATCGGCCAGCGGGGAAGTGGCAACGCCATCCGTATGCACGCCAAGGCTTTCCAGCGAGTTTTCGAACGTGGTAATCACGCCAAAAATGCCGATAGAACCTGTCAGCGTACTGGCGCTGGAGATGATCGCGTTTGCTGGCGTTGAGATCCAGTAGCCGCCTGATGCCGCCATGCCGCCCATGGAGACCACGATCGGTTTGCCCGCCAGACGAAGCGCCATCAGTTCTGAGCGGATCAACTCCGACGCGGTAACGCTACCGCCAGGGCTATTGACGCGCAGTACCAGCGCTTTGACTTTAGGATCGAGGCGTGCGGCACGAATTTGTGCTGCTGTGGTATCGCCACCGACCATTCCCGGTGTTTCCGGCCCGTCAATGATGGCGCCATTGGCAAACACAACCGCAATCTGGTTGTTATTTTGCACCGGCGGTTTGAGGGTGTAGTCGTAGATGCTGATAAAGTTAAAGTTGTTTTTCTGGCTATTCCAGCCGAATGCTTTAACCAGCGATTGCTCGGTCACGGAACGTGATGCCACTTCATCAACCAGCTTGTTATCCAACGCATAGCGTGCGGTGTCGCCCTGAACGGCCTGCAAGCCCGCAATGATGCCTGCTGCACCAGGGAAAAGCTGCTGAGGTGTAATCTGACGGTTAGCGGAAACGGTATTTAAATACTGCTGCCACAGCGCGTTGATCCAGCGGCCATCGGCATCGCGCGCAGCAGGAGACATATCGTCACGCAGATAGGGTTCAACGGCTGATTTATAGGTTCCCACACGGAAGATATTGGTGGTCACTTTCAGCTTGTCGAGCATGGATTTGAAGTAGAGATTGTTGGTCGCAAAACCGTGCAGATCGACACTGCCTTGTGGCGTCAACGACACCGTATTGGCAAAACTGGCCAAATAATATTGAGACTGATTGTAGCTATCGCCGACGGCATAAATGGGTTTACCGCTATCACGGAATTCACGCAGCGCCTTGCCGATATATTGCAGGGATGGCTGGTCGGCACCGGTAAAGTCGCTGAGATCCAGCACCATTCCCGTGATGTTATCGTCGCTCTTTGCCTGACGAATACTGTCAACGATATCGAACAGTGAGTTTTCCTGACGACGGTTGTTTGATGCACCGAAGAATTCGCGCCCTAATTGACGCAATTTGTTATTAACGGTGGGTTGATCAACGACCACGCCGGTTAGATCGACCAGCAGCGCACCCTTGGTGGCCACTTCCGGTGTTGTTTTTACCTGTGAGTAGATTCCAACGCCAACCAGAATCAAGGCGATAAGAAAAATATTGAGAATAAATTCTCTGATAAAATTAAGCAGACGCCACGTCCACTTAAAAAATCCGCTAAAAATTCGCCACAATGTGCGCATGATATCTCCATGAACGGGTAAACAACGTGTGCTCTACGTCCTTCAGCTCGCCTCTGGCAAGTGATGAAGCACAAGGAGTGATAGTATCCTAATGAGCAGACAGTAAAAAGTCAGTATTAAATCGCCGCAGAAGCGCGCCCTGTCGGGGCTATCTTGTAACAAAACTTCTACTTGTGCTAACGTGGCGCGCAACGTTGCCGTACCACTGTTTTTACTGTAGACCGCTTTTACTGTAGACCGCGTTTTTGCTGTAAACATCGTTTTAGCGTAAATGTGGCTTCTACCGTAGAAATGGCGTGTATCGCAGAAATTATATTGCCAGACAGGAGATGTGCGATGGATGCTCTTGAATTGCTCTTGAATCGTCGTTCGGCCTCGCGCCTGACCGCGCCAGCACCGACGGGTGACGCGTTGAATAACATCATCCACGCGGGTATGCGTGCGCCGGATCATGGTGCTATGCAGCCGTGGCGCTTTTTTATGATCGAAAATGACGGACTGGATCGTTTTAGTGCGCTGCTGACCCGTGCGGCGCAGCAGGAAGGCTTGGACGACGCCGGTATCGATAAGGCGCGTCAGGCACCTTATCGCGCTCCGCTGATTATCACCGTTGTCGCGCATTGCGAAGAGAACCCGAAAGTTCCGCTTTGGGAGCAAATTGTCTCCGCAGGTTGTGCGGTTCAGGCCATGCAGATGGCAGCATTGGCACAGGGCTTTAACGGTATTTGGCGTAGCGGTGCCTGGACGCACAATGCGCTGGTGCGTGAAGCGTTCAACTGTCGTGAACAGGATGAAATTGTCGGTTTCCTCTATTTAGGGACACCGCAGCTCAAAGCCTCAACGACAGTCACGCCGCTTGATACCGACACGTTTGTTCACTACTTCTGATCGTCATCTTTTGAAGAATATCGACTTCCCACCCGTTTTACCGTGTGCTTTCCCGCGAATGACGCGGGAAATGCACAGACTGTGTGCGATAGGGTGAATAATGCGACTTTTTATTGCCGAAAAGCCCAGCCTGGCGCGGGCGATTGCAGATGTGCTACCCAAACCGCATCGACGCGGCGATGGCTTTATTGCCTGCGGTCAGAATGATGTCGTGACGTGGTGCGTGGGGCACCTGCTGGAGCAGGCGCAGCCAGATGTTTATGATGCGCGCTACGCACGGTGGTCGCTTGCCGATTTACCTATCATCCCTCAAAAATGGTTGCTGCAACCGCGTCCTTCGGTTAGCAAGCAGTTGAACACTATTAAAAAGCTCCTGAATGATGCCAGCGAAGTGATTCACGCGGGAGACCCCGATCGTGAAGGGCAACTGCTGGTGGATGAGGTGCTGGAATATCTGGCGCTGCCGGAAGAGAAACGTCAGCAAGTACGCCGCTGTCTGATTAACGACCTCAACCCACAGGCGGTAGAGCGTGCCGTTTCTCGCCTGCGCGAGAACAGGGAATTTATTCCCCTATGTGTTTCTGCCCTCGCGCGTTCCCGGGCGGATTGGCTCTACGGCATTAACATGACCCGCGCCTATACGATATTAGGACGCAATGCCGGCTATGACGGCGTGCTGTCGGTTGGCCGTGTGCAAACGCCGGTGCTGGGGCTGGTGGTGCGGCGGGATGAAGAGATAGAAAATTTCGTCCCCAAAGACTACTTTGAAGTGAAAGCCCACATTGTGACGCCTGCGGATGAGCGCTTTGTCGCGCTTTGGCAGCCCAGCGAATCCTGTGAGCCGTATCAGGATGAAGAAGGGCGCTTATTGCACCGTTCTTTGGCGGAACATGTCGTCAAACGTATCGAAGGCCAGCCTGCGTTTGTCACCAGCTATAATGATAAACGGGAATCGGAAACGGCACCGCTGCCTTATTCGTTGTCGACGCTACAAATTGAGGCCGCAAAGCGTTTTGGGCTCAGCGCGCAGCATGTATTGGACGTGTGTCAGAAGCTCTATGAAACGCATAAGCTGATCACCTACCCGCGTTCTGACTGCCGCTATCTGCCCGAGGAGCATTTTGCCGGGCGTCATGCTGTCTTGAATGCGATATCCGTACATCAACCCGATCTGCTGCCACAGCCAGTGATGGATGTGGATCGACGTAACCGCTGCTGGGATGACGGTAAGGTCGATGCTCACCACGCGATTATTCCCACCGCCCGCAGCGCCAGCGCCTCGCTGACGGAGAATGAGCGCAAAGTGTATGGTTTGGTCGCGCGGCAGTACATTATGCAATTCTGCCCAGATGCCGTGTTTCGTAAGTGTGTCATTGAACTGGATATCGCGGGGGGCAAATTTATTGCCAAAGCGCGGTTTCTGGCCGAAGCCGGGTGGCGCACGCTGCTGGGTGGTAAAGAACGTGACGAAGAAAACGAAGGCATGCCGTTGCCCGTGGTGGCCAAAGGTGATGAATTACTGTGTGAACGCGGTGAGGTGGTTGAGCGTCAAACCCAGCCACCACGACCGTTTACCGATGCGACGCTGCTATCGGCGATGACGGGTATCGCGCGTTTTGTGCAGGACAAGGAACTGAAGAAAATTCTGCGGGCGACCGATGGTTTAGGGACGGAGGCTACGCGGGCAGGTATCATCGAATTACTGTTTAAACGGGCGTTTCTGTTTAAGAAAGCGCGCTATATTCACGCAAGCGAAGCGGGGCGGGCGTTGATTCACTCGCTGCCTGCCAGCGCGGCACACCCCGACATGACAGCGCATTGGGAAGCCACGTTGACGCAAATCAGCGAGAAGAAATGTCGCTATCAGGATTTTATGCAGCCACTGACTCATTCCTTGCAGGCGTTGATTCAGCAGGCTAAACAAAACGGCGCGGTGAGAGCGTTTAAAGGACTTTCCGCGCCGCCGTCGGGTGCCACAAAACGGCGCAAGCCTCAGACTAAAAAAGCGAAGGAGCAGGAGCAATGAAATCGTTAGTGTCTTTGTGTTTCGCCAGTGTGATGCTGGTGCTGCCCACGCTGGCGCAGGCGAATCGTGGCGGGACGGATATTGTCGTTCCCGTACCACCGGAAGTGTGGGGTGCCGGGACGACGGTGCGTGAGCAAAGTAACAACTGCCTGCGCTGCTGTGTGTATGAAAATCGGAACTATTCCGAAGGCGCGGTGCTGAAGGTCGAAGGTGTGATTCTGCAATGCGTGCGGGACAAGCAAACGTTGGGAACGAATAACCTGATATGGCAGTTGATTAAGCAATAACGGCGCGTTAAGGAAGTATGACGTTTACTGCTTCCGCTGCTTTTCATCCCCGCTGTGCTTTGATGCACGGCGGGGATAGCATTTTTATCGCGTATTATTTTTACCAGGTACTATTTTTACCAGGTTACTATTTTTTACTACGCACTGTCTTTACAACGTATTCTCTCTACAGCGCGATCTATTCCTACAGCGCAAATTGTGCCCAAATTGGCGCATGGTCGGATGGTTTTTCCATTCCCCGAATGTCGTAATCAATACCGGTAGCAACGCAGCGTTCGGCCAGGAACGTGCTGGCGAGAATCAGGTCGATACGCAGGCCGCGGTTGTCATCAAACCCGGCTGAGCGGTAATCAAACCATGAGAAACGATCGTTGCTCTCGGGGTTGGCGGCACGGAAGGTGTCAATAAGCCCCCAGCCTTGCAAACGCGCCATCCATTCACGCTCTTCCGGCAGGAAAGAGCATTTCCCGGTGCGTAGCCAACGCTTGCGATTCTCCTCACCAATCCCGATATCCAGATCGGTCGGGCTGATATTGACATCACCCATTACGATCAGCGGTTGCGTGGCGCTGTGGTGCTGTTCCAGATAGGTTTGCAGATCCTGATAGAAACGTGTCTTAGCGGGGAATTTCACCGGATGGTCGCGGCTTTCTCCCTGTGGAAAATACCCGTTAACAATTGTAAAGGTGCCATGCTCCGTGGCGAAATCCGCCATGATGATCCGGCGCTGTGCCTCTTCTTCATCCGTTGGAAAACCGCGACGTACCGCTATCGGCTGCGCTTTACACAGCAGGGCGACGCCGTAGTGCCCCTTCTGCCCATGATAATAAACGTGGTAACCGTACTGGCTGACATCCTCTAACGGAAACATGTCATCGTGGACTTTGGTTTCCTGCAACCCGATGATATCCGGCTGATGTTGTTCGATAATGGCGGCCAACTGATGAGGACGCGCCCGCAGGCCATTGATATTAAAAGATACAACTTTCATGTTCGCTGCCATTCGCTGAAAAATGTGACCAGATGGTAGCAGAAAATGAGGTATGGCGTCACGGTGAGGAGGGGCTTTCGGTACGCGCGAATGAAGATATTGCCGTGATGTTAGAAGCGGTTAACGCAGATGAGCATCCGTGAAAATAAGATTCACTTATATTCAGTTGAATCTAAGGCTTGTCGACCGTTATACTCCGCACCTCGCAGGAGAGAGGGCGTATACCCTAGGGTATATATAACGCTCCGCCGAAGGCGCAAACTCCCATAATCGCTCAGGCTACCCTAACTGCGAATTCCATTGAAGCCAACTGGAGAGAGGTTGCGATGCAACCCACCGAAGGGGCAAGCAGCACGGCTGCGTAAACTCTCAGGTAAAGCGGACAGCGGGAGTGGCACATTTCACAGGATAACTTGTGTGCTGACTTACATCTATCTGATCGCGATTACGGCAGAGGGGATGTCCGGGGCGCTAGCCGCCGGGCGTCGCAATATGGACATTTTTGGCGTAGGCATGATTGCTTTTATCACCGCGCTTGGTGGTGGCACCGTTCGCGATATTCTTCTCGGTAATTATCCCATCGGCTGGACGCAGCATCCCGGCTATATCTACCTCACTATTGGTGCGGGTCTTTTTACGATTATCGTTGCGCGCTTTATGCACCATTTGCACCGCCTCTTTCTGGTACTGGATGCGATGGGGCTCATTGCCTTCACCATCATTGGCTGTAATGTAGCGCTGAAGCTGAATTATTCGATGACGGTGGTGGTCATGGCGGGTATCGTGACCGGCATTTTCGGTGGAATATTGCGTGATATTTTCTGCAACCGTACACCAATGGTGTTGAAGAAAGAGTTGTACGCCAGCGTCTCGCTTTTAGTCGCGCTTTTATATTTGGGGCTCAAGTCACTTAACGTCAACCACGATATTAACCTGCTGGCGTCATTCACTATTGGTTTGGCCGTGCGTCTGGCGGCAATTCGCTGGTCATGGCAACTTCCCGTTTTCTCTTATGTTCCAGGGCGCTGGAAAGGAAAAGCGTAAGGCAGATTTTTGCCCCATCGTCTATGTCGCGCTGATTATCGGTGTGAGTGACGGTGGGGAAAATAACGCTGCGCGTTGCTCAAAACCGTGCCGGTTTTGTCGAACCTTGGTCGAAGGTTCTCACCTTCCCCTAATGGGAATCTGATGCTTTAGCGTTGGAATGTTGTTCAGAAGAACTACTTTGAAATGGTGGTGGGGGAAGGATTCGAACCTTCGAAGTCTGTGACGGCAGATTTACAGTCTGCTCCCTTTGGCCGCTCGGGAACCCCACCACTGGCCTTGCTACTCGAGGCTTTCGCTTCAAGTGGGGCGCATCATAGCAAATGACGCGCCTCTGTAAAGCGGTATATATCAAAAATAAATGCGGTTGCCGTTTTTTTATTCCGTTCGGCGCATCCTTACACAAAAAGATGTCCGATCAACCAATTACAGAATAATGGTGCGGTTACCGTAGACAAAAACACGTTGTGCCAGCACGCGGTATAATGCACGGCTCAGGACATTTTTCTCAACGTCACGGCCTGCTCGCATCATGTCATCTGCCGAGTAAGTATGGTCGACGTGAATAACGTCCTGCATGATGATGGGACCCTCATCCAGGTTATCGTTGACGTAGTGTGCCGTCGCGCCAATGATTTTTACACCGCGTTCGTAAGCCTGATGATACGGGCGAGCACCGATAAAAGCAGGTAAGAACGAGTGGTGAATGTTGATCACCTGATTTGGGTAGTGTTGAACAAACGCCGGCGTCAGCACTCGCATATATTTCGCCAGCACGACGTAATCGGGTTTGTACTGATCGATCTGCGCGATCATCTTTTGATCGTGCTCTTCGCGAGTCAATCCTTCATGGCTGACCAGATGGAAAGGAATATCAAACCGTTCTACCAGCGTCTGTAAGGTATCGTGGTTGCCGATGACAGCGGCAATTTCGACATCCAGACCGCCATAGGTACTTTTCATCAACAGATCGCCCAGACAGTGGGCTTCTTTTGTCACCAGAACGACGATACGACGACGGCCTGCTGCGGTTAATTCGCGAGACGATCCTTCGGGAAGTGCACTATCAAGGTCGGCTAACAATGTGGTGTCGTTGAAAATCCCTTCCAACTCGGTTCGCATGAAAAAGCGGCCAGTGCGGTGATCGACAAACTCATTGTTTTGCACAATATTCAGTTCGTGCTTGTAACAAATATTCGTAATTTTCGCGATGAGCCCTTTTGCATCGGGGCAAATGGTTCGTAATACTTTTCTTTGTATATTTTGGGATTGCATGAGCGCGTGGATCCTGTCCAAAAACTAAAATAACGATCTTATGGTACCGTAGCGATAACGCCGCGCGGGGACTGCCTGTGTTCTATTGTCCGCAGCACTTTTTGTATTTTTTGCCGGAATCGCACGGGCAAGGTTCATTTCTGCCTGTCTGCACATGAACGCCGTCTATATAGTACCAGTGATTATGCAGGCGAAGGAAGCGTGAGCGCTCTCGCATTACTTCTGTTCGCTGGCTGTCTGTTTCCGAGATATAACGTGCGGCGAATTCCACATAGCCTTCATCGGGCGTTTTTCCGGGTGACGTTGCCAGTATAGTAAGGCCAAGCCACTGCGAATTTTGGCAGCTTTCAGTGAGAGACGCGCGCCATTTCTCGGGTTGGAGATCGGGGTGCCAGGTGGCGATAAGGTAATCCACATCCTGTTTGACGTAGGCGGTATAGCGCGATCGCATTAAGATGGCGGGTTCAGCCGCTGTTGCGGCATGCGTGAGATAGGGTTGACAGCATGCGTTATACTGCAATCCACTGCAACAGGGGCAAGATTCTGACACGACGTCTCCTGAAGAAAGTTTAAGATAAAAACTGATAGATAATAAACAGATCCCTATGCAGGATGCCGATATGTTACCTAAGAAGCTCTACGTGTAGCAATGTGCGCTAAAATGAAGACGGGTGGTTCGATCATGCAACGGAAAAAGATTGGAGTAGCCTTGGGATCCGGGGCAGCGAAGGGATGGGCGCATATTGGTGTGTTTAATGCGTTAACAGAAATGGGGATAGCAGTTGACGTTGTAGCCGGTTGTTCTATTGGTGCGCTGGTAGGCGCGGCGTATGCCACCAACAATTTAGTTTCAATAGATCGCTGGGTGAGGGCGTTTGGTTACTGGGACGTGATTCGACTGATGGATCTCTCCTGGCAGCGCGGTAGCTTATTGCGTGGCGATCGTGTCTTCAATAGCGTGAAGCATTTGCTCCCGACAACACAGATTGAAGACTGTGACATCAAATATGGCGTGGTGACGACAAACTTGAGTACAGGGCGTGAGCTCTGGCTGACAGAAGGCGATTTACATCAGGCTATGCGCGCGTCTTGCAGCATGCCTGGTCTGCTATCCCCCGTTCGATTTAACGATTACTGGCTGGTGGATGGCGCGGTGGTTAATCCTGTCCCCGTTTCTCTGGCACGGGCAATGGGGGCTGATATTGTGATTGCGGTTGATCTTCAGCATGACGCCAGTCTGAATCATCAGGATTTGCTATCGATCAAACCAACGGCGTCAGACATTGATGCCGAAAATGTCTCGCAAGATTGGCGTAGCAGAATTCGTGAGCGTTTACTGCGAAGTCGGCGTCAGCCAACAGAGAGTTCACCAACGGCGATGGAGATCATGAGCACATCGATCCAGATTCTGGAAAATCGGTTGAAGATGACGCGGATGGCAGGCGATCCGCCTGATGTGCTGCTGCAACCGTATTGCCCTCAGATCGCGACGTTAGATTTTCATCGGGCGCAGGAAGCGATTGAGGCCGGTTATAAGGCGGTAGAAAAGATGCGTGATGAGTTGTTGCCACTAGCGACAGAATCGTAATTAAGAACAGTGGGTGTGAAGGGCGCATGTTGTTGAGAGCGTGTGCAGTTAAGAACGCATGTAGCCTAAACACATGTCGTTAGAAATGCGTAAGTATGTCGTCTATCCGGCATGTCGGCGCTAAAGCAGGTGTGATTATTCGGTGTTTGAAGTAAGGGGTACTGATGGAACAACCACTGGCGGGTAAGCATATTTTAGTCATTGATGACGAGGCCGTTTTTCGATCTGTGCTCGCTGGTTATCTGACTTCTCTTGGGGCTTCCGTTCAGGAGGCGATTAATGGATTAGATGCACTACGTATTCTTGAACACTACCAACCCGATTTAATGATTTGCGATCTGAAGATGCCGACGATGGGGGGCATTGAGTTCCTTGAACGCCTACGTTTGAAGGGCAACGATACGCCAATACTCATCATTTCTGCAACCAGCCAGATGGCGGATATTGCCAAAGTCTTGCGTCTTGGCGTTCAGGATGTATTGCTGAAGCCGATTCGTGATTATGCGCGCTTGCGTGAAGCCGTTATGTCCTGCCTGTATCCCGATATGTTCACTTCACAGTTGAATGAAATGGATCAACTGATGCAGGACATGGATTCCCTCAATCAATCTCCTGAAGCGGTAACCAAGCTGCTTGCCCAGCTACAGCCCCCCGTTCAGCAAACGCTGGCTCATTGCCGTGTTAATTACCGCCAGTTAACCACGGCGGAACAGCCGGGGCTGGTGTTGGATATTGCCGCGCTGTCGGAGGCGGAACTGGCGTTTTACTGCCTTGATGTCACTCAGGGCGTCAATAACAATGGGACGCTGGCCGCGCTACTGCTTCGAACGTTGTTCAATGGGCTGCTTCAGGAGCATTTGGCCGATCAGCAGCACCGTTTGCCGTATCTACCGACGCTATTAAAGCAGGTAAATCAGTTGCTACGCCAAGCGAGTCTGGACGGTCGTTTTCCTTTGTTGGTGGGGTATTACCATCGACAGCTAAAACAGCTGATACTGATTTCTGCCGGGTTAAACGCGACGCTGAATGTTAACGAACAGCAAATCGCACTGAATAGCGGTGTGCCTTTAGGCACGCTTGAAGGTGCTTATCTCAACCAGTTGAATTATCAGTGCGAGGCATGGCAATGTCAGATATGGGGGGGCGTTTACGGCTCATGTTGACGACAGAATAGTCTGATAGCGCAAGACGGTGCGGATTTCAGGCCATACCCCTCTTTCGGTATTATTTTTTATTTCCTACCATGTAGGGAGTTATCTTATTTTCATTGCACAGTAATGTTGGGACAAGCGTGCTCTTGTTAAAGTCGTTATACTCTTTCGGTTATCTTGAGTAGATAAATAAAGTTCATTATTTGAACGGTATATAAGAGGCTGTTTATGTCTATTGTGAATAAAAAAGTAAAAAAAGCGGTCATACCAGTTGCTGGATTAGGGACGCGTATGCTGCCTGCCACCAAAGCCATTCCTAAAGAAATGCTGCCGTTGGTAGATAAACCGCTGATCCAATATGTTGTTAATGAGTGTATCGCTGCAGGGATTAATGAAATTATTCTTGTTACACACTCTTCTAAGAATTCTATCGAGAACCATTTCGATACCAGTTTTGAGCTGGAAGCCATTCTGGAAAAACGTGTTAAACGTCAGTTACTGGAAGAAGTCCAATCTATCTGTCCTAAACACGTCACCATTATGCAAGTGCGTCAGGGATTAGCTAAAGGGCTGGGCCATGCAGTATTGTGCGCGCACCCGTTAGTGGGTGATGAGCCTGTCGCGGTTATTCTGCCAGATGTGATTATTGATGAATATGCGTCCGATCTGAAGAAAGATAACCTGAGCGAAATGTTGCAACGTTTTTCTACTACAGGCCACAGCCAGATTATGGTCGAGCCAGTTGAAAATGTAAGTAGCTATGGTGTGGTCGATTGTAAAGGCGTGGAATTAAAAGCAGGGGATAGCGCACCGATGGTCGGTGTGGTTGAAAAACCGAAAGCTTCCGAAGCGCCGTCTAATTTAGCCGTTGTTGGCCGTTATGTACTCTCTGCGGATATTTGGTCTCTGTTGGAGAAAACGCCACCGGGTGCAGGCAATGAAATCCAGTTAACTGATGCCATCGCAATGCTGATGGAAAAAGAAACGGTAGAAGCGTATCACCTGAAAGGTGTAAGCCATGACTGTGGTAATAAATTAGGCTATATGCAGGCATTCGTTGAATATGGTTTGCGCCATGACGGTTTAGGTCAGGAATTTGCGCAATGGTTGCAGGAAACGATTGAAGCAGAAGAAAAATAACAGAATGTAATGATTGCTCTCTGTTTTACAAAAGCAGAGAGCAGCTAAAAACGCCGCATATCTGTTTTCTCTTTGCATTTGCAAAACGCGGTGCCAAAGAAAAACCCCCGATAGCTATCGGGGGTTTTTAGTATTCAGTACTTATAAACAATTACAGCAGGAAATCGTCTAAAGATTTACCTTGCTCTTCGATTGCTTTCTTGATTACTGCCGGTGTACGACCCTGGCCAGTCCAGGTTTTAACTTCGCCGTTTTCGTCAGTGTATTGATATTTTGCCGGACGGGCAGCGCGTTTGCTTTTACCTGCAACTTTCACTGAACCTGAAGATTGTAATAATTCGTTAGGGTCAATACCGTCGGCAATCAGCATATCGCGATATTGCTGCAATTTACGTGCACGTTCTTCAACTTCAGCTTGAACCTGGCTATCTTCTTCGCGGCGTTCATTAACCACGACTTCCAGTTTTTCCAGCATTTCTTCCAAAGTATCCAGGGTACATTCTCTTGCCTGGGCACGCAGAGTACGGATGTTGTTAAGAATCTTTAGTGCTTCGCTCATTGTGATAATCTCAAATTAATATTATTGGTGGCGTGTAGAGTGATAATAGAGTGCTATTTTCCTTTCTGCAATAGTCAAATTTGTAAGTTTGTTAAAAAACATCATTTTTAAAACAGAACTCACATCGTATGTTACATAAATATAAATACTTTCCTGTTATCAAAAAAATACATTTGGTATGCCGCTTTTCTCCCTCAAACGACAGAGAATGGCTTATTGATGCTGCACCGTTGTTATAAGGAATGTTTATATCTTTTATCGTAACAGGCCGCCGCTGGTGGGCATATGGACAAAATGTGGTCGGGGAATAGCCCATTGCGTAGCGTGAAGGCGAGTTGTTACAATAAGTTTTTACGACACGAAGATCATATACCCTGCCTTTTGGAGTAACCGAGTGGCTCAACTTTATTTTTATTATTCTGCAATGAATGCAGGGAAATCGACGGCGCTATTGCAGTCGTCATATAACTACCAGGAGCGCGGGATGCGTACGCTGGTGTTCACTGCAGAAATAGATAATCGGCATGGTGTGGGGATTGTAAGTTCACGGATCGGCCTTTCTTCTCCGGCATTATTGTTTAATCCGCAGACATCCTTATTTGGATTGCTGGAGAAAGAGCATCGTGCTCAACCTGTAGATTGTGTATTAATTGACGAATGTCAATTTTTAACCCGCGAGCAGGTGAGTGAGCTTTCCGATGTCGTGGACCAATTAGATATCCCGGTATTGTGCTACGGGTTGCGTACTGATTTTCGTGGCGATTTGTTTTCCGGGAGTCACCATTTATTAGCGTGGGCAGATAAGCTGATTGAGTTAAAAACAGTCTGCCATTGCGGCCGTAAAGCCAACTGCGTATTGCGATTAGATGCGCAAGGTAATGCTGTCCACGAAGGGGAACAGGTCGTTATTGGCGGCAACGAGAGCTATGTTTCCGTGTGTCGTAAACATTATAAGATTGCGCTGGGATTAACCCGTAAGGAAAGCGAGTAAGGCGGTTAAATATCCGGCTGACGAGCAATTAATAAATAGCGTGTTAATGCGTGCGTGAGGAATAAAAATGCCCAACCCTAAACGGGTTGGGCAGAGCAGAGAGACACACCGCCTTAGCCTAAAGGCGGTACAGACAGCACGTTAATGTGCGGCTTTCTTACCGGTTTTAGCGGCTTTTGCCACAGGTTCAACCGCTTCTGTTTTTGCCTCTTCTGAGAACTTACGACCATAGTAAGTATCCAGCAGAATCTGTTTCAGTTCGGAAATCAGTGGGTAGCGTGGGTTAGCCCCAGTACACTGATCGTCGAATGCATCTTCTGACAGTTTATCTACCTTCGCCAGGAAGTCGGCTTCCTGTACGCCTATTTCACGAATCGAGGTTGGGATCCCCAGCTCGGTCTTCATGTCTTCCAGCCAGTTCAACAATTTCTCGATTTTCTGCGCGGTACGATCGCTTGGCGCGGTTAAACGCAGATGGTCGGCTATTTCCGCGTAGCGACGGCGTGCCTGTGGACGGTCATACTGGCTGAACGTCGTCTGCTTGGTCGGGTTGTCGTTCGCGTTATAGCGAATGACGTTTGAGATCAGCAGGGCGTTAGCCAGGCCGTGCGGGATATGGAACTCCGAGCCCAGTTTATGCGCCATGGAGTGACAGACGCCGAGGAAGGCGTTGGCAAACGCAATACCGGCAATCGTCGCGGCGTTATGTACGCGCTCACGGGCCACTGGGTTTTTCGCGCCATCGCGGTAGCTATCTGGCAGGTTCTCTTTCAGCAGTTTCAGCGCTTGCAAGGCCTGTCCGTCTGAATATTCGTTTGCCAGCACGGAAACATAGGCTTCCAGTGAGTGTGTTACCGCATCGAGCCCACCAAACGCACAGAGTGATTTCGGCATATTCATCACCAGATTGGCATCAACAATTGCCATATCTGGCGTCAGCGCATAGTCCGCTAATGGGTATTTTTGCCCGGTAGCATCGTCGGTGACGACGGCAAATGGTGTCACTTCAGAACCGGTCCCTGAGGTCGTGGTAATCGCCACCATTTTGGCTTTGACGCCCATTTTCGGGAACTTGTAGATACGTTTGCGGATGTCCATGAAACGCAGCGCCAGCTCTTCGAAGTGTGTTGTGGGGTGTTCATACATCACCCACATGATTTTCGCCGCATCCATTGGCGAACCGCCACCCAGCGCAATAATCACATCCGGTTTGAAGGAGTGCATTTGCTCAGCGCCTTTACGCACGATGCTCAGCGTAGGGTCAGCTTCAACTTCAAAGAAGACTTCGGTTTCCAGCCCGTGCTGTTTCAATACGGACGTCACCTGATCGACATAGCCATTGTTGAACAGGAAGCGGTCGGTCACGATAAATGCACGTTTAGCACCATCGGAGGCGACTTCTTCAAGGGCGATGGGCAGTGAACCGCGACGGAAATAAATGGATTTGGGAAGTTTATGCCACAACATATTCTCTGCTCGCTTGGCTACCGTTTTCTTGTTGATCAAGTGCTTCGGACCGACGTTTTCGGAGATAGAGTTTCCGCCCCAGGAGCCACAGCCCAGCGTCAGAGACGGAGCGAGTTTGAAGTTGTAGAGATCGCCGATACCGCCTTGAGACGCAGGGGTGTTAATCAGGATACGTGCGGTTTTCATCATATTACCGAAATGATTCACGCGTTCTGGCTGATTGTCCTGATCGGTATACAGGCAGGATGTGTGACCGATGCCACCCATTGCGACCAGTTTTTCCGCTTTAATGACGGCGTCGTTGAAGTCTTTCGCACGGTACATCGCCAGTGTCGGCGACAGTTTTTCATGAGCAAACGGCTCGGACTCATCGACCGCAGTGACCTCACCGATCAGCACTTTGGTGTTAGCAGGGACGGTGATGCCTGCCATTTCTGCGATCTTCGGTGCGGGTTGGCCTACGATGCCGGCATTCAGTGAACCGTTCTTCAGCAAAATACCCTGTACGGCATGCAGCTCTTTGCCTTTCAGCATGTAGCCGCCGTGGGTAGCGAAACGCTCACGCACGGCGTCATAGATGCTGTCCACGACGATAACTGACTGTTCTGACGCACAAATGACGCCGTTATCGAAGGTTTTCGACATCAGAATAGAGGCAACGGCACGTTTGATGTCTGCGGTTTCATCAACGACAACAGGTGTGTTACCGGCACCGACGCCGATTGCTGGTTTACCGGAACTGTACGCGGCCTTCACCATACCTGGGCCACCGGTGGCCAGAATCAGGTTGATATCCGGATGGTGCATCAACTGGTTGGACAGCTCAACGGAAGGCTGATCGATCCAGCCGATAATGTCTTTCGGCGCACCTGCCGCAATTGCCGCTTGCAGAACAATGTCTGCGGCTTTGTTGGTCGCATTTTTTGCACGCGGATGCGGGGAGAAGATAATCCCGTTACGGGTCTTCAGGCTGATCAGCGCTTTAAAAATCGCGGTAGAAGTGGGGTTGGTGGTGGGAACAATACCGCAAATCAGGCCAATCGGCTCTGCAATGGTAATCGTACCAAAAGTGTCATCAGTAGAGAGGATGCCGCAGGTTTTTTCATCCTGATAGGCGTTATAAATGTATTCAGATGCGAAATGGTTTTTGATGACTTTATCTTCAACGATCCCCATGCCGGATTCAGCAACCGCCATTTTTGCCAGCGGGATACGGGCATCCGATGCAGCGAGTGCGGCAGCGCGGAAGATCTTGTCTACCTGTTCCTGAGTGTAAGTGGCGAATTCCTGCTGTGCCTTTCTCACTCTTTCGACCAGTGCGTTAAGTTCAGCAACGTTGGTTACGGCCATAATGCTCTCCTGATAAATGTTAAACTCTTTCAGTCAATTGTTCGCCGAATAGAACAGTATAGATAAACGAGTGAGGGGCGTTTCCGTTACCTGGCTATTCTTTTCTGCCTATTTCGCATTCATTGACTCAAAGAGCTCGTCAGCCGCCGTTGTGGCGCGATTTCTGCTTTTTAAAATACTGTAACCGCCGACATCGTAAAATTTTGAAATATTATTTTGAAAATACATCAAAATTAAGAGGATTTACGTGCCTGCTACAGTATGAGATGAGCATACCTATTTGTGGGTGCCTTTTTTGTGATCAATATCAGACTTTCTTTATGCTGACACCATTCAGCATGCTGATGTTGATAATAACTATCATTAGCCAGATAAAATCAGCGGCTTTTCTACCTAAAATGGGTTGGTAAAGGATCGACAGCGGACGTTGAAGTGAAGCCCTGGCGGGAGAAATGCCAGCAAGGTTTGAGCGTATAACGGGAATTCGTTGTTCGTATAAGACATTTTCGCATAAACATTACTTATATCTTAATCGGGTTAGTTATTTTGCTCGTCTTCTATCGCAGGGAGGTTTCACACGCTTGTCGCGCAAAGTGAGTAACGAAGTTGTTAAAATAATAACATTTCGGTCAGATAATGACGCGGACAGGTAAGCGTGTGTCATCATTTTTGTGCTGTAAAAATGATGAAACCCACTACGATGTTTTTTTGCTCAAAATCTATAAATTTCTGAATATTTAAAAAATAGTTGCAATATAAAATAAAAAACGTTGTTTATCATAGGGTTAATGATTGAGTCGAATGACTGAAATAAAACGTTTACCGAGCTGTAGTAAAGAAAATTAAGCAACATCAATGTAAAAATATTGGCGAATGTGTCTGCTTTTGATAGCTTCGAGTGTCGACCTGCTATTCGTTATTCACCCATAAATTAATTTTATGATTTATTTGGATAATGGGCGATCTTTTCTGCTCTATGTGACGGTGATCTTTACGCGTAGAGTCCGGTATGGCGTTGTATCAAGACAGGGGCGTTTATAAAGTGAAAACTCGCAACACAAAACGATGCTTTGTTACCAGTATGATTGCTGCAGCAGTGATGGCGTCATGCGTGAATGTTCAGGCTGCTACTGTACCTGCCGGTGTTGAGCTGGCAAAAGAGCAGGTTCTGGTGAGAAACAATGGCGCTGAGGTGTCATCACTGGATCCACATAAAATAGAAGGTGTGCCGGAATCCAACGTCGCGCGCGATCTATATGAAGGGTTGGTGATTTCCGATCCGGATGGACACCCGATTCCTGGCGTGGCCGAGCGGTGGGAAAGCAGCGATTTTAAAGTCTGGACATTCCATTTACGTAAAGATGCCAAATGGTCGAATGGCGAGCCGGTTACCGCACAGGATTTCGTTTATAGCTGGCAGCGTCTGGCCGATCCGAAAACCGTATCTCCTTATGCTAGCTATTTGCAATATGGTCATCTGCTGAATATCGATGACATCATCGCCAGCAAGAAATCTCCCGATACGCTGGGCGTAAAAGCACTCGACGACCATACGCTGGAAGTCACATTGAGCGAACCGATCCCATACTTTTATAAATTGCTGAATCACTCGTCCATGTCACCGGTAAATAAAGCGGTGGTGGAGAAATTTGGTGATAAATGGACTCAACCAGAAAACTGGGTGGGGAATGGCGCCTACCGTCTGAAATCCTGGGTCGTGAATGAGCGGCTGGTGCTGGAACGTAATACCCAGTATTGGGATAACGCCAAGACCGTGATTAATCAGGTCACCTATCTGCCGATTGCTTCTGAAGTCACGGATGTTAACCGCTACCGTGCGGGTGAAATTGATGTCACCAATAATAAATTACCTATCGAGCTATTTCAGAAGCTGAAAAAAGAAATCCCACAAGAAGTTAAAGTTAATCCCTTCCTCTGTACGTATTATTACGAAATCAACAACCAGAAACCGCCGTTTAACGATGTCCGGGTGCGAACGGCGCTGCGTATGGGGCTTGATCAAGACATATTGACCAATAAAGTGAAAAACCAGGGTGATATTCCGGCCTATGGTTATGTTCCTCCATTTACGGATGGCTTGAAAGCGCGTACGCCAGAGTGGTTTACCTGGCCACAGGCGAAACGTAATGAAGAAGCGAAAAAACTGCTGGCGGAAGCGGGCTATACCGCAGAGAAACCGCTGACGTTTAATTTGCTCTATAACTCGTCCGATCTGCATAAAAAGCTGGCGATTGCGGCGGCGTCGATCTGGAAACAGAATCTGGGCGTCGACGCGAAATTGGAAAACCAGGAATGGAAAACCTATCTCAGCACGCGTCATCAAGGCAATTATGACGTTGCGCGTGCCGGATGGTGTGCGGACTATAACGAACCGACATCGTTCCTGAATAGTATGCTGTCAGACAGCAGCAATAACACGTCACATTATAAGAGCGAGACGTTCGACAAACTGATGGCGCAGGCTGTTCAGGCAAAAACGGACGAGGAACGTGCAGAGATTTATCAGCAGGCGGAATCGCAGTTGGATAAAGATGCGGCGATCGTACCGGTCTATTACTACGCGAATACCCGACTGGTAAAACCTTATGTCGGTGGTATTACCGGCAAAGATCCGTTGGATAATCTGCGGGTGAAAGATCTCTACATCATTAAGCATTAATCCGTCGCGATGTTATTTACGGTTTGATGCAAATGAAATGAGCGAGCTGCGATTAATTTGGTGTTTAATCTCTGGTTACCCATTCCCTGAATGTGGGAATGGGTCGTGACTAGAAACGGTTAATCGCTTTCTCACAGGGTGCTAATTCAGGAATTGTGCCGGGATAACTAGCACGACAACATTACAGGAGAAAATAATGACACACATCACAACTAGAAAAAGAGTAGCAGCCGCTATTATCGCGGCGTTGAGTAGCACGATGGCTGTTTCTGCTATTGCCGCGACCGTTCCCGCCGGCGTTCAGTTAGCAGAAAAACAGGAATTGGTTCGTAACAACGGCGCGGAAGTGTCCTCCCTCGATCCCCATAAAATCGAAGGTGTACCGGAATCAAACGTGTCGCGCGATCTTCTGGAAGGGCTGGTCATTTCCGACGTTAACGGCAAAACCGTTCCCGGCGTAGCGGAAAGCTGGGATAACAAAGATTTTAAAGTGTGGACATTCCACTTGCGTAAAGATGCTAAATGGTCAGATGGCACGCCGGTTACCGCACAAGATTTCGTCTATAGCTGGCAGCGTCTGGCCGACCCGAAAACGGCCTCGCCTTACGCCAGCTATCTGCAATACGGTCATCTGCTGAATATCGATGACATCATCGCCGGTAAAAAATCCCCCGATACGCTGGGCGTGAAAGCGATCGACGATCATACTTTTGAGGTCACGCTGTCTGAAGCGGTGCCTTACTTCTATAAACTGCCTGTTTATGCCGCTATGTCTCCTGTTAATAAAGCCGCCATCGAGAAATTTGGCGATAAATGGACGCAGCCGCAAAACTGGATCGGCAATGGCGCTTATAAGCTGAAAGACTGGGTAGTGAATGAAAAAATTGTGCTGGAGCGTAATCCGCAATATTGGGATAACGCCCATACCGTCATCAATAAAGTGACCTATCTGCCGATTTCGTCGGAAGTGACTGACGTTAACCGCTATCGTAGCGGTGAAATTGATATGACCTATAACCAGCTGCCGATTGAATTATTCCAAAAGCTGAAGAAAGAAATTCCTGACGAAGTCAAAGTCAATCCATACCTGTGCACCTACTATTACGAAATCAATAATCAGAAACCACCATTTAACGATGTTCGAGTGCGTGATGCGCTGCGCATGGGGCTGAATCAGGATATTCTGACTAACAAGGTGAAGAATCAGGGTGATATTCCGGCCTATGGTTTTGTACCGCCATATATTGATGGCTTCAAGGCACAGACGCCAGAGTGGTTCACCTGGTCTCAAGAGAAACGTAATGAAGAAGCGAAGAAACTGCTGGCGGAAGCTGGTTATACGGCACAGAAACCGTTGACGCTAAACCTGCTATACAACACCTCCGATCTGCATAAGAAAATTGCTATCGCCGCGGCCTCTATCTGGAAACAGAATATCGGCGTGGACGTTAAGCTGGAAAATCAGGAATGGAAAACCTTCCTCAGCTCCCGCCATCAGGGCAACTATGACATCGCACGTGGCGGATGGTGTGCGGACTATAACGAACCTTCGACCTTCCTGAACAGCATGCTGTCAGACAGCAGCAGTAACACCGCACATTATAAGAGCAAAGAATTTGATGCGCTGGTGGCGAAATCCTTGCAGGTGAAAACCGATGAGGAACGTGCAGACGTTTATCAGCAGGCCGAAGCATTGCTGAATAAAGACGCGGTAATTGCCCCAGTTTACTACTATGCGAATACCCGATTGGTGAAGCCTTATGTTGGTGGATTAACCGGTAAAGATCCCCAGGATAATGTTTACGTGAAAGATCTGTATATCATCAAGCACTAATAATAATGGCTGGCGCATGCGATTGTGCTGCCAGCCTTTTATAGGTACGAGCAATGTTAAAATTTATTCTTCGCCGCTGTCTGGAGGCGATTCCGACACTATTCATCCTGATCACCATTTCGTTTTTCATGATGCGATTGGCTCCCGGCAGCCCTTTTACTGGTGAGCGTAATTTGCCGCCGGAAGTGATGGCGAATATCGAGGCCAAATATCATCTGAACGACCCCATGATGACGCAGTACGGTAATTATCTACTGCAACTGGTGCAGGGTGATTTCGGTCCTTCTTTTAAATACAAAGACTATTCCGTGAACGATTTGGTGGCGACGTCTTTCCCCGTTTCGGCAAAATTGGGGGCTGCTGCATTCGTTCTGGCGATTGTGTTTGGGGTGAGTGCAGGCGTAATTGCTGCGCTGAATCAGAATACCAAATGGGATTATACCGTGATGGGCTTTGCCATGACGGGGGTGGTGATTCCCAGCTTTGTCGTCGCACCGCTACTGGTGCTGATTTTTGCCATTACGCTGCGGTGGTTACCCGGCGGGGGCTGGAATGGTGGTGCACCCAAGTACATGATTTTACCGATGGTGGCGCTGTCTTTGTCTTATATCGCCAGCATCGCACGTATCACCCGAGGGTCGATGATCGAGGTTTTACACTCTAACTTCATCCGCACCGCGCGCGCCAAAGGGTTACCGATGCGTCGCATCGTCCTGCGTCATGCGCTGAAGCCTGCGCTGCTGCCTGTGCTCTCCTATATGGGGCCGGCGTTTGTCGGCATTATTACCGGCTCAATGGTTATTGAAACCATTTTTGGCTTACCCGGTATTGGGCAACTGTTCGTCAACGGCGCACTGAACCGCGACTATTCACTGGTACTGAGCCTGACCATTCTGGTCGGCGGCTTAACCATTCTCTTTAATGCGATCATTGACGTGCTCTACGCTGTTATCGATCCGAAAATTCGCTATTAATTGGGGGCGCTATGTTTTGGAATCGAAAAAACGTTGAAGCGTTAGAGAACTTCACCGAGCAGACAGAAATTGAAGGACGCAGCCTGTGGCAGGATGCGCGCCTGCGCTTTATCCATAACCGTGCGGCGCTTGCCAGCCTGTTTGTGCTGGCTGTCATTACCGTGTTTGTGATTTTTGCCCCCATGCTGTCCGCATTTAACTACGCCGATACGGACTGGGGAATGATGTCAGCCGCACCGGATATGACCTCTGGGCACTATTTCGGTACGGATTCCTCAGGTCGCGATCTGCTGGTTCGCGTGGCTATCGGCGGTCGCGTGTCGCTGATGGTTGGTGTGGCGGCGGCGCTGGTTGCCGTGATCGTCGGGACGCTGTATGGCGCGATGTCCGGCTATCTGGGCGGGAAGGTGGATTCCGTGATGATGCGTCTGCTGGAGATCCTTAACTCATTCCCGTTCATGTTCTTCGTGATCCTGCTGGTCACGTTCTTCGGGCAGAACATGCTGTTGATCTTCGTGGCTATCGGCATGGTGTCCTGGCTCGATATGGCGCGTATCGTGCGTGGTCAGACGCTGAGCCTGAAACGTAAAGAGTTCATTGAAGCGGCGATGGTGTCCGGTGTATCCACACGCGGCATCGTGTTACGTCATGTGGTGCCGAACGTGCTGGGAGTGGTAGTAGTCTATGCCTCTCTGCTGGTGCCAAGCATGATTCTGTTCGAATCTTTCCTGAGCTTCCTGGGGCTGGGAACGCAGGAACCATTAAGCAGCTGGGGTGCCTTGCTGAATGATGGCGCGAACTCAATGGAAGTGTCGCCGTGGTTGCTGTTCTATCCGGCGGCGTTTCTGGTCGTTACGCTGTTTTGTTTTAACTTTATCGGCGATGGCCTGCGTGATGCCCTCGACCCGAAAGATCGCTGAGGAGCATCAACATGAGCAAGATTGAGTTAACGGGCGCGCACGACGCGCTGCTACATGTTCAGGATCTCCGGGTAACGTTCAAAACGCAGGACGGAGACGTGACGGCGGTTAATGACCTGAACTTCACGCTCAACGCGGGTGAAACACTGGGGATTGTCGGTGAATCTGGCTCCGGTAAATCACAAACGGCGTTTGCGCTAATGGGATTATTGGCGCGTAATGGGCGCATTGGCGGCTCGGCGCGTTTTCGTGGCAAAGAAATTCTTAACCTGCCGGAAAGCCAGTTGAATAAGCTGCGTGCTGAAGAAATCAGTATGATTTTTCAAGACCCGATGACCTCGCTGAACCCTTACATGCGCGTCGGGGAACAACTGATGGAAGTGCTGATGCTGCACAAGAGCATGAGCAAAAGCCAGGCGTTTGAAGAGTCGGTCAAAATGCTGGATGCGGTTAAGATGCCGGAAGCGCGTAAGCGCATGAAGATGTATCCACATGAGTTTTCCGGTGGGATGCGTCAGCGTGTGATGATCGCGATGGCGTTGCTGTGCCGTCCAAAACTGCTGATTGCCGATGAACCGACAACGGCGCTGGATGTGACGGTTCAGGCGCAGATTATGACGCTGCTGAACGAGCTGAAGAGTGAGTTTAATACCGCCATCATCATGATCACCCATGACCTGGGCGTCGTTGCCGGTATTTGTGACAAGGTGCTGGTGATGTACGCCGGACGCACCATGGAATACGGCGAGGCACGTGATGTCTTTTATCATCCAAGTCATCCGTATTCTGTCGGCCTGCTCAATGCCGTGCCGCGTCTGGATGCGGAAGATGAGGTGTTGGCGACCATTCCGGGTAACCCGCCTAACTTGTTACGCCTGCCGAAAGGGTGTCCGTTCCAACCACGCTGCCCGTATTCAATGGATGTCTGCCATAGCGCACCTGCGCTGGAATCTTTTGGTGATGGCCGCTTGCGCGCCTGCTTTAGAGCGATTGAGGAGGTGGTATGAACAACGCGGACGAGAAAAAGGTGTTGTTAGAAGTGGACGATCTGAAAGTCCACTTTGAGGTCAGAGATGATAAGCAGTGGTTCTGGCAGCCGCCGAAAAAGCTGAAAGCGGTCGATGGTGTGACGCTGCGTTTATATGAAGGTGAAACGCTGGGTGTGGTGGGGGAATCCGGCTGCGGCAAGTCCACGCTGGCTCGCGCCATTATCGGACTGGTAAAAGCGACCGACGGGCGTGTCACTTGGCTGGGGAACGACCTGCTGGGCATGAGCGACGAGCAATGGCGTGCCGCGCGTAGCGATATTCAGATGATATTTCAGGATCCGCTGGCGTCGCTGAATCCGCGTATGACCATCGGTGAGATTATTGCCGAGCCGTTAAAGGTTTATCATCCTGAACTGGATCGGCAGACGGTAAAAGATCGCGTGAAAGCGATGATGCTGAAAGTTGGGCTGCTACCGAACCTGATCAACCGCTACCCGCATGAATTCTCCGGCGGCCAGTGTCAGCGTATTGGGATCGCGCGCGCGCTGATTCTGGAACCAAAGCTGATTATCTGTGATGAACCGGTTTCCGCGCTGGACGTGTCGATTCAGGCGCAGGTGGTTAACCTGCTGCGTCAGCTACAGCGTGAAATGCGGCTGTCGCTGATTTTTATCGCGCATGACTTATCGGTAGTGAAGCACATTTCCGATCGCGTATTGGTAATGTATCTGGGTCATGCGGTAGAACTGGGCACGTACGATCAGGTCTATCAAAACCCGCAACATCCCTACACCCGCGCGCTGATGTCTGCTGTGCCGATTCCCGATCCCGATCAGGAACGAAACAAGCAGATACAGCTGCTGGAAGGGGATTTGCCTTCACCGATCAATCCGCCATCGGGCTGCGTGTTCTGCACCCGCTGTCCGGTTGTCGGCCCTGAGTGCTCGAAGACACGTCCCTTGCTGGAAGGAAGCTTTACGCACGCGGTGTCGTGTCTGAAAGTCGATCCTCAGGCGCTATTACCGGTGGAAGAAGTCGAAGCTCAGTAAGCGGTTTTATCGGCTAGCGATGTAAAAAAGGCGTCTCCCTTGGGAGACGCCTTACGTTGCTGACAATGTACGTCGAGCGTTGATAATGGATAGATCGTAAAGACGCTGTGAATACATCCTTGTACGCTCGAGCCGCGACATCCCTGTCGCGGACGCTTTACTCTTCTATTCCATTATCACGTTTTCGTTTCGCAAATAGAATTACCCACGTCTTCAGTCACTTTGCATTGAGGCAAAACGAATTATTCTTTCCACAGAATGTGGCAAAGTTTGTGGTCTTTTTCCCGGCAAATCAGCACGCGGGCAAAAATATCCGTGATCTCTTCACCTTCCTCTTCGGCCAAACCAATAACGACTTCAGCAAAGAAGTCAGGGTTCAGATCGAAATCAACGTGCTCGGCCCAGTCTTCCGCGGGGTCGAATAACTCTGCGCCACCGCGCTCTTCGAATTGCAGGTTGAACAGCAAAATATCTGCCGGATCGAGGTTATCCGCTGCAAGCTCCAAAAAGATGTCGTAGGCCTGTTCCAATGCTTCGTCTTCGGTCAGGCGATTATTCAAATCCATAACGTAATTCCTGTTAATTCCCAATGGGCATATTAGAACACGGGAAAACGCGTATGCCCTAAATAATTCGCGTGACGGGCAGGTTATAACAGGGGGCTGAAAAAGTAGAACAGCCGCTCGACGATGCGTTGCCAGTAGGGGCGGTTTTGCCACTGTGTCGCGTTTAACAGACGTGAGCGGGCAATATAGTCTTCCTGCACGCAGGCTAAATCGCTGCCGAACCCGGCATCGTCAATCACCAGCGTGATTTCAAAATTTAGCCACAGACTGCGCATATCCAGATTTACCGTGCCGACCAGGCTCAGTTGCCCGTCTACCAGTACGCTTTTGGTGTGCAGCAGCCCGTCCTTGAATTGATAAATCTTCACGCCAGCGGCCAGTAGTTCGGTGAAGAAGGCGCGGCTGGCCCAGCCGACCAGAACGGAGTCATTCTTGTGCGGTACAATGATACTCACATCGACCCCGCGTTGGGCGGCGGTACAGATGGCGTGCAGCAGGTCGTCGCTGGGCACGAAGTAGGGGGTGGTCATGATCAACTGCTTACGTGCTGAATAGACCGACGTCAGCAGCGCCTGATGAATCATCTCTTCCGGGTAACCGGGGCCGGAAGCAATAACCTGAATGGTGTGGCCGCTCTCTTGTTCGAACGGCATGACGTTAACATCCGGCGGCGGCGGAAGCAGGCGTTTGCCTGTCTCCATTTCCCAATCGCAGCAGTAAATAATCCCCAACGTGGTCGCTACCGGCCCTTCAATGCGCGCCATCAGGTCAATCCACTGCCCGACGCCAGCATCTTGTTTGAAAAGACGGGGATCGACCATATTCATGCTGCCGGTATAGGCAATGCGGTTATCGATCAGGATAATTTTGCGGTGTTGACGCAAATCCATACGGCGCAGGAAAGCACGGAACAAATTCACTTTCAGGGCTTCAACCACTTCTATTCCGGCAGTACGCATCAGTTCGGGGTGATGCTGGCGGAAAAACTGTACGCTGCCGGCAGAGTCCAACAGAATGCGACAGTGCACCCCGCGTCGTGCTGCCGCGATAAGCGAAGAGGTGACTTGCTCGACCAGACCGCCTGGTTGCCAGATGTAGAACACCATTTCGATATTGCTACGGGCAAGTTCGATATCACGTAAGAGCGCTTTAATGGTGTCATCAAACGTGGTCATCAGCTGTAGCTGATTGCCTTTCACACCACCAACCCCTTGCCGCCTTTCACACAGCTGAAATAATGCGCTGGCGACTTCGCTGTTTTCCGTTGCGAAAATACGGCGATACTCTTTTAATTCACGCAGCCATTTTGCCGTTGATGGCCACATTTTACTGGCACGTTCAGCCCGGCGTTTGCCAAGATGGAGTTCGCCAAACGAAAGATAAGCGACAATACCGACAAGTGGCAGAATATAAATCACCAGTAACCAAGCCATTGCAGAAGGCACGGCTCGACGTTTCATCAGAATACGCAAGGTCACACCTGCAATCAGCAACCAGTAGCTAAAAACCAGTAACCAACTTATTACGGTATAAAATGTCGACATAAAAGCAGCATAGTTCCCTTCTGCAAAGAATTAACAAAGTGTACGCATAGATTTATAAAAGGGGAAATGCCTTTCCTCTGAATATCCCGTCATATTTAGGGAATAAAAATGATGGCTAAGAAGAGCGGAGAGGGCGATTCACTGATTGTCGTCACGCATCAGGGGTATATAATGCCCCGCGCGAGTGTATTAATAAGAGCCGCATCATGAAACGCAGTCGAAATGAAGTGGGTCGCTGGCGGATGTTGCGTCAGGTCCAGCGTCGAAGAAGCCGCTGGTTGGAGGCTCAATCACGTACGTATCGCCATATTCGCTCTGCCCGTTATTTGCAGCAAAAGCACAAACGGCGGGCATTGCTTTATGCGGTAACCTACGACTGGTAAGCCAGTGAGGAAAATAGCGACCCGAAGTATGGTCGCTATTTTTTTATTACATTCCAGATTGCGTCCCGCTCCGGTTCATCCCATAACCGGAATGCGCTGTGCGATTTCTCTCTGATCGATCATCGGGTTACTGTCACTCTCTGTCGAGGGTAGGATAAACAGCGACACTGACGTATTTAAGCGTTCCGTTTGTTCCAGCAGCGAGGAGAAGGTGCGAGCGGAGGCTTCAACCTGTCCCGCATTTTCTCTGACTGTGTCATTCAGCGTACTGAGACGGGTAGTCACTTCATGAATGCTTTCGGTTTGCTGGTGCGATATTTCCGAGATCTCGCTCAGAAACGTGCCGGTGCCTTTCGCCGTCTGAATGATGTTTTGCAGGCTATCATTCAGTTTGTTCACTAGCCGCGTTCCTGCGCTTACACTGTTGTCTGAATCACGAATCAGCACATTAATATTTTGTGCAGAATGGCTGCTTTGCGACGCCAGCGTACCGACTTCCCGTGCGACAACGGCAAAACCTCGTCCCATCGTCCCGGCTCGTGCGGCTTCTATTGCGGCATTCAGGGACAAAATATGCGTCTGAAATGCCACGTTTTCAATCATCCCAATCGCTTCTGTCATTTCGCGCGTTCTGCCCGCAATGTCTGACATCGCGGCTTTGACGTCATTCATCATGGTTTCGCCCTGCGCCGCGATCTTGCTGGTGTCTTCCGCATGCAGGTTGGCCTGCTGAGTATGCAGCGCATTTTGCTCGAGATGCTGGCTAAGTTGAATAATGTGCTCGGTAGTGACTTTAAGTTCATGGGATTGGCGGTTAGCCTGCTCGGAAAGCTGGAGGTTATCCGCTGCAACCCGATCAACCTGCATCACCATGTGGTCAACGCCCTGGCGAACCTGATTGACTAACGTCACCAGACCTTCCTGCATTTGAATGACGTTGGTATTAAGCTGCCTAATTTCGCGTGTCCCGCGTATCTCTGCATCTGCCGAATGAGAAAGATCGCCTGCGGCGATCAGTTTTAAATGGGCAATAATGTGCGTCAATGGGCGAATAATCACTCGACTCACACCGATCCAAACTGCGATAGCGATCGCCAGTAAAAGCCCCAGCACCGTGATGAAAATCGTTTTAGCCTGATCGAGAGAGGATAAAAATTGTTGCCCGTGCTGCTTTTGCAGTGCATCGGTATCTTGCAGATAGTGTGAATATTTCTGAGTGAAATCGCTTTGATAGGCCTGAACAGGAACGGCAAAGAAAATGTCGATCTGGTTGGTGGTTTTGATTCCCTGAGCGAGTTCGACAAGCCCGGAATAGAGTTGGTTGTAGCTTTTCTTCAAATCGACGAAGGCTGCCGTGTCGGCTTCCACCGTGGTGACCGTCCCCAATTGTTGGTAGTGCTCCTGCGCCTGTTTGAGAGACACTTCTGCCTCATCCATCAGGCTGTGCCAACTGCCTTCAGACCCCGTTTCTTTATCTACCAGTAGATAAATACCCGCGCGGTTGAGTTTATCGCTGGCGTTCATCACTTCCATCCGTGCCTTATCCATTAACGCTTGTTGCTGGCGTAGGTTTTCGTTAGCCGAAATATCCTGCCGCACTTGGGTCATCGTTTGAGAAATGACACCGACGGAAACTAATTGCAATAAAGAAAATAACCCAATGATCAATAACAATCCGGAGAGAATACTGAGGCGATGACGGCGGCGGATAGTGGCAATTCCGTTTCGCAAAATCGCTGGCATTAACATGATTGTTGACCCTCACTATATGAATAGCGGTCAAACTATCACTGTTAAATGACTAAAATATTTCAGCTTTTAGCAGAGAGGTGAAGGGCCATGATTTTCTGGTACAACCATGACCTATATCAATAGAACCTTAAAACACTTTTTTGAATGGTTTCACGCTGACGTGTTTGTAGACATCTGCCGCGATATAGGGGTCGCCGTCAGCCCATGCCGTTGCTTCATCCAGTGATGCGAACTCGGCGATAATGACGGAGCCGCTAAAGCCCGCCTGACCGGGATCGTCGCTGTCGATCGCGGGTAAAGGGCCTGCGGTAATCAGTCGTCCCTGATCGCGCAATGCTTGTAAACGGGCAAGGTGATCGGGTCTTGCCGACAGGCGTTTTGCTAATGAATCAACATTATCTTCAGCATAAATGACATAGAGCATAGTGACCTCTCAGGTAGGAAGGTACCCTTTTGGGTTTGGGATGCCGGGTTAGCCCCAGTCGCCAAACGCTATCGGGTAAGAGACTCGCGTTTTTACCATCATACGTGATGCTGTTAGAAGACAATAGGTTGAAGACAATAGTTCGAGGACAATAGGTTGATTTGCCAGAGTAATCCCCCCACGATTTCTGTTTTTTTGCCAATTCCACGGGTTGTTATTGAATATGATTGCTATTTGCATTTAAACTTGGGCGGCATAAGAGGATAAAGACAGACTATGCCGCAAAAAAAGTTTTTTTTGACCCGCCGTTACTCATGGCCATTCATACTTTCAGTTGGTTTTCACGGTTCACTGATTGCAGGTTTGCTGTACGCATCATTTAATAATTCAATTGAATTACCGCAGGAATCCAAGCCCATCAGCGTTGTGATGGTGAACCCTGCGGCCTATGAAGCGGCTCCAGTTGCCAAATCTGCCCCCGAGCCAGAGCCGGTGAAGCAGCCAGAACCGGAGCCGGAACCGACTCCTGAGCCGGAGCCATTGCCGCAGCCAGTTCCTATGCCATTGCCGGAACCAAAGCCCAAGCCGAAACCTAAACCGGAACCCAAGCCCGTGAAGAAGGTTGAGCAGCCGAAGCCGGTTAAACGTGAACCGACCGTTGAAAAACAGCCGCCTTCGCCGTTTACCAGCGAAGAACCGACGCGCAATGTGAATAATGCACCGGTGAAACAGGCACCCGCGCCCGCCGCCAGCACACAGTCAAGTGGGCCACGTCCGTTGAGCCGTGCGCAGCCTCAGTATCCTGCTCGCGCGTTTTCCCTGCGCGTTGAGGGTCGGGTAAAAATGCAGTTTGATGTGGACGAATCTGGGCGGGTTGACAATGTCCGCGTGCTTTCTGCTGAACCGCGTAATATGTTCGAGCGTGATATCAAACAGGCGATGCGTAAATGGCGTTACGAAGTGGGTAAACCCGGCAAAGATTTGGTTGTGACCATCGTCTTTAAAATTGACGGCGGGGCGGCAGTCGAATAATTCACGTCAGTACCAAAATACACAAAAGAAACGGGGCGTCATCTTTGGCTGATGACGCCCCGTTTTCGTATCAAGCGCTATTCAAAGGCTTATGCCGATGAACGTTAAACGTTACTCACTTGGCGTAAAGTGGCTCTTACCAGCAGGGAGTTCACGTGGGTGACCTGCTTCATCGACCGCGACGTAGGTGAATAACGCTTCGGTAGCCCGATAGCGTTGGCCAATCGGTTCAGACGACACTTTCTTTACCCAAACTTCAACGTTAACGTTGATAGAACTGCGGCCAGTGCGTAAACAACGCGCATAGCAGCAAACCACATCGCCGACGGCAACAGGTTTTAAGAATGACATCCCATCAACCCGCACGGTAACAACACGCCCTTCGGCAATTTCTTTCGCCAAAATTGCGCCGCCGATGTCCATTTGCGACATCAGCCAACCACCAAAAATATCCCCGTTCGCATTGGTATCGGCTGGCATTGCCAGCGTGCGGAGAACCAGTTCGCCCTGTGGTAACACGTTTTGTGTGCTCATTGTGTATGCCTCGATTTAGCGATTACGGTTGCTCGCTTTTTTCTTCTTCTGATTTTTCCTGGTCGTTAGGTAAGTGACGGTAGATGTAGACGCCACAAAGCAGTGTAAACAGCAGTGTTACCCCCGTCAGACCAAAGACTTTGAAATTGACCCACACGCTTTGCGGTAGCCAAAAAGCAATATAGATGTTAACCAGTCCGCACACCAGAAAGAACATCGCCCAGGCTATATTCAATTTTCCCCAGACGGATTGCGGCAAGGTTAGCTCTTTACCCAGCATTTTCTGAATCAGAGTCTGCTTCATGACAAACTGGCTAACCAGCAGAGCGGCGGCAAACAACGCATAGATAATGGTAACTTTCCACTTGATAAACAGATCGTTATGGAACACCAGCGTTAGCGAACCGAAAACGACGACCATGGCAAAGGTCACTAGCGTCATTTTCTCTATTTTACGATACATCACCCAGGTGACCGCGAGTGACAGCGCCGTTGCCGCAATTAATGCGCCCGATGCGACGTAGATGTCATAGAGTTTATAAGCCGTAAAAAACACGACCAACGGTATAAAATCAAGAAGTTGCTTCATTATGTCAATCCATCACTCAACAGTGTCGTAATCATAACCCACAAGAGTTATTCGGTAGCTCATGCCATTATCCTTCATTGTGGAACACCATTCCCGAGATATTGTATATAATTTGCAGAAAATTACGATTGGGCAAGGCATGAACGAGGGAAATGGAGAAGCCTATGTCGCCAGAACGGCGACATAGGTGAAGTACGGCAATTACGCGCGCAGCAGCATATAAAGGCGGAACAGATAAATCAGAAGAATCGCGGAGATCAGGTTACTTAACCCGTTCAGAACTACACCGAGCACGGTCGGTGAGGAAATGGGTAACTTTGACACGACCAGCAAAATAGCGATTTTAGCCAACAACCACATCACGATGGCAGGCGCGGTTGCACGTAAGTTGCCATAGGCCAGTTTGGTGCTTACTTTAATTGCGCTGAAAATCCCGCTTTTTTCAGTGACGACTATCACGGGCGACAAACTCAGGGCAATGGCCAGCAACACGCCAGGAATGACCAGCAGCATCATACCAAGCTGGATGAGCAGCGTGCACAGCAGGATCAGGAAAAGCAGGCGCAGTAAAAAAGGGGTGGAGGCGCCGATTGCGCGCAGTGCGCTGGTGCGGTGCCCGTCGGACACCAGTTGGATCAGCATCAGAATCCCGCCCGTTAGCAGTACATTGCCGACTAACGCCGCAAAGGTGCCTGCCGCTGACATTTTTAGCAACACGGCTTGTTGTTCCGGCGTCATCTGCTGAATCAAGTCCATCAAGCCGGATTCGACAGACGATGACAGATCGCTGCCGGAGGTGCTCAGAATCCGTAACTCGTCTACAGAAGGCGATAGCGCATGATTCAGTATGACAGTAATGAATGCCGTTAACAGGGACATCATTAAGATGCTGATGAACTGGTTACGGGTAAAATTCATTGTGTCACGGTACAACGTGTTAGCCGTGATAGGCATGCAGGCTCCTTGAAAAAGATAAATCAACAGATAGAAACTTAACTCATGATTGTAACCTGTTAATCCGCACTGTGGCACCCCGTCAACGATGCAATGCTGCTTTTCCCTTCTGTAATGAAAGACGGTGATGAAATTGTTACCAAAGGTGGCAGACCATATTTTTCCCGTGCCCGGTTGCAGGCATCGTTGATCTGTCCATTTTCGCCGGATTGCATAAATTCACGACAGGGTGAAGGGCGATTAACATAAATAGAACAGCTGACGGTATCCCCGACGGTGCCTTCCAATGCCTGACAGCGAGGTGTTTTGCTGTTTGTTCCTGTCATACAGCGTAAAAAAGGGGAAACGGGTTCGGTGAATTGTGAAGGTACAACGCCACCGCCGTCATCGGCTTCAGCCCAATAAAAAGACACTCTGAAATAAGCGCAGCACGCGCCGCAGTGCATACAGGTATTATCGCTCATTGGATGACTAACTGCCTCCAGCCAGCGTGAATCACGTTAATGGAAATAAAAATCTACCGTTGAATGCGTTCGCGCGGTAATGCAATTTGCGGACAGCGCACGTTATGCACCTTTTGCCATTTATTGATTTGGATCAATTTCAGTGTTTTTAATTGGTTAGCGATAAATGATGAAGTTCAATTTGCGTGTAAAATCTTTAAAAGATGTGATCTGGCTTAAAACAAGAATACCTACTTAGGGGTATATTTCGCTCGAAATTTAAACCCTATAAATGGAGTGGGTAATGAGAAAGGCATCTTTATTATTGTTGGCAGCGGCGCTTATGCCTGCATTGGCACAGGCTCATCAAGCGGGTGATTTTATTGTTCGTGCGGGTACAGCAACCGTGCATCCACGTGAAAGTTCGGACAATGTACTGGGTTTGGGAGAATTTCAGGTAAATAACAATACTCAGTTGGGTCTGACTTTTAGCTATCTGGTGACGGATAATATTGGGGTTGAATTGCTGGCGGCTACGCCGTTCAAACACAAAGTCGGCACGCCTGGCACAGGCACGATTGCAGAAGTCAAACACCTGCCGCCGTCACTGGTTGCGCAATACTATTTTGGTGATGCGCAAGATAAATTACGTCCTTATCTGGGTGTTGGCTTGAATTATACGATGTTCTTCGATGAAAAATTTAATGATACAGGGAAGAACTCAGGGCTGAGCGATCTGAGCTTGAAGAATTCCTGGGGCCTTGCTGCGCAGGCAGGGTTGGATTACAACCTGGATAAGAATTGGTTAGTCAACATGTCCGTATGGTGGATGGATATTGATACCGATGTGAAATTTAAAGCCGGTAACGCCCAGCAAAGTATCCATACTAAGCTTGATCCATGGGCCTTTATGTTTGGTGTAGGTTATCGCTTCTAATCTCATTGCTGATTGGATGTGAAAATAACAAAACGGCGACGTTACTCACGTCGCCGTTTTTATAGACACAAAATAACTAACCAATAAAGAGAACGCTATTTTTATTACATCCGTTATCTATAGGATGAACCATTAGAAACTGTATTGAACACCAACGCGGTAGCGAGTTTGACGCTCGTCAGTTGTTGTGCTGCCAACAACGTTGCCGACTTCAGCATAAGGCGTCCAGTTTTTATCATATTTATACGCTAATTTAACGTTATGAGTCAGACCATAGTTGTCGCTGTCGGCGATGTAACCAACAGAGCCAGCTTTAGTTTTCTTATCGTATTCAAATTCGTACTCAACCACAAAGTTCGCTGGCAGTTTATAACCCAACGTACTGGTAATGGTATAGCCTTTAACATCAGTAGGATTCGTAGAACCAATTTGATTGCTTCTGCGCAGGTAAGATGCACGGTAGCGTAAGCCATAGTACAGGGAGTCGGTGATGTTTGCCGTGCCTTTAATATATGGACGATAGTTATTATCGTTTGATGAAGAAACCATGTTCAAGCCAGTTTCCAAACCAAAGGTTTTATCAAATTTGTACAGGTAGCTGGCGGTGACTTCAGTACCATTGCTGACGGTTTCGTTATAGGGTTTATTTGGGGTCTTGTCGCTGTCAGATTGTCCAAATTTGGCTTCCATGGACAGACCGAAGCCGTTGTCAAAACGGTGAGACATCAGCAGGCGATCTTTATGATCGTTCTTTGCCGTGTCTTTCATTTCATGGCGATAGTCAATCGTCACAGCCATGGAGCTTAAGCTGATTAAGGAAGTTACCACCATCGTCAATATTTTAACTTTCATTTTATTATCCCAAGTCAAAGAGAATTATTATTTAAAAACGCGCTGCCACTTTTGTTCAGCGGTTTTATTTTATTTATTATTTCTTACAGTAATGTGAACAAGATCGTTAAAAAGGAAAAATTTTGAATGATCTTATTTATGTGATTTTCTTCGTGTTTTATTGGCGGGATTTATGCAGTTTAAAAAATAAATAGTTACTTGGTTTATTTCTTTGTGCTGGGGGTTAATGATTATTTCAATTTGAAAACATTTCTTACAATTATAGGGAATTAGACATTAAATAATAATTGCGAATATTTCATGTCAATTAAATAAGAAATAATTTGAAACACTATTAGTGCGCGCGATAGAACTTGCGTTAAGTATCTATCGCGCGCCTGAAAAGCGCTATGAACGCGTAGCGGCTTTCATTTCACTTACAAAGGTGTGTAACTCTGACAGCATGACGTCAGGCTGGTTCAGATTTTTTTCGATAATCCGCACGATCGCCGAGCCAGAAATGGCACCCGCTGCGCCTGATGCTAATGTTTCCCGCACTTGAGCCGGATCGGAAATGCCAAATCCTTGCAGCGGAGGAGCGGCATGATACTCGTTCAGTTTGGCTACCAAATGGTTCAGCGGCAGTTGGGCGCGTTTTTCTGTCCCGGTTACGCCCGCGCGTGACACTAAATAGGTGTAGCCACGGCCATAGGATGCGATCTCGCGCAATAACTCATCGTCGGCATTGGGCGGGCAGATAAAAATAGGGGCAATGGCATGCCGCAGCGCAGCCGTACGGAAAGGGGCGGATTCTTCTACCGGAACATCTGCGACTAACACCGAGTCAACACCAACCTGTGCGCAGCGCTGATAGAATTCATCAATACCGTTGCTGAAGACCAAATTGGCATACATCAGCAGGCCAATCGGGATTTCCGGGTATTTCTGGCGAATCGTCGCCAGCATTTCGAAGCACTGGCCGGGTGTGACGCCAGCGGCAAAGGCGCGCAGGTTGGCATCCTGAATGGTTGGACCATCCGCCAGCGGGTCAGAGAAGGGCACACCCAGCTCCAGCGCATCGGCACCCGCGGCAATGAGCGTATCGATAATTTTCAGGGATTGCTCGGGAGACGGATCGCCCAGCGTCACAAACGGAACGAATGCGCCTTCCTTTTTCTCCGACAGGCGAGTAAACAGTTGTTGATAACGCTCCATTACATTTCTCCCCGATCTTTCAAAATATCGTGCACGGTAAAGATGTCTTTATCACCACGGCCGGACAGGTTGACCACCAGCAGTTGCTCTTTCTCTGGCTCCGCTTTAATCATCTTCAACGCGTGCGCCAGCGCGTGGGAGGATTCCAGCGCGGGGATAATCCCTTCGCTGCGGCAGAGCGTTTTGAAGGCATCCAACGCTTCGTCATCGGTAATCGAGACATAGTCAGCGCGACCGATGCTGTTCAGGTAGGCGTGCTGCGGACCTACCGATGGGAAATCCAGCCCGGCGGAAATCGAGTAGGATTCTTCAATTTGTCCGTCGGACGTTTGCATCATCGGGGACTTCATGCCGAAATAGATACCGAGACGACCGTGTTTTAACGGTGCGCCGTGCTGCCCGGATTCAATGCCTAAACCGCCAGGCTCAATGCCGATCAGCCTGACACTGGTATCGTCGATGAAATCAGCAAACATCCCAATCGCGTTAGAGCCACCGCCGACGCAGGCCAATACCGCATCCGGCAAGCGACCTTCTTTTTCCAGAATCTGGGCTTTCGTCTCTTCGCCAATCATGCGTTGAAACTCGCGCACGATCGTCGGGTAAGGGTGCGGGCCTGCCGCCGTTCCCAGAAGATAGTGTGCGGTCTCATAGCTGCCAGACCAGTCACGCAACGCTTCGTTACAGGCATCTTTCAGCGTAGAAGAACCGCTGTGAACAGGAATGACTTCTGCCCCCATCAGGCGCATACGGAAGACGTTTGGTGACTGGCGCTCAACGTCCTTTGCTCCCATATAAACGCGGCATTTCAGGCCGAGAAGGGCGCAAGCCAGCGCTGTCGCGACACCGTGTTGGCCTGCACCGGTTTCAGCGATGATTTCGCTTTTACCCATGCGCTTCGCCAGCAATGCCTGTCCGAGTACCTGATTGGTTTTGTGCGCGCCGCCGTGTAGCAGGTCTTCGCGTTTCAGGTACAGCTTGGTTTTCGTCCCAGCAGTCAGGTTTTGACACAGGGTTAGCGCCGTTGGGCGACCCGCATAGTTTTTCAGCAGATCGGTAAATTCGGCTTGAAAGTCAGGATCTTTTTGTGCGCTGACGAAAGCCTCTTCCAGCTGGCGTAACGCTGGGATGAGAATCTGCGGAACAAATTGTCCGCCGAATTCACCGAAGTAAGGGTTGAGTAATGTCATAATGTTCCCGTCTATTTTAGTGTTGCGGCTGACGTAGCGTCGCAAAAACCGCAGCAATTTTCTGTGAGTCTTTTTTTCCCGGCTCGCTTTCGACCCCGGAATTAAAATCCAGCCCTGCGCAACCTTGCTGTGCTGCCAGCGCGCAGTTATCACTATTCAGGCCGCCGGCCAATAGCACGTTATCCAATGATTGGTTTGCCAGCAGCGACCAGTTGAAGGTTTTCCCGCTGCCGCCCTGACCGTTGTCGAACACGTAGCGATCGACATGGACGAGATCGCGCGCTGGCAGCGTATCTGCGATGCTCAGTGCTTTCCAAATCTGGCAAGCCGCAGGTAATTGCTGACGTAGCTGGTTGATCGTCTGTTGATCCTCATCACCGTGCAGTTGAACGGCCGCTAACCCTAACTGCGTCGTGATAGCAACAATGTGTTCGACGGGCGCATTGCGGAAAACACCGACATAGCGCAGTGGAGCGCCAGTCATCACGTCAGTGGCTTGTTTGGCATCAACGTAGCGTGGGGAACTGGCGACGAAGATTAAACCGCCGTAGAGCGCACCTGCTTGATAGGCGGCCTGTGCATCTTCTGCGCGCGTCAGGCCGCAGACCTTGTTTTCTCCCAAAATAACGCGGCGTACCGCGCCGTTCAGATCCGGCTCGGACATTAGCGAACTGCCGATCAGGAATCCCTGAGCAAAAGCGCTGAGTTCACGAATCTGCGCATGGCGATTGATGCCGGATTCACTGATTACGGTGACGCCAGCAGGCAGACGCGGGGCGAGCGTTCGGGTGCGATTGAGATCAATGGAGAGGTCGCGCAGGTCGCGGTTGTTGATCCCGACGACGCGCGCTTCCAATTGAATGGCCCGCTGTAACTCTTCTTCATTACTGACTTCCGTCAACACGCCTAGCTTCAGGCTGTGCGCCACGTCGGCCAGTTGCTGGTATTGCTCGTTGTCCAGCACAGACAGCATCAGCAGGATGGCATCGGCCTGATAGTAGCGAGCCAGATAGATCTGGTAAGGCGAAATAATAAAGTCTTTGCACAATACCGGCTGGTGCACCGCCGCACTGACTTGAGGCAGAAAGGCAAAGTCGCCCTGAAAATATTTCTCGTCGGTCAAAACAGAAATAGCGGACGCGTAATCTTTATAGACCTGGGCAATGGCTACCGGGTCGAAATCGTCGCGAATCAATCCTTTTGACGGTGACGCTTTTTTGCATTCCAGAATAAACGCGGGCTTATCCTGTTTCAGTGCCTGATAAAAGTCACGCTGACTGGGCACGATTTCATGCTGAAAAGAGGCCAATGGCTGTGCTTTTTCTCTCTCGGCAACCCAGAGCGCCTTATCGCGCACAATTTTATGTAATACGGTTTCCTGCATGGTTCCATTATCCTCTGGCGGACAGGGCGATAACGCGCTGATAAGCCTGTCCACTATGAATGACTTCAAGCGCCTGTTGCGCATTTTGGCGCAAATTTTCTTGTCCGAATAATCTCAGGAGCAACGCAACATTGGCGGCAACCGCAGCAGCGTGCGCGCGTTCACCTTTACCTTGTAGCAGTGACGCGAGAATGTCACGGTTTTCTTCTGGCGTACCGCCTTGTAAAGCGGACAGCGGATACGCATCCAGACCAAAATCGCGGTGCGTCAGTTCGTAGGTTTCAATCTCGCCATTGTGTAATTCGGCAACCTGTGTTGGTGCATGAATGGCGACTTCATCCATCCCGCCACCGTGTACGACAGCGGCACGCTGGTAGCCCAGCACTTTCAGCGTTTCGGCGATAGGGCGAACCAACTCCGGGCTATACACGCCAATCAGCGCCAATGGCGGACGAGCAGGGTTAACCAACGGCCCCAACACGTTGAAGACCGTGCGGGTTTTCAACTGCTGACGCACTGGCATCGCATGGCGGAAACCCAGATGATATTGCGGAGCAAACAGGAAACACACCCCCAGGTCGTCCAGCGCCTGGCGTGAATCCTGCGCGCTCATATCCAGCTTAATACCGAAAGCAGAGAGCAAGTCGGAGGAACCGGAGCGACTGGATACGCTGCGGTTGCCGTGCTTGGCGATTTTCAGGCCGCAACTGGCGGCGACGAAAGCGCTGGCAGTTGAAATGTTAATGCTGTTGGTACCGTCACCGCCTGTGCCGACGATGTCGGCAAATAAATAGTCAGGGCGGGGGAAAGGTTGCGCATCGGCCAGTAAGGCCGTGGCGGCACCGGCGATCTCGTCGGGATGCTCGCCGCGCACTTTCATGCTAATCAACGCCGCTGCCAGTTGGCTGGCTTCCAGCTCACCGCGAATAATGGCACCAAACAGCGCCTGACTTTCCTGACGGCTGATGTTGTCCGCGCGGTATAATTTTTCCAAGATAGTTTGCATGGTGGCGACATCCTGATCAGAAAACGGTTGTTCAGAAAATGGGCGTGTAGAAGACAGTTGCATCATCGTATCCCTCGTTAAGCCAGCGCCCAGTCCAACGTTTGTTCCAGCAGTCGTGCACCGTGCGTGGTCAGGATTGACTCCGGATGGAATTGGAAACCGCAGACGCGGTCGGCGTCGTTACGCACGGCCATCACCATCGTGTTGAAGTGCGCGTTGACGGTCAGCGTAGAAGGAATACGGCTGCCGACCAGCGAGTGGTAGCGAGCGACCGGTAACGGGTGCGGCAAACCGCTAAACATACCGCTGGCATCGTGGTCGATGGCCGACGCTTTGCCGTGCAGGATTTCACCTGCCTGACCAACATGGCCGCCATAGGCTTCCACAATGGCCTGATGGCCGAGGCAAATACCAATAATCGGCAACTGACCGCGCAGACGTTGCAGCAGTTCCGGCATGCAGCCTGCTTCGGCTGGGGTACCGGGGCCGGGGGAAAGCATAAGAATCGGTTTTTCCATTTGCTGTAACCGCGCGATGATGACATCGGCAGGCAGATGGTTGCGGTAAATCACGACCTGATGACCGCTGGCACGCAGCTGATCCACCAGGTTGTAGGTGAATGAGTCGATATTATCGAGCAGCAGAATGTCGGCCATCAGAAGATCTCCTTTGCATGGTGCGCGCTGGCAATCGCGCGCAGTACGGCCCGCGCTTTATTACGCGTTTCGTCGGCTTCAGCCTGAGGGTTGGAATCCAGCACCACGCCTGCACCTGCCTGAACGGTGGCAATGCCGTCTTCGACATAGGCGGAGCGAATAACGATGCAGGTATCCAGATCGCCGTGTGCAGTGAAGTAACCCACTGCGCCGCCGTAGCTGCCGCGACGGGTTTTCTCACTTTCGGCAATCAACTGCATTGCCCGAACTTTCGGTGCACCGCTCAACGTGCCCATATTCATGCAGGCGCGGTAGGCGTGCAGCACATCCAGATCTTCACGTAATGTTCCCACCACACGAGAAACCAGATGCATTACAAAGGAATAACGGTCAACTTTGGTCAAGTCAGCAACGTAACGGCTGCCCGGCTGGCAGATGCGCGCCAGATCGTTACGGGCTAAATCCACCAACATCAGATGTTCTGCCAGCTCTTTATGGTCGGTACGCATTTCCAGCTCAATACGGCTATCGAGGTCGCGATCCAATGAGCCATCGGCGCGACGACCGCGCGGACGGGTGCCGGCAATCGGGTAGATTTCGATTTGGCGACTGTCGGCATCGTATTTCAGCGAGCTTTCCGGCGAGGCGCCGAACAGCGTGAAATCCTGATCCTGCATGTAAAACATGTAAGGGCTGGGGTTATTGTCTTTCAGCGTTTGGTAAGCTGCCAGGGGGGAAGGGCACGGCAGAGAGAAACGGCGCGACGGCACGACCTGAAAAATTTCACCGATGCGGATGGCTTCCTGCATTTGGCTGACAACCTCGCCGAAGGCTTCATCGCTCTGATTGCAGCTCAGCGTCATCGTCTCGATAGACTGGCGCGGCAGCGCGGGTGCGGGCTGAGTCAGCTGGAATTGCAGCTGTTCCAGACGCTGTTGCAGACGCTGCTTTTCGCTGTGGTTTGGCGTAAACAGGCTGGCTTGCAGTGAGGTCACGCGTTTTTGGTGATCGAGTACCAGCAGTGTTTCTGCCAGATAGAAACAAAAGTCCGGGCAGCGTTGTTGCTGGCTCAGCGCGGGTAACGCTTCGAATCCAGCCACCAGATCGTAAGCGAACAGGCCACCGAGGAACATCGCTTCACGTTCGTCTGCCGGGCAGGCAACCAGCGTCAAAATCTGGCGTAAAGCATCAAAGACCGACAGCGAACGCAGACGAGCGTCTTCATCCTGCATGACGTCTGCTTGTGGGAAGGTGAGTTCACGACCGTTCGGACGCGGCTGATTAATAATCTCTGCCGGCAGTGCGGCATCCAAAAGCGGCAGGAGGCTGGCGCCGTTTGCCGTTAATGCCTGAATGGAAACGAGTGGGCCCAGTGCCGTGATACGCAGCGCGCTATCAACGATTAACAGGCTTTTCAGGTTTTCCTTGCTGTCGATTTCAGCTGACTCTAACAGCAACGTGGCAGGTCTGGCACCGCAGAGCTGATGGAAGATGGCGCTAGGGTCGTTACGGTAAACGGCCTCGGTACGCAGCAGTTCCAGTGTAGGTTGTGTTGTTTGCATTCTTGCTACCCGTTTTAATGTTGTGCCCATCAAATAAAAAGCCCGCTGAGTTAAGCGGGCCTGGGAATATCTGCATGTGTGATAACAGCGATGCGTGATTAGTCCACCCGCGAGAGGGAAGAGCGCCACCAACCATGCTTCATCATTTTCTGCGTTACCATTATCATCATCTCGCGGTTTGGGTTCGAATTACTGCACTGAGCTTGCGTACTAGTTAACTGGTTCGGTGATAAAATGTCAACACCTTCAATAGGATTATTTTATTACTCAGTAAACGGTGGACATTACCATTTGCTTCCTATTAATGGCATCATGCGACTTTCGTATGATTTTTGTTAATGGATAGGCTTGTGCCAGAAGATTCCCAACCGATATCGTCATTCCCACTTTACGATCTGCATAGCCACACCACGGCATCTGATGGCGTTTTAACGCCAACAGCGCTTGTTCAGCGGGCGGTAGACATGCGGGTGAGCGTGCTGGCTATAACCGATCACGACACGACCAGCGGGCTTGAAGAGGCACAGCACGCGATTGCCCAGCAGGGGTTACCGCTGAGACTGATTCCCGGCGTGGAGATTTCCACCCTGTGGGAAAATCATGAGATCCATATCGTCGGACTCGGAATGGATATTGCGCATCCGGCGTTAACCGCGTTGCTGCAACAGCAGGCGGAATGTCGGCAGAACCGGGCGGAGCAAATTGCGGTTCGGCTGGAAAAAGCCCGCATTCCCGATGCGCTGTCCGGCGCACAGCGTCTGGCGACGGGAGGACAGATTACGCGGGCGCACTTTGCGCGTTATCTCATTGAGCTGGGTATTGCGGCCAATATGAATCAGGTGTTTAAAAAATACCTGGCGAAAGGTAAAACGGGTTACGTGCCGCCGCAGTGGTGCACCATCCCGCAGGCTCTCGACGCGATTCATCAATCCGGCGGCGTGTCGGTGCTGGCGCATCCGGGGCGCTATGATCTGACGGCCAAGTGGCTAAAGCGCCTGCTCGCCACGTTTGCGGAAAACGGCGGGATGGCGATGGAAGTGGCGCAATGCCAACAGGCACCGGATGAACGGACGCAACTGGGGCGCTATGCGCGAGATTTCAACCTGATGGCATCACAAGGATCGGATTTCCACCTGCCGTGTGCCTGGATCGAACTGGGTCGCAAGCTGTGGCTGCCTGCCGATGTCGAGCCAGTCTGGCACCATCCGTTACTGGCAGATTCGCCGCGTATCATGGCGTAATGCCATCGCGAACCTATGAAATAACAATCTTTTACCTCCGACACGTTCTATAATAACCCTATTGCACGATGACGCGGGTTGAAATGTGCAACGCCGCGAAATGTCAGACGTATGAGGTAGGGTCATGAGTCAGTTTTTCTATATTCACCCGCAGAACCCGCAGCCGCGATTGATCAACCAATCGGTGGAATTTCTGCATAAAGGCGGAGTGATTGTTTATCCAACGGATTCCGGTTATGCGTTGGGCTGCATGCTGGGTGAAAAGAGTGCGCTGGAACGTATCTGTCGGATTCGCGATCTCGGTAGCGATCATAACTTTACGCTAATGTGCCGCGATCTGTCCGAACTCTCGACGTATGCCCACGTTGATAACACGGCGTTCCGGTTGATTAAAAATAATACGCCAGGCAATTACACCTTTATTCTGAAAGCGACGAAAGAGGTTCCCCGTCGCTTAATGAATGAAAAACGTAAAACTATCGGCCTGCGCGTGCCGTCCAATCCTATCGCGCTGGAACTGCTGGCCGCGTTGAATGAACCCTTGATGTCGACAACGCTGATGCTGCCGGGAAATGATTTCGCCGAGTCCGATCCCGAAGAAATTCAGGAAAGATTGGGAAAACAGGTGGATTTGATTATTCACGGTGGCTCGCTGGGTCAACAGCCGACAACGGTTATCGACCTGACTGAATCCGCACCGCGCGTTGCCCGCGAAGGCACTGGCGATGTCACGCCATTCTTATAGAAGACGCTGCGACAGGTTGTAACAATGGGAATACAAATGGCGCGAAGATCGGTATAATCGCGCCAGCATTGAATACGATGAACGATTTTTACGTACACACTATTTTTACGTACATTCAATTTTTACGTAACGGCTGAATTTTATCAGCAGTTATGACTCCCCCCGACGCCTGGGAAGGCGACACTAGAGGTTGCTCAATGAGCGAAAAGTTACAAAAAGTTCTGGCGCGCGCCGGACATGGCTCACGCCGCGAAATTGAAGGTATCATTCAGGCTGGACGCGTCAGCGTTGACGGTAAGGTTGCTACACTGGGCGACCGCGTTGAAGTGACGAAAGCCACCAAAATCCGTATTGATGGCCATGTGGTTACCGTTAAGGAAACCGAAGAAACTGTGTGCCGCGTCTTGGTGTACTACAAACCGGAAGGTGAACTGTGCACCCGTAACGATCCTGATGGGCGTCCGACGGTGTTTGACCGCCTGCCGAGAATTCAGGGCTCTCGTTGGGTCGCGGTAGGGCGTCTCGACGTGAATACCTCCGGCCTGCTGCTGTTCACGACCGACGGTGAGTTAGCCAACCGCCTGATGCACCCAAGCCGCGAGGTTGAACGTGAATACGCCGTGCGGGTCTTCGGCGAAATTGATGACGAAAAGATCAAGCAACTGAGCAAAGGCGTACAGTTGGAAGACGGCCCGGCGTCGTTCCGTACTATCCGCTATCAGGGTGGCGAAGGTCTGAACCAGTGGTATAACGTCACGCTGACGGAAGGGCGCAACCGTGAAGTTCGCCGCCTGTGGGAAGCGGTTGGCGTGCAGGTTAGCCGCCTGATTCGCGTGCGCTACGGCGATATTACGCTGCCGAAAGGTCTGCCGCGCGGTGGCTGGGCTGAGATGCCTCTGGAACAGCTGAATTATCTGCGTGAGCTGGTGCAGCTTCCGGCTGAGACGGTATCGAAACTGCCGGTTGAACGTGAACGCCGTCGGGTGAAAGCGAACCAGATCCGTCGTGCAGTAAAACGCCACAGCCAGATTAGTACCGCTCCGGCACGTCGTACGTCGCCAAAGCCGAAGCGCAACGGCTAATCGTATTAGCCCCATGCCTCACGGGCAGCTTTCGCTGCCCGTTTTCATTTCGCTACATTTCTTTTCTCGTGATAGTGGCTTTACCAGTCAATCCCCTGCTGTGCCTGAATCCCGCTATCAAACGCATGTTTTACCGGGCGCATTTCCGTCACGGTATCGGCCATTTCCAGTAAGTCACGATGACAGCCGCGGCCAGTAATGATGACCGTCTGTCCGGCAGGACGCTGCTTCAATGCAGTGACAACGTCACTTAAATCCAGATAATCATAGCTAAGCATATACGTCAGTTCGTCCAACACGACGAGATCGAGTTGTGAATCGGCCAGCATTCGTTTGCCATGTTGCCAGACACGCTGTGCGGCTTCCGTATCTGTCTGGCGGTTCTGCGTCTCCCAGGTGAAGCCTGTCGCCATGACCTGAAATTCCACACCGTGCTGTTGCAGCAGGTTCTTCTCACCGTTTGGCCATTCGCCTTTGATAAACTGGATCACGCCCGCGCGTAATCCGTGACCTATTGCCCGCGTGACGGTGCCGAATGCGGCTGTCGTCTTGCCTTTCCCATTGCCAGTGAAAACGATCAGGATACCGCGCGTTTCATTCGCGGCGGCAATACGGGCGTCGACCTTTTCTTTCAGTCGCTGCTGACGCTGCTGGTGGCGTTCATCGCTCATCGTGCGTGTTCTTCTCTATTATTCGGCTGGACCGGCTTTTCTGCCTGGCTGTGCGTCAAAACTCATCCCCGTCTTGCGGCGGCTGTCATCGCCCATCAGGTAGAGATACAACGGCATAATATCTGCTGGTGTTTTCAGTCTCATCGGATCTTCGCTGGGGAACGCCGATGCACGCATTGCCGTACGCGTTCCGCCGGGATTGATACAGTTCACGCGTAGATTTTGTGAACGGTATTCTTCTGCCAGTACCTGCATCAGGCCTTCTGTCGCAAATTTGGATACGGAGTAGGCTCCCCAGCCAGCGCGGCCTTCGCGGCCTACGCTGGAACTGGTGAAAACCAGAGACGCGCAAGGTGATTTCAGTAACAGAGGCAGCAGTGCCTGTGTCAGCATAAAGGTGGCGTTGACGTTGACCTGCATTACCTGATGCCAGATCTCTGGCGTTTGCTCTGTGACAGGCGCGATCTCCCCGAGCAGTCCGGCGTTGTGGAGAACACCGTCCAGATGTGGCACAACCTGCGCCAGTTCGTCAGCCAGTTGAAAGCACTGCGCGGAAGATAGGGTGAGCATATCGCAGACGACCACGTGTGCTGATGTACCGTGTTCCTGCTCGATCTGCTGTTTAACCACCTGAAGTTTGCTTTCTGTGCGCCCCAACAAGATGACATGTGCGCCGTAACGGGCATAGGTCAGGGCGGCTTCCCGGCCTATGCCGTCGCCAGCGCCGGTCACCAGAATGATGCGGTTTTGCAGTAAATCGATTTTAGGCTGGTAATGCACAATGAATTCCTCTTGTCGTGGCACAAAACCGCCACGCTTCAGATAATAGACCTGCCATCGTGTATCGGCACGGCGAAGCCAACTGTGTCGGGCTGCGCCGCTCGGAACGCCAGATGACGGCGCATTCGGCAGGATGAATGGGGGTGTTATGCCTCAAATGTCGACCGTTTTCAATGAGACTGCCTCTATTTCTCCCTGTGCTGTTGTAAAAAGCAGCAATAGGCATAAAAAACGCAGGAATAACATCGCCATATTGCGTGCCATCAGTTAGGTTATAAGAAGGGAATGGCGCACGACGTCAACGCCATGGTTGGTGAGTAAACCAACATTAATTAATACGCAGTCAATGAGGACGGTGTTTGTGGAATTACTTTCTCTGTACGGTTTATTCCTGGCTAAGGTACTCACTATCGTGGTGGCTATTGGTGCGTTAGTCGTTCTGGCATTCGGGATGACGCAACGTAAGCGCCAGCATAAAGGTGAGTTGCAGGTCATGAACCTGGGCGAGCAATATCAGGAAATGCAACGCGAAATGCAGACGGCCTGTATGAGCGACACCGAACGGAAGCTGTTATCGAAACAAGAAAAGAAGAAAGATAAAGAAACGGCGAAGCAAGATAAGCAGCGCGCCAAACGTGGCGAGGAAAAAAGTGTAAAACCGTGCCTGTACGTGCTTGATTTCAACGGCAGTATGGATGCCGGTGAAGTGAGCTCATTGCGAGAAGAGATCTCTGCTGTGCTGGCTGTCGCGAAGCCGAAAGATGAAGTGCTGTTACGCCTCGAAAGCCCTGGCGGTGTGGTGCATGGCTATGGGCTGGCGGCCTCGCAATTACAACGTTTACGCCAGGGCGGAGTGCGCTTGACCGTCGCTGTGGATAAAGTGGCCGCCAGCGGTGGCTATATGATGGCCTGTGTGGCTGACCGCATCGTCGCTGCTCCGTTTGCGATTGTGGGATCTATTGGCGTCGTCGCGCAGATTCCCAATTTCCATCGTTTGCTGAAGAACAAAGACATTGATGTTGAGCTGCACACCGCCGGTGAATTCAAGCGTACGTTGACGCTGTTTGGTGAAAATACCGAGCAAGGCCGTGAGAAATTCCGCGAAGACCTGAATGTCACGCATACGCTGTTTAAGGATTTTGTCCAGCAGATGCGCCCCTCGTTGGATATTGATGCGGTGGCGACGGGAGAGCATTGGTTTGGCACGCAGGCGAAAGATCTGGGGTTGATTGACGCCATCGGTACCAGTGACGACCTACTGATTGCTGAAATGGCTAGCCATGAAGTGTTAAGCGTTCGCTACACGCGTCGTAAACGCCTGCTGGATCGTCTGACGGGCAGCGCAGGCGATACCGCAGAACGACTGATGCTGCGTTGGTGGCAACGGGGTTCAAAGCCTCTGCTGTAATCGCTCAGCGTAGTGGTTTGAACAAATCAAATGCCCGCGAATGTGCGGGCATTTGCATTTAATCCATCATGCTATTTAATCGATCAGGTCATATTTCTCGGACAAAACATGCGCAAGATGCTTGAACATGTTAAATACCGCGGTGCTTTTTAAGGTTGGCATTCCATTCTCATCGAGAAAAAACTCACCGCGAAAAACCAGCACGCCGTTTTTTTGTTCTACGCTATCTGCGACCATGCCATGCAAATAATCATCGTGCTGTTTAATGATGTCATTGGCTTCAACTAATAAGCTCTGGCGGTCGATAGGACGCTTTTCTTCGTTAACCTGATATTCAGATGACATGATTTTTACTCCTGTACTCACCCTTGAAAAAAGGGTGTATCGCATTATATCAGCAATATTGTTTCGAAAATCAATGCAGCGATTTCACCCCTCAATCGGGTTATTTCAAAAACTGCATAAAAAGAGAGGGTACTGCGATACGGTTTCAGCGTAAAGCGTAGATTATGATGCAAATGGGCTACATTTTAGGGGCTTACCTGCCGATATTCAGTGTGGCAGGATGCGGATAAAACCGGATTTCCACGCTAATTAGGTTGCGTGACAGCATTTATCAGGTAGAGTGTGGGATTTTGCGCAGTCAGTAGAATCCGCATCTGGATGCCCCGAAAAATATCTGATTTTCAGAAGAATTCAGCAGGTAATAGTACATATGGGTAAAGCTCTCGTTATCGTCGAGTCCCCGGCAAAAGCCAAAACGATCAACAAGTATTTAGGCAATGACTACGTGGTGAAATCCAGCGTCGGTCATGTACGCGATTTGCCGACGAGTGGCTCAGTCAGTAAAAAGAGCGCGGACTCAACGAAAGATAAAACGAAAAAGAAAGTCAAAAAGGATGAAAAATCCGCGCTGGTTAATCGTATGGGCGTCGACCCTTATCATGGCTGGAAAGCCAACTACGAAATACTGCCGGGTAAGGAGAAGGTCGTCTCCGAATTAAAAACGCTGGCGGAAAATGCCGACCACATCTATCTCGCAACCGACCTTGACCGCGAAGGGGAAGCCATTGCCTGGCACCTGCGGGAAATCATTGGTGGTGAAGATGAGCGTTTCAGCCGCGTGGTGTTTAATGAAATCACGAAAAACGCCATTACGCAGGCATTTGAAAAACCAGACACGTTGAATATTGACCGCGTTAATGCGCAGCAGGCGCGTCGGTTTATGGATCGCGTGGTGGGTTACATGGTATCCCCGCTACTGTGGAAAAAAATCGCCCGCGGCTTGTCCGCTGGCCGCGTGCAGTCGGTTGCGGTGCGCCTGATTGTCGATCGCGAACGCGAAATCAAAGCATTCGTGCCGGAAGAATATTGGGAATTGCACGCCGATTTGCTGGCAAACAGCGATGTTCAACTGCAAATGCAGGTGACGCACCACAACGGCAAACCGTTTAAACCCGTCAATAAAGCGCAAACGCAGGCGGCGGTTAGCTTGCTTGAAAACGCTCGCTATAAGGTGGCCGATCGTGAAGATAAGCCAACCAGCAGTAAACCGGGCGCGCCGTTCATCACCTCTACGCTGCAACAGGCTGCCAGTACACGTCTTGGTTTTGGCGTGAAAAAAACCATGATGATGGCACAGCGTCTGTATGAGGCGGGCTACATTACTTACATGCGTACCGACTCAACGAACCTCAGTCAGGATGCCTTGACGATGGTACGTGGCTATATTGGCGACGAGTTCGGCAAACGCTATCTGCCTGAATCAGCGAACCTTTACAGCAGCAAAGAAAACTCTCAGGAAGCGCACGAAGCGATTCGTCCTTCCGATGTTGGCGTGCTGGCCGACAGCCTGAAAGATATGGAAGTCGATGCACAGAAGCTGTATCAGCTGATCTGGCGTCAGTTCGTCGCTTGCCAAATGACGCCTGCGCAATACGATTCCACTACGTTAATCGTGGAAGCCGCAGATTATCAACTGCGTGCGAAAGGCCGTACGCTGCGTTTCGATGGCTGGACGAAAGTCATGCCTGCGCTGCGTAAAAATGATGAAGACCGCACGCTGCCAACCGTGGCGGTGGGCGAGGCGTTGACGCTGCAGAAGTTGCTGCCAGGTCAACACTTCACTAAGCCACCAGCACGTTACAGCGATGCCTCACTGGTTAAAGAGCTGGAAAAGCGTGGCATTGGCCGTCCATCTACCTACGCATCTATTATTTCGACCATTCAGGATCGCGGTTACGTTCGTGTAGAGAACCGCCGTTTCTACGCCGAGAAGATGGGCGAAATCGTTACCGATCGATTGGAAGAAAACTTCCGCGAATTGATGAATTACGATTTCACCGCGCGGATGGAAAGTCGTCTCGATCAGGTCGCTAATAATCAGGCGGAATGGAAAGCGGTGCTGGATGAGTTCTTCAATGAATTCAGCCAGCAGTTGGAAAAGGCGGAACAGGATCCGGAAGAAGGCGGCATGCGCCCTAATGCGATGGTGTTGACCAGCATTGACTGCCCAACCTGTTCCCGTCAAATGGGGATTCGTACTGCCAGCACTGGTGTGTTCCTGGGCTGTTCCGGCTACGCTTTGTCGCCGAAAGAGCGCTGCAAGACCACGATCAACCTGATCCCAGAAAACGAAGTGCTGAACGTGTTGGAAGGTGATGATGCTGAAACCAACGCGCTGCGCGCTCGTCGCCGCTGTGAAAAATGTGGTACGGCGATGGACAGCTACCTGATTGATAATCAGCGCAAGCTGCACGTTTGTGGCAACAACCCAGCTTGTGACGGGTATGAGATCGAAACCGGCGAGTTCCGCATCAAAGGCTATGACGGCCCGATTGTTGAGTGCGAGAAGTGTGGTTCAGAAATGCATCTCAAAATGGGACGTTTCGGGAAATACATGGCGTGTACCAACGAGAGCTGTGGAAATACGCGTAAGATCCTGCGCAATGGTGAGGTGGCACCACCGAAGGAAGATCCGGTGCCGCTGCCTGAGCTGCCTTGTGAGAAGTCCGATGCTTATTTCGTCCTGCGTGACGGCGCGGCAGGTGTTTTCCTTGCAGCGAATACGTTCCCTAAATCTCGTGAGACGCGAGCACCACTGGTAGAAGAACTGGTGCGCTTCAAAGATCGCTTGCCGGAAAAACTGCGCTATTTGGCGGAAGCGCCAGCGGTTGATAAAGACGGCAATAAGACGCAGGTGCGTTTCAGCCGTAAGACTAAGCAGCAATATGTCTCGTCAGAAAAAGATGGCAAGGCAACAGGCTGGTCAGCGTTTTACATTGATGGCAAATGGGTTGAAGGGAAGAAGTAACTCTTTTCTGTTACCCAGCGTGTAACCGAGTTATGCGTGATAAATCGCGACATCAAGCCAGCCGCAAGGCTGGCTTTTTCGATCGCAGAAAATCTCCAGATAAAACAAATGTATGAAGATTGTCCTGCAGTAGCATGAGGATTGTTGATCCGTGATAGAGAATCATGCGGTTTACCTCGGTGATAATCGCACGCACTGCGTTCTTTATCGTTTCGCCATGTAAAAATGGTTATATAAAAATAATTTTTATGATTAAATGACATTAATTGATGGAAATATGCGCCAGATGGTTAAGGCGTAGTCAAGGTCAATAAAACGGAACGTCGCCAGAACGTCGTGAGATGCCACGCGCACACTTCAATTGGGAATGGGATAAATTATGAAACTACAACAGCTTCGTTATATTGTTGAAGTTGTTAATCACAACCTGAATGTATCTTCTACTGCAGAAGGGTTGTACACCTCCCAGCCGGGGATCAGTAAACAGGTCCGTATGCTGGAGGATGAGTTGGGCATTCAGATTTTTGCCCGTAGTGGAAAACACCTGACGCAGGTGACACCAGCCGGACAGGAAGTCATCCGCATTGCACGTGAAGTGTTGTCGAAAGTCGATGCCATCAAAGCGGTTGCCGGAGAGCATACTTATCCCGATAAAGGATCGCTGTACGTGGCGACTACACACACGCAGGCTCGCTATGCGCTGCCTGGCGTCATCAAAGGCTTCATCGATCGCTATCCTCGCGTGTCGCTGCATATGCATCAGGGCTCGCCGACGCAGATTGCTGAGGCCGTTGCGAAAGGAACTGCGGATTTTGCTATTGCGACCGAAGCGCTCCACCTGTACGACGATCTGATCATGCTGCCGTGCTACCACTGGAACCGCGCGGTGGTAGTAAAACCCGATCACCCGCTGGCTTCCAAAACCGACATCTCTATTGAAGAATTGGCCGCTTATCCCATCGTTACCTATACCTTTGGTTTTACGGGGCGTTCCGAGCTGGATACCGCGTTTAACCGTGCGGGGCTGACGCCGCGTATTGTCTTTACCGCCACGGATGCCGATGTGATTAAAACCTACGTCCGTTTAGGGCTGGGGGTGGGGGTTATTGCCAATATGGCGGTTGATCCGCAAACGGAAACCGATCTGGTGACCATCAACGCGAACAGTATTTTCAGCTACAGTACAACGAAAATCGGCTTCCGCCGCAGCACGTTCCTGCGTAGCTACATGTACGATTTCATCCAGCGTTTTGCGCCGCATTTAACGCGTGATGTCGTCGATACGGCCGTTGCGCTGCGTTCAAATGATGAAATAGAAGCGATGTTCAAGGACGTCACGCTACCTGTGAAATAAACGTCATTCAGAACGGATCACCAACGTAAAAAAGCCAGACAGGGTCTGGCTTTTTATCATTCAAACGCTTCACGCCTCATACATCGGCGTGAGAGGTTCAGGCTGGCTATCAGGCGGATGCTGTTGTCGTAGCGGCGTCCGCAGGAACATCAGTGGCGACATCTTGCGTCATACGCGTCAGTTTCGGCGCGGTCAGCAGCATCATAACGGCGATGATGCCTGTTACGATGCCAATCTGCAGGAAGACATTGCTGTAAACCTCAAGGGACACGTGTGGGTCTACGACGTTCTCAGGCACGGCCATCATGTTAGCGACGTAGCCCGCGATAATTGCGGCACCAGCCGATGTCAGGAACCAGGCACCCATGATGAAACCCATCAGACGCTGTGGCACCAGTTGCGCGACCATCGCCAGACCCAGACCGGAAATCATTAATTCCCCGATACTTTGCAGGCCATAGCAGAGGATCAGCCAGTTGACGGACACGATACCCTGTTCGTTTGCCATGCTGGCGCCCCACGGCAGCACCAGGAACGCACCGGAACACAGCACCATACCCATCGCAAACTTGTGCGCCATCGGCAGTTGATCGCCCATTTTGTTATAAACCGCAGCCAGAATCGGGCTGGCAACCATGATCCAGAACGGGTTGAGTGCCTGATACTGCTCCGGCTCAAAGGAAAAACCTAAAATGGCGTGCTCAACGTTGCGAATCGCAAAGAAGTTCAGTGAGGTTGGCATCTGGTTGTACAACACAAAGAAGACGACAGCTTCCAGCATCAGCAGCAGCGCGACGATCATTTTCCGACGTTCTGCACCGCTTACCGCCAGCATTTCTTTAATGAAGATGGCGACAACGGCGACTGAAATAATGGTCAGAATCCAACGAGCAACGCTCTGATTGTGCAGTAGCCAGGTGGAAAGTGCGACCAGCACCACGATACCCGCGAGAGTAATGACAAGTTTCTTCAAATTGATCGGTTCGAAATCTGGCTGAGAACCTTGTGTACTGACCCACTTACGGCAGAACATGAAGTTGACCAGCGTCAGAATCATCCCGACTACGCTCAGGGAGAAGGCGACGCTCCAGCCATAGTGTGCGGCCAGTACCGGTGTCGCCAGCATAGAGAAGAAGGAACCGATGTTCACCGACATGTAGTACATGGTGAAGGCGCCATCCAGACATGGATCGTCCTTCGCATAGCAGGTCGACAGCAGGGCCGACGGGTTGGCTTTAAACAAACCGTTACCGACGGCAATGGTTGCCATACCGATATAAACCCACGCCACACTGTGGCCGGAATAGGCAATCATGGTGTAACCAAGCGCCAGCACGATAGCACCCAGAACGATCACGCGTTTGGTGCCGAGGACTTTATCACCCAGCCAGCCGCCAATAGCGACAAAACCGTATACCAGCGCGCTGAACGAGGAGAAGAGGGTGATGGAGTCGGTTTCGGACATGCCTAGCATTTTGACCAGATAAACGGCCATGATGCCTTGCAGGCCGTAGTAACCAAAACGCTCCCACAGCTCAATACTAAAGATGAGATAAAACGCTTTTGGTTGTTTGAACGCGTTCATGCTGACGCTTTCGGTGGATTCGCTGTTGTTGTTTGCTGTTGACACAAAGACCTCTGATTTTACATATCTCGTTTTTTTAACGAGAAAATAACAAGAGTGAGGCAGTGAAACTGCAACCTCTTTTCATTGTTATGGGGAGGAAAAACGGCGTTATATTGACGTTATTTTACGGACAGACAAGCTATTTGACATGTTTTGTTACAAGTGGATTTGATTGCCGGATAAAACTATAAATCAAATTTTATGCAGAGTTTAATTTCATATCTTGCTTTCACATCAAATGATTATCTTGGTTTGTCGTATTTGTTTTTTTAAAAAGGGATATAATCTGCCTTTTAGTTTAAATCAAGTTTATATAATTAACTATGAATGAATATGCGGTTTAATCTTTTGCATATTATTAAATATGCAGTGAGTATAAAAATCGATCAAATATACCCAATAAGATGACTGTCGATATAATCACGAAAAGTGACTTTCAATCACTAAATTTTCTATTAAAAATAACTTATTAGCCTTAAATAGTGGTTATGTGTGTTTTTATACAGCCTTTTTACGCGCGAAGGTGCCAGAAAAGGTTGTGAGGATCTGGAGTGTGGTGAGCAGGGATCGCGTAACGCATTCTGTTAGAAAGAAAGTCAGGGATAAGCCAGGGTGGGATCATCGTGCTGGTGAGTAGCGCTCCACCAGCCCCGAATCGATTAGGCGTCGATCTTCTCACCAAATTCGCACAAATCTTCAATCAGGCAGGAACCACAGCGTGGTTTGCGTGCGATACAGGTGTAACGACCATGCAGGATTAACCAGTGATGACAGTCGACTTTAAATTCTGCCGGAACGACTTTCAGCAGTTTTTCCTCTACCTGTTCAACATTTTTACCCGGCGCAAATCCTGTGCGGTTGCTGACGCGGAAAATGTGGGTATCAACGGCAATCGTCGGCCAGCCAAACGCGGTATTCAGGACGACGTTTGCCGTTTTTCGTCCTACGCCGGGTAAGGCTTCCAGCGCCGCACGATCTTCAGGAACCTGTCCCTGATGCTTTTCCAACAGCAAACGGCAGGTCTTGATGACGTTTTCCGCTTTGCTGTTAAACAGACCGATGGTCTTGATGTACTCTTTCACGCCGTCTACGCCGAGTTCGAGCAGGGCTTCCGGCGTATTCGCGACAGGATAGAGTTTTGCTGTTGCTTTGTTGACGCTGACATCGGTTGCCTGTGCGGAAAGCAAGACGGCAATGAGCAGTTCAAACGGCGTGCTGAAATTTAACTCTGTTGTGGGATGGGGATTGTTGGCTCGCAATCGCGTTAAGATCTCAATCCGTTTGGCCTTGTTCACAGCGATTCCCCTACGGTATCGGTTGCCGGCGCCGTTTTCCCTTCGGTGATAGCAGCACGGGCTCGGCGCTGTTTCATTTTCTCATCGATCAAATATTTCGCAGCTAGCAACAGCCCGAGACCGATAAACGCGCCCGGTGGCAGCATGGCCAGCAGGAACGGGGAGTCAAGGTGTACAACCTCGATGCGGAGCGCCTTAGCCCAACTGCCCAGCAACAAATCTGCGCCGTCGAACAGCGTGCCGTTTCCCAGAATTTCACGTAAAGAACCGAGCACCACCAGCGCGCTAGTGGCCCCCAGCCCCATAGCCAGGCCGTCAATTGCAGAAGGGAACACCGCATGCTTGGAAGCGAAGGCTTCAGCACGGCCGATGACGATACAGTTCGTCACGATCAGCGGAATAAAGATACCCAGCGATTGATATAAACCGTAGGCGTAAGCGTTGATCAACATTTGCACGGTGCTGACCACCGAGGCAATGATCATGACATAAATGGGAATACGGATTTCCGCCGGCACCCAGCGGCGTAGCGCAGAGACGGCTATGTTGGTGCAGGTGAGAACCAGCGTGGTTGCCAGCCCTAAGCCCAGCGCGTTAGTCGCGGTTGATGACACGGCTAGCAGGGGGCAAAGACCCAGCAATTGAACCAGTGCCGAGTTATTCTTCCATAACCCTTCAACGAAAAGTGCTTTGGTTTGACTCATTGGGCCTCTCCACAGGCGGACAGCGTGTTGATTTGTGGCGGCAGCGTTTGCAGGTAAAGAGCGCTGCGTTTTACGCTATTAATGACGGCGCGTGGCGTAATGGTGGCTCCAGTGAATTGATCAAACATTCCGCCTTCTTTCTTCACTGCCCAGCGAGCATCCTGTTCACCCTCTACCGTTTGTCCGCTGAAGCGGGTGATCCAGTCAGAAATGCGTACTTCGATTTTGTCACCCAGCCCCGGCGTTTCATGGTGCTCGGTGACGCGGACACCAAGTACCTTGCCATGAAAATCGGCACCGACCAGCAGCCTAATGGCACCAGAATAGCCATCCGGCGCGGTACTTTCCAGTGCGGCGGCGACGGGTTCTCCGTTCTGACGAGCGATAAATACGCGATGCGGCGCTGACGATCCTAATGCCGGATTAGTGACAACGTAACACTCTTTTTGAATGTCACTATTGTATAACTCAGCGGGAACCACCTGATCCAACAGCATTTTTTGTTGCAACATCGCCTGATGCGAGATCGTGGGTTCCGTCAGCATGTTCACCACGGCAGTGACGGCGGTAGTGAACGCGGCAAACAGGGCCAGTGTTGTCGCGTGGCGGCGCATTGTGGTTATCATGGGCGTCTCCTCAGCGATGGTGGCCGTAAGCGCGTGGCTTGGTGTAATAGTCAATCAGCGGCACAGTGATATTCGCCAGCAGAACGGCAAACGCGACGCCGTCTGGGTAGCCGCCGTAGGTCCGAATTAACCAGACCAGTAACCCAATCAGCGCCCCAAAAATCAAACGGCCACGGTTTGTGGTTGAGGCGGTAACCGGATCGGTCGCAATGAAGAAAGCACCGAGCATGGTGGCACCGGACAGCAGGTGCAGCATCGGCGGAGCGAACTTCTCCGGCGCGATGGCCCAGCTTAGTGAGGCGCAGAACATCAGCGACAGCAGGAAACTGACCGGAATATGCCAGCGAATGGTACCGCGCATCAGCAAAAACAGCCCACCGATGAGAAAACCGATATTTACCCACTGCCAGCCAATGCCTGACAGCGATTGCGCAAACATCGGCTGTTGCAGAATGTCCTGTGGTGTTTGGCCGGAGCGCAGGCTGGTTTTAAACGTATCCAGCGGGGTAGCCTGACTGACACCATCAACGTTGTGCATTAACTGCTGCATGGTATGTCCGTCAGGCGTGTGTCCGGTAAAAATGATGATGAGCGCATCATGGAAACCGACGGAAATGGTTTGCAGCGGCACAGGTGGCAGCCAGCTCGTCATCTGAACCGGGAACGAGATCAGCAGCACTACATAGCCAATCATCGCGGGGTTAAAGGGGTTTTGCCCTAAGCCGCCATACAGCTGTTTAGCGATAATGATGGCGAAGACGGTTGCCATGACCACCATCCACCACGGAGCAAGCGGCGGCAGGCTGATGCCGAGCAATACGGCAGTCAATAGTGCGGAATTGTCAGCCAGCGTAGTGCGCACGGCGAATTTTCTGAGTGACAGTGTCACACCCTCCGCGATAAGCGCGGTGGCCGATGCCAGCCCGACCTGAATCAGGTTGCCGTAGCCAAAGAAATAGACCTGCGCCAGCATGCCAGGCAGACAGGCCAGAATGACCAACAGCATGATGCGCTGTGTGCGCTGCTGATTATGTGTAAACGGGGAACTCGCAATTCTAAAAGCCATTTATTCCTCTTGATATGACGATGCCTGCGCGGCTTTACGGGCTTTAACGCGAGCGATGGCCGCAGCCACGGCAGCCTTACGTGGATCTTCTGGCTCTTGTGCTTCAACGGCGGTAACAGGCTCGGCAACCACGTCAGGAGCAACGGATGAAACGGGGACCTCCGCATTTTCCGCGGTCTGTTGGGTAGCCTTGCGGGCTTTAACACGGGCGATAGCGGCGGCCACGGCAGCCTTACGTGGATCTTCTGGCTCTTGTGCTTCAACGGCGGTAACAGGCTCGACAACCACGTCAGGAGCAACGGGTGAAACGGGGACTTCCGCATTTTCCGCGGTCTGTTGGGCTGCCTTGCGCGCTTTAACGCGCTCAAGTGCGGCGGCTACCGCGGCTTTACGTGGGTCAAGCTCGGCTGTTGGGGTTTCCTGCTGCGTCCTTTTTTCACGTAACTGTTCTTCGCGTACGAATGCTTTGCGGGCAGCCCGCGCGGCGATGGCGGCGCGGTTATCGGGCTGTGCATCGGGCGTAATCGCGATTGGTGCACCGATCTCTGTGGCTGTGGTTTGCTTGCGGCGCACGCGTTCCAGCGCGGCCTGCACGGCATCTTTATCGCTGGTGGAAACGCTAGCCGCTGCCTGTTTGTGGCGCAGTTCGCGCGCGGCTTTTTCTCGTTCCAGACGAGCCTGTTTAGCATCAAAGCGCACTTTAGCCTGCGCGGCACGCTGTGCGTCTTCGTCGATTGCCCGAATCTCGGCCTTTTCCTGACGGTAGTACTGTACCAGCGGAATATTGCTGGGGCAGACGTAAGCACAGGCACCGCATTCGATGCAGTCAAACAAATGGTGATTGCGGGCTTTCTCGTGTTCCTGCCCACGGCTGAACCAGTAAAGCTGCTGTGGCAAAAGCCCCGCCGGACAGGCGTCGGCACATTTGCTACAGCGAATGCAGGATTGCTCTTCGGCAACCGGCTCCATTTCCGCATGCGATGGCGCGAGTAGACAGTTGCTGATTTTGACGATCGGCACATCCAGCGACGGCAGGGTAAAGCCCATCAACGGACCGCCCATCACCACCATCGGTTGCTTGTTGACATGGAAGCCCCCCTGTTTGAGCAGGTGACGTACTGGTGTGCCCAGCCGCGCCCACACGTTACCGGGCTGACGCAAGGCTTCACCGGTTAGCGTCACCACGCGCTCGGTGAGCGGTTCGCCGTCGATCACGGCACGTTTGATGGCGAAGGCTGTACCGACGTTCTGCATTAACACGCCAATCGCGGCGGAGTGTTTACCGAACGGAACCTCTTTGCCGGTCAGAATTTTGGTGAGCTGCTTGGCACCGCCTGACGGATACTTGGTTGGGATGACGCGCAACTGCATGTCGCTGCGTTTACCCAAGGCCAACCGCAGGGCGGCAATCGCTTCTGGCTTATTATCTTCGATTCCGATCAGAATACGTTTTGGCTGCAACAGGAATGACAGAATCTCGACGCCCTGAATAATCTCCTCTGCGTGCTCCTGCATGAGTCGATCGTCTGCGGTGATATAGGGTTCACACTCTGCGCCGTTGATGATCAGGGTTTCAATCCCGCGCATTCCGCCTTGTAACTTGGCCGCGGTAGGGAACCCTGCGCCGCCCAGTCCCGCGATGCCAGCCTGATGCAGGTGAGCAAGCAGGGTATCGGTGCTCTGTGCGCGATAATCCATCAAGGTCTGACGTTCACACCAGCGATCGTCGCCATCCGGCACAATAATAATACTGAGTTCAGACAGGCCAGAAGGGTGCGCCGTGGTGTGTTGGCGGATCGCATTCACCGTGCCTGACGTTGGGGCGTGAACGGGCAACGTGCGGCCTTTTCCTCGCGTCAGCGGCTGGCCGCGCAGAACTTTATCGCCGATGCTGACGCAGATCTCGCCTTCTGGGCCAAGATGCTGCTTGAGCGGAATAATGAACTGTTCTGGCAGCGGAATGTGACGCAGCGGCGTCTGGCTGGACTGCGTCTTCATTTCCGGCGGATGAATGCCTCCGTCGAAATCCCAGATTCTGTCTTTTCTAAAGGCGGAAAACAGCTTAAGCATGGCGTTCTACTTGAATAACGCGTACTGGAATCGTATCGAGATCCCATTTCCAGTTAGCGGGAGTCGGAGCGATAGGACGTAATTCGATACAGTCCGTCGGGCAAGGGGAGACGCAGAGATCGCAGCCGGTACATAAATCGCTCACGACGGTGTGTACCGCTTTGGTACTGCC